>NZ_JAXQNS010000007.1:0-349471 GCF_034427815.1 Pseudomonas gebzensis
TGGCTGTAAGCCCCGCTGGATGGGGGCTGCAGCGGTTTTTAGGGGCTGTAGGGCGGGGTTTTGCTGTGCAACTTCTTGCGCACTCACTCCTTACGGCTGCAGATTTCAAATGGGATCGGTTTGGAGATTTCAGGGCGCTATTCGTCCCTCTTTTTAAGCGATGGGTACTCGTCAAAATACCCGTCGAGAAAACGCTACTTCACAGGGGCTATGCAAACGTGTCGCCTCTGGAAGCAGTCAAAGATGGGCAGGTCTTACGCAGGGCTTGTCTCCCCCCTCAATGCCCGTGACTGCGCCCGACATGGGACGGCTCGGTGTCGGGCGCAGTGACGGCGCCGTTGACCTCCAGCTGCTGCAGGATCGCGCATTCGGCGCCTTGCTCGCGGCAGCGCTCGCGCAGCTCTACCAGCTGGCGCTGCAATGCCACCAGACCATCGATCCGCGATTGCACATGCTCGATGTGCTCATCGATCAGCGCGTTGACGCTACCGCACTGGCCATCGGGGCTGTCACGCAAGTGCAGCAGGCTGCGGATTTCGTCGAGGGTCATGTCCAACGTGCGGCAGTTGCGGATGAACGTCAGGCGCTCGGCGTGGGCCTGGGTGTACTGGCGGTAGTTGCCCTCGCTGCGCGCGGGTTCGGGCAACAGGCGTTCGCGTTCGTAGTAGCGAATGGTTTCGACAGCGCAATCAGTGGCTTTGGCCAGTGCTCCAATCTTCATCGACATTCTCCATGACGGTGCTTGACCCTATAGTGGCTACAGGGTGTTCACTTGGCAACAGGTGCCCTTTAAGGAAGATCCGATGAACTCGCCCGTCAGCCCAAAGCCTCGCCACGATCACGATCACGATCACGATCACGATCACGCGCATGCTGATGCCAGACACCCCAGTCAAGCCCCGGTGCAGACCGACGTCGAAGGCCGCGGTCCTGAATGTGCGCCTGTCGAAGGCAACGACCATCCTGACCGGGCGCCTGCCGACGCTGAAGCACACGGTCATGCCCACTCGCACGCCCACGAAGAGCACGGCCATGAGCATGCGCACGACCAGGCCACATCCCACGCTGGCCACAACCACGGCGCCGACGCCTGTTGTGGCACCTCGGCCGCCCCGGCGCACGTGCAGCTCACCGAGCAGGCCAGTGACGACGCCCAGTTCAGTCGCTTTCGCATCGAGGCCATGGACTGCCCCACCGAGCAGACCCTGATTCAGGACAAACTGGCCAAGCTTGCCGGCGTCGAGCAACTGGAATTCAACCTGATCAACCGCGTACTGGGCGTGCGCCACACCTTGGGCGGCACCGAGGCGATCGAGGGCGCCATCGCCAGCCTGGGCATGCACGCCGAACCCTTGACCGGCGATGACGCCAGTGCTGTCCCAGGCGCGGCGCCGCGCACCCGCTGGTGGCCGCTGGCATTGTCGGGCGTGGCTGCCGTGGCCGCCGAATTGGTGCACTTTACCCAGACCGGCCCCGAATGGCTGGTCGCGGCGCTGGCGCTGGTGGCGATCCTTGGCTGCGGGCTGAGCACCTACAAAAAGGGCTGGATCGCCCTGAAGAACCGCAACCTCAACATCAACGCGCTGATGAGCATTGCCGTGACCGGTGCGGTGCTGATCGGCCAATGGCCCGAGGCGGCCATGGTGATGGTGTTGTTCAGCGTTGCGGAACTGATCGAGGCCCGCTCGCTGGACCGTGCACGCAATGCGATCGGCGGTCTGATGCAGCTCAGCCCGGACCTGGCCACGGTGCAGCAGGCCGATGGCCAGTGGCGCGAGGTGGACGTACGCCAGGTGGCGATCGATGCGCGGGTGCGGGTCAAGCCTGGCGAGCGTATTGGTCTGGATGGCGAGGTGCTGAGCGGTCAATCGAGCGTCGATCAGGCGCCGATTACCGGCGAAAGCCTGCCGGTCGAAAAGGGCGTCGGCGACAAACTGTTCGCCGGCACCATCAACCAGGCCGGCGCGCTGGAATACCGCGTCACCGCGGCGTCAGGGCAGTCGACCCTGGCGCGCATCATCAAGGCCGTCGAAGAGGCCCAGGGCAGCCGCGCACCGACGCAACGCTTCGTCGATCAGTTTTCGCGCATCTATACCCCTGCGGTGTTCGCCGTGGCGCTGGCCATCGCCGTGCTGCCGCCGCTGTTCATGGGCGCGGCGTGGTTCGACTGGGTCTACCGCGCGCTGGTGCTGCTGGTGGTGGCCTGCCCATGTGCGCTGGTGATCTCCACCCCGGTGACCATTGTCAGCGGGCTGGCGGCGGCGGCGCGCAAGGGCATCCTGATCAAGGGCGGGGTGTACCTGGAAGGCGGGCGCAAGCTGGACTTCCTGGCCTTGGACAAGACCGGCACCCTTACCCACGGCAAGCCGGTACAGACTGATTTCCAGGTGCTGGATCCGGCGTTCGAGGCCCAGGCCCAGGCGCTGGCTGCCAGCTTGGGCGCGCGTTCCGACCATCCGGTGTCACGTGCCATTGCACAGTTCGGTCAGCAGCAAGGCTTGGCGCTGCGCGAGGTAGAAGCATTCGCGGCCCTGGCAGGGCGTGGGGTGCGTGGCGACATCGACGGCCGGCGCTATCACCTGGGCAACCATCGCCTGGTCGAAGAGCTAGGCCTGTGCTCACCGGCGCTGGAAGCCACCCTCGACGGCCTCGAACGTCAGGGCAAGACCGTGGTGCTGCTGCTTGATGCGTCGGGCCCGCTGGCGCTGTTCGCCGTGGCCGACACGGTCAAGCAGAGCAGCCGCGAGGCGATTGCCGAACTGCATGCGCTGGGCATCAAGACCCTCATGCTGACCGGCGACAACCCGCACACCGCGCACGCCATCGCCGCCCAGGTGGGCATCGATCGCGCCGAAGGCAACCTGATGCCGGCCGACAAACTGGCCGCTATCGAAGGGCTTTACGCCCAGGGGCATCGGGTCGGCATGGTGGGCGACGGCATCAACGACGCACCGGCTCTGGCGCGTGCTGAAATTGGTTTTGCCATGGCGGCGGCGGGCACCGACACCGCGATCGAAACCGCTGACGTGGCGCTGATGGACGATGACCTGCGCAAGATCCCGGCCTTCGTCCGGCTGTCGCGCCAGGCCAGTGCGATTCTGGTGCAGAACATCGTGCTGGCACTGGGCGTCAAGGCGATCTTCCTGGCGATCACCTTCGCCGGGTTCGCTACGCTGTGGATGGCGGTGTTCGCCGACATGGGCGTGAGCTTGCTGGTGGTGTTCAATGGGTTGCGGTTGTTGCGTAAATAGCCACTGATCGACGTCGACTGCACAGGGTGACACTGTCGCGCGCACACCGGTGTCGTGTTGAAGCACCGGAGCGTCCGCTCGCGGACCGCGTTTCTTCCCGAGAAGAGGCGCAGATAGGCGCTCGCATGACCCTGCCCACCGCGATCTCTGCAGACGCCAACCCACCGCGGTCCGTGTAGGAGCGAGCTCGCTCGCGATGACCGGCAAAGCCGGTCCTCTGGCCGCCACGCTTTATCTGCAGGTCATTCGTGCTGTCTACATTGGGGCGGCTTTGCCGGTCGCCTGGCTGGCATGCTTTATCTGCAGGTTATTCGTGTGATCTACATTAGGGCGGCTTTGCCGCCCTTCGCGAGCAAGCTTGCTCCTGCAGGGGCCGTTTTTTTGTGAGACGCGAGCATGCATTGGGGTTCGAATGAGCCCAAGGTCAAAGGTATCGCTGGGAGCGCCTGCCGTTGCAGGGGGCTTGGCTACAAGCCTTCCAGCAAAGCGCGGTAGTCATCCACCGCGGCAAATTCCTGGGTATCTCGGTCCGCCGCTTTGCTGTCTGGCTTGAGCACGGCCAGCAGGTGCGCCACGCCGAAGCGTCCGGCGCTGCGCAGGATCGCCAGGGTGTCATCGATGAACAGGCTACGCGCCGGATCAAAGCCCAGGTCAGCCCGCAATGCGTCCCAGAACTGCGGGCTTTCCTTGGGAAAGCCATAGTCGTGGGAACTGATCAGCCGCTCGAAGTACGGCGCCAGCTCCACCCGCTCCAGCTTTAGCGACAGCGAGTCGCGGTGGGCATTGGTGATCAGTACCACCTGCTTGCCAGCCCCACGAATCGCGCTCAGAAACGGCGGTGCATCGGGTCGCAGGGCGATCAGCTCGATCAGTTCCTGCTTGAGTTCACGGATCGGCAGTTGCAGCTCGCGGCTCCAGAAGTCCAGGCAGTACCAGTTCAAGGTGCCGGCATTGCGCTCGAACAACGGCTGCAGCTCCAACTCGGCCATCGCCCGGCTGACCCCATGCACCTCGGCATAGCGCTGTGGCAGATGCTGCAGCCAGAACTGGTTGTCGTAATGCAGGTCGAGCAGCGTGCCGTCCATGTCGAGCAACACGGTGTCTATGTCGGACCAGGGAAGAAGTGCCATGGGAAACTCTCGTAGGGTAAGCCAGCCACGGTATAGTAACCCGTTCATGCCAAGGAGCCTCCCATGCGCCAGAAACCCACCGTCTTGAGCCGCGAGATCGTCGCCAGCAGCCGCCTGTTTCGCGTCGAAGCCGTGCAGTTGCGCTTCAGCAACGGCGTCGAACGCACCTATGAGCGGCTGGTTGGCAGCGGGAATGGCCCGGGCGCGGTGATGATCGTGGCAATGCTCGACGCCGAGCGCGCGGTGCTGGTGGAGGAATACTGCGGCGGCACCGACGCCTACGAGCTGTCGCTGCCCAAGGGTTTGATCGAACCGGGTGAAGACGTGCTCGCCGCCGCCAACCGCGAGCTCAAGGAAGAAGCCGGTTATGGCGCGCGGATGCTGGAACACATCACCGAGCTGTCGCTGTCGCCAGGCTACATGAGCCAGAAAATCCAGGTGGTGTTGGCCAGCGACTTGTATGAAGAACGCCTGGAGGGCGATGAGCCTGAGCCGATGCGTGTCGACAGCATCGACCTGCGCGAGCTGTCATCGCTCGCCACCCACCCGCAGTTCTCCGAAGGCCGCGCCCTGGCGGCGCTGTACCTGGTACGAGACCTGCTCACCCAACGAGGCCTGTTCAGCGCATGAACGACAAACACTTGATGCTTGAGGTAGTCCAGCTCGCCCGTGTGGCCGGGGCGGCGATCCTGCCGTTCTGGCGTGCTGACGTGGCCGTGACGGCCAAGGCCGATGATTCGCCCGTGACCGCTGCGGATCTCGCCGCGCACCATGTGATCCTGGCGGGTCTGCAGGCCCTGGCGCCGGACATTCCGGTGCTCTCGGAAGAAGACTGCGACATCCCTCTGCAGGTCCGCGCCGGTTGGCAGCGCTGGTGGCTGGTCGACCCGCTGGATGGCACCAAGGAATTCATCGCGGGCAGTGAGGAATTCACCGCCAACATTGCCTTGGTCGAGCGCGGTGAAGTGGTGTTTGGCGTGGTGTCGATGCCCACCAGTGGGCGCTGCTATTTCGGCGGCCATGGGCTGGGCGCCTGGCGCTCCGAGGTGGGTGGAGAGGCGCAGGCGATTTCCGTGCGCAGCACGCTGGGGGCGGGCGAACGCTTCACCGTGGTGGCCAGCCGGCGCCACACCAGCGCGCAGCAGGAAACCTTGCTCGAAGGCCTGTCCCAGGCCGTGGGCGAACTGACCCTGGCCAACATTGGCAGCTCGCTGAAATTCTGCCTGCTGGCCGAAGGCAGCGCCGATTGCTACCCGCGCCTGGCGCCCACCTCGCAGTGGGATACCGCCGCCGCGCAAGGGGTGCTGGAAGGGGCAGGGGGCGAGGTGCTGGGGCTGGACGGGTTGGCGCTGACCTACCCGGCGCGCGAGTCGCTGCTCAACCCGTTCTTCCTGGCCTTGCCGTCGCTAGCCGGCTGGCGTGAAGCGTTGGTCAGATTGGCTGCAACGGTGTGAGCGCGAGCTTGCTCGCGAAAAAATGCCGTGGTTGATCAGGCAGGCTGGCTATAGCCCACGTGCTTTGCGAGCGAAGTCGCGCCTGCCGACAAAGCTGGCGCGGTGGATCATGCCAGCCTCAGCGGTGCAGCACATACTGCCCGGTGAAACTCACCGCCGCCGCCTCGCTGCCCCTGTTGCTCACGGTGGTGTGCAGGGTCAGCCGCGCCCGACCGCGGCGCTGGTACAGCGCCAGGAAGCGCTGCCAGAGCGCGTCATCGGGCGCTCTGCAGCAGGCCACTGCAGCCGTGGTCACCGGTAGCGGGTAGTCGATCTGGCCCTGCTGGATAACGATATGCCCATCGCTGACGCCCTCCTCGTGCAGCCGCAGGTGCAGCCAGCCCCAACCCGCCAGCACTGCCGCGCAATACAGACTGCCACCGAACATCGTGTGTTTGTGGTTGACGTTGGCGTCGAGCGGTAGCTGCAGCCGCAGAGTGCCGGCCTGCCAGTCGAGCACTTCCAGGCCCATCTCGCGCGTCAGTGGAATGTCATGGTGCAGCACCTGCTGCAGCGCCGCGGCCTCTGGGTTCATGGGCGGTGTTCCTCGTGATCGTCGTGGCCGCTGTGGCCCTCGAAGCTCAAACCGTGCTTGCGCAGCTTGTCGTGCAGGGTCTTGCGCGGCATGCCCAAGGCCTCGGCCAGGCTGCGCATGGAGCTGTGCGGCTGGCTCAGTTCGGCGGCAATCAGCGAGCGCTCGAACTGCTCGACCTGCTCGGCGAGCGGCCCGCTACGCAGCACCGGAGCCACACTGACAGGCGCCGGCGGCGGCGTGTCCAGGGCCAGCTCCAAGCCCAGGGCGAAGCGTTCGGCGGCGTTCTGCAGCTCGCGTACGTTGCCTGGCCAGTCATGGCGCAGGAGCATGGCGCGCTGTGCGGGTTGCAGCATGTGCGGCGGCAGACCATGGCGCTGGCTGGCGGCATCGGCGAAGTGCTGGAACAGCACCAGAATGTCATCGCCGCGCTCGCGCAGTGGGGCGATGCGCAGTGAGGCCACGTTCAACCGGTAGTACAAGTCAGCTCGGAAGCGCCCCTGGTCGGCGGCCTGGCGCAGGTCTTCCTTGGTGGCAGCGACGATGCGGATGTCGAGCGGGATCAGCTGGTTACCGCCCAGTCGCTCGACCACCCGTTCTTGCAGCAGGCGCAGCAATTTGACCTGCACATCCAGGCTCATGCTTTCGATTTCATCGAGAAACAGTGTGCCGCCGTTGGCGAACTCGAACTTGCCGATGCGCCGTTTCTGCGCGCCAGTGAAGGCGCCCGGCTCATGGCCGAACAACTCGCTTTCCACCACCGACTCCGCCAGCGCGCCGGCGTTGATCGCCACGAACGGCCCCTCGCGACGGCTCGACAGGTCATGCAGCGCACGCGCCACCACCTCCTTGCCCGCGCCCGTCTCACCGAGGATCAGCACGTCGGCGCGGGTGCCCGCCAGGGCACCGATCTGCTCGTGCAGACGCAGCATGGTGGGCGACTGACCGACCAGGCGCGTCGAAAGCTGCTGGCGGTCGCTCAGGGCCAGGCGCAGGCTGCGGTTGTCCAGCACCAGCCGGCGCAGGGCCAAGGCGCGGCGCACGCTGTCGAGCAGGGCATCGCTGGCGAAGGGCTTCTCGAGAAAGTCATAGGCCCCGGCGCGCATCGCTTGCACCGCCAGCGGCACATCGCCGTGGCCGGTGATCAGCAGCACTGGCAGCTCCGGGTCGCGGGCGTGCAGCTGTTCCAGCAGTTGCAGGCCATCGATGCCCGGCATGCGGATGTCGCTGACCACAACGCCTGGCCAGTCGGCTTCGATGCGCTCGGCCAGACCCTGGGCGTCGGTCAGCGAAGCGACCTTGAGCCCGGCCAGGTCGAGGGTCTGGCTCAGGGCCTGGCGCAGGTGCGGGTCGTCGTCGACCAGGATCACCTGGGTCTGGCTGTCGATCAGCGTGGTCATGCCGAAGGGTCCTCTGAAGATTGCAGGTTGACGCCCGCGGGAGCTACGCGCAGGCGCAGGGTAAGCAGCGCGCCGCCCTCGGGGTGATTGGCCAGCAGCAACTCGCCGCCCAGGGTACGCATCAGGCTGTCGCAGATGGCCAGGCCCAGACCCAGGCCCTGGGTGCGGGTCTTGGTGGTGAAGAACGGCTCGCGGGCGTGAGCCAGGGCCTGGCTGCTGAAGCCTGGGCCGTTGTCGCGGATGAGCAAGTGCACGTGCTCGTCGCGGGTTTCGGCGCTCAGCCACAAGGTGCGCGGGTTGGCCTTTTCGGTCAGAGCGTCGAGGGCATTGGCCAGCAGGTTGCCGAGCACTTGGCGCAAGCGCGTTTCGCCGGCCTGCACCCACAGGGTGGCGTCGGGCAGGTCGCGCACCAGCTCCACGGCCATGGCCCGGCGGCGCTTGGCCAGCAAGGCCAGGGCATCGTCCAGCGCCGGTTGCAGGGCCACACTTTCCGGGGCATGGCGATCACGCCGGGCGAAGGCGCGCAGGTGGGCGATGATCGAGGCCATGCGCCCGGTCAGCTCGCCGATCAGCTTGAGGTTGCCGCGTGCGTCTTCGGTGCGTTCATGGTCAAGCAGCACCTCGGCGTTCTCGGCGTAGCTGCGGATGGCCGCCAGCGGCTGGTTCAGCTCATGGCTGATGCTGGCGGACATGGTGCCGAGCACCGACAGCTTGCCGGCCTGGACCAGCTCGTCCTGCGCGCTGACCAGTTCCTGCTGGGCGTTTTCCCGCTCCAGCACGGCGCTTTTCAAACGGGTGTTGAGGCCTTCCAGCGCGGCGGTCCGTTCGATCACGCGCTTTTCCAGCTCTTGTCTGGCATGCGCCTCGAAGCGGATGCGGTCGATGTAGTGGCGCCGCCTTTGCATCACCAGGCCGGCCAGCAGCATCAGCACCAGCAAGGCGGCGCCACCAATGGCCATCACCGTCTGTACCGAGCGGTCGACCAGCGTGCGCGGGGCGAGGATGCTCACTTTCCAGCCGGTCTCGCGGATGTCGCGGGTCTGCGTGATCCAGGTCTCGGGGCTCAGTTGCAGCGGCTGCGGTGCCTGGGTGGGGTAGGGCTGGATGGCGATGATGGCCTGGCGTTCGGCCTCGCTCAGCGGGCGCGTGGCCCGGAAACGCCAGTCTGCGCGCGAGGTCAGCACCACCACGCCGTTGTGGTCGGTCAGCAGCAGTTGCTCGGGAGTCCGGCCCCAGAGGGTCTCGGTATGGTCGAGGTCGACCTTGACCACCAGCACGCCGATCACTCGGCCGTTGTCGCGCACGGCCGCGGCGAAGAAGTAGCCGCGCTTGGCCGAGGTGGTGCCTTGGCCGAAGAAGCGCCCCAGGTTGCCCTGCATGGCCTCGAGAAAGTACGGGCGGAAGGCGAAGTTACGGCCCACGAAGGAGTCGTGCTTGTCCCAGTTGGAACCGGCCAGGGTATTGCCGCTGACGTCCATCAGGTACATCACTTCGGCGCCGGTCTGCTGGCTGATGTCCTTGAGCAGGCGGTTGGCGTTGGTCACCGATTCCAGGCGCAAGGGGTCTTTCAGCACGCCGCGCAGCGCCGGCAGGTCGCTGAGGATCTGCGGCAGGGTTTCGTAGCGATGCAAGGTGCCGAGCAGGTTGGCGACGTACAGGTCGAGGGTCTGGCGGTTCTGCGACGCCAGTTGGTCCTGGTAATAGCGCTCGGCCAGGTGATGCAGCGGCCACAACAGCGGCGCCAGGCACAGCGCCAGCAGGGCCAGGCTGCGCCACCGGGGGCGTCGGGGTGGGGTCGGGGTGGGGATCATCGACAGTCGCGCCAAGGAAATAGGCGGTCATTATGCGCCACTTGCGTGTGCCCCTTGAATATCGGCAGGCGTGGTGGCGTTATAGACGGCAAAAACGAGGTCCGCGCGATGTCCCTGAGTACCCTGCTTCAGCGTTCCAGCTTGCCCAACCCGATCCTCAGCCCGGCCCAGGCCGGTGCTCTGGTGCTGCGCCACTATGGCGTGCGCGGTGAATTGCAGCCGCTGGGCAGCCAGCAGGACCTCAACCTGCGCCTGGACACCGGCCAACGTCGCTTCGTACTCAAGGTCTGCCACGCCAGCTATGCCGAGGCCGAGCTGGCCGCGCAGCATGCCGCGCTGGCGCATCTGCATGCCGCAGGCCTGCCGGTGCCGCAGGTACAAACGGCGCAGTCGGGCGAGGCGCTGCTGGCGCTGGATATCGATGGCCAGGCGCTGCGGGTGCGGCTGCTCGACTACCTCGAAGGACAATCGCTGAACGGCGTTGGCCATCTACCGACACGGCTGCTGGGCGAGCTGGGTGCGCTGTGCGGGCAGGTCGACCTGGCCCTGGCAAGCTTCGACCATCCAGGCCTTGAACGCACCTTGCAGTGGGACCCGCGCCACGCCAGCGCGTTGATCGAGCACTTGCTGCCGGTGCTCGACGGCGACCCGCGCCAGCGCTTGTTGCAGCAGCGCTGCGCCGAGGCCGCGCGGTGCCTGCAGCCACTGGTGGGCGATCTGCCGGTACAGGCCGTGCACCTCGACATCACCCCCGACAACACCGTCTGGGCTCGCGACGCTGAGCGTCAGTGGCAACTGCAAGGGGTGATCGACTTCGGCGACCTGATACGCACCTGGCGCATCAGTGACCTGGCCATCACCTGCGCCGGCCTGCTGGAGCATGTCGCAGACGATGCGCTGCGCATCGGCGAAACGGTACGCGCCTACCACGCGGTCAACCCGTTGCAGCCCGCCGAGTTGCGCGCGCTGTGGCCGCTGATCATGCTGCGCGCCGCAGTGCTGGTGCTGAGCAGCGCGCAACATTTGCGTGTGGACCCTGGCAACCCGTACATCCAGGCCAATGTGGCGTATGAGTGGCGCATCTTCGAGACGGCGGCGGCGATGCCTGCCGCGTTGATGGAGGGGGCGATACTGCAAGCGGCTGGCCAGCCTCTGGCAGACCTCGACCTGCGCCACGCCGCGCCGCTGCTGCCGGCGCTGGTCGGGCAAGCGGTGGCCCGTGTCGATCTCGGGGTGCTCAGCCATCACTGCGAAGCGGGTAACTGGCAGCAGCGCGGTTTCGATCAGCAGGTGCTCAGGGCGCAACCGGGGCTGGCCTGCACGCTGTACGGCCAGTACCGGTTGTCGCAAACCCTGATCGACTGTGCGGATGAACCCGCCACCTGCGCCTTGGGCGTCGAACTGAAGCTACCCACCGACAGCGCCCTATGCGCGCCTGAGGCCGGTCAGTGGCACGTCTTCGATCATGAGCGCGGCTGCCTGCGCACAGACGCGTGGTCGCTGTGGATAACCGGGCTGCGCGATACACCGGCAGACGGTCAGCGCCTGGCCTGTGGACAGGTCCTCGGGACAACCACTGGCCTGATCAGCGTGCAGCTCTGCCGCGCCGTCGACGTGACACCGCCTTTCTTCGCCAAGCCTTCTCATGCCAGCGCCTGGCGGGCCCTGTGCCCTTCGCCGCAGCGCTTGCTCGGCATCGATTGCAATGCCGAACCGGTGCCTGATGCCCAGGCCCTGCTGGCGCGTCGCGAGGCCAGCTTTGCCCGGTCGCAGAAGCACTACTACCAGCACCCACCGCAGATCGAGCGGGGCTGGCGCAATTACCTGATCGACCTGCAGGGCCGCTCGTACCTCGACATGCTCAACAACGTCGCGGTACTCGGTCACGGCCACCCGCGCATGGCGGCGGAGGCGGCGCGGCAATGGTCGTTGCTCAACACCAACTCGCGCTTTCATTACGCCGCCATCACCGAGTTCTCCGAGCGCCTGCTGGCATTGGCACCGCAAGGCTTCGACCGGGTGTTTCTGGTCAACAGCGGTACCGAGGCCAATGACCTGGCCATCCGCCTGGCCTGGGCCTATAGCGGTGGGCGCGACCTGCTCAGTGTGCTGGAGGCCTACCACGGCTGGTCGGTGGCCACCGACGCCATCTCCACCTCCATCGCCGACAACCCTCAAGCCCTGGCAACGCGCCCGGACTGGGTGCATCCGGTGGAGGCGCCGAACACCTTCCGTGGCCGCTTCCGCGGGCCCGACAGCGCGGACGATTACCTGCGCGACGTCGATGCGCGGCTGGCCGAGCTGGACGCCGAAAAGCGGCAACTGGCCGGCTTCATCTGCGAGCCGGTGTACGGCAATGCCGGTGGTATCTCATTGCCGCCGGGCTACCTGCAGCAGGCTTACGCCAAGGTCCGCGAACGGGGCGGGGTGTGCATCGCCGATGAAGTGCAGGTCGGCTATGGGCGGCTGGGCGAGTACTTCTGGGGCTTCGAAGAGCAAGGCGTGGTGCCCGACATCATCACCATGGCCAAGGGCATGGGCAACGGCCAGCCCTTGGGCGCGGTGATCACCCGGCGCGAGATCGCCGAGGCGCTGGAGGCCGAGGGTTATTTCTTCTCCTCCGCCGGCGGCAGCCCGGTGAGCTGTCGGATCGGTCTGGCCGTGCTCGAGGTGATGGACGAGGAAGGCCTGTGGGAAAACGCCCGCGAGGTAGGGCGCTATTTCAAGGCGCGCCTGGAAGCGTTGATCGATAAACATCCGCTTGTCGGGGCTGCGCATGGCTCAGGCTTCTATCTCGGCCTTGAGCTGGTGCGCGACCGTACCACCCAGGAACCGGCCACCGCCGAAACCCATCAGCTGTGTGAGCGCCTGCGCGACCTGGGCATCTTCATGCAGCCTACCGGCGATTACCTGAACATTCTCAAGATCAAGCCGCCGATGTGTACCACACAGGCCAGCGTCGACCATTTCGTCGAGTGCGTGGATCGAATCCTTGGCGAAGGGCTCTAGGACCAGGCCTGGACCGATACCCGGCCGGTACGCATCGAGCCGGGTTCTGTTCGAGGAAAGCCTGGGTCACATATCGAGCTTTAAAAGCAGATATTTATCGACTATAAAGCAGGTTCACGTTTACTCATCGCACCGGGGTTCCTGCCCGGGCATCGCAGAGGTCACCCATGAAAACCCGCACTACGACGCCGCGCGCCGACGGTTTCCACATGCCCGCCGAGTGGGCTGCGCAAACCCAGGTCTGGATGGTCTGGCCCGAGCGCCCGGACAACTGGCGCCTGGGCGGCAAGCCGGCGCAGGCTGCCCACGTCACCCTGGCCAAGGCCATCGCCCGCTTCGAGCCGGTGACCGTCGCCGTGTCGGCCGGTCAGTACGCCAATGCCCGCCGTCAGCTCGACCTGCCCAACATCCGCGTGGTCGAGATGAGCAGCGATGACGCCTGGGTGCGCGACACCGGGCCGACCTTCGTCATCGATGAGCACGGTGAAGTGCGTGGCGTTGACTGGGCCTTCAACGCCTGGGGCGGCTTCGACGGCGGTCTTTACGCACCGTGGAACCGCGACGCCGAACTGGCCACCAAGGTGCTGGAAATGGAGCGCTGCCAGCGCTACCAGACCGAGGGCTTCGTGCTCGAAGGTGGCTCGATTCACGTCGACGGTGAAGGCACCCTGATCACCACCGAAGAGTGCCTGCTCAACCGCAATCGCAATCCGCACCTGAGCCGCGAGCAGATCGAAGCGGTGCTGGCGGAAAACCTCGCCGTGGAGCGGGTGATCTGGCTGCCCGATGGCCTCTACAACGACGAAACCGACGGCCATGTCGATAACTTCTGCTGCTACGTGCGCCCGGGCGAGGTGCTGCTGGCCTGGACCGATGACCCGCAAAACCCCAACTATCCGCGCTGCCAGGCGGCGATGAAGGTGCTGCAGGCCAGCAAAGACGCCAAGGGCCGTTCGTTGATCGTGCACAAGATGCCGATTCCTGGGCCACTGTTCGCCACCGAAGAAGAGTGCGCCGGCGTCGACCAGGTGGTCGGTAGCCAGGAACGTGATCCATCGGTACGCCTGGCCGGTTCCTACGTGAACTTCCTGATCGTCAACGGCGGCATCATCGCCCCGAGCTTCGACGATCCGACCGACGCCAAGGCGCTGGAGATTCTCACCGCGCTGTTCCCTGACCACGAGGTGGTGATGATCCCGGGTCGTGAACTCCTGCTGGGCGGCGGCAACATCCACTGCCTGACCCAGCAACAGCCGGCGCCGGTAAAGCGCTGAGCAACAGGTAGGCGCTGCTGCCGGCGGCGAGCTCCCGCACTGATAACTCGGTTGTGGGAGCCCGCTGTCTTTCACTCCACCCACTCTGACAGACGGCCCTGGCTGCAACGGATCTGCCCGGATTGATCATGGGTGTCTGTCCTGAGCCGGCTTCACCGCCTATCGCCACTGAAGTCGCTCCACAAACCGGTGGCTACAGGCGGTCTATGAATCGAATGGGGTAGGTTCTGTCAGCGCTCAATCGCCCTTTCTTACTCACAGTTCAGAATCTTCCGCTTGAGAATAAATAACCTGTCTGCGTCGGATTTGCCCATCAAATCCACTGCCTGATGCGAGCTATTTGGTTATAAAGTTATGCATTTCACGATTTTTTGACATTTCCTGTAACTGCGGTCTAGGATTCGCTCCCTCGTGGCTGACCGGATTTGGCCAGCCTGCTACCCGTTGCGGTGTCGGCTCATCGTGCGCTGCGCGATGCCAGCCTGCCGGGTGAGCGTGTCTTGAGTTCGTGACTAAGGAAAACAACATGTTGAACACCAGGATCAGTCTCGTCGCCTTGGCCTTGATCGGCGCCACCCAGGCCCAGGCCAATGACCAGGCTGACAGCGCCGGCTTCGTCGAAGACAGCCACGCCAAGGTGCTGCTGCGCAACGCCTACATCAACCGCGACAAGAAACACGGCAGTTCAGACCAGGCCGAATGGGGCCAGTCGTTCATCGGCACGTTCTCCTCCGGGTTCACCCAGGGCACCGTGGGCGTGGGCGTCGACGCGTTTGGCCTGTACGCGCTGCGTCTGGACGGCGGCCGCGGCCGCAATGGCGGCGCGGGTGTCGACTTCTTCAAGCCCAGTGAAGACGGCTCCGGTCGCTCGCCGCATAACCTGGCTCGCGCTGGCGCCGCCGTGAAATTCCGCGTCTCCAACACCGTGCTCAAGTACGGCGACCAGATGCCGTCGCTGCCTGTGCTGCAGCACGACGACGCCCGTCTGCTGCCGGAAAGCTTCACCGGCACGCTGGTCACCTCCAAAGAGATCGAAGGCCTTGAACTCAATGCCGGCCGCTTCACCCAGGAAGCGCGCAAGAGCATGGAAGGCCGTGACAGCGGTGGCCTGAAGTCGATCAACGTGCTGGGCGGCAGCTACAAGTTCAACGACCAGCTCACCGGCTCGCTGTACACCTCGGACGTCGAAGATGTACTGAAGAAGCACTACCTGGGCCTGAACTACGTCCACGCGCTTGCCGATGACCAGTCCCTGACCCTGGACTTCAACGGCTACAAGACCGAGATCAACAACCGCTACGTCAAAGCCGCAGACCTGACCGGCGACCGCAACACCATCTGGAGCCTGGCCGCCACCTACGCCTTCGGCCCGCACGCCCTGACCCTGGCGCACCAGCGCAGCACCGGCAGCACTGGCTACAACTACGGCTGGTACCAGAACCGCGGTGGCGTAGGCGACGGTGGTTCGAGCATCTACCTGGCCAACTCCTACTGGTCTGACTTCAACGCCGAAGACGAGCGCTCCTGGCAGGTCTCCTACGACCTGAACTTCGCCGAACTGGGCGTTCCCGGCCTGACCTACAAAGTTGCCTACGTGCGCGGCGACAACATCAACACCCACGGGTTTGGTGAAGGCAAAGAGCGTGAAATCTTCAACCAGGTGCGTTATGTAGTGCCAGAAGGCCCGGCCAAGGACCTGTCGGTAAAACTGCGCAGCTCGATCCTGCGTACCTCCGACAGCGTTCGCCAGAATGGCTACAACGATGACGGCAACGAAGTGCGCCTCTTCGTCGAGTACCCGATCAGCCTCTTCTGATCCGTGACTGAGCGATAGGCACAAGCCCCGGTGAATACCGGGGCTTGTGCTTTTGGGAATCCGCTGACGCGATGCCTTTGCTCGGCTGGCTGTCGGGGTTGGCGGAGCGAGGCTGGCCAATCCTGTCGACGAGCGATCGGCCGGCGTCTCCATTACGGCGCGCTCAGCCCTGAGCGCTGCCCAGCGGCAACCACACACTGACCCGCAACCCACCCTCGGCACGATTGCTCACTTGCAGGCCACCGCCATGGCTGCTTGCGATACGCTGCGCGATGCTCAGGCCCAGGCCGTAGCCGCCGGAGGCCTGGCTGCGTGACGCTTCACCGCGCACGAACGGATCGGTGATGGTGGCCAGCAGCTCGGGGGCGATACCGGGGCCGTGGTCGTCGACGTACAGGTGCACGGCGCTGGCGCTGCGCTCGAGCTGCACCGACACCCCATGGGCGTAGCGCAATGCGTTGCCCAGCAGGTTCTGCAGGCAGCGCTGCAGCAACAACGGGTCGGCCTGTACGCTGCCGGCCGTGCCGTGAACGGTTAATGGTTCGTCATCGCTGGCCAGTTCCGCGCACTGGCGTGCGACCAGGCGGTCGAGGTCGACGGTGTGCAGTTGCTGTTGCTCCCCCGCGCGTAAGTAGTCGAGCACCTGCTGAATCATGTCGTCCATTTGCGCGATATTGCGCCGCAGGCGCTCCTTGTCTTCACCGTCTGGCAGGCGTTCCAGACGCAGGCGCATGCGCGTCAGTGGGGTGCGCAGGTCGTGGGAAACAGCGGCGAGGAAGTACGCCTTGTCGTTGACCATGGCGATCAGCCGCTGCTGCATGGCGTTGAAGGCGTGCGCGGCCTGGCGCACTTCCTGGGGCCCGTCGAGCGGCAACGGCGCCTGTTCCAGGTTGTCGCCCAGGCCGCGCGCCGCTTCAGCCAGCCGGCGCAGCGGGCGCAGGCACAGGCGCACCGCCACCAGGCAGACCAGCAACACGGCGACGATGCGCAGGGCGTACACGCGCAACACGTAGTCGCTGATCAGCACCCAGGCCGACTCACCGCTCCAACCCTGCATTTCCTGGCCGTCGATGGTCAGCCAGTGGCCGTCGGCCAGTGGCACGGCAAACTGAATATGCGCTTGCGCCGTGCGCAGGCCGAACAGGCTGCGCCAGACCAGCGGCTGGCCTAACTCATCGGTCAGTTGCACGTTGAGCAGGCGGGCGTTCTGGCTGTGGCCCAGTTCCAGGCGCAGCGCCTGGTGCAGCAGCAGTTCGATGCGCCGCCGACCGCGACGCTCATCCACCGGCACCTGTGGCGCGTGTTCCGCGCACCGCAGGTGGTAGCCACGGGGCACCACAGCGCGCTCGGCATGGCACTGGGCCTGGGCGATCAACGGCGCGCTACGGGCAGCCATCAGCCGCACCGGCGCTTCCAGCACCTGGGCGAAGCGCACGTCGAACCAGATGCTGCTGGAGACCAACTGCACCAGCAGGGTGCCGCTGACCATGATCAGCAGCAGCTGGCCGAACAGCGTGCCGGGCCACAGGCGCCGCAGCCAGCGCACTTCAGGTGTCCGCGCCGGGCTGCTCGATGCTGAGCAGATAGCCTTCGTTGCGGATGGTGAGAATCTGCACCGTGGCCTCTGGCGCCTTGCGCAGGGATTGGCGCAACCGACTCACGCACATGTCCACCGAGCGGTCGTCGGGCAGATGATCACGGCCGAACGCGCTGCGCGTCAGGTGATCGCGCGAGACGACGCGGTGGTTGGCTTCGAGCAGTTCGCGCAACACCCGGTAGTCCGAGCGCGGCAGGCTCAACACGTCGCCGTCGGGGCAGGTCAGTACCCGCTTGATCGGGTCGAGGCTGAAACCACCGAAAGCATGGGGCAGGTCACCGGGTGCGTCGTCGCGTGCGTCCAGGCGCTGCGGGCGGCGCAGCACCGCCTTGATGCGGGCGATCAGTTCGCGCGGCTCGAACGGTTTGCCGAGGTAGTCGTCGGCGCCCACCTCCAGGCCGATGATGCGATCGAAGGTGCTGCCTTTGGCCGACAGCATGATCACCGCCAGGCCCGGGTGGGCCTGCAACTGACGGCACAGGCTGAGGCCGTCTTCACCTGGCAGCATCAGGTCGAGCACCACAAGGCGCACCGGCTGCGCGGCCAGGTGCGCGCGCATTTGCTCACCGTTGGCCGCTGCCAGCACCTGGTAGCCGGCGTCCTTGAGGTAGTCGCAGAGCAGTTCGCGGATCTCGTCGTCGTCGTCGACGACCAGCAACGTCGTAGTCATCAAGCCAGTACCTGTGTGAAAGAGCGCCGGGGTCGCTCATTACGTTCGATTACATGCGCGTACAAAGCCGGGCATGGAGGGGGCGGGGTCGAGGAATAGAATCGCCGCAAAAACACAGCTGCGAATACGACGCTTTAGCAAATGAACCCAAGAGCATTATGAACCTGACCATTCACTTCACCCGAGGCAGCCACCGCCTTACCCCCCCTGGCCCTGGCCGTTACCCTGAGTGTTTCCGGCGCAGCTTTGGCGGCCGAGAACGCTACGCTGGACCTGGGCGTCATCAACATCGACGAGTCAGCCGTCGGCGCCGATGATACCGGGCAGCTAGGGTACACCGTCGAGACCACCCGTAGTGCCACCGGCCTGAAACTGACGCCGCGCCAGACGCCGCAGTCGGTCACTACCCTTACCCGTGAGCAGATGCAGGATCGCGATATCCACAGCATCGAGCAGGCGCTGGAAAGCGCGCCCGGGGTGAGCGTCAGCAAGATGGAAGTGGGTGGCCGCACCGAGTTTCGCGCCCGTGGCTATGGCGTCACGAACTGGAAGGTCGACGGTCTGCAGTTTCCCGGCGGCACCGACTTCAGCGGTGGCGGCAGTGCGCTGAACACTGACCTGTACGAGCGCATCGACATCGTGCGTGGTGCCAACGGACTGCTCGGCGGCACCGGCGATCCATCGGCCTCGGTCAACCTGATCCGCAAGGCGCCGACCCGCACCTTCGGCGCCAGCGCCTATGCCACCTACGGCAGCTGGGACCGCCGCCGCCTGGGCGCCGACCTCAACCTGCCGCTGTCCGACGATGGCCGTCTGCGCTCGCGTTTCGTGCTCACCCAGCAAGACGCCAACGCGTTCCGCGACAACGAGTCCGAGCGCTCGCGCGCCGCCCTGGCCAATTTCGCCTTCGACCTGGATGACGACACGACCCTCGGTGCGGGCCTGCAGTACGAGTACAGCAAGACCGTCGGCAGTGGCTGGGGCGCCAACTTCCCGATCTGGTACGGCGATGGCAGCAAGACCAACCTGCCCCGCAGCACCAACCTGGCGCCCAGCTGGAGCTATAGCGAAGTCGACACGCGCACCGCCTTTGCCTCGCTGCAGCATCGCTTCGCCAACGACTGGACGCTGAATCTGCAGGGCGCGCAAAGCACCCTCGATTCGGTGGGGCACCGCGGCATGGCCAAGGTCAATTCGGTGTCGCGTGGGGTGTTCGGCGGCTACTGGAACCCCGACGGCAGCGGCGCCGTGCTCAACGGGCTGCACAGTTCCACCGACACCACGCAGCAGTCGGCGCAGATCGATCTGTCCGGCCCCTTCCAGCTGATGGGCCGCAGCCACCAGGCCATGCTCGGCTACAGCGACAGCCGCACCGTCGCCTGGTCGCCGCAGTACAGGTGCAACTGGGTGAGCAATGCCGGCTACGGGGCGAGCACCACCGGCTGCATGTACCGCGCCAACAATGGCTTGCCGATCAGCAACTGGCACGATGGCGTGGACGATGACTTCGACATGCTGGTGTCCAGGACCGGCCTGCACAGCAAGGTCACCACGCGCCTGCAAGGCCTGTATGCCGCAACCCGTCTGAGCATCACCGATCCGCTGTCGGTGATCGTCGGTGCACGCACCAGCGACTACGCCTCGATCAGCCGCGACGTCAATGGCGGGCGCACCAGCCAGCACAACAACGGCGTGGTCACCCCTTACCTGGGGGCGGTCTACGACCTTGATGACACCTACTCGTTGTATGCGAGCTACACCGACATCTTCACCCCGCAAAGCGAAGAAACCGCCAGCGGCGGCAAGGTGGAGCCGATTCGTGGCCAGAGCTACGAAACCGGCCTCAAGGGGGCGTGGTTCGACGGTCGCCTGAATGCCTCGGCGGCGTATTTCCGCACCAAGCAGGAAAACAAGGCGGTCATGGATGGCGCGCAGAGCACGGCCAACGGCAACCAGGCCTACAAGGCCGGCACCGGTCAGGAAACCGACGGTATCGACCTGGAACTGGCCGGCGCTCTGACCCCGAGCTGGAACGTCTACGGCGGTTATACCTACCTGCACTTTCGCCAGACCGACGCTGATGGCCGCCAGGACCCTTCGCACCTGTTCAAGGCTTCGACCACCTATCGCTTGTCCGGCCTGCTTGAGCGCTGGACCCTCGGCGCTGGCGTCACCGCGCAGAGCAACATCCGCGCCGTGTCCTCGCCGGCCGGGCAGCCGGTCAACGGCGTGAGCCGGGGCAGCAGCGACGTGAACTGGTCGGGGTATGCGATCTGGAATGCGCTGGCCAAGTACCAGGTCACCGACGACACCAGCGTCAGCCTCAATGCCAGCAACCTGTTCGACAAGCACTACTACAGCCGCTACGGATTCTATGCCGGTGGCATCTACGGCGACCCGCGCAGCCTGTCGCTGACGGTGAACACCGCGTTCTGACGCAAACGAAAATGGCCCGCAGATGCGGGCCATTTTCTTGCTGCGCGACGCTGATCAGCGCTTGGCGATTCTCAGGTCCTGGCTGTTCAGCGGCTCCTTGGGCAGCACGCGTTTGGCGACCACGTAGTGCTTCTGCCAGTACGGCTTGTTCAAGGTGTCGATGCTCACGTTCTTACCGCGACGAGGCGCATGGATGAAGCGGTCGTTACCCAGGTAGATGGCAACGTGGTTCACCCGGCGGCTCTTGATGTTGAAGAAGATCAGATCGCCAGGCTTGAGGTCGGCCTTGGCCACCTTCACGCCATGACCCTGGGCCATGGCGCTGGAGGTGCGGGGCAGATCGACATTGGCCACGTCGTTGAAGGCATATTGCACCAGGCCGCTGCAATCGAACCCTTTTTTCGGGTTGCTGCCGCCCCAACGATAAGGGGTACCGAGCACATTGACGGCGCGGCTGAGTACCTGGCTGCTCTGCTTGGCGGGCGCGGCGGTCGCGGCCAGGCCATTCGTCTTGCTGACCACAGGACGGGCGCGGAGCGTGGTGATGTGCTTCACCTGAGGGCGCTTGACCACGGCGCTCGAGGCGCTGTGTACGGTCTGGCCGGTGAAGCCGTTAGGAAGACGTTGCTCACGGTTGGTGGCGTGGGCGGCCAATGGCAATAAGAGACAGAGGGTCAGCCATGTCTTGAAAAGAGGCGGCATAGATGAAGCTCATGTGAATGTTGTGGGGTTGGGCGCGCAACTTTATAACAGCTTTTTGATCCATTCCGGACCCGTTGGTCGATTGGGCCGCTACCGCCTGTCGGTCATCGTGAAAAAAGTCACAACTTTTTTTAGAGAATTTTCTGCATAAGCGGCGAGGTTTATTGAATGAATGGTTATGGAAACGGGCAGCCTGCTACAGGCACCCACAGTGTGCTACTGGGTTATCTGTTGTGGATCTTCGGCTTCACCGGCGCCCACCGCTTTTATTACGGCAAGCCCGTCACCGGCACGATCTGGTTCTTCACCCTGGGCTTATTGGGGATTGGCTGGCTGATCGACCTGTTCCTGATCCCGGCGATGGACCGCGAAGCCGACGCACGTTTTCAGCCTGGGCGCGTGGACTACAACCTGGCGTGGATTCTGCTGACCTTCCTGGGCCTTTTCGGCGCGCACCGCTTGTATCAAGGCAAGTGGATCAGCGCGATCATCTACTTCTTCACCGGCGGCCTGTTCCTGCTCGGCGTGCTGTATGACTTCTGGACGCTCAACCGGCAGATATCGGAGGTCAATAGCGGGCGCCGCTAAACGCACCAGGCAGAAAAAAGGCCTTGTCTCTGTGGGGAGGCAAGGCCTTTTTCATTACTGGCGGGTCTGTCGCTGTTGCAACAGCAAGTTGCTGAACCCGGCACCCCCCAGTTGCTTCTGGGCCACGGTCAGCTGCTCGCGGTTGCTGAAGGGACCGACCAGCACGCGGTACCAGGTCTCTTCCTTGACCGTTCCCGACTCCACCTTCACCGATTGGCCCAACAGGATGATCTGCGCGCGCACCTTGTCGGCATCGGCCTGCTTGCGGAACGAGCCGGCCTGCAGGAAGAACTGCGTGGTGGCCGCCGGCTTGAGCACGGGCGGCGCTGGCGGTGGGGTCTGGCCCGACAGGGCGGCCTGGGCGCGCGCGGTGTCGATCTTCGCCGCCTCGGCCGGCGTTACCGGGGTGACCGGTTGCGCAGGCACCGGCGGAGTTTTCTCCGGCACGGCCTCAGGCGGCACGATCACTTCCGATTCCGGCAGCAGGGTGTAGAAGTCGTACTTCGGCTTGACCGGCTGCTGCGGCGACGGATCGGTCTTGTTGGCCTCAGCGATCTTGCCGGGCTTCTGCTGTTCAGGCTTGGTGCGCTGGATGTCACCCGAGCCCGGCTCGAGTTTCATCAGGAACACCACGAAGGCGCCGACGGTCAGCCCGACTGCCAGCCAGATCCACCCCGGGATCGGCTTCTTGGTCTGGGCTTGCTGGCGGCTGGCGCCGCGCTTGGGGGCAGGTTTTTTCTTGGCAGCCAAGTTACATGCGCTCCAGGGTTTCCAGGCCAAGCAATTCAAGGCCCTGTTTGAGGGTGCGACCGGTCAGTGCAGCCAGGCGCAGGCGGCTTTGTTGCTGCTCGGGGGTCTCGGCAGTGAGGATCGGACAGTTTTCCCAGAAGCTGGAGAACAGGCCGGCAACGTCGTAGAGGTAGCTGCACAACGTGTGCGGAGTGCCTTTTTCGGCGGTGCTGTTGAGCACTTCGCCGAACTGCGCCAAGCGTGCGGCTAGTTCCTGCTCATGCGGCGCGTGCAGCACGATCTGGCCATCGGCCTCTGCAAAGCCTTTGCCCAGCTTGCGGAACACACTGGCCACGCGGGTGTAGGCGTAGAGCAGGTACGGCGCGGTGTTGCCGTCGAAGTTGAGCATCAGCTCGAAGTTGAAGCTGTAGTCACTGGTACGGTGCTTGGACAGGTCGGCGTATTTGACAGCGCCAATGCCTACCACCTCGCCGATGCGGCGCAGTTCCTCTTCGGGCAGGGTGGGGTTTTTGTCTTTGACCAGCGCGTAGGCGCGTTCCTTGGCTTCGTTGAGCAGGTCGATCAGCTTGACCGTGCCGCCGTCGCGGGTCTTGAACGGACGACCGTCGGCGCCGTTCATGGTGCCGAAGCCCATGTGTTCCATGCGCATTGGATGGCCGATGAAACCGGCGCGGCGGGCCACTTCGAACACCTGGTTGAAGTGCAGCGCCTGGCGCTGGTCGACGAAATACAGGGCGCGGTCGGCCTTGAGCACGTTGCTGCGGTAGCGCACGGCGGCCAGATCCGTGGTGGCGTACAGGTAACCGCCGTCGGCCTTCTGCACGATCACCGGCAGCGGGTCGCCTTCGGCGTTCTTGAATTCGTCGAGGAACACGCACTGCGCGCCCTGGTTTTCCACCAGCAGACCGCTGTGCTTGAGGTCGGTGACGACATTGGCCAGGTCATCGTTGTAGGCGCTTTCGCCCATGACGTCGGCCATCTTCAGCTTGACGTTGAGCACCTCGTAGGTGGCCTGGCAGTGCGACAGCGAAATGTCCTTGAAGCGCGTCCATAGCGCCAGGCAGTCGGCATCGCCGGCCTGTAGCTTGACCACCAGGCTGCGCGCGCGGGTGGCGAACGCTTCGGATTCATCGAAACGCTTCTTGGCGGCGCGGTAGAAGTTTTCCAGGTCCGACAGCTCGTCGCTGGTGATCGGATTTTCTTCCAGATAGGCCAGCAACATGCCGAACTGGGTGCCCCAGTCGCCGACGTGGTTCTGGCGAATCACCTGGTCGCCGAGAAATTCCAGAATGCGCGCGACGCTGTCACCGATGATGGTCGAGCGCAGGTGGCCAACGTGCATTTCCTTGGCCAGGTTCGGCGCCGACAGGTCGACCACCACCTTTTCCGCCGGGCCGTTTTTGCGCACGCCCAGGTGCTCGTCTGCCAAGGCCGCGTCCAGGCGAGCGGCCAGCGCGTCGGTGTTCTGGAAGAAGTTGAGAAAGCCCGGGCCGGCGATGTCGACCTTGCTGATGTCGTCGCTGGCCGGCAGCGCCTGGATCAGTTTCTCGGCCAGGTCGCGCGGCTTCAGGCCGGCGGGTTTGGCGAGCATCATGGCGATGTTGCTGGCGAAGTCACCGTGGGTCTTGTCGCGGGCGTTTTCCACCTGGATCGCTGGCGACAACCCTTCAGGCAGCACACCGTCGGCGACAAGTTGGGTGAGGGCTTGCTGGAGCAGCTGGCGAATGGTGTCTTTCATCAGGATCTCTTTTCGACCGCAAGCGCGGCGTGGCGCTGGGAGGCGCGGGTGGAAAAACTGCGCATTATCCGTGGCTAGGCGCGGGTTGCCAACCTCTGGGGACGCGGCAGGACGATTGGTTGGCGCGCGTCAATGCAAGTCTACTGGGTCGACGTCCAGCGACCAGCGCACCTGACGCCCGCTGGGCAGTTGTTCGATCTGTACCAGCCAGCCGCTGAGCAGGCGGTGCAAGGCCGCTCGGCTCGAGGCCTGGACCAGCAACTGCGCGCGAAAACGCCCGGCGCGGCGCTCCATGGGCGCCGGCACCGGCCCCAGCAGCTCGATGCCTGGCTGGGGAAACTCGGCCAGCCAAGCTTCGGCGCCAGCACAGGCCTGGTCGAGGAAGCCCTCGGCCTGCTCGGGCTTGTGCGCTTCGGCGCGCAGCAGGGCCAGGTGCGAGAACGGCGGCAGGCCCGCTGCGCGGCGTTCGCTCATGGCCTGGTCGGCGAAGGCGAAATAGCCCTGCTCGGTCAGCTGGACCAGCAGCGGGTGCTCGGCCAGGTGGGTCTGGATGATCACCTTGCCGGGCTCCTCGGCACGGCCGGCGCGGCCGGCGACCTGGAGGATCAACTGGGCCATGTGTTCGCTGGCGCGGAAATCCCCTGAAAACAATCCACCGTCGGCGTTGAGCACGGCGACCAGCGTGACCCGCGGAAAGTGGTGCCCCTTGGCCAGCATCTGGGTGCCGACGAGGATGCACGGCTGGCCGCGCTGCACGGTACCGAACAGGGCCTGCATGGCGTCCTTGCGCGCGGTGCTGTCACGGTCGACGCGCAGCACCGGGAAGTCTGGGAACAACACTTTCAGGCGATCTTCCGCGCGCTCGGTGCCTGCACCGACCGGGCGCAGATCGACATGGTCGCATTGGGGGCACTGGTGCGGCAGGCGTTCCTCGTAGCCGCAGTGGTGGCAGCGCAGCATGGCCGAGCGCTGGTGCACGGTCATTCGCGCGTCGCAGCGCGGGCAGCCCGACAGCCAGCCGCAGTCATGGCACAACAAGGTCGGCGCAAAGCCGCGGCGGTTGAGGAACACCAGCACTTGCTGGCCGGCCTCGAGGGTTTGCCGGATGGCCTGCTGCAGCGGCCCGCTGATACCGCCGTCCAGCGGCAAGCTGCGCACGTCCAGGCGCAGCAGGCGCGGCTGCTTGGCGCCGCCGGCCCGGTGCTGCATGCGCAGCAGGCCGTAGCGGCCGGTATGGGCGTTGTGCAGGCTTTCCAGGGACGGTGTGGCCGAGCCGAGCACGATCGGCACCTGTTCCTGGTGGGCCCGCACGACTGCCAGGTCGCGGGCGTGGTAGCGCAGGCCTTCCTGCTGTTTATAGGAGCCGTCGTGTTCTTCGTCGATGATGATCAGGCCGGGGTGCTTCATCGGCGTGAACAACGCCGAGCGGGTGCCGATGATGATGTCGGCCTCGCCGTCACGCGCCGCCAGCCAGGCGTCGAGTCGGTCACGGTCATTGACGGCCGAATGCAACAGGGCGATGCGCGCGTTGAAGCGTTGCTCGAAGCGGGCCAGGGTCTGCGGGCCGAGGTTGATCTCGGGAATCAGCACCAGCGCCTGCTTGCCAGCTTCCAGGGTTTCACGGATCAGTTGCAGGTAGACCTCGGTCTTGCCGCTGCCGGTGACCCCGGCCAACAGGAACGGGTGAAACGCGCCGAAGCCCGAGCGCACGGCGTCGAATGCCGCCTGCTGTTCCTCATTGAGTGCCAGTTCCGGCTGCGCCAACCAGTGCTCATGCCGCCGCGCCGGGCCGTGGCTGCGGACTTCCACCTGCACCAGGGCCTTGGCCAGCAGCAGGTCGAGGCTGTCTTTGTTCAGCTTGAGTTTGCTCAACAGGCTGTGGGCCACGCCGTGAGGGTGCTGGGCGAGGGTCTGCAGGGCTTCACGCTGGCGTGGCGCACGCGCAATGCGCGGATCCTCCAGGCTGGCGCCAGGGGCGGCGTGCCAGAAGCGTTCCTGCCGAGCTTCGGCGGCTTCGCCCTGGCGCAGCAGGTTGGGCAGCGCCCAGCTGAAGGTGTCGCCGAGGCTGTGCTGGTAGTACTGCGCGGTCCACAGGCACAGGCGGAAGAATGCCGGTGGCAGCGGCGAGGTGTCGTCGAGCAGCGCGCTGGCCGGCTTGAGCTTGTCGGCCGGCACGTCAGTGTGGTCGACGACCTGCACCAGCACGCCGATCATTTCCCGTCGGCCAAACGGCACGCGTACGCGCATGCCGGGGGTCAGCGGCTGCTGCAGCATGCGCGGTGTTGCTTTGTAGTCGAAGAGGCGGCGCAGCGGAGAGGGCAGGGCGATGCGCAGGATGACGTCGGACACGCGGGAGGTCTCTGGGGTGTATCTGAATGCGACTGGATGCGCCGAGCCTAGCAGACGACAGTCGGTGCAAGCGACAACTTGCGCTGATCGCGCGCTCTGGTATTATTCCCCGCCTAATTACGTGCGGTATTCAACAATGGTGTTGGGTGGCGGCACGCAGCTCGAGGAAATGACGATGAAAGACAATATCCATCCGAATTACGAAGCAGTTGCAGTCACTTGCAGCTGCGGCGCCAAGTTTGAAACCCGTTCGACCCTGGCCAAGCCACTGTCGATCGACGTGTGCTCGCTGTGCCACCCGTTCTACACCGGTAAGCAAAAGGTGCTGGACACCGGTGGTCGCGTACAGAAGTTCGCAGACCGCTTCGGCATGTTCGGTGCCAAGAAGTAAGACTGCACATGGCGAATCCTTCGGGTTTCGCGTTGCTGCACAAGAAGGCGTCCCTGGTGGGCGCCTTTTTTGTGGGCGCTGTTTGGCAGGCCACGGCCTTGGCGCTGTGCCCAAGCCCGGTAGCGAGCACGTCCTACGCCGTCGAGCGGGTGATCGATGGCGACACGCTGCGCCTGGCTACCGGTCGTAGCGTGCGGCTGATCGGCATCAATGCCCCGGAGCTCGGGCGTGGCGGGCGTGCGGGCGAGCCCTACGCCGATGCTGCCAGGCGCCGCTTGCAGGCGCTGATACAAGCCAACGGTGGGCGCGTTGGGCTGGTGCGTGGCGCGCAAGGCAGAGATCGCCACGGGCGCATCCTGGCCTATGCCTATGGGCGAAATGGCGACAATCTGCCGGCCCAATTGCTGCGCGAGGGCTTGGGGTTTCATACGGTCATCGCGCCCAACGCCCGATTTGCACAGTGCCTGGCTCAGGCCGAACAGGCTGCCCGGCGCGCTCGGCTGGGCCTTTGGCAAGGTAGCCCGGTAGCCAGGGCCAGGGCCGTGCAGCGCTCAGGCTTCGCCGTGGTCTCGGGCCGTGTGAGCCAGGTACGCCGCAGCAACGGTGCGCTGTCGTTTCAGCTTGAAGACGCGCTGCGGATACGCCTCCCCGCTCGTCTGCTACGCACCGCGCCGCGGGGCTTTGTGGATAACCTGAGCGGACGCACGCTGGAGGTGCGTGGCTGGATCAAGAGGGCGGGTCGTTCGGCGTCAGGCCCTGTTCGCTGGCAGTTGGAAATCACCGACTGGCGCATGCTCTCCAGTCTCCCCGAGAAGAAATGTGTAGACATTAATCGCAAGGATTGTACACACTGATTCTTCCTTCCACCGCAGGGCATAGCACAAAGTCGTAGGCTAGGGGCCTTGACAGTTGTGACCGGGCAGTCTTGTCGCTCTCGGGCACTTTGCGTATCCTCGGCGGCCCGTCAGAACAGTTAATAGCGGAATGCCCACAATGTCAGATCTTAAAACTGCCGCTCTCGAATACCATGCCAAGCCTCGTCCAGGAAAACTGAGCGTCGAGCTCACCAAGCCTACCGCCACCGCCCGTGATCTGGCGCTGGCCTACAGCCCAGGCGTGGCTGAACCGGTACGTGAAATCGGCCGTGACCCTGAGCTGGCGTACAAGTACACCGGCAAAGGCAATCTGGTTGCCGTGATCTCCGATGGCACCGCTATTCTCGGCCTGGGCGACCTTGGCCCACTGGCCTCCAAGCCGGTCATGGAAGGCAAGGGTGTTCTGTTCAAGCGCTTCGCCGGGATCGATGTGTTCGACATCGAAGTCGAGTCCGAAAGCCCACAGGCCTTCATCGACACCGTCCGCCGCATCTCCATCACCTTCGGCGGCATCAACCTGGAAGATATCAAGGCGCCTGAGTGCTTCGAAATCGAGCGCACCCTGATCGAGCAGTGCGACATTCCGGTGTTCCACGATGACCAGCACGGCACCGCCATCGTGACCGCCGCTGGCATGATCAACGCCCTGGAAATCGCTGGCAAAACCCTGGAAGACGCGCAGATCGTCTGCCTGGGCGCCGGCGCTGCGGCCATTTCCTGCATGAAGCTGCTGATCAGCATGGGTGCCAAGGTCGAAAACATCTTCATGATCGACCGCAACGGCGTGATCCACGCCGGCCGTGAAGACCTGAACCAGTACAAGGCGCAGTTCGCTCACCCCACCGACAAGCGCACCCTGGCCGACGCCCTGAACGGCGCCGACGTGTTCGTCGGCCTGTCCGGCCCGAACCTGCTCAGCGCCGAAGGCCTCAAGTCGATGGCGCCCAACCCGATCGTGTTCGCCTGCTCCAACCCGGACCCGGAAATCAGCCCGGAACTGGCCCATGCAACCCGCAATGACGTGATCATGGCCACCGGTCGCTCCGACTACCCCAACCAGGTCAACAACGTGCTGGGCTTCCCCTTCATCTTCCGCGGTGCCCTGGACGTTCGCGCCAGCCGTATCAACGAAGAAATGAAGATCGCTGCCGCCATCGCCCTGAAGGAGCTGGCCAAGGAGCCGGTGCCCAAGGAAGTCTGCGAGGCCTACGGCGTACAGGCCCTGGAGTTCGGTCGTGAGTACATCATTCCGAAGCCCATGGACCCACGCCTGATCACCCTGGTCTCCGATGCCGTGGCCAAAGCGGCCATCGAATCGGGTGTCGCCACCCTGCCATACCCGAAGAACTACCCGCTGAAAAGCGTCGATGACGTGTTCAACGGCTGATCCAGCGGTATGAAAAAAACCGGCTCATTGAGCCGGTTTTTTTGTCTGGCAGTGTTGGGCAGCGCACTCTTCTACCGGAGGGTAGGCATGTGTAGGCGCGAGCTTGCTCGCGAAGGGCGCCGCCGCCGCCGATTCGGACAACACGAATGACCTGCAGATAACGCGTGGCGGCCAGAGGACCGGCTTTGCCGGTCATCGCGAGCAAGCTCGCTCCTACAAGGGGTTAGGACCGCGAATACCTGAAGCTCACGCGGTCCTGCGCTGCGGATTGCCGCGATGGGCTGCGCAGCAGCCCCAGTAACAGCACCTCAATCTCGGCCCTCACCATCCAAGCCTGCCGAGACTGACGTTGCGCAGGGCTCCCACGGGTTGAGCCTTTCCCCCCACCCCAGGTGCCCCTCTGCGAGCCTTTAGAACAAGTCCATCGGTGTCGCTTCATCCGCCGGCAGCGGGCTGCCTGGGGCGGCGCCGTTACCCAGTTCGTCGCCATTGGGCGGTGAGTCTTCGGCCTTGAACAGCTCGAAGTAGGCGTTCGGTGTGCTCGGTGTGGCCGCACGTCCGCTGACCGGGTCGACCCGCAGGCTAAGGATGCCTTGCGGTTCGGCCGGTGGATGGCTCGGTTTGTCCTTGAGCGCAGCGCCCATGAATTTCATCCAGATCGGCAGCGCGGCGGTGCCGCCGTATTCACGGCGACCCAGGCTTTCAGGCTGGTCGAACCCGACCCAGACCGTGGTCATGTAGTCAGCGTTGTAGCCGGAGAACCAGGCATCCTTGGACTCGTTGGTGGTACCCGTCTTGCCGGCCAGGTCAGTGCGGCCCAGGGCCATGGCGCGACGTCCGGTGCCGCGCTTGATGACGTCCTGCAGCATGCTGGTGAGGATATAGGTGGTACGGCCGTCGATGATGCGTTCGGCCACCGCCGGAGCGGCGGGCGCTGCCACGGCAGCGGCGCCTTCGCCTGTGGGTACTGGGGCTTCGCCCGGCAGGCCGGTGGTGTCGATGGCGTGTTCCGGCGCGGCGATGCCCGCCTGGTCTTCACTGCCCTGCGGCACGCGGGGTGGGTTGGCGGTGAACAGGGTTTCACCGCTGCGGCTCTCGATGCGCTCCACCAGGTACGGGCTGATCTTGTAGCCGCCGTTGGCGAACGTGCTCCAGCCCGTGGCGATCTCCAGCGGAGTCAGCGTGGCCGTGCCCAAGGCCAGGGACAGGTTGCGCGGCAGGTCCTGCTTGTTGAAGCCGAACTTGGCGATGTAGTCGATGGTGCGGTCGATGCCCATGGCCTGCAGCAGGCGGATCGAGACCAGGTTGCGCGATTTGTACAAGGCTTCGCGCATGCGGATCGGGCCGAGGAAGGTATTGGTGTCGTTCTTCGGTCGCCAGACCTTGTCCACTGACTCATCGACGAACACGATCGGTGCATCGTTGACCAGGCTGGCCGCCGTGTAGCCACTGTCCAGCGCCGCGCTGTAGACGAACGGCTTGAAGCTCGAACCGGGCTGGCGCTTGGCCTGGGTGGCGCGGTTGTAATTGCTCTGCTCGAACGAGAAACCGCCCACCAGCGCCCGAATGGCGCCACTGGCGGGGTCGAGCGTGACCAGCGCACTCTGTGCCACCGGCACCTGGGTGAACTTCAACGTGCCATCGGTCAGGCGGTGCACACGCACCAGGTCGCCGACCTGTGCCACGTCCGCAGGCGACTGCGGTGCGCGGCCTTGCGCGTTGGTATTGATATAAGGGCGCGCCCACTTCATCGAATCCCAGGCAATGTGCTCGTCCTCACCGGTACGGCTCATGACGTTGATGCCGGTTTTCTCGACCTGCGTGACGATCGCCGGCTCAAGGCCACCCAAGGTGCGCTGCTTGGCCAGTTCGCTCAGCCATTCGGTGCGGCTCTTGCCGGGGAAGCGTGCCGCGGGGCCGCGGTAACCGTGGCGTTCGTCGTATTCCGAGAGGCCATCGCGCACGGCGCGGCTGGCCATGTCCTGCATGTCGCTGGACACGCTGGTGGTGACGCGGAAGCCTTCCGTATAGGCCTCGCTGCCATAGCGGCCGACCATTTCGGCGCGGGCCATCTCGGCGATGTACGGTGCGTACACCTCCGGGGTCGGCACGTGATAGCTGGCGTTCAGCGGCTCGGCGAGCGCGTTTTCATAGGTGGCCTGGTCGATCTTGCCGAGGCGGTGCATGCGGCCAAGGATCCAGTCCCGCCGCTCTTTGGCACGCACCGGGTTGGCCAGTGGGTTGAAGCGCGACGGCGCCTTGGGCAGGCCGGCGATCATGGCCATCTGTGCCAGGCTGACATCGCGGATCGACTTGCCGTAATACACCTGCGCTGCAGCGTCGATGCCATAGGCGCGGTTACCCAGGTAGATCTTGTTGACGTAGAGCTCGAGGATTTCGTCCTTGGTCAGCTCCCGTTCGATCTGCAGCGCCAGGAGAATCTCGTTGGTCTTGCGCGAGAAGCTGCGTTCACTGGTCAGGAAGAAGTTCTTCGCCACCTGCATGGTGATGGTGCTGCCACCGGTCTGGATATGCCCGGTTTTGACCAGCTGCGACGCGGCGCGCATGAGGCTGCCCGGGTCCACCCCGTAGTGGTTGAGGAAGTTGTCGTCCTCGGCTGACAGAAGCGCCTGTATGAACTGTGGGGGAATTTCCGAAAAGCGGATGGGCGAGCGCCGCATCTCGCCGAATTCGGCAATCAGCTTGTCGTCGCTGCTGTACACCCTCAGGGGTATCTGCAACTGGATGCTTCTCAGCGAATCGACCGACGGAAGGTTGGGACTAAGATACAGAAACGCGCCGCTCAGACCGAGTACGAGCGAACAGATCACTGCAACGAAAGACCACCAGCAGAACTTCAACAGGCGTATCAAGGCTTTGGGGTGTCCAGGTTGAGGGGTGGGTTGCGCGCGCCGGCGGACAGGGAAAATCGCCGGGCATTATAAGCATTTTTCGCTTGCCCGGGTGACCGCCCGGGCAGCCGCCCGACGGGCCACATGACGTCGGCAGGCAGGTATAGACACCACCCTTAAAGGAAAAAGCAATGCTTGGACGCATAGGCAGGGATGCCAGTTCACCCTTGGCGGTACAAATCGCCCCAGACTCCATCAGGATCCTGCAGTTGAGCGGTCGGCGCGTGCAGCCGCGGGTGAGCGCCTGGGCGCTAGAACCGCTGGAGCAGCGCGCTGCTGCGCTCCGGGTCGATGGGTCGTTGGAGTCGCTCGCAGCCCCGCTGTGTCGCGCCCTTGAGCAGTGCGGCAGCCGCCAGCGCCAGGCCGTGCTCGCGCTGCCGGCGGCGCAGGTCATGTGCAAGCGCTGTTGCCTGCCTGCAGGCCTGAACGACGATGCCCTCGAGCAGCAGGTGCTGGCCCAGGCCGAGCAGTTGTTCCCCGTCACGCTCGATGATCTGGCGCTGGACTTCCAGGTGTTGGGCCCGGCCGCCACGCCCGGGCAGGTAGAGGTTCTGGTGGCCGCCTGCCGACAGCACATGCTTGACCCGCTCGAGGCGCTTTGTGCCGCGGTGGGGCTTGAGCTGGTGGCGCTGGAAGTCGACAGCCTGGCCCTGCAGCGCGTCATGCCGGCTACCTCGGGCGCTTGTGCAGCACTGCTGGAGTTGGAGGCGGGCAGCACTGTCCTGCACAGCTGGCCCGACGCCGCTACGGCGTTGCAGCAGCACCTGGTGAATGCGTCTGGTGATGCACATGACACCGGCTGGCTGCCAGCGCTGGGGCGTTTGCTCTGCGTCGCAACGCCAGACCAGCAGGTTCGGGCGTTATTCATCACCGGAGCGCTCGCCACTGCAACCTTCGCGCAACACCTGCAGGTGGCGTTGGGGTTGCCCTGTCAGATGCTCCCTGCGCTGGACGGTCTGCATCTGGATCATGCTGCGCGCAAGGCCCAGGCTGGCTGTATGGCGTTGCCCTACAGCCTGGCGCTGGGAGGGCTGCGTTGATGCTGCGGTTGAATCTGCTGCCTTGGCGAGAGCAACGTCGCGCGGCTGCGGTGCGGCGTTTTCAGCGGTCCCTGTTCGGCGGGGCGGTGGCAGCGCTGGCACTGGTCCTGGTGATCGATCAACTGGCGCAGGCGCGGGTGCGTCAGCAGCAGGTCGTGAACGCCGCGCATCACGCCAATGGCGTTGCGCTTGAGCAACAGGTCGAGCAGTTGGACACGGTGATCGAGCAGCGCAAGCAGTTTGAGCAGCGCCGCGCCGGTCTGGTTCGTCTACATGCCGGCCAGGGCGCCGTTCCGGGCATCTTGGCCGGGCTCGAACAGGCAGCGCCCGCCGGCCTGCAACTGACCCGCCTGCACCTGAAGGACGGCCAGGTGACCCTTGCGGGCCTGGCGGCAACGCCTGCATTGGTCGCGCGGCTGGTCAGAGAGATCCAGCGCCTGGCCGTGTTGCAAGACGTCGAAGTGAAGCAGATCCGCAGCAGCCCGGCGGGCGACCGTTTCGAGCTGGTGGCGAAACTTCCGGCACATGGGTCATGAAAGTGCTGGCTACGCTGGACTGGGCAGCGGTTGCGGGCCAGCCAGGCTGGATGCGCCTGGCGCTGGTCACCAGCCTCATGCTGGTGATCGTGCTCGGCGGCTATGTTTACCGTCTGCACGAGCTGCGGCTTTCCTTGGCCCAAGGGCAGGTCGTCGCGCGCGACCTGCAGCAGCGCCACAGCCAGGCCCATGCCCGCCTGCAACACCTGGCTGCCGAGCAGCAGGCGCTGCAAGCGGCGCAACTGCAATGGCAAGAGGCGCGTTGGCGGCTGGCGGGGGGCGAAGATATCAGCGAACTGGTCGACCAGTTGACCCTGGCCGGCCATGAACACGGCCTGACGTTCGAGCAGATCGGCGTCACCCCGCAGCCGCCTCAGCAGGATTTTCGCGGGGCGTCGCTGGAATTGCGTGTGCGCGGTGCGTATCCAGGCCTGCGCGTTTGGCTGGACGACTGGCTGGCGCAGGTGCGGGTGCTGCGTATCCGTGAAGCGGTGCTGGCCCAATCAACCACTCACCCCGGGCGCGTCGAAGCCCGGCTCCTGGTCCAGACTTACCATCCCGGCGAAGACCTCGACACTCCACCGTCGTTGGCCCACGAGCCTGCGCGCAATCGCGCCGCGGTCGCGCACAACCTGTTCCAGCCTTGGGCCAGCCAGCGCACCCACGCAGATCTCAGCCGGGTGCCGTTGGAGCAGATGGACATGGTCGGCAGCCTGTTCCAGGGCGGGCAACGACAGGCCGTAATCGCCTCGGCTGGCCGGCTCTACCGCGTCAGCCTGGGCGATCGCCTGGGTCCGCATCAGGGCCGGGTGGTGACGCTGCACGAGCGGCAGTTGGTGGTTCGCAAGCGGGTCTATATCGGCGATACCTGGCAGGAGCGCAGCAGGACGCTGTCGCTTCGACACGGGGCAGATCAAAAGGGCAAGGATGATGCTGAGAACAAGGACGTGGTGGGCACTGGCAACCCTGTTGGCGATTGGCAGCTCGCCGGGGGCGCTGGCTGAAGAAGGGCCGCTGTCGCTGAATTTTCAGGACGTGGAGGTGCGCTCGGTTTTACAGGTGCTGGCCGATCATGCCGGCATCAACCTGGTCGCCAGCGACAGCGTGCAGGGGCGTATTACCCTGCGGCTGGAAGATGTACCGTGGGATCAGGCGCTTGACCTGGTGCTGCGCAGCAAGGGGCTGGGCCGTCGCCAGGAAGGCAATGTCTTGCTGGTGGCACCCACCAGCGAGTGGCTCGAACAGTCCAGGGAAGCCCATGTCGGTCGCGCGCTGGAGGCTCGGTCAGAGCCGTTGCAGCGCGAGTTGCTGCCGGTTCGCCATGCCAATGCTGCAGACCTGGCTGACTTGCTGCTGACCACCTCGCTCGGCGAACCGAGCGAGGTCGGCGCCGGGAGCCTGAATGTGGATGTGCGGACCAACACGCTGATTCTCCACCAGACCGCCGAGCGCATGCGCGAGCTGCGTGCCCTGATCGCCCAGCTCGATGTGCCGGTGCGCCAGGTGATGATCGAAGCGCGCATCGTCGAGGTCAGCGTGGACCGTGAGCAAGGCCTTGGGGTGCGCTGGGGCGCCGGCCTTTATAAAGAACACGCGCGCGCCGGCAAGGAACTGTTCGTCGACCTCGGCATGCAGCGACCAGCTGCCGTGCTCGGTCTGGGGCTGCTGCGCGGCGATCACCTGCTTGACCTTGAATTGAGCGCCATGGAAAGAAACGGCACCGCCGAAATCATCTCCCAGCCCAAGGTGTTCACTGCCGACAAGGAAACGGCACGCATCCTCAAAGGTACCGAAGTGCCTTATCAGGAAACCAGCAAGAGCGGCGCGACCTCCACCTCGTTTCGCGAGGCGTCGCTGTCGTTGGAGGTCACGCCGCAGATCACCCCCGATGGCAGCGTCATCATGACGGTGAGGGTGACCAAGGATGAGCCGGATTTCGTCAATGCACTGAACGATGTACCGCCGATCCGCAAGAACGAGGTGAACGCCAAGGTGCGTGTCACCGACGGCGATACCGTGGTGATTGGCGGTGTATATTCGACGTCGCAAAACAAAGTGGTCGACAAGGTGCCATTTCTTGGCGATCTACCGTATGTTGGGCGGCTGTTTCGACGCGATGCATTACAAGAGAAAAAATCCGAGCTGCTGGTCTTTCTGACTCCGCGTATCATGGGGGACCAGGCGATTGCTGTGAGTCGTTGATTCCGTGCGAAATATGATACTTGTGGGGCCCATGGGCGCTGGAAAGAGCACCATCGGACGCTTGTTGGCCAAAGAGTTGCGCCTGTTATTCAAAGATTCCGACAAGGAAATCGAATTGCGTACAGGTGCCAATATTCCGTGGATCTTCGACAAGGAAGGCGAGCCTGGTTTCCGTGATCGCGAACAGGCGATGATCTGCGAGCTGTGCGACCTTGAAGGCGTGGTACTGGCCACTGGCGGCGGTGTCGTCATGCGCGATGCCAATCGCGCCGCGCTGCGTCAGGGCGGGCGGGTCATCTACCTGCATGCCTCGGTCGAACAGCAAGTCGGGCGCACCGCCCGCGATCGCAACCGGCCGCTGCTTCGCACCGGCAATCCCGAGGCCACCTTGCGCTCGCTCCTGGAGCTGCGCGATCCGCTCTACCGCGAAATTGCCGACCTGGTCGTGGAGACCGATGAACGACCTCCAAGAATGGTCGTGCTCGATATTCTCGAACGCCTTGAAAAGTTGCCGCCCCGGTAAGCCGGGTCTATTCTCGGCGACCACTGCCGAGACAGGTTAAACGCTAGCGCACGGGTCGCCTGGGTGATTCCGTGCATTACCACTTGTGGGGATACATGCAGACACTGAAGGTCGACCTGGGCGAGCGAAGCTACCCGATCTACATTGGCGAAGGCCTGCTGGACCAGCCTGAATTGCTCGCGCCACACATCGCTGGGCGGCAAGTTGCAATCGTCTCCAACGACACCGTCGCACCGCTGTATCTCGAACGCCTGACGCGCACGTTAGGCGCCTACACGGTATTGCCCGTCGTGCTTCCCGATGGCGAAGCCCACAAGAACTGGGAAACCCTGCAACTGATCTTCGATGCCCTGCTCACCGCCCGGCATGATCGGCGCACCACGGTCGTCGCCCTCGGCGGCGGGGTGATCGGTGATATGGCCGGCTTCGCTGCGGCGTGCTACCAGCGTGGCGTCGACTTCATTCAGGTGCCGACCACCCTGTTGTCCCAGGTCGACTCATCGGTCGGTGGCAAGACCGGAATCAACCACCCGCTGGGCAAGAACATGGTCGGTGCGTTCTATCAGCCCAATGCCGTGCTGATCGACACCACCAGCCTGAACACCTTGCCGCCACGCGAGCTCTCGGCCGGGCTGGCGGAAGTCATCAAGTACGGGCTGATCTGCGACGAGCCCTTCCTGACCTGGCTCGAACAGCACATGGCGACCTTGCGTGAACTCGATCCGGCCACCCTCACCGACGCCATCGCACGATCCTGCGCAGCCAAGGCTGCCGTCGTCGGCGCCGATGAGCGCGAATCGGGCGTGCGCGCTACCCTCAATCTTGGCCACACGTTCGGCCACGCCATCGAGACCCACATGGGCTACGGCGTGTGGCTGCACGGTGAGGCCGTCGCTGCCGGGACGGTAATGGCGCTGGAAATGTCCATGCGCCTGGGCTGGATCAGCGAACCGCAGCGTGATCGCGGTATCCGCCTGATGCAGGCCGCCGGGCTGCCGGTGGTGCCACCCACGGAAATGACCCCTGCCGATTTCATGCAACACATGGCGGTCGACAAAAAGGTGCTGGATGGTCGTTTGCGCTTGGTACTGTTGCGCCAGATGGGCGAAGCCGTAGTGACCGACGACTATCCGACAGAGATTCTCCAGGCCACGCTGGCGGCGGATTACCGCGCCATCGTGTCCCAGCTTTGAGGTTGTGACAGCGCAATGACCAGTTTGCATGCCGACGAGGCCTTCCTCGACCATTACCAGTTGAGCCACGATCCGTTCGCACCGCGCGTGCCGGGTTTCAAATTCTTCCCCGCCCAGCGCAAGCCGGTGCTGGGCCAGTTGCACCATCTGGCCCGTTACAGCCATCTGCTGCTGGTCGTCACCGGCCCGTTGGGCAGCGGCAAGACCTTGCTGCGCCAGGCGCTGGTCGCCAGCACCAACAAGCAGTCGGTACAGAGCGTGGTGGTGTCGGCCCGTGGCGCCACGGACGCGGCCAGTGTGCTGGGCCAGGTGGCGCAGTCGCTGAACGTGGCCAAGGCCGAAGTGCAGGCGATCCTGTCGCAGGTGGTGCAGCTGGCGCTGACCGGGCAGGAGGTCTATCTGCTGGTGGACGATGCGGAACAACTCGACGACTCGGCACTCCAAGCGTTGCTGGAGTTGGCTGCCGGTGTCTCGCAAGGCCGTCCGCATGTGTTTCTGTTCGCTGAGCCTTCGTTGATCGCGCGTCTGGATGACTTCAGTGCGCAGGAAGAACGTTTCCACGTCATCGAACTGGAACCGTATACCGAGGACGAGACCCGTGAATACCTTGAGCAGCGCCTGGAAGGGGCGGGCCGGGGTATCGACGTGTTCACCCGCGAGCAGTTGGCCGACATCCACGAAAACTCGGACGGTTGGCCTGGGGTCATCAACCAGGTCGCCCGCGATACCTTGATCGAAGCCATGATCGCCAGCCGCACTGCGGTGAAACGACCAACCATGGGGTTCACTATGCCGAAGAAACATGTCCTGGCGCTGTCTGCCGTCGTTGTGGTCGCCGTTGCCGCCGCTGTGCTGATGCCGAAGAAAGGCGACAAACCGACCCAGGAACCGGTCGCCCAAAGCCAGGAGAAGGATGCTTCGGGTAATCCGTCCATCGAATTCTCCGGCACCACCAAACCGCTGCCGTTAGGTGGCCAGCAGCCGGTCATGCGCGAGCCATTGGCCGAGGCTGCCGGCATGGGTGATGGCGAGGAAGGCGGCCCGGCGAGCAATACGCCGCCGCAGCCGTCCAGCCCGCAGCCGTCGGCGTCGGTTCCGCCGACCGTCACCACCACTGCGCCGCCGCAGGGTATGACCGCCGGGCCCGCACCGACGCCAGCGCAACCTGCAGCCACGGCGCCTGCGCAAAAGCCGGTGGCCACGCAGCCTGCTCAAGCGACCAAGCCTGCCACGCCGGCCACCAAGCCAGCACCGCAGGCCCCTGTGCAGATCGCCAAGGCCACACCCGCCGTCAAGCCTGCCGAAAAGCCGGCCGCTGCGGTCTCTGGCGGCAACGGTAACAGCAGCTGGTACAGCAGCCAGAAAGCCGGGAACTTCGTCGTGCAGATCCTCGGCACCAGCTCCGAGGCGTCGGCTCAGGCCTTCGTCAAGGCGCAGGGTGGCGAATACCGCTACTTCAAGAAATCGCTGCAGGGCAAGCCGCTTTATGTGGTCACCTATGGTAATTTCGCCAGCCGTGATGCGGCAGTAGCCGCTATCAAGAACTTGCCAGACAAGGTCCAGGCTGGTAAACCTTGGCCTCGTTCCGTCGCCAGTGTCCAACAAGAGCTGGCCTCGGCCCGCTGATCCTGCCGGGCGGCTTCACCCCGCCGCCCAGTTGCTGAGCGATTCCTGACTCCCCAGCCTGCTGCATCCCCATGCGGCAGGCTTTTCTGTCCCAGACTGCCGGCCACAAGCCCCCCACGCAGCCTCGGCTGAACCGGTTCAGGTTGTACCGTGCCTCATCCAGGCATCCCGTGCAAAACATTCAAAAATGCGACATAAATTTTCAATCATGAGACATGAAAATTTGTGGGCGTGACTGTCGCTGTGCAACAATGAAATTCAATGGCCCCACGAAAAAAGCTGGCAATCGACCAGGGTGGTAGTCAAGTGATTGATCTAAAAAGAGTTTAGCCTTCGTCGAGAGGCGAACCTGGTGAGAATGTGTCTATGAAAACAGGTCTGTACCGCCCCGAAGAATTCAAGGACAACTGTGGTTTTGGCCTGATCGCCCATATGACGGGCGAACCCAGTCACCACCTTCTGCAAACCGCCATGCAGGCGCTGACCTGCATGACCCACCGCGGTGGCATCAACGCTGACGGCAAGACCGGCGACGGTTGTGGCCTGCTGATGCAGAAGCCCGATCAGTTCCTGCGCGCCACGGCCCAACACCATTTCGCCGTCGAGCTGCCCAAGCAATACGCCGTGGGCATGGTGTTCCTCAATCAAGACCCGATAAAAGCCGAAGCCGCCCGCGCCAACATGGACCGCGAGATCCTCGCCGCCGGCCTCAGCCTGGTTGGCTGGCGCAAAGTGCCGATCGACACCCGCGTGCTGGGCCGCCTGGCCCTGGAGCGCCTGCCGCAGATCGAGCAGGTGTTCATCGGCGGCGAAGGCCTGAGCGACCAGGAATTCGCCATCAAGCTGTTCAGTGCCCGTCGTCGCTCGTCGGTGGCCAACGCCCACGACAGCGATCACTACATCTGCAGCTTTTCCCACAAGACCATCATCTATAAAGGCCTGATGATGCCGCGCGACCTCGCGGCTTTCTATCCGGACCTCAGCGACGAGCGCCTGCAGACCGCGATCTGCGTGTTCCACCAGCGCTTTTCCACCAACACCCTGCCGAAGTGGCCGCTCGCCCAGCCCTTCCGCTTCCTCGCCCATAACGGCGAGATCAACACCATCACCGGCAACCGCAACTGGGCCATGGCCCGTCGCACCAAGTTCGCCAACGACCTGATCCCGGACCTCGAAGAGCTTGGCCCGCTGGTCAACCGCGTAGGTTCGGACTCCTCGAGCATGGACAACATGCTCGAACTGATGGTCACCGGCGGCATCGACCTGTTCCGCGGTGTGCGCATGCTGGTACCGCCAGCCTGGCAGAACGTCGAGACCATGGACGCCGACCTGCGCGCCTTCTACGAATACAACTCCATGCACATGGAACCGTGGGATGGCCCGGCCGGTATCGTCATGACCGAAGGCCGCCACGCGGTGTGTCTGCTCGACCGCAATGGCCTGCGCCCGGCACGTTGGGTGACCACCAAGAACGGCTACATCACCCTGGCCTCGGAAATCGGCGTCTGGGGTTATCAGCCCGAAGACGTCATCGCCAAGGGCCGCGTCGGCCCGGGGCAGATTTTTGCCGTGGACACCGAAACCGGCCAGATCCTCGACACCGACGCCATCGACAACCGCCTCAAGTCGCGCCACCCGTACAAGCGCTGGTTGCGTCAGCACGCCACGCGCATCCAGGCGACCCTGACCGACGACCAGGGCGTGGCCAGCTACGACGCTGACCAGCTCAAGCAGTACATGAAGATGTTCCAGGTCACCTTCGAGGAGCGCGACCAGGTGCTGCGCCCGCTGGGCGAGCAGGGCCAGGAAGCGGTCGGCTCGATGGGCGATGACACGCCGATGGCCGTGCTGTCGCAGCGCGTGCGCTCGCCGTACGACTTCTTCCGCCAGCAGTTCGCCCAGGTCACCAACCCGCCGATCGACCCGCTGCGCGAAGCGATCGTGATGTCGCTGGAAATCTGCCTGGGCGCCGAGCGCAACATCTTCCAGGAATCCCCCGAGCACGCCTCGCGGGTCATCCTCAGCTCGCCGGTGGTGTCGCCCGCCAAGTGGCGCACGCTGATGACCCTGGAGCGCGACGGTTTCGAGCGCCAGCACATCGACCTCAACTACGACGTCAGCGTCGGCCTGGAAGCGGCCGTGCGCAACATTGCCGACCAGGCTGAAGAAGCCGTGCGCAGTGGCAAGACCCAGCTGGTGCTGAGCGACCGTCTGATCGCCCAGGGGCGCCTGCCGGTGCACGCGTCCCTGGCGGTCGGTGCGGTGCACCACCGCCTGACCGAAAAAGGCCTGCGCTGCGACAGCAACATCCTCGTGGAAACCGCCACCGCCCGTGACCCGCACCACTTCGCCGTGCTGCTCGGCTTCGGCGCCTCGGCGGTGTACCCGTACCTGGCCTATGAGGTGCTCGCCGACCTGATCCGCACCGGCGAAGTGCTGGGCGACCTGGACGAGGTGTTCAAGTACTACCGCAAGGGCATCTCCAAGGGCCTGCTGAAAATCCTCTCCAAGATGGGCATTTCCACCGTCGGCTCTTACCGGGGCGCCCAGCTGTTCGAGGCCATTGGCCTGTCGAGCGATGTGGTCGACCTGAGCTTCAAAGGTGTCCCTAGCCGTATCCAGGGCGCCCGTTTCGTCGACCTGGAAAACGACCAGAAACTGCTGGCCGCCGAAGCCTGGAGCGCGCGCAAACCGATCCAGCAAGGCGGCCTGCTGAAGTTCGTGCATGGCGGCGAATACCACGCCTACAACCCGGATGTGGTCAACACCCTGCAGGCCGCCGTGCAGCAGGGCGACTACGCCCGCTTCAAGGAATACACCGCGCTGGTCGACAAGCGCCCGGTGTCGATGATTCGCGACCTGCTCAAGGTCAAGGTCGCCGACCAAGCCTTGCAACTGACCGAGATCGAGCCGCTGGAAGCCATCCTCAAGCGCTTCGATTCGGCCGGTATTTCCCTTGGCGCCTTGTCGCCGGAGGCCCACGAAGCGCTGGCCGAGGCGATGAACCGCCTGGGCGCACGCTCGAATTCCGGTGAGGGCGGCGAAGACCCGGCGCGTTATGGCACCGTGCGCAGCTCGAAAATCAAACAAGTGGCCACCGGCCGTTTCGGTGTGACCCCGGAGTACCTGGTCAACGCCGAAGTGCTGCAGATCAAGGTCGCTCAGGGCGCCAAGCCGGGCGAGGGCGGGCAACTGCCAGGCGGCAAGGTCAATGGCCTGATCGCCAAGCTACGCTATGCCGTACCGGGCGTGACGCTGATCTCGCCACCGCCGCACCACGATATTTATTCGATCGAAGACCTGTCGCAGCTGATCTACGACCTCAAGCAGGTCAACCCGCTGGCATTGGTCTCGGTCAAGCTGGTCGCTGAAGCCGGTGTCGGCACCATCGCCGCTGGCGTGGCCAAGGCCTACGCCGACCTGATCACCATCTCCGGCTACGATGGCGGCACCGGCGCCTCGCCCCTGACCTCGATCAAGTACGCGGGTGCGCCATGGGAACTGGGCCTGGCTGAAACCCACCAGACCCTGCGCGGCAACGACCTGCGCGGCAAGGTACGGGTACAGACCGACGGCGGCCTGAAGACCGGCCTGGATGTGATCAAGGCGGCCATTCTCGGCGCCGAGAGCTTCGGCTTCGGCACTGCGCCGATGATCGCCCTGGGTTGCAAATACCTGCGTATCTGCCACCTGAACAACTGTGCCACGGGCGTGGCGACGCAGAACGAGAAGCTGCGCAAGGACCACTACATCGGCACCGTCGACATGGTGGTCAACTTCTTCACCTTCGTGGCCGAAGAAACCCGCGAGTGGCTGGCCAAGCTGGGCGTGCGCAGCCTGGGCGAGCTGATCGGTCGCACCGACCTGCTCGAGATCCTGCCTGGCGACACCGAGCGCCAGCAGTACCTGGACCTCACACCACTGCTCGGCAGCTCGCACATTCCGGCCGACAAGCCGCAGTTCTGCGAAGTCGAGAAGAACCCGCCGTTCGACAAGGGCGAGCTGGCCGAGCGCATGGTCGAAATGGCCTTGCCGGCCATTCGCGACCAAGCCGGTGGCGAGTTCGCGCTGGACATCTGCAACTGCGACCGCTCCATCGGTGCGCGTATCTCGGGCGAAATCGCCCGCTTGTACGGCAACCAGGGCATGGCTGCCAAGCCGGTGACCTTCCGCTTCAAAGGCACCGCCGGGCAGAGCTTCGGCGTGTGGAACGCCGGCGGCCTGAACATGCGCCTGGAAGGTGATGCCAACGACTACGTGGGCAAAGGCATGACCGGTGGCAAGCTGACCATCGTGCCGCCGGCCGGCAGCCCGTTTGCAACGCAACACAGCGCCATCGTCGGCAACACCTGCCTGTATGGCGCCACCGGCGGCAAGCTGTTCGCTGCCGGTACTGCGGGCGAGCGCTTCGCGGTGCGCAACTCCGGGGCCCACACCGTGGTCGAGGGCACTGGCGATCACTGCTGTGAATACATGACAGGCGGTTTTGTCTGCGTGCTGGGCAAGACCGGTTACAACTTCGGATCTGGCATGACGGGCGGTTTCGCCTACGTGCTCGACATGGACAACTCTTTCGTCGACAAGCTGAACCATGAACTGGTGGAAATCCAGCGCATCAGTGGCGAAGCGATGGAGGCCTACCGCACCCACCTGGCGCGGGTCCTTGCCGAATACGTGGAAGAAACCGGCAGCGAATGGGGGCGCGAGCTCTCGGAGAACCTGGACGATTACGTGCGGCGCTTCTGGTTGGTCAAGCCCAAGGCGGCCACCCTCAAGCAACTGCTGTCCAGCACCCGCGCCAACCCGCAGTAAAAGCAGCTGCAAGTGGCAAGCCCCCCGCTGCGATCAGAAGCAGCACGGGGCCTGCCTGGCTTACGTGATCGTCTTGCAGTGTGCAGCCCAAGCGTGCACCTGCTGTGAAGAGGTTTTGAAACATGGCTGAACGTCTGAGTAACGACTTCCAGTTCATCGAAGTAGGGCGCAAAGACCCGAAGAAAAAGCTGCTGCGCCAGCGCAAGAAAGAGTTCGTGGAAATCTACGAGCCCTTCAAACCGCAGCAATCGGTCGAGCAGGCCCACCGCTGCCTGGGGTGCGGCAACCCGTACTGCGAATGGAAGTGCCCGGTGCACAACTTCATCCCCAACTGGTTGAAGCTGGTATCCGAAGGCAACATCCTCGCCGCTGCCGAGCTGTCTCACCAGACCAACACCCTGCCAGAGGTGTGCGGCCGGGTGTGCCCGCAAGATCGCCTGTGCGAAGGCGCCTGTACGCTGAACGACGGCTTCGGCGCGGTGACCATCGGTTCGGTCGAGAAGTACATTACCGACACCGCCTTCGCCATGGGCTGGCGTCCGGACATGTCCGGCGTCAAACCGACCGGCAAGCGTGTCGCGATCATCGGTGCGGGCCCTGCGGGCCTGGGCTGCGCCGACGTGCTGGTGCGTGCCGGGGTAACCCCGGTGGTGTTCGACAAGAACCCGGAGATTGGCGGCCTGCTGACCTTCGGCATTCCTGAGTTCAAGCTGGAAAAGACCGTTCTGAGCCATCGCCGCGAAGTCTTCACCGGCATGGGCATCGAGTTCCGCCTCAACACCGAGGTAGGCCGCGACGTCACCGTGGAGCAGCTGCTGGCCGAGTACGACGCCGTGTTCATGGGCATGGGCACCTACACCTACATGAAGGGCGGCTTCCCCGGTGAAGACCTGCCGGGTGTGCACGACGCGCTGGATTTTCTCGTCGCCAACGTCAACCGCAACCTCGGTTTCGAGAAGTGCGCCGAAGATTTCATCGACATGCAGGGCAAGACTGTTGTGGTGCTCGGCGGCGGTGATACCGCGATGGACTGCAACCGCACCTCGATTCGTCAGGGTGCTGGCAGCGTGACCTGCGCCTACCGTCGCGACGAGGCGAACATGCCTGGCTCGCGCAAGGAGGTGAAGAACGCCAAGGAAGAAGGGGTCAAGTTCCTCTATAACCGCCAGCCGATCGCGATCGTGGGGGAAGACAAGGTCGAGGGCGTCAAGGTGGTCGAGACCCGTCTGGGTGAGCCCGACGCGCGTGGCCGCCGCAGCCCGGAACCGATTCCTGGCTCTGAACAGATCCTGCCGGCCGATGCCGTGGTCATCGCCTTCGGCTTCCGCCCGAGCCCTGCGCCATGGTTCGAGCAGTTCGACATTCGTACCGACAGCCAGGGCCGCGTAGTGGCCCCTGAAGCCGGTCGCTTCAAGCACCAGACCAGCAACCCGAAGATCTTCGCCGGTGGCGACATGGTGCGTGGGTCGGACCTGGTGGTGACAGCGATCTTCGAGGGGCGTACGGCAGCGGAAGGGATTCTGGATTACCTGGAGGTCTGACGAGGCGCATGGTGGCGGCTGGACGAGGTGGGCTGCGCAGCCGACCCAAGACTGCAGCCTCCATGCCCCTACTGTTTCGCGGCGCCTGGATCGGGCCGGCGCAGACGGCCCTCCTCAGACGCTGCGCAATCAGTGATAAAACGTGAGCTGCAGCCTTTGCGCCAACCGCGCCGCATCCTTACCGGTCGATGCGCTCAACTGCCCCTGGACCCTGGATAACCCCCCCAGCGTCCGCTCGTAATCTCCTCCCCGCCTTGACCCAAAGCACCCAGCAGACGAATCGCCCCGTCTGAGCCGTGCCTTTTGCGTCCGTGTCTGAGAAAATGCCCGCACTTTTTTGCCGGATGCCGACATGACTGCCTTGAAGAACGATCGTTTCCTGCGCGCACTGCTCAAGCAACCCGTGGATGTCACCCCTGTCTGGATGATGCGCCAGGCCGGTCGCTACCTGCCGGAATACCGCGCCAGCCGTGCCAAGGCGGGTGATTTCATGAGCCTGTGCATGAACCCGCAGTTTGCCTGCGAGGTGACCCTGCAGCCGCTGGAGCGCTATCCGCTCGACGCCGCGATCCTGTTCTCCGACATCCTCACCATCCCCGATGCCATGGGCCTTGGCCTGTACTTCGAGACCGGCGAAGGTCCACGCTTCAAGAAAGTCGTGCGTACCTTGGCCGACATCGAGGCGCTGCCGGTGCCCGACCCGCAGAAAGACCTGGGTTATGTGATGGACGCGGTGAGCACCATCCGCCGCGAACTGAACGGACGCGTGCCGCTGATCGGTTTTTCCGGCAGCCCCTGGACGTTGGCGACCTACATGGTCGAAGGCGGCTCCTCGAAGGATTTTCGCAAGATCAAGGCCATGGCCTACGACACCCCTGAAGCGCTGCACCTGCTGCTCGACAAGCTGGCGCAGTCGGTCACGTCTTACCTGAACGGGCAGATCCTGGCTGGTGCGCAGGCGGTGCAGATCTTCGACACCTGGGGCGGCAACCTGTCGTCTGCGGCGTATCAGGAGTTCTCCCTGGCCTACATGCGCAAGATCGTCAGCGGCCTGATCCGTGAGCACGACGGGCGCAAGGTGCCGGTGATCCTGTTCACCAAGAACGGCGGGCTGTGGCTGGAAAGCATCGCTGATGCGGGCGCTGATGCCTTGGGCCTGGACTGGACCTGCGACCTTGGCGAAGCGCGTCAGCGGGTCGGCAGCAAAGTCGCCCTGCAAGGCAACATGGACCCGACCGTGCTGTACGCCAACCCGGCGGCGATTCGCAAGGAAGTGGCGCGTATTCTGGCCAGCTACGGCCACGGTAACGGGCACGTGTTCAACCTTGGCCACGGCATCACTCCCGAGGTCGATCCGGCGCACGCCGGCGTGTTCATCGAAGCGGTACACGAACTGTCGGCGCAGTACCACGGCTGAAGCCCAGTCCCCCGTGCGTTTTGCCAGCCTGCAACGGGCTGGCAAGTGGCTCCTGTCAGTTGAAGACCAATCCGTTTCACAGAGCCGCCTTTTCCTACGGCACATTCCGATCGCTACTCATAAGCTTGCGCGCCTTTGATCCACTGCGCCGTTTGCCGGACTGGCAGCCTCACACGCTGTAGCCCGGACAACGCGCGTCGTCTATGAGGCGCTACCGTGAGCGAACATTGCAAAGTCGACCGTTATGGCTGGGAACAGGTGCTGCTGCACTGGGCGTCAGCACTGGTCATCATCTGGGTGTTGATCAGCGGCTTCTACGTCGCCTATGCCGAGGTCGAGGCGCCGACGCGCGCTTGGGTGGGCTGGGTGAACGTCTCGCTGTCTACCGTCTACATCCCGGTGTTCGTGCTGCGTTGTCTGGTGCGGGTGCTCAAGCCAGCGCCAGCCAGCATCGACCGACGAGCGCTGGGCCATCTGGCAGCCTGCATCGCTCATCAAGCGCTCTACTGGCTGACAGCGCTGGTACTGCTTTCAGGCGTGCTGATGATGGAGCGTGCCATCGACGTCTTCGGATGGTGGCAGATCCCAGCGCCCCTGGCTGACGTCACTTGGCAAGGGCGCTGGTTCACGCTGCACATCGCCAGCTGTGTTGGGCTGGCGGTCGTCGTGCTGGTGCACGTTGCGGCCGTGTGCGTGCACCAGCTCAGCGGCCAGCGGATCTTGCGGCGCATGTGGCTGTAACGTTCAGCCCTTGGGCGGGAGGCGGCTCAGGTGCACGGCGATGCCCAGCGCGAGGGCCAGCAGGCTGCCGATGAACAGGCCGATGCCATTCCAGCCGCCCAGGTGCCAGAACACACCGCCCGCTGTCCCGGCGACACTCGACCCTGCGTAGTAGCTGAACAGGTACAGCGACGATGCCTGGCCTTTGGCGGTCAGCGCCCGCCGGCCGATCCAACTGCTGGCCACCGAGTGCGCGCCAAAAAAGCCGAAGGTGAACACCAGCATGCCGATGATGATCAGGCTCAGCGGCGCAGCCATGGTCAGCGCCATACCCGCCGCCATGACCACGATGCTGGCCCAGAACACCTTGCGCCGACCCAGCTTGTCAGCCAGGGCGCCGACCTGCGCAGAGCTGTAGATGCCTGAGAGGTAGACCACCGACAACACGCCGACCAGCGCCTGGTTCAGGTGATACGGCCCTGCCAGCAGGCGGTAGCCGATGTAGTTGAACAGGGTGACGAACGCGCCCATCAGCAAAAACGCTTCAAGGAACAACCACGGCAGGCCTGCATCCTTGAAGTGCAGCACGAAGCCATCGAGCAAGCGGCGCGGGCGCAGGGACTGAGGCCGGAAGTTGCGCGATTCGGGCAGTACCTTCCAGAACACCACAGCGGCTGCCAGGGCTAGCGCGCCCATCACCAGCAATGCCGTGTGCCAGCTGACGAAGTCGATCAGGACACCGCTGATCAGGCGCCCGCTCATGCCGCCAATGGCGTTACCGCCGATGTACAGGCCCATGGCCAGGCCGATGTGCTGTGGCGCGATTTCTTCGCTCAGGTAGGTCATGGCCACTGCCGCCAGGCCGCTGAGCGACAGGCCCACCAGCGCCCGGGTCGCCAGCAGGGTTTCCCAGGTCGGCATGACGGCGCTGGCCAAGGTGGCCAGCGCGGCGCAGAGCAGGGCAGCGACCATCACCGGTTTGCGCCCGATGCGGTCGGAAATGGGGCCCGTGATCAGCAGCCCGACGGCCAGCGTTGCCGTGGAGACCGACAACACCAGGCTGCTCTGCGCCGCATTGATGACGAAGTCATGAGACAGCAGCGGCATCATCGGTTGTACGCAGTACAACAGGGCGAAGGTGGCAAAGCCGCCACTGAACAGCGCCAGCACGGTTTTCATGAAAGCTGGCGTGCCTTTCTCGATCCAGAGCGATGGCCCGGGCGCGGCGTGGGCGGTGGAGGGGCGGGTGGCAAGCGGAGCGACGGCGGATTTCACGAAACTGAACCTCGGACGGCATGGGCCGGTGGTGCGGTACGAAAAATCATATAGCTGGCTAATGATTACTTCCAATATATTGTTCGACCTATTTAAGAGCTTTCACGACTCAATAAGAGGCCGCCCATGGAGCTGCGTCACCTGCGTTATTTCATCGCCGTGGCCGAAGAGCTGCATTTTGGCCGCGCCGCCCAGCAACTTGGCATTTCCCAGCCACCGCTGAGCCAGCAGATCCAGGCGCTGGAACAGCAACTGGGCGCACGCCTGTTCGAGCGCACCAACCGACGGGTCGAGCTGAGTGAGGCGGGGCGCTTGTTTCTCGACGAGGCGCGGCAAGTGCTGGCCCAGGTCGAAAAGGCCGCCGACGTGGCGCGCCGCGCACAGCTGGGCGAGCTGGGCGAAATGAAGATCGGCTTTACCTCATCAGCGCCTTTCACCTCGAAGATTCCCAAGGCGCTGCATGCGTTTCGCCAGCGCTTTCCGGCCGTGCACCTGAACCTCAAGGAACTGAGCAGCCGCGATGTGGCGGCGGGGGTGTTCGATGAGTCCATCGAGGTCGGGCTGATGCGGCCGATGCCCTTGCCGGACGGGCTGGTCGCCACCGAACTGCTGCGCGAGCCGCTGGTGGCGGTGATCAACGCTTCGCATCGGTTGGCCGAGGGCAGCGAAACGGGCTTGTACATGGCCCAACTGGCCGACGAGCCGTTCGTGTTCTTCCCACGCAGTTATGGCAGCGGCCTGCATGCGCAATTGCTGAGCCTGGCGCGCACGGCCGGATTCAGCCCGCATTTCGCCCAGGAAGCCGGGGAGGCAATGACCATCATTGGCCTGGTCTCGGCGGGGCTTGGGGTGTCGGTGCTGCCGGCCTCGTTCCAGCGCATGCGCATCGAGGGCGTGGTGTACCGCACCCTGCTGGACGAGGATGCGGTGACTGCGGTGTGGCTGGTGCAGCGCCAGCAGGGCGGGTCGGCGATGGCCAAGGCCTTTGCCGAGTTGCTGCAGGAGGGCTTGGGCGCGCCGTGAGGCGCGCCCTCTGGGTTGCATCGGACGCGCGCCCAGGCGGGCGTCAGGTCGGAGCGCACACGCCCTCCGGCGCGCCTCGGTGGCTCAGATGTGCGTGAGCTCAGCCCGCTCTTCGCTGGCCAGCACCTGCGCATCGGTCTGCTTGAGCAGTTGGCTGGTGACCATACCCGCTGTCATCGAACCATTCACGTTCAGCGCGGTGCGGCCCATGTCGATCAGCGGCTCGACGGAAATCAGCAGCGCCACCAGTTCGACCGGCAGGCCCATGGCGGGCAGCACAATCAGTGCGGCGAAAGTGGCACCGCCACCCACCCCGGCCACGCCGACCGAACTCAAGGTGACGATGGCCACCAAGGTGGCGATCCACAGCGGATCGAACGGGTCGATGCCCACCGTCGGCGCGACCATCACCGCCAGCATGGCCGGGTACAAACCCGCGCAACCGTTCTGGCCGATGGTGGTGCCGAACGATGCACTGAAGCTGGCGATCGACTGCGGCACACCCAGGCGCAAGGTTTGCGCTTCGATGTTGAGCGGAATGCTGGCCGCGCTGGAGCGGCTGGTGAAGGCGAAGGTCAGCACCGGCCAGACCTTGCGCAAAAAGCGCAGCGGGCTCACGCCCGTGGCGGCCAGGATCAGGCCGTGCACCACGAACATCAGACCCAGGCCCAGGTACGAGACCACCACAAAGCTACCCAGCTTGAGTATGTCTTCCAGGTTGGAGCTGGCAACGACCTTGGCCATCAACGCCAGTACGCCATACGGCGTCAGCTTCATGACCAGGCGCACCAAGCGCATGACCCAGGCCTGCAAGGTCTCGATGGCCGACAGCACGCGGGTGCCTTTCTCGGCATCATCCTTCATCAGTTGCAGCGCAGCCATGCCGAGGAACACCGCGAAGATCACCACGCTGATGATCGAGGTCGGCTTGGCCCGGGCCAGGTCGCCCACCGGGTTGCTGGGGATGAACGAAAGCAGCAGTTGCGGCACGTTGAGGTCCGCGACCTTGCCGACGTAGTCGGCATGGATGGCCTGCAGCCGCGCGCTTTCCTGCACGCCCGCGATCAAGCCTTCGGCGCTGAGGCCGAACAGGTTGGTCAGCAGGATGCCGATCAGCGCGGCGATGGCCGTGGTGATCAGCAGCGTGCCGATGCTCAGCACGCTGATGCGCCCGAGGGACGAGGCATTGTGCAGGCGACCGACGGCGCTGAGAATCGAGGCGAAGATCAACGGCATGACGATCATCTGCAACAGACCAACATAGCCATTACCGACCAGGTCGAGCCAGGTGATGGTCTGCTTCAGCACCGGATGGCCAGCGCCATACAACGTGTGCAGCACCAACCCGAACAGCACGCCGAGCACCAGGCCCAGCAGCACCTTCTTCGCCAGGCTCCAGTCTGTGCGCCGGGTTTGCGCCAGGCCCAGCAGCAGGGCGAGGAACGCCAGGAGGTTGAGAGACAGCGGAAGATTCATTGAGGCTCCAGTTCGAGCAAGACGTGGGCAGCGCTGCAGTGAGCGCAGGCAATCGGAAATGCTAACAGGCTGAAAACAAAGGAATTTATACCTAAATGTTATTTCGTTAGGCGTTTTCGGAATAATGAAGGCTGTGACGCGGGCACCGACGGAACCGTTCAACCCTTCCGCCCGATGGCAAGGTGAGCTCACGCTCGTCACACAATCGGGCTAGTCTTTAGTGCCCACATCTTTGGAGAGCCCACAATGTCCGCTTCGAAATGTCTGATGGGCGGTTTTGCCCTGCTGTTCAGCGCCAGTGGCTGGGCGGCCACCGAACTCAAGCACTGGCCTGTCGAGGCTGCCAAGCAGCTCGACACGATGATCGCCGCCAATGCCCATCAGGGTAATTACGCGGTGTTCGACATGGACAACACCAGCTACCGCTACGACCTCGAAGAAGCCCTGCTGCCGTTCATGGAAAACAAGGGCCTGCTGACCCGCGACACACTCGACCCCTCGCTCAAGCCGATCCCCTTCAAAGACACCGCCGAACACCAGGAAAGCCTGTTCAGCTATTACTACCGCTTATGCGAAATCGACGACATGGTCTGCTACCCGTGGGTGGCGCAGGTGTTCTCGGGCTTCACGCTCAAAGAGCTGAAAGTCCAGGTCGATGAGCTGATGGCGTCTGGCAAACCGATTCCGGCCACCTATTTCGAGGGGGATCAGGTCAAGTCCATGGACGTGCAGCCGCCGAAAGTCTTCGCCGGCCAGGCTGAGCTGTACAACAAGCTGATGGAGAACGGCATCGAGGTCTACGTGGTCTCGGCTGCAAGCGAGGAGCTGGTGCGCATGGTCGCGTCAGACCCGCAATACGGCTACAACGTCAAACCCCAGAATGTCATCGGCGTCAGCCTGCTGCTCAAGGATCGCGCCACTGGCAGCCTGACCACCGCGCGCAAGCAGATCAGCGCCGGTCACTACGAGCCCAAGGCCAACGAAAACCTGGAACTGACCCCGTACCTGTGGACTCCGGCCACCTGGATGGCGGGCAAGCAGGCGGCCATTCTCACCTACATCGATGAGTGGAAGCGGCCCGTGTTGGTGGGTGGCGACACGCCGACCAGTGATGGCTACATGCAGTTTCACGGGGTGGATGTCAGCAAAGGCGGTATCCACCTGTGGATAAACCGCAAGGCCAAGTACCTGGATCAGCTCAACGGCATGATCGCCAAGAACGCCGCAGCTCAAGCCAAGGAAGGGCTGTCGGTGACGGCAGACAAGAACTGGGTGATCGTGACGCCGGAGGAGATCCAGTAACCCCACCGGCTGCAACTCAGCCTGCCGGTCAGCCGCGATGGGCCGCAAAGCGGCCCCGATCATTTGGTTGAGCGGCATGACGCAGCAAGCGTCGGTTTTCGTTCATGTCCGCCGAGCCTTACAGCCCTTCGAGCATGGCCTTGTTGCGCACCGCGCCCTTGTCGGCGCTGGTCGCCAGCAGGGCGTAAGCCTTGAGGGCGGTGGTGACTTTACGCGGGCGCACTTCGACCGGTTTCCAGCCTTGCTTGTCTTGTTCGATACGCCGGTGCGACAGCTCTTCGTCGCTGACCAGCAGGTTGATCGAACGGTTGGGGATGTCGATCAGCACCTTGTCGCCGTCGCGTACCAGACCAATCGCGCCGCCGGCAGCGGCTTCTGGCGAAGCGTGGCCGATGGACAGCCCCGAGGTGCCGCCCGAGAAGCGACCGTCGGTGAGCAGGGCGCAGGCCTTGCCCAGGCCTTTGGACTTCAGGTACGAGGTGGGGTAGAGCATTTCCTGCATGCCCGGGCCGCCTTTCGGGCCTTCGTAGCGGATGATCACGATGTCGCCCGCCTGCACTTCATCGGCGAGGATGCCGCGCACAGCGCTGTCCTGGCTTTCGAAGATCTTCGCGTTGCCTTCGAACACGTGGATCGACTCGTCCACACCGGCGGTTTTCACCACGCAGCCGTCCATTGCGATATTGCCGTACAGCACGGCCAGGCCCCCTTCCTGCGAGTACGCGTGCTCGAAACTGCGGATGCAGCCGTTCTCACGGTCGTCGTCGAGGGTCTCCCAGCGGGTCGACTGGCTGAACGCGGTCTGCGTCGGGATACCGCCAGGGCCTGCCTTGAAGAAGGTGTGCACGGCTTCGTCATCGGTCTGGGTGATGTCCCACTTGGCGATGGCTTGTTCCATGCTGGGGCTGTGCACGGTGGGCAGGTCGGTGTGCAGCAGGCCGCCACGGGCCAGCGAGCCGAGGATGCTGAAGATGCCGCCGGCGCGGTGCACGTCTTCCATGTGGTACTTCTGGATGTTCGGCGCCACCTTGCACAGCTGCGGCACAGTGCGCGAGAGGCGATCGATGTCGCGCAGGTCGAATTCGACTTCGCCTTCCTGCGCCGCGGCCAGCAGATGCAGGATGGTGTTGGTCGAACCGCCCATGGCGATGTCGAGCATCATGGCGTTCTCGAACGCCTTGAAGTTGGCGATAGTGCGCGGCAGCACCGATTCGTCGTTCTCGCCGTAGTAACGCTTGCACAGCTCGACGATGGTGCGGCCAGCCTGGAGGAACAGCTGCTCGCGGTCGGCGTGGGTGGCCAGGGTCGAACCGTTGCCCGGCAGGGCCAGGCCCAGGGCTTCGGTCAGGCAGTTCATCGAGTTGGCGGTGAACATGCCCGAGCAGGAACCACAGGTCGGGCAGGCGCTGCGCTCGTATTCGGCGACTTTTTCGTCGGAGGCCGACGAGTCAGCGGCGATGACCATGGCATCGACCAGGTCCAGACCGTGGCTGGCCAGCTTGGTTTTGCCCGCTTCCATCGGCCCACCGGACACGAAGATCACCGGGATGTTCAGGCGCAGTGCAGCCATGAGCATGCCGGGGGTGATCTTGTCGCAGTTGGAGATGCAGACGATGGCGTCGGCGCAGTGCGCGTTGACCATGTATTCCACCGCATCGGCAATGATTTCGCGGCTTGGCAGCGAATAGAGCATGCCGTCGTGGCCCATGGCGATGCCGTCGTCGACCGCAATGGTGTTGAATTCCTTGGCTACGCCACCGGCGCGTTCGATTTCGCGGGCCACCAGCTGGCCCAGGTCCTTCAGGTGCACGTGCCCCGGGACGAACTGGGTGAACGAGTTGGCGATGGCGATGATCGGCTTCTTGAAGTCGTCGTCTTTCATGCCGGTGGCGCGCCACAAGGCACGGGCGCCGGCCATGTTGCGGCCGTGGGTGGAAGTCTTGGAACGATAATCAGGCATGAAGCACTCCTGGCGGCTTGATCAGATCACGAAAAGGGGAAGTGAGCTTCTCTTGTCCATTGCGCCGAAAGCCGGTTGCCGTTGGCACGGATGAGGTCGACGACAGCACGGGATCACCGCGTGCTCGACCAGAGCTCATAAACCCGCCGGGGGATGACTGGCGATGAATAGGGCCGATTCTACACCGCCGGGGCAGGGAAGGAATGGCGAGTTGGATGTCCGGCCGCTGTCGGTTTGCGGCGTCCTGAGCCGGACATTGATCGAACGGCGTGTAAGACGCTTCCGAAAATTCAAGGATTGGCGAGTCCAGTGCTGACTTCGGCCATGCCCCTCCCTATGATTGCCGCGCCGCATGTGCGGCTCGACGAGAAACACTTCAATGGACCTTCCCAGTTTCAGTTCCCTCGGAATCTGTCATCTGGCACTGAGCGCGCCGTCGCCAGGGCTGCCGCCGGCTTGAGCCCTACAGGGTGAGGTCCGCAGGTGCCTGGACGGCGCCTGGAGACTCTCATGCACCACGATTTTCACGCTACCCCTTCCCCAGACGATCTGCGTCAGGCTGCCCAGGCCCGCCGCGATCAGTTCCTGCAACTCGGCCACTACCGCGAAGGCACCGCCGGTGCGCTCATGACCAGCCAGTATTCGAGCCTCGATGATGGCCTGCACGCCAGCCAAGCCATCGACATGCTGCGCCACGAGGCGGCCGATGCCGAAACCATCTATCAATCCTACGTTCTGGATAGCGCGCGCAATCTGCTCGGCACGGTTTCTCTGCGCGAGTTGATCCTGGCACTGCCGGACTGCCCGGTAGACCGGCTCATGACGCGCAAGGTGCTCAGCGTGGGTGTTTCTACCCCGCAGGAGGACGTGGCACGATTGATTCGCGCGCACGACCTGCTGGCCGTACCGGTCATCGACGATGCCGGACGCCTAGTGGGCATCATCACCTGCGACGAGGCGATGGACGTGGTGGTCGATGCCGCCACCGAGGATTTCCACAAGGGCGCATCGATCACCACCCACATCGGCAACCTGAAAAACGCCACCCTCGGTCTGCTCTACCGCAAGCGTGTGCTGTGGCTGGTGCTACTGGTCTTCGGCAACCTGTTCTCCGGTGCCGGGATCGCGGCATTTGAAGACACCATCGCGGCCCACATTGCGTTGGTGTTCTTCCTGCCGCTGCTGGTCGACAGCGGCGGCAACGCGGGTGCCCAGTCCGCAACCTTGATGGTCCGGGGCCTGGCGACGGGCGAAGTGGTATTGCGCGACTGGCTGCAGTTGCTCAAGCGTGAATGCGGGGTTGCCTTGGCATTGGGAGGCACCATGGCCATCGCGGTCGCCGGCCTCGGCCTGGTGCGCGGCGGTGCGGATATTGCGTTGATCGTTGCCAGCAGCATGGTGCTGATCGTGCTGATGGGTAGCCTGATCGGCATGAGCTTGCCGTTCATGCTCAGCCGACTCAAGCTCGACCCTGCCACCGCGAGCGGACCGCTGGTCACCTCGATCGCCGATGCGGTAGGGGTATTGGTGTACTTCGGTATTGCGTCGCATGTCTTGCAGATCTGAGAGCACCTTGGCGACAGCGACCACGTTTAGGGTGGTCGCACGCTGGGCCCGCGCATGACGCGCTTCAGCTGTTGGGCAACAACCGGCAGGTGATGCTCTTGATGTAGCGCGTTTCCGGGATTGCCGGGTGCACCGGGTGGTCCGGGCCCTGGCCGCCGCGTTCGAGCAGTTGCAGGTTGCGGTCCAGGTGACGGGCGCTGGTCAGCAGGATGCCGTTGAGGTCGTCTTCGGGCAGGTGCATCGAGCACGAAGCGCTGACCAGAATGCCGTCCTTGTTCAGCAGGCGCATGGCTTGCTCGTTGAGGCGGCGGTACGCACCTTCGCCGTTTTTCAGGTCTTTCTTGCGCTTGATGAAGGCGGGCGGGTCGGCAATGATCACGTCGAAGCGCTCTTCAGCGGCCTTGAGCTCCTTGAGCGCCTCGAACACGTCGCCTTCGATGCAGGTCATCTTCTCGCCGATACCGTTCAGCGCGGCGTTGCGTTCCACGCCGTCCAGGGCAAAGCTCGAGGCGTCGACGCAGAACACTTCACTGGCGCCGAACACACCGGCCTGCACACCCCAGCCGCCGATATAGCTGAACAGGTCGAGCACGCGCTTGCCGCCCACATACGGCGCCAGGCGCGCGCGGTTCATGCGGTGGTCGTAGAACCAGCCGGTCTTCTGCCCGTCACGCACCGGCGCTTCGAACTGCACGCCGTTTTCTTCCAGCGCCACCCAATCCGGCACTTCGCCATAGACGGTATCGACATAACGCTCGAGGCCTTCGGCGTCACGGGCGGCGGAGTCGTTCTTGAACAGGATGCCGCTGGGTTTGAGCACCTGCACCAGGGCAGCGATCACTTCGTCCTTGTGCGCTTCCATGGTCGCCGAGGCCAGCTGCACCACCAGGATGTCGAAGAAGCGATCCACGACCAGGCCTGGCAGCAGGTCGGAGTCGCCGTAGACCAGGCGGTAGCACGGTTTGTCGAACAGCCGCTCGCGCAGCGACAGGGCCACGTTGAGGCGGTGCACCAGCAGGGACTTGTCCAGCATCAGCTTGGCATCGCGCGACAGCAGGCGGGCGCAGATGAGGTTGTTCGGGCTCACGGCCACCACGCCCAGGGGCTTGCCGCTGGCGGTTTCGAGGATGGCTTGCTGGCCGGCGCTCAGGCCTTGCAGCGGGGTGGCGGCGACGTCGATCTCGTTGCTGTAGACCCACAGGTGACCGGCGCGCAGGCGGCGGTCGGCGTTGGCTTTGAGGCGAAGGCTGGGCAGGGACATGACGTCGCTCCGGGGAAAAAAGAGCGGGAGTATAGCGTGTCGGCCACGCCCGGTCGTGCCCGAGCGCCGGCCCGTGACAAATGGTTCATCCAGCGCAGTTCCCGCTCAACGATTGCCTGTCCTGCAGGTAGAATCGGCGCATCTTTCCGAGTACGTACACATGGCCCCCGAACTGACCCCCGAGCAGATACAGCAAGCCTTGCAAGGCATCAGCATTCCCCCGCAACCGCAGATCCTCGTCGACCTGCAGTTCGAGCAATACATGCCCGACCCGGACCTGGGCACCATTGCCCGCTTGATCGCCCAGGACCCAGGCCTCTCCGGCGCGCTGCTCAAACTGGTCAACTCGCCGCAGTTTGGCCTGAGCAACAAGATCGGCTCGATCCAGAAGGCGGTGAACCTGCTGGGCAGCCGTTCGATCATCAACCTGATCAACGCTCAGTCGATCAAGGGTGAGATGAGCGATGAAACCATCGTTACACTCAACCGCTTCTGGGACACCGCCCAGGATGTGGCCAACACCTGCCTGACGCTGGCCAAGCGCACCGGGATCCAGGCGGCCGATGAAGCCTACGCGCTCGGGCTGTTTCACGACTGTGGCGTGCCGCTGATGCTCAAGCGCTTCCCCAACTACATGGACGTGCTGGAGGAGGCCTACGCGCAGGCCAACGAAGGCTGGCGCGTGGTGGACACGGAAAACCGGGCGCTCAACACCAACCATTCGGTGGTCGGCTATTACACCGCCCGCTCGTGGCGTTTGCCGGAGCACCTGATCATGGCCATCGCCAACCACCACAACGCCTTGGCCGTGTTCAGCGATGAGTCCTCGCACAATGCCCATCCGCAGTTGAAGAATCTGCTGGCCATACTCAAGATGGCCGAGCATATCTGCGCCTCCTACCGGGTGCTGGGCAGCCAGAGCGTCGACCATGAGTGGAACGCCATCGCGCCGTTGGTGCTGGACTACATCGGGCTGTCGGAATACGACTTCGACAGCCTCAAACAGAACATCCGAGAATCGAGCGGGCACTGATCCATGCCGGAACTGCCAGAAGTCGAAACTACCCGCCGCGGGATCGCGCCTTTCCTCGAAGGCCAGCGCGTCAACCGTGTGATCGTGCGCAACAGCCGCCTGCGTTGGCCAATCCCCGAAGACCTCGACGTACGCCTGTCGGGGCAACGCATCGTCAGCGTGCAACGGCGCGCCAAATACCTGCTGATCAACGCCGAGGTGGGCACGCTGATCAGCCACCTGGGCATGTCGGGCAACTTGCGGCTGGTCGAGGGGGGCTCGCCGGTGGGCAAGCACGAGCATGTCGATATCGAGCTGGAGTCGGGCCTGGTGCTGCGCTACACCGACCCGCGGCGCTTCGGGGCGATGCTCTGGAGCCTCGACCCGCTCAACCACGAACTGCTGCTGCGCCTGGGCCCCGAGCCGCTGACCGAGCTGTTCGATGGTGAGCGCTTGTTCCAGCTGTCACGCGGGCGCTCGATGGCGGTCAAGCCGTTCATCATGGACAACGCGGTGGTGGTGGGGGTGGGCAACATCTATGCGAGCGAGGCGCTGTTCGCGGCTGGCATCGATCCGCGGCGCGAGGCCGGCGGGATTTCCCGGGCGCGGTATCAGCGCTTGTCGAGCGAGATCAAACGCATTCTGGCGGCGGCTATCGAGCGCGGCGGCACCACGTTACGCGATTTCATCGGCGGCGACGGTCAGCCGGGGTACTTCCAGCAGGAGCTGTTCGTCTACGGACGCGGCGGGGAGCTGTGCAAGGTCTGCGGCACGACCTTGCGCGAGGTCAAGCTGGGCCAGCGGGCGAGCGTGTACTGCCTGCGCTGCCAGCGTTGAGCCGGGCGGCCTGGGCGCTGCAGGAGCGGCTCAAGCCTTGCCGGTGATCTGGCGGTACTTGGCCATCAGCTGTTCTTCGGTTTCCGGGCGGGCTTCATCCAGCGGGATGCAGTCAACCGGGCAGACCTGCTGGCACTGCGGTTCGTCGTAATGGCCTACGCACTGGGTGCACAGGTTGGGGTCGATCACGTAGATCTCTTCGCCTTGAGAGATCGCTGCGTTCGGGCACTCGGGTTCGCAGACGTCGCAGTTGATGCAATCGTCGGTGATGATCAGGGACATGGGGACTCCGGCCGGGGCATCGCGCCTGGGCATGTAGCTAACTGAGCAAGGGCGCAATTGTGCCGCATTCACGCCCGCAGTGCACGCGGGCGCGTCGTTGCGCCCCTGTGGCTATTGCTTGAAGCGCTCGGTCAGCGCCTCGGCCACAACCGGGTGCACGAACTTGGTGATGTCGCCGCCCAGCGCTGCAATTTCGCGCACCAGCGTCGAGGAGATGAACGAATAGCGCTCCGATGGGGTAAGGAACAGGCTTTCCACATCGGGGGCCAGTTGCCGGTTCATGTTCGCCAGCTGGAATTCATACTCGAAATCCGACACCGCCCGCAGCCCGCGCAGCAGCACATTGGCACCCTGCTCCTTGGCAAATGCGGCGAGCAGGGTGGAAAAACCGAGAACGGTGACGTTCGGCAGGTGGCGGGTAACCTCCTGAGCCAGCGCCACCCGTTGCTCCAGCGGGAACAGCGGGTTTTTCTTGGGGCTGGCTGCCACGGCAATGATCACGTGGTCGAACAGCCGTGAAGCACGCTCGACCAGGTCGCCATGGCCCTTGGTAATCGGGTCGAAAGTACCCGGGTACAACACTCGGTTCATCGCTTGATCCTGGCAGGAGTGCGTTGGGGAGTCGGATGGTAGCGCAGCGACTGCGCCCGGCCAAGTCGCACGGCCCAATGATGGCACTGTAGACAGTGCGGGTATTGCCTGTCACGGGGCCGACCGGCGGTAGAGCGGGCATTCGCGGCTGTCGGGCACGTGCGCCTCGGCGCCGCACGCGGCTACACAGCGGGCTGCAGATGACCGTAAGATGAAGCTCGCTATGCGCCACCCCGTCATCGATAAGGAGTTAGTCATGCCGCTTGCGCAATTGATCACCCCGCAGCAGTTGGCCGAGCGTCTGGAGGCGCCCGGGGTGGTGATCCTCGACTGCCGTTTTTCACTGGACGATGTCGACTACGGTCAGCGCAGCTACGCCGAGGGGCACATCGCAGGTGCGCATTTCGCCGATCTTGAGCGTGACCTCAGCGGGGCGGTGAGCAAGGGCCGTACCGGGCGGCATCCGTTGCCAGATCCGGCGCAGCTGTCAGCCCGGCTCAGGGAGTGGGGGATCAGTGCCGACAGCGAGGTTGTGCTGTACGATGATGGCCCAGGGCTGTTCGCGGCGCGAGCCTGGTGGCTGCTGGCCTGGCTGGGCAAGCGCGACGGCGTGGCGCTGCTCGACGGTGGCCTGAAGGCCTGGCATGCGGCGCACCTGCCGCTGAGCCTGGATCCGCCGGACAAGCGCGAAGGCACCTTCAGCGGCGCGGCAAACCCTGCTCTGGTGATCGATACCGAACATTTGCTCAAGCGCCTGCACAACCCGTCCATGACCTTGATCGATGCCCGCGGCCTGCCGCGTTTTCGTGGCGAGGTCGAGCCGATCGATCCGGTCGCCGGGCATATTCCGGGTGCCCAGTGCCAGGCCTTCACCGACAACCTCGATGCCGACGGGGCTTTCCGCACGCCCGAGCAGCTCAAGCAACGCTTTGCCGCCGCCCTGGGCGAGCGCCCGGCCGAGCAGCTGGTGGCGTATTGCGGCTCGGGCGTGTCGGCTTGCCACAACCTGTTCGCCATGGCCTTGGCCGGTTATCCCCTGGGCCGTCTGTATCCCGGTTCGTGGAGCGAGTGGATCACCGATCCAGCGCGTGAAATCGCCACGGGCGACTGAGCCTGCGGCCCGCTAGACCCCGTCCACCAGCCACTGCGGGATGCGCCGTTCCAGATAATAGTGCGGCCGGCGCAGGCTGCCTTCGACAAACCCCACGTGGCCGCCACGCGCATGCAGCTCGAACTGCGTCTGCGGCGCCAGCTCCTCAGGGCTGGGCACGCTGTGGCTGAACACGAAGGGGTCGTCTTTGGCGTGGATGATCAGCGTGGGGGTGCGGTTGTCGGCCAGGTAGTAGCGGCTGGAGGCGCGCTTGTAGTAGTCGTGAACGTCGCGAAAGCCGTTGAGCGGTGCGGTGACCTTGCCGTCGAACTCCCAGAACGTCTTGAGGTTGCGCAGCGAGCCCAGGCCGTCGAGTGTCTCCACCGTGGCGTGATGGCCACCGTCGCGCAGATGGCGCTGCTTGTTCTGCACGTAGGCCAGCATTTCGCGCATGAAGTGCGCCTGGTAGACCTTGGAAAAGCCCAAACCGATGCGATCGGCGCACTGGTCCAGGCGAAACGGCACTGACACCGCCACCGCCGATTGCAGCTGGCTCTGCGCGCCGCGTTCGCCCAGGTATTTGAGCAGCACGTTGCCGCCCAATGAATAGCCCACCGCATGCAGGGGGGGCAGCGGGCGCTTGGCGCGCAGCAGTTCGATGATTTCGGCAAGGTCTTCGCTGGCGCCGGAATGGTAGCTGCGTGGCAGCAGGTTGGGTTCGCCCGAACACCCCCGCCAGTTCACCGCCACGCTGGCCCAGCCGCGCGCCTCAAGGGCCAGTTGCAGGCCTTTGACATAGGGCGAGTTGGACGAGCCGGTCAGGCCATGCAGCACCAGCACCAGCGGCGCCTCGGGCTGGTGCGGGCCGTACCAGTCCAGGTCGATGAAGTCGCCATCGGCCAGCCACAGCCGCTCGCGTTCGCGCTCGATGGGCGCAAGCTTGCGCCACAGCGGCCCCCACAGGGTTTGCAGGTGCGGGTTGGCCAGGCCGGTGGCGGGATGAAAAGGGGAGGTGCGGGTGGACATGCTGTGGGACTCCAGGTAAGCCCTGGCAGCTTGCCACGAAACACCGCCTGTAGGATCAACGCCAGTCAGTTGAATGATGGGGCTGGTAAGCGCCGGCAATCATCAGACGCGGCTCAACTGACGGGTATGGGTCGCGCTATGCGTCGGCAAGGCTGGGCAGATGCTGTTGTGCCTGGCGTGGGCCGACCGTGAAGAAGCTCATCCGCTGCACATCGATCCAGCGTTGCAGGGCCTGGTGCACCTGCGCGGGCGTCAAGGCTTGGAGTTGCTCGAGGTGCCGGGACAGGTAGTCCACCGGCAACCCCAGCTGGCTGTGTTCAGCCAGTTGCGCTGCGCTGCGATCGTTGCGTGCTGCGGTGAGTAGCAGTTCGCCTGCGTACTGGTTCAAGGCGCGTTCCAGCTCGGCCGCGCTGGGGCCTCGCTCGACCAGGCAGCCGATGATTGCCAGGACCCGGCGGCGAGAGGCTTCGGTGTATTGGGCAGCGATGTCCCACTCCACCCGCAGCACGCCCCCGGCGCGCCACAGCGTTAGCACGGCGCTGATGTCATAACTCAATGCACGACGCTCGCGCAGTTCGCTCGACAAGCGCGAACCGAGGCCGCCACCCAACACCTTGCAGCCCAGCACCATCGCTGCGTGGTCGGGATCGCCAGGGTGCAGTTGCAAGGGCATGGCCAGCATCGCCTGCACGCCGCTGCCGGCGCCGGGCAGTTCGCGTCGTGTGGTTTCGCTGGGCCGCGGCGTCGGCAATGCGACCGCGGCCCAGTCCTGCGTCAGCGCCGCGCTCAAGCTGCCCGTGAGGGCGTGTGCCTGGGCCAGGGACAGGTTGCCCACCACGGCGATATCCACGTTCCGCGCGCTGTAGGCGCGGCGGTGGAACGTGCGCAGGTCGTCCTGGGTGAGCGCGCTGACGGCGCTCACGGTACCGTAGACGTAGGATTCATAAGGGTGGTCGGCAAACAACTGGCTCAATACTGCCCGTTGCAATGCGCTGGCGGGGTTTCGCTCGACCTGGCTCAGGTGTGCGAGCAGGCGCGCCTTGATCTTGTCGAGCGCTGGCGCGTCGAAGCGTGGGCGGCTGAGCAGCGTGCTCAGCAGGTGCAGCGCGGGTTCGAGCACATCGGGTTGGTTCAGGCAGCGCAGCGACAACGTCGCGTGGTCCCGGTGCACCTGCCGGGTCACTGATGCGCCAAGGTCTTCGAAGGCAGTGGCCAGGCCTTGGGCGTCATAGTGGTCTGCGCCTTGGTCGAGCATGTACAGGGTTGCCGCAGCCAGCCCAGGGGCAGGCCCGTCCAGACGGCTGCCGGCGTCGAAGCGCAGCACGATGTCGATGATCTCCAGTTCAGCGCTTTCGATGAAGCGCACGCGGCTGTCGTGGGCGGTCTGCCAACGGTGCACAGGGCGATCGATGCTCGGCAGGTGGCTCAAGTCGATGCGCCCGACCGACTCCAGCGTACCGAAATCGATGGCCTCGGTATGCCGCTCGGGATCGATGCAGGTTAGATCGTCGGCCGTCCGGGACGCGGGTTGGATAGCAATCATTGGGCGTTTTCCTCGGGCTGTGTGTAGGTCACGGTCAGGCGCTCACGGGTCAGGTACTGGCGGGCGGCGTGTTGAATGTCTTCGGTGCTGACAGCCTCGATCCAGGCACGCGCCTGCGCGAACGCTTGCGGGCCGGCGCCGCTGACCTGATAGCGGCCAACGTCGTAGGCATGGTCTTGCAAGGCATCACGGCGAAACACCTGGTGTGCGAGCAACTGCGTCTTGGCTCGCTGCAGTTCGGCGGCGGTGACGCAGTGGTGGATGAGACTGTTGACGATGTTCAGGATGCGCTCGCCCGCTTGCTGCGGGGTGATCTGGCCGGGGCTGATGAGCGCCCGCAGGGTGAGCAAGGTGTCGCCGCGAGCCAGCCAGTCGAATTCGCTGAGCACACCTCGCAAGATGGTCTCATCGCGTACCAGCGCGCTGTGCAGTCGTGAGCTGGCGCCCGTGCTGAGCAGCGTCAGGGCCACGTGCAGTGCGTACACGGCTTGCGGGGCCGGCGCCGTGCTCAGGCTAGGGGTGTTGAAACTCAGCGCTACGCCTGGACGCAGGCCTTTGATCTGCACGGTCTGGCGGCGCTCGCCCAGTGCGGTCGAGTGGCTGAAAGCGACGGCGCGCTGGGTCGCGATGGCGGGCAGGTCAGCGAAATGACGCTCGACCCGCGTGCGCAGCTCGGGCAGGGTCAGATCACCGGCGACTACCAACGTGGCGTTGTTGGGGTGGTAATGGCGGGCATACCAGTCCCGAACCTGGGCCAGCGTCATGGCCTGCAGCTCGTCGAGCGCCTCGTATCGTGACCGGGCATACGGGCTCGGGCCGTGCGCCAACCTCAGGTGCTGAAGGTTGGCCTGCTCGTCGGGTGAGATGTCCACACGTAGCCGGTATTCATTGATCAACGTATCGCGGACGGTGCTGAAGGCCTGTGGGTCGAGCAGGGCGTGGGCCATGATGTCGGCCTGCGCTTCGAGCACGATCTCCAGTCGATTCACGGGCAGGGTGGTGACGTAGAGCGTGGCGTCATCGAGCGTGAATGCGCGAGGGTGCGCGCCGAGGCGGGCCAGCACGTTGCTGTACTGCCCCCGAGGCAGCTTGCGGCTGCCCGTGAAGACCAGATGTTCCAGCGTATGGGACAACCCCGACTGCCCGGCAGGCTCATCGCTGGCGCCGACGTGGTACCAGAGCTGGGCCGTGACCAAGGGGGCTCGATGATCTTCCAGCAAGACGACCTGAAAACCGTTGTCCAGCGTGAAGTGGTGCGTGGCAGCAGGCGCGGCGTGCTGCACGAGCGACGTGGCTGCAGGGGAGGTGGGCATGACCGAAGTGCTCCTTGTGTGGGAATCAAGGTGCAGCAGCTTCGGTCAGGCGAGGTGGGGGGCGGTGTTACTTACGTCAGTGCTGTTTGCAGTCAGCCACGCTGCCAGAGCGCGTAATGCACCTGGCCGGTCTTTTTCTCGCGGTGCAGGCGCCAGTTGCCGGGCATCTGCAAGGTGGAAGGCGCGGCCTCGCTTTCGGTATAGATCCACGCGTGCTGGCGCAGCCACTGTTGCGACTCCAGCAGGGCGCAGGTCTCGGTGAGCAGGTCCTTGTGGAAGGGTGGGTCGAGGAACACCAGGTCGAACTGCTGCTTGGCCGGGCCTTGCAGGTAGCGCAGGGCATCGGTTTGCAGAATCTGCCCGCGAGGGCTTCGCAGCAGTTCCAGGTTGTTCTTCAGGTTGGCGATGGCGGCGGCGTTGCTGTCCAGCGCCACGGCGCTCTCGGCGCCGCGCGACAGCGCTTCGAGCACCAGCGCGCCGCTGCCGGTGAAGGCGTCCAGCACGTGGGCGCCCTCGATGTAGGGCGCCAGCCAGTTGAAGACGGTTTCACGAACACGGTCCGGGGTCGGGCGCAGGCCTTCACCGTCAGGCACGGCGAGGCGGCGGCTGCGCCACTCGCCAGCGATGATGCGCAAGTGCCCGGCGCCTTTGCTGGCCGTTGCCGGCCGGTTGGGGGTCGTTGCTCTGGCCATTAGTGCTCCGGTACGCCGAGTGGCTGGTCGGCGGGTCGTTCAGTGGGCGGCGGCAGTGGTTTCTGCGGCACGGTCGGGCCGACCGTGACGATTACCAGCTGGTTGGCGGCCAGGTGCTTGTTCATCGCGGCCTTGACCTGCTCGACGGTGAGCGCCTGGGACTGCTGCATGAAATCTTCCAGCCAGGTCAGTGGCAGGTTGTAGAAGCCGATAGCGCCCAGCTGGCCGACGATGCTGGCATTACTGGCCGTGGACAGCGGGAAGCTGCCGGCCAGTTCACGCTTGGCATCGTCCAGCTCTTGCTGGGTAGGGCCGGTCTTGAGGTAGTCGGTCAGCAGGTCCTGAACCAGCTTGAGCGTGCCTTCGCTCAGCTCGGCACGGGTTTGCAGATCGATGGTGAAGGGGCCGCGCACCTGCATCGGGGTGAACGAGGAGTACACGCCATACGTCAGGCCGCGCTTTTCCCGCACTTCGGTCATCAGGCGCGTACCGAAGGCGCCGCCACCGAAGATCTGGTTACCCATCGACAGCGCGGCCCAGTCCGGGTCGTTACGGTCGATGCCGAGCTCGGCGAGCATCAGGTGGGTCTGCTTGGAGGGGAAGTCGATGTGCTTGACCTCTGCCTTGGGCTCGTCAGGCTGCGCCGGGGCCGCCAGGGCTGGGCCCTTGGGCAGGGCAGCAGAGACTTTTGCGGCGATGCTTTGAGCTTCGCTGCGGCTGAGATCGCCGACCAGGGCAATGACCACGTTACCTGCGGTGTAGGCCTTGGCATGGAAATCGTGCAGTTGCGTCTGGGTGATGCCGGGAATGGACGCTGCGGTGCCTTCGCTCGGCGTGCCATACGGGTGGCTGCCGTAGAGCGCGCTGGACAACGCCTTGCTGCCGAGCTTGGCGGGGTTCTGTTTGTCGTACTCGAACCCGGCCAGCAGTTGGTTCTTGATGCGTTTGAGGGAGTCTTCGGGGAAGGTCGGCTTGCCGACCACGTCAGCGAACAGGTCCAGCGCTGGCGTGCGCTTGTCGGCCGCACTCAGACTGCGCAGGCTGGCCACGGCCATGTCGCGGTACGAGCCATTGCCGAAGTCGGCGCCGAGGTTTTCGAAACCTTCGGCGATGGCGGTGACGTCCTTGCCCTTCACGCCTTCGTTGAGCATGGCGTTGGTCAGGGTGGCCAAGCCCTGGACACCGCCGTCCTGGCTGCTGCCGGCGGCGAAGGTCAGGCGCAGGTCGAACATCGGCAGTTCACGGGCTTCGACGAACAGCACGCGGGCGCCTTCGGCGGTTTTCCAGTTCTGCACGTTGAGCTGGCGGCGGCTGGGCGCCTTGCTGTCGAGCGCTTTGAGCGTTTGCAGGCCGGTGGGCTTGGCGCTGTCGGCGGCGTGAACGGGTGTGGCCAATACGGCCGATACAGCCAGTGCCAAGGCGATCAGGCGGTTGCTGAAAGAGATCTGGCGCGGTGCGCTGCGATCACTCATGAGCGGACTCCTCGGGCAGTACATGGGCAACGCTCAGGCGTTCGCGGGTGAAGTAGGTGCGGGCGGCGTCCTGGATGTCCTTGGGCGTCACGCGCTTGAGGGCATCGAGTTCGCTGTCGATGAGCTTCCACGACAGGCCGACGGTTTCCAGCTGGCCGATGGTGGTGGCCTGGCTGCTGATCGAATCGCGGTCAAAGACCAGCCCGGCAATCACCTGCGCCCGTACGCGCTCGAGTTCCTCGGCGCTGGGCGGGTTGTTCTTGAGGTCGTCGAGCTGCTCCCAGAGGCCTTTTTCGACGTCGGCGAGGGTCTTGTTCTTCTGCACGTTGGGCGTGGCAGAAATCAGGAACAGGCTGTCGCCACGGGTGAAGGCGTCATAACCGGACGAAGCGCCGGCGACCAGCTCCTGGCCACGTTCAAGGCGTGATGGCAGGCGTGCGCTGTAGCCGCCGTCGAGCAGGGCCGAGATCAGCCGCAGGGCATGCACGCTGCGGGCGTCTTCGGCGGTGGCCAGGCCTGGCACGTTGAAGCCGTAGATCAGGCTCGGCAGTTGTGTGGCCACATGCACGGTGAGCTGGCGCTGACCGGGCTCGGCCAGCTCCAGCGGCAACTTGGCGGGCGGTATGTCGCGCTTGGGAATGGCGCCGAAATACTGCTGCGACAGGGCCTTGATCTCATCGACTTTGACATCGCCCACCACCACCAGCGTGGCGTTGTTGGGCGCGTACCAGGATTCGTACCAGTGACGCAGTTCCTCGACCTTCATGCGCTCCAGGTCAGCCATCCAGCCGATGGTGGGCGTGTGGTAGCCGCTGGCCGGGTAGGCCATGGCGCTGAACAGCTCGAAGGCCTTGGCATTGGGTTTGTCATCGGTGCGCAGGCGGCGCTCTTCCTTGATGACTTCGATTTCCCGGGCGAACTCGTTGGCGGGCAGGCGCAGGCTGGCCATGCGGTCGGCTTCGAGCTCGAAGGCCACCGGCAGGCGGTCACGGGCCAGAACCTGGTAGTACGCGGTGTAGTCATCGCTGGTGAAGGCGTTTTCTTCGGCGCCGAGGTCGCGCAGGATGCGCGAGCCCTCGCCTGGGCCAACCTTGGCGCTACCCTTGAACATCATGTGTTCGAGGGCATGGGACAGGCCGGTCTGGCCTGGCGTTTCGTAGCTGGAGCCGACCTTGTACCAGATCTGCGACACCACCACGGGGGCGCGGTGATCTTCACGCACCACCACTTTCAGGCCGTTATCGAGGGTGAATTCATGGGTTGCCTGGGTATCGGCGGCAAGGGCGGCGAATGGCAAGCAAACGGTGCCGAGCAGCAGGCCGACAGCGCGGCGGGCTAGAGCATTCATAGGGGGGTTCAACCTGTTCGGCGGCCCGCTAGGATTTAGCGTCGGCGGGCCTGGAGGTGCTAGGATACTGATCCGGTCGCCTGGCGACCATGCCTGTCGCCGTTCTGGCCTGCGGGCCCTTAAGACAAAACGTTACGCATGAACCAGTCGGATCAAAGATAGTCTGTTCTGCGTCTATTGAATTCCTGATGCGCCACTGCTGGCTCATCGCTGCCTTGAGATAGCCGTCTCCATGTTTGGTTCCAACGACGACAAGAAAGCGCCGGCCGAGGCTGGTCAGAAAAAAGGCCTGTTCAGCTGGTTTCGCAAGAAGCCCCAGGCAGCCGAAGAACAGCCTGCCGCCGAGCCGCCAGCCCAGGCGCTGCCTGCGGCTGAGGTCGAGGCCGAGGTTCTGCAGCCTGCGCCGGAGCCAGCCGCGCCTGTGCAGCCCGAGACGCCGGTTGCACCCCAAGCCGAGACGTTGCGGGCCGTTCCTGGGTCAGTGCCCGAAGGGGTAGCTCCAGCAGCCGAGGCGCCGGTCAGCAACCTGGTCCTGCCGGTTGCCGAAGAGCCCGTGGCGCTGGTGCCGGATCTTGAGCCTGCGCAACCACCGGTGATCCCCGAGCGGGCGGGCCTGACGGAGGCGGAGGTTACGTCAGCGCTGGCACCTGCGCCGACGGCCGCCCCAATTCCAACACCGGCACCTGCGCCGACGCCCGCCCCGGTTCCAACACCGGCACCTGCGCCAACGCCTGCCCCGGTTCCAACACCGGCACCGGCACCTGCGCCGACGCCTGCCCCGGTTCCAGCGCCGGCACCTACGCCTACGCCAGCCCCGACTCCAACACCGGCGCCTGCGCCGACGCCTGCCCCAGTTCCAACACCGGCACCTGCCCCGACGCCAGCCCCGGCTCCAACACCGGCTCCAACACCGGCACCTGCGCCGACGCCAGCCCCGGCTCCAACACCGGCACCTGCGCCAACGCCCGCCCCGACACCGGCACCTGCGCCAACGCCTGCGCCAGCACCCACACCAGCACCTGAGCCGACGCCCGCCCCAGCGCCGATTCCTGCCGCTGTCGCGCCTGTGGTACCTGTCGAGCAACCCGCACAGTCCTTGCCTGCTACGCCGGCAGTAGCGGATCAGACGGCATCCGAGCCTGCTGCTGCGGAGCCGTCCAAGCCCGGCTTCTTCGCCCGCCTCAAACAAGGCCTGAGCAAAACCAGCGCCAGCATTGGCGAAGGCATGGCCAGCCTGTTCCTGGGCAAGAAGGTCATCGATGATGACCTGCTCGAAGAGATCGAAACCCGCCTGTTGACCGCCGACGTTGGCGTCGAGGCCACCTCGGTGATCGTGCGCAACCTCACCCAGAAGGTCGCCCGCAAGCAGCTCACCGACGCCGACGCGCTCTACAAGTCGCTGCAGGAAGAGCTGGCGGCCATGCTGCGCCCGGTCGAGCAGCCTTTGAAAGTGGTGTCGCAGAACAAGCCCTACGTGATCCTCGTGGTGGGTGTGAACGGCGCCGGCAAGACCACCACCATCGGCAAGATGGCCAAGAAGCTGCAGCTCGACGGCAAGAAAGTCATGCTGGCCGCCGGCGACACCTTCCGCGCAGCCGCCGTCGAGCAGCTGCAAGTGTGGGGCGAGCGCAACAACATTCCGGTGATCGCTCAGCACACCGGTGCCGATTCCGCGTCGGTCATCTTCGACGCCGTGCAGGCCGCCAAAGCCCGTGGCGCCGATGTGTTGATCGCTGACACCGCCGGGCGCCTGCACACCAAAGACAACCTGATGGAAGAGCTGAAAAAGGTCCGCCGGGTGATCGGCAAGCTCGATGCCGACGCGCCGCACGAAGTGCTGCTGGTGCTCGATGCCGGTACTGGCCAGAACGCCATCAGCCAGGCCAAGTACTTCCACCAGAGCGTGGAACTCACCGGCCTGGCCCTGACCAAGCTCGACGGCACTGCCAAGGGGGGCGTGATCTTCGCCCTGGCCAAGCAGTTCAACCTGCCGATCCGCTTCATCGGCGTCGGCGAAGGCATCGATGACCTGCGCAGTTTCGAGGCCGAACCCTTCGTCAAGGCGCTGTTCGCCGAGCGGGATACCCCATGATCAAATTCGAACAGGTCGCCAAGCGCTACCCCAACGGCCACATCGGCCTGCACGAGTTGAGTTTCCGGGCGCGCCGGGGCGAATTCCTGTTCGTCACCGGCCACTCCGGCGCCGGCAAGAGCACCTTGCTGCGCCTGCTGCTGGCCATGGAGCGGCCCACCAACGGCAAGCTGTTGCTGGCCGGGCAAGACCTCGGGCAGATCAGCAACGCGCAGATCCCGTTTCTGCGTCGGCAGATTGGCGTGGTGTTCCAGAACCATCAGTTGCTGTTCGATCGCACCGTCTTCAACAACATCGCCTTGCCCCTGCAGATTCTCGGACTGTCCAAGCCCGAGATCGCCAAACGTGTGGACTCGGCGCTGGAGCGCGTCTCGCTCTCCGACAAAGGCGAGCTGTTCCCGGCAGACCTCTCCACCGGGCAGCAGCAGCGGGTCGGCATCGCCCGCGCCATCGTCCACCAGCCAGCGCTGTTGCTCGCAGATGAGCCGACCGGCAACCTCGACCCGCGCCTGGCGGCCGAGATCATGGGCGTGTTCGAAGACATCAATCGCCTGGGGACCACCGTGCTGATCGCCAGCCACGACCTGGCGCTGATCGCCCGCATGCGCCACCGCATGCTGACCTTGCAGCGCGGCCGATTGATCGGTGACGGGGAGGCCGGCCAATGAGCACCATACCGACACGCAAAGTCGCTGAACGCGTCGCGCCCAAAGGCGCCGAACAGCCGAAGAAAAAGGGCGGCAACCACGACGATGACGGCCCGGACCTGCGCAGCCTGCTGCGCGCCTGGGCCGAAAGCCACCGCGCGAGCTTGGCCGACAGCCTGCGCCGCTTGGGCAAACAGCCCATCGGCAGCTTCTTCACCTGCCTGGTGATGGCGGTGGCCCTGAGCATGCCGATGGGCCTGTCGCTGCTGCTGAAGAACGTCGAGGTGCTCGGCGGCTCATGGCAGCGCGCGGCGCAGATTTCTCTGTACCTGAAAATCGACGCCAGCAGCACCGACGGTGAAGCCTTGCGCGATGAGATCAAGGGCATGCCCGGGGTCGAGCAGGCGCAGTACATCAGCCGCGACCAGGCGTTGGAGGAATTCAAGCACCAGTCCGGGCTGGGCGAGGCGATTCGTGAGTTGCCGGAAAATCCACTGCCCGGTGTGGTGGTGGTGACCCCGACCGAGGTCGACAAACCGGCCCTCGAAGCCTTGCGTCAGCGCTTGGCGGAGCTGCCGCGCGTCGATGTGGCGCAGCTCGATCTGCTCTGGGTCGAGCGCCTGGCCGCGATTCTCAAGCTGGGCGACCGCTTCGTGTTCGGCATGGCCGTGATGCTCATTTCTGCATTGCTGTTAGTGATTGGTAACACCATTCGTCTACATATCGAGAACCGCCGCACAGAGATCGAGGTGATCAAGCTGGTGGGTGGTACCGACAGCTACGTACGGCGGCCTTTTCTTTACATGGGCGCCCTCTACGGCCTGGGTGCCGGGGTGCTGGCCTGGGGTATTCTGGCCTTCGGCCTGAACTGGCTGAACGAGGCAGTGGTGGGCCTTTCAGGCCTGTATGGCAGTGATTTCGCCCTCGCAGGCGTACCAGGGTCGGATGGACTTTCACTCTTGATCGGTGCTGTACTGTTAGGGTATATCGGTGCGTGGATTGCGGTAGCTCGCCATTTGAACGAGCTGGCACCGCGCTAGTGTCAGTGGCCAACATAGCGATTTCTTCATCCTGGAACTTGCGTACCGGTTTGCGGGTCAATGTTGGCAGTGCTCACAAGGCACATGTCTTAAAGTTGGAGGTTCTTGAATGACCACATCGTTGCAACCTGCCTATGCCCTGGTACCGGGTGCAAACCTGGAAGCCTACGTGCATACGGTCAACAGCATCCCGTTGCTGACGGTCGAGCAGGAGCGTGATCTGGGCGAGCGTCTCTATTATCAGCAGGATGTCGAAGCCGCTCGCCAGATGGTGATGGCTCACCTGCGTTTCGTTGTGCACATTGCACGCAGCTACGCCGGTTATGGCCTGGCCCAGGCTGACCTGGTCCAGGAAGGCAATGTCGGCCTGATGAAGGCCGTCAAACGCTTCAACCCGGAAATGGGTGTGCGCCTGGTGTCGTTCGCCGTGCACTGGATCAAGGCCGAAATTCACGAGTTCATCCTGCGCAACTGGCGCATCGTGAAAGTCGCCACGACCAAGGCGCAGCGCAAGCTGTTCTTCAACCTGCGCAGCCAGAAGAAGCGTCTGGCTTGGCTGAACAACGACGAAGTGCATCGCGTGGCGGAAAGCCTAGGCGTTGAGCCCCGTGAAGTGCGCGAGATGGAAAGCCGTCTGAGTGGCCATGACATGGCCTTCGATCCGGCCGCCGAGGCGGACGACGACAGCGCTTTCCAGTCGCCTGCGCATTATCTGGAAGACCACCGCTACGATCCCGCCAGTCAGCTGGAAGATGCCGATTGGAGCGATAACGCTTCGACCAACCTGCACCAGGCGCTTAGCGGCCTTGACGACCGTAGCCGCGACATCCTCTACCAGCGCTGGCTGGCCGAGGAGAAAGCGACGCTGCACGAGCTGGCTGACAAGTACAGCGTTTCTGCCGAGCGTATTCGCCAGTTGGAAAAGAACGCGATGAACAAGGTCAAGGCCTTGATCGCAGCCTGATCACGCTGCTGCAAACATGCTGCTGTAAAAAAGCCGCTGCCCTCGACAGGCAGCGGCTTTTTCATGTCCGGGTGGCGTTGGCCATCGCTCTCAGTGAGCGTTCCTGAGGGGTTGTGCTGATGGCAGCCGGTGATGCCCTGCGCTACCTGGGCAGGTCAGTAACCCCCGTCAAAACCGCTGACCTGCTTCCAGTTGCATCAAGTAGCTGTCGCCGCCCAGCTGGCTGATCTGCCGGCTGATCCAACTGGCACGACTTGCCACATAAGCACTTGGCCGGCCGGCATTCCACTTGATCGGGCTAGGCAGTACCGCCGCCAGCTGCGAGGCCTGCTGACGGCTCAGACGGCTGGCATCCACTCCGAAGTGGTACTGCGCCGCCGCTTGTGCGCCAAACACGCCAGGGCCCCATTCGGCGCTGTTCAGGTACACCTCAAGGATGCGTTCCTTCGACCACAGCAACTCCATCAGCCCGGTGAACCAGGCCTCCAGCCCCTTGCGAAACCAGCTGCGCCCCGACCAGAGGAACAGGTTCTTGGCCACTTGCTGGGTCAGGGTGCTGGCGCCGCGCAGCTTGCCGCCGCGTTCGTTGTTGGCGAACGCCGCCTGGATGGCTGGCACGTCAAAGCCCCAATGGCTGGCAAATTTCTGATCTTCGCCGGCGATGACGGCGATCTTCAGATCGTCGGCGATGTGCTCCCAGGGTTGCCATTCGCGCTGCAGGTCGATCGGTTCACCACTGAACCACGATTGCACCTTGCGCTCGACCATCAGCGCCGTGCCGGGCGGCGGCAGCCAACGAAAGACCACTACCAGCACGATGCTGCCAGCGACAAACCACAACAGAGCCCGCGTAAGGCGGCGGATGAGCGATGACAGCATGACGATGGCTTGGCCGGACCGAGGGAAGCGGCCATTATACAGACCCACTTCCAGGAGTCGTCCCATGCTTCGCAGCTTCCTCATGCTCGCCGCAGTCTTCGGCTTTACCGGCGTCGCCCTCGGCGCCTTCGCCGCGCATGGTCTGAAGAACCGCCTGAGCACGGATTACCTGGCCATCTTCCACACCGGCGTCACCTACCAACTGGTGCACGCGCTGGCCATCCTGGCGCTGGCGGTGCTCTCGGTGCAGTTGCCCGGCCGTCTGGTGGGCTGGGCCGGTTGGCTGTTCGCGCTGGGCATCGTGCTGTTCTCAGGTTCACTCTACGCACTGACCCTCAGTGGCATCGGCAAGCTCGGCATCATTACCCCGATCGGCGGCCTGTGCTTCCTCGCAGGCTGGTTGTGCCTGGGGCTGGCGGCCTGGCGCCTGGGCTGACCGATCGGTCGCCATTGAGCCGAATGCTGGTCGTCAGACTTGGGTAAAAAGCCCGTCAGGGGCTAGAATGCTGGCCCCCAAAAGCACAACGGTGGCCGTGCGCATGCGCATTCATTTGAACGGTGAACCTTACGAACTGCCAACCGGCGAAAGCGTTGCGGCCTTGTTGAGCCGTCTCGACATGGCCGGGCGCCGCGTCGCGGTGGAATTGAACCAGGACATCGTGCCGCGCAGCCAGCACGACAGCACGCTGCTCAACGAAGGCGACCAGGTCGAAGTGGTCCACGCCATTGGCGGCGGTTAGGCCGCGCCCCAGCGTTCCCTTGGCAAGCCCTGCACCCTTTCTTCAAGGAGTCCCGATGAGCAACGTTCGCACAGACAAGCCCTTCACCCTGGCCGGCCGCACGTTCCAGTCGCGCCTGCTGGTCGGCACCGGCAAATACCGTGACATGGACCAAACCCGCCAGGCCATCGAAGCCTCGGGCGCCGAAATCGTCACCGTGGCCGTGCGCCGCACCAACCTGGGCCAGAACCCCGGCGAGCCGAACCTGCTCGACGTGTTGCCACCTGACCGCTACACCATCCTGCCGAACACCGCCGGCTGCTATGACGCGGTCGAAGCCGTGCGCACCTGCCGGCTGGCCCGCGAGCTGCTCGATGGCCACAATCTGGTCAAGCTCGAAGTGCTGGCCGACCAGAAAACCCTGTTCCCCAACGTGATCGAAACGCTCAAAGCCGCCGAAGTGCTGGTCAAGGACGGTTTCGACGTGATGGTCTACACCAGCGATGACCCGATCATCGCCCGCCAGCTGGCCGAAGCCGGCTGCATCGCTGTCATGCCGCTGGCCGGTCTGATCGGTACGGGTCTGGGTATCTGCAATCCCTACAACCTGCAGATCATCCTCGAAGAATCCAAAGTGCCGGTGCTGGTCGATGCTGGTGTGGGCACTGCTTCCGATGCCACCATCGCCATGGAAATGGGCTGCGAGGCGGTGCTGATGAACTCGGCCATCGCCCACGCGCAACAGCCGGTGATGATGGCCGAAGCCATGAAGCACGCCATCGTCGCTGGTCGCCTGGCCTACCTCGCCGGCCGCATGCCGAAGAAACTCTATGCCAGCGCCTCGTCGCCGCTGGATGGTCTGATCAAGTAAGAGCCCCTGATGACTGACTCGCAAGAAACGCCGATCCCCGCCGAGGGCGATCAACGCCCGCACCGCCGCATCAAGAGTTTCGTGATGCGTGCCGGGCGCATGACCGAAGGCCAGCAACGCGGCCTGGACGTCGGCGGCCCGCAATTCATCCTGCCGTTGGCCGATGCGCCGGTGGACTACGACCAGGTGTTCGGTCGCAGTGCCCCGCGCACGCTGGAAATCGGTTTCGGTATGGGCCACTCGTTGCTGGAGATGGCCGCTGCCGCGCCTGAGCAAGACTTCATCGGCGTCGAAGTGCACCGGCCCGGTGTCGGCGCGCTGCTCAATGGCGTGCTGACCGACGGGCTGAAGAACCTGCGGGTGTACGACTGCGATGCCATTGAAGTGCTCAACCGCTGCGTGGCTGACAACAGCCTGGACCGCCTGATGCTGTTCTTCCCCGACCCCTGGCACAAGGCGCGTCACCACAAGCGCCGCATCGTGCAACTGGAGTTCGCCGAGCTGGTGCGCAGCAAGCTCAAGCCCGGTGGCGTGTTCCACATGGCCACCGACTGGCAACCGTATGCCGAGTACATGCTCGAGGTAATGAACGCCGCGCCCGGCTACCGCAACCTTGCCGCAGACGGTGCCTACGTGCCGCGCCCGCAAGAGCGTCCGATCACCAAGTTCGAGCGTCGTGGCGAGCGCCTGGGTCATGGTGTGTGGGATTTGAAGTTCGAGAAGCTGGCCTGACCCGCTCAGCAGCGTCAAGCGCCGCCTTGTGCCGTTACCTCAGCCATTCAAAGGCGCCGTAGCAACACGCTCGCTCACAAAAACCTCAATGCAGGAGCGAGCTTGCTCGCGATGAGCGCCTGGGCAACGCGTTCATTGCGGATAAACCCGGTGCTTTGAGGGCTTCGCGAGCGAGCTCGCTCCTACATGATTTGCGTTTGCTGGGGGGAGAGGCGCTTGCGGGCGGTTTTTCCGTGCGCCAGCCAGAGCCGGTTCAGCCGCGCCGATCTGCCACAATGCCGACCAACGCGATCACCACTAGCAACACCGGCGCCAGCGCGTAATTGTTGAACTGGCTCAGCCCCTTCAATACCCAGGGCGTGGCGTAGATCAGCGCAGCGCCGCTACCGATCATCACCAGCAGCGCCATGGCGGGCACCCGCAGGGCCCCGCTGAGGCTGCCCATGCGTTGCTCGGCCCACGCCTTGATGTCGGTGCCGAACAGCACCAGCAGGCAGCCGACGAACGCCAGGGAAATCTCCGAAAGATGGCTGCGGCTCCAGCGCGAAGCGGTTGCAAGCAGGTCAAGTACCACGTCCATGAATCATCCTCAGGTCAGGAAGTACTGCAGCAGGTCATTGAGGAACAATTGGCCACGCGCGGTGGCGGCCAGACGATCCGGTTCGACCTGCAAAAGGCCCTTTTGTTCGGCCAGGCGGCGGGCGGCCGCCAGCTGTGCCAGTGGTTGGCCCGTGCGGCGGGTGAACAGGTCGGCTTCCACGCCCTCGGTCAGGCGCAAGGCGTTGATCAGGAACTCGAATGGCAACTCATCGACGGGTAGTACTTTTTCCCCGGCCTTGTAGGGTTTGTCGGGGTTGAGGTAGTCCTTGGGCAGGCGGGTCTTCCAGGTGCGCACGATGCGCCCGTCCGCCAGCGACAACTTGCCATGCGCCCCCGCGCCGATGCCGATGAAGTCACCAAAGCGCCAGTAATTGAGGTTGTGCCGCGCGGCGCGCCCGGGCTGGGCGTAGGCCGACACCTCGTACTGGGCGAAGCCGTTATCGGCCAGCAGCGCCTGGCCGGCCTCTTGGATATCCCAGAGGATATCGTCTTCAGGCAGCTCCGGCGGCTGGTTCCAGAACACCGTGTTGGGCTCGACGGTGAGCTGGTACCACGACAGGTGCGTCGGCCCCAGGTCCATGGCCTGGCGCAGGTCGCCCAGGGCGTCGTCGAGCGACTGCTCGGGCAGGCCGTGCATGAGGTCCATGTTGAAGTTGTCGAAACCTGCCGCCCGCGCCATGGCGGCCGCGCGGATGGCTTCATCACCATTGTGGATACGCCCCAGCCGCTCCAGCTTGGCCGGTTGAAAGCTCTGCACGCCAATCGACAGGCGATTGATGCCCTGCTGGCGGTAGGCCTTGAACTTGTCCTGTTCGAAGGTGCCGGGGTTGGCCTCCAGGGTGATTTCGATGTCAGGCGCAAAGGCAATGCGCCGCTCCACGCCCCTGAGCAGGCGGCCCAGCTCAGCGGCGCTGAACAGGCTTGGCGTACCGCCGCCGAAAAAGATCGAGCTGATTACCCGGCCCTGAACGGCAGGCAGTTCCTGGTCGAGATCGGCCAACAACGCATCGATGTACGCCGCTTCCGGCAGCTCCGGCCCGGCCTGGTGCGAGTTGAAGTCGCAGTACGGGCATTTGCGCACGCACCACGGGATATGGATGTACAGCGCCAGCGGGGGCAGTTCGGGCAGTGCGAGGCCAGTCGCTCGCGGATGGAGCAACTGGAGGGACGGCGTGTCGGTCATGCCAGGCCCAGACGCTGACGCAGCAGCACCATGGCGCGCGCGCGGTGGCTCAACTGGTTCTTTTCCAGCGGCGCCAGTTCAGCGCTGGAGCAATCGCGCTCGGGCACCCAGAACAGCGGGTCGTAGCCAAAACCGTGCTCGCCGCTCGCTGCGGTCAGAATGCGCCCGTGCCACAGGCCTTCGCAGAGGATCGGCAGCGGGTCATCGGCGTGGCGCACCAGCGCCAGCACGCAGACGAACTGCGCGCCGCGCTGCTCGGCGGGCACATCCTTCAACGCCGCCAGCAGCTTGGCGTTGTTCGCCGCATCGCCCTGGCCATCGGCATAGCGCGCCGAATAGATGCCCGGCGCACCGCCAAGGAAATCCACCGCCAGCCCGGAGTCGTCGGCCAGCGCCGGCAGGCCGGAGATACGTGCCGCATTCCGTGCCTTGAGGATGGCGTTCTCGACGAACGACAAACCGGTTTCTTCGGGTTCGACCTGGCTGAACTCGCCAATCGAGCGCAGTTGCACCGATTGGCCGAGCATGGCCTGGAGTTCTTTGAGTTTGCCGGCGTTGTGGCTGGCCAATACGAGCTGCTGGAAATTCATCATTCGCCTGGGAACACTTCCTGGTTGAAGCTGAGGGTATGGCTGACGCCGCCGGTCTCGAGGGTGAGGTCAAAGACCATCACCTGGGCCTGATCCACCTTGAACTGCGCCACGTACGACACCGCGCCCTGGCTGCTGGTCTGGCGGAACGACAGCGGGCTGCTGCGCCCGGTGAGGTCCTTGACGGTGCCGCTGACCACCGCCATGCCGGGCTTGTCGGCCTTGAGCACAGCGACGGTGAGCACGCCCAGGTTCTTGCTGCGCACCAGGCCCGCATCGGTGGCGACCTGAGCCTGCAGCATGCTGGAGGAAAACGCGTTGTAGTACACCGTCACGTCGCCGAAGGCTTGCTTGCGTTCAGGGCGGGCGGCATCGGCAGCGAGCACCGGGAGGGCCAGGCACAGGCTGATCAGGAACACGGCGAGACGGCGCATGGGCCAGTTACTCCATTAGGCAGGTGACGCGGGGCGGCCGGGGGAGGCGGGCCCGCGTCGGAGGTCAGACGGCGACCCGGTGGGCATCCAGGCCGGGGCTGCTGACACGGTAGATACCAATTTCCCCGAGAAGATTAGGCCAGATCCTACCCCCCAAACCGTTGCGGTGCAGCCGGTCGACCGCCAGACGGTCGAGCACCTGCGCATCGCGTTCGCGGCACAGCTGCTCGAAGTCGGCAAAGGTGCAGAAGTGGATGTTCGGCGTGTTGTACCAGGTGTAGGGCATGAAGTCCGAGACCGGCATGCGGCCTTTGGTCGCCAGGTACCAGCGGCAGCGCCAGTGGCCGAAGTTGGGGAAGGTGATGATGCATTCCCGGCCCACGCGCAGCATTTCTTCGAGGATGCGGTCGGGGTATTCCACAGCCTGCAAGGCCTGCGTCATGACCACGATGTCGAAGCTGTTGCTGGCGAAGTTGCCCAAGCCTTTGTCGAGGTCCTGCTCGATGACGTTGACGCCCTTGGCCACGCAGGCTGCGATGTTGTCAGCGTCGATTTCCAGGCCGTAGCCATGCACCTGCTTGCGGTCGCGCAGCGAGGCCAGCAGTTCGCCGCTGCCGCAGCCGAGGTCGAGCACTCGGCTGCCGGCGGGGATCCAGTCGTGGATGATTTCCAGGTCGGCTCTCATGCGGTCCTCAGATGACGATGCGATTCATGTAGTTGGCAAACCCCTGCATGTAGCGCGGTGTGGGGATGAGGAAGGCATCGTGGCCATAGGGCGAGTCGATATCCAGGTAGCAGACGTTCTTGCGCGCCGCCATCAGCGCATCGACCATTTCCCGCGAGCGGGCCGGCGAGAAGCGCCAGTCGGTGGTGAACGACATGATGCAGAAGTCGGCCTTGACCCCGGCCAGGGTCGCCGCCAGATCACCCCCGTGGGCGGCGGCGGGGTCGAAGTAATCCAGCGCCTTGGTCATCAGCAGGTAGGTGTTGGCGTCGAAACGCCCGGAGAACTCTTCGCCCTGATAGCGCAGGTAGCTTTCGACCTGGAACTCGACGCTGTGGAAGTCGTAGTTGAGCTTGTCGCTCTTGAGCTCGCGGCCGAATTTCTCGCCCATCGAATCATCCGACAGATACGTGATGTGGCCGACCATGCGCGCCAGCATCAGGCCGCGCTTGGGGATCACGCCCTGGTCCTGGAACGAGCCGCCGTGGAACTCCGGGTCGGTGAGAATGGCCTGGCGGGCAACTTCGTTGAAGGCGATGTTCTGCGCCGAGAGCTTGGGCGCCGAGGCGATATCCACGCAATGGCGAATACGTTCGGGGTAGGTGATGGCCCATTGCAGCGCCTGCATGCCGCCCAGGCTGCCGCCGACGACCGCGGCCCATTGGCCGATGCCCAGGCGGTCGGCCAGGCGCGCCTGGCTGTGCACCCAGTCTTGCACCGTGAGCACCGGAAAGTCGGCGCCGTAGGGCTTGCCGGTGACGGGGTTGAGGCTGCTGGGGCCGGTGCTGCCGTTGCAGCCGCCCAGATTGTTCAGGCTGACCACGAAGAAACGGCGGGTGTCGATCGGCTTGCCCGGGCCGATGCAGCTGTCCCACCAGCCCGGCTTGCGGTCGCTGTCGCTGTGAAAGCCGGCGGCATGATGATGGCCAGACAAGGCGTGGCAGATCAGCACCGCGTTGCTCGCGGTGGCATTGAGGGTACCGTAGGTTTCGTAGGTCAGTTCGTACGTGGCCAGGGAGCGGCCACAGGCCAGCGGCAGCGGCTCATCGAATCGGGCAACCTGCGGGGTTACCAGACCGACGGAATCTTCGGGAAAGACAATGGACATCGACCCTGCTCACGCGTGAATGAGGCGTAAGTCTAAAGAGCGCTACCCCCAGCGGCAAGCCACCGGGGGCAGTGGTGGGTCAGATCATGCGAAACAGTTCTGGCGGCATGCCGATCTGCGCGGCCAGCGGAGGCAGCACGAACGACTGGATCACCTGGATCGCCAGGAAGGCGAAGATCGGCGAGATGTCCATCCCGCCGATGTTCGGCACCCAGCGGCGGAACGGCGCCAGCACCGGTTCGGCGATCTGGTAGGCCAGTTCTGCAGCCGGGTTGCGGGTGCCTGGCGCGACCCACGAGACGATCACCATGACGATCATCGCCACCCAGAAGATCTTCAGGAACAGCGAGGCCACGCCCAGCAGCGACCACAGCAGCAGGTGCAGGATGTCACCGAAGGTGCCGTAGGTGACCATCAGCACGAAGGCCATCAACAGCCCCTGCAGCAGCACCGCCAGCAGCAGCGAGGAGGTATCCAGGCCACCAATGCTCGGAATGATGCGGCGGATCGGCTTGAGCAGCGGCTGGGTGGCACGCACCGCGAACTGGCTCAGCGGGTTGTAGAAATTGGCTTTGACCAGTTGCAGCACGAAGCGCAGCAGGACGATCACCAGGTACAGGCTGACCAGGGTTTGCACCACGAAAATCGCGGCGCCGGACAGTGCATTCATCGACAGCTCCTTATTTGCCCAGTTCTTCGGCCAGTGCCGCAGAGCGCTGCGCAGCAGCCTCCAGGGCCTGATCGACCAGTGTCTGGAAACCATTGTTCTGGAATGAGTTGATCGCCGCCTCGGTGGTGCCACCGGGCGAGGTCACGCGGCGGCGCAGCTCGGCGGCATCGTGCTCGCTGGCGGCGGCCATGTGCGCGGCGCCCAAGGCGGTCTGCAAGGTCAGTTGCGAAGCGGTTTCGCGCGGCAGGCCAAGCTTTTCACCGGCAGCGGTCATGGCTTCGATCAACAGGAAGAAATACGCCGGGCCGCTGCCGGACACCGCCGTGACGGCATCGATCTGCTGCTCCTGCTCCAGCCACAGCACGGTGCCGACGGCGCACAGCAGCGTTTCGGCCTGTTCGTGTTGCTCGGCCGAGACCTGCTCGGTGGCATACAGCCCGCTGGCACCCTTGCGCAGCAGCGACGGCGTGTTGGGCATGCAGCGCACTACGGGTACCTCGCCCAGCCAGGCCTGCAGGCTGGCACAGGTGATGCCGGCGGCGATGGAGACGATCAGTTGATGCTGGCCCAACGAGGGCGCCAGGGACTGGCACACGGCCTTCATCACCTGCGGCTTGACTGCCAGCACGACGACATCGGCGTCGGCCACGGCCTGGGCGTTGTCTTCGAAGACCTCGATGCCGTGCTCGGCCTGGAGCCGCGTACGGGTGTCGGCACCCGGGTCGCTGGCGCGAATCTGCGCGGCGTCCATGCCTTGGGCGCGCAGACCGCCGATGAGGCTCGCGGCCATGTTGCCGGCGCCGATGAAGGCGATACGTGTCTTGCTCATGTCAGGTCCTTGCGGGAAAGGGTGATTGAAACATGCATTTAGACGGCCCCGTAATCACGGGCGCCGAACAGGGCGGTGCCGATGCGCACCCAGGTCGCTCCCTGGGCGATGGCGGCCTCCAGGTCGTGGCTCATGCCCATCGACAGCGTGTCGAGATTCGGATCGACCTGCTCCAGCAACAGGCGCAAACGTGCAAACGCCTGTTCCTGCTCGGCCCGGTCATCGGTGGGTTCGGGGATTGCCATCAAGCCGCGCAGTTTGACGTTGGGCAGTGCCTGCACGGCCGCGACCAGGGCCGGCAGCTCATCCGGGCTGCAACCGGACTTGCTGGCCTCACCGCTGACGTTCACCTGCAAGCAGATGTTCAACGGCTCACAGTCGGTGGGGCGCTGCTCTGATAGGCGTTGGGCAATTTTCAGACGGTCCACCGAGTGCACCCAGTCGAAGTTTTCCGCAATGGCGCGGGTCTTGTTCGACTGAATGGGGCCGATGAAGTGCCAGGTCAAGGCCAGGTCGGTCAATTCGGCCTGTTTGCCCAGCGCTTCCTGCAGGTAGTTTTCCCCCACGTCGCGGGCCCCGGCAGCGTACAGCTCGCGCACGGCGCTGGCGGGTTTGGTCTTGCTCACCGCCAGCAGTTTCACGCTGGCAGGGGCCCGCCCGGCGGCCTCGGCGGCGCGCTGGATACGGGCGGCGAGGGTATTGAGGTTGTCTGCTAGGGTGGACATGGTTCAACGCCGGCGGCTCGAGGGTCGCCGCATTCTACCTGCTCTATTGCCCTTGGGGAGTCTCATGGACGTGACTGCACTCCTGGTCGAGGCCGCCTGCGCGGGCGCCTCCGACCTGCACCTGGCGACCGGCGAACCGCCGGTGATGCGCATCGATGGCGAGCTGCAGCGCCTGGACCTGCCGCCGTTGCTCGGTGCCGATCTGCTCAGCGCCCTGGCGCCCTGGCTCAGCGACGAGCAGCAGCGGCAGTGGAGCGACGGCGCAGAGCTCGACCTCGCGCTCGATCTGCCCGACCGTCGCCGCGCGCGCTTGAATCTATTCCGCCAAGCCCACGGCCCCGCAGCCAGCCTGCGGCTCATCGCCGACGCGATCCCCAGCCTCGATCAGCTCGATCTACACGCCGTGTATGAGGCCATCGCCCCCCTGCATGACGGCCTGGTGATCATCGGCGGCCCCACCGGCAGCGGCAAATCCAGCACCCTCGCCGCACTCATCGACCAGCTCAACCGCGACCGCCCCCTGCACATCATCACCCTCGAAGACCCCATCGAGATGATCCACACCCCCCAGCGCAGCCTGATCAACCAGCGGGAAATCGGCCGCCACAGCGCAAGCTTCACCCAGGCCCTGCGCAGCGCCCTGCGCCAGGACCCCGACGTGATCATGCTCGGCGAGCTGCGCGATCTGGATTCGATTCTCCTGGCCCTGCGCGCAGCCGAAACCGGCCACCTGGTACTCGCCACCGTGCACACCCGCTCGGCGGTGAGCAGCATCGAGCGGTTGGTGGAAGTGTTCGCGGCGGAGGAAAAAGCGCTGGTGCGGGCGATGCTGGCCGACTCGCTGCGTGTTGTCGTTGCTCAGGTGCTGGTCAAGCGCTCAGGCGGAGGCCGTGTGGCCGCGCGCGAGGTGCTGATCAGCACACCCGCCGTGCGCAATCTGATCCGCGAAGGACGGTTGGCGCAGGTGTATTCGGCGATGCAGATGGGGGGCGGGGTGGGGATGGTGACGATGGAGGGGGCGCTGGAGCGGTTGCGGCAAACGGTGGAGGCGGTGACGTAATGGGCGTTCGGATGAAGCGCTCGCCATCGTGAATTCGCGTAGAGTTTGGCGCTCTTGTTGGCGATAACTTGAGATTGCACAGGCGTTGCAACAGCTGGAGGGTTCAAGTGTGTTTCTGGCTTCAACGGTAAAGCACTACGAAGAAGATGAAGTGCTCATTCTGGCGCTCACTGATGATGCGATGGAGCCCGAGCATTTCATCATCATTGCGCGGCTGGACGAAGATACGAACGCTGCGGTTGATGAAGGAATAGGATTACAGACTCAAGATGCCGCCTATGAAATGGCGCAGGCCATTTCGAGTGTGACGTTTGATGGAAACAGGTTTGAGATCGGCCTTCGTGACGCAGTAGTCGAGCACTTTGGTACTTCAGTCATTGCAGCAGAGTTAGTGGGTGAGGCGCGGGCTTTGGCCGAGCATCAGGCGACGCTCAGGCAAGCGATCAAGGTGATTTTCGAGGGGAGCGACGTCCAAATGAGGCTGGGAGCTGTGGATAACGTCTGATCATTGATGAGAGCGAATCGACAAGTGTCATTCGCGCTGACGGAGGGCCGTATGTTACGCAACAACCAGTACTACTCACTGGCTGAGATCATTGACGATGTCAGAGTGCACGGCAACACCGGGGATGATTTCTGCCTGTATGGGCAGGATAAAGAAGGTATGGACCTGCAACAGCCTTATATGGTCGCTGATTATCCCGATGTAGTCGGCGATCGCGTCGTCAACCCTGACGCGGTACAGGCAGAAGGGCTGGGTTATGTGTATTCAGGACAACAGTTCGCGGATGTGATTTCAGTGGTGATGATGCAGAAGCCTGAGGCGGGGTATGCGGAGTGTGTCAGGGCGTTGGACCATTATCTGGAGCATGATGCGTTTTTGGAGTTGTGAGGCTGCGGGTTCAGGATGAAGCAATCATCCGATTCAAGAGCGGGCCCATATGGCCAATGCCCGTCAATTAATAATGCGCGTTGCAGACAGTGGGGCTGCATCGCAGCCCATCGCGGCTGGAGCCGCTCCCACAGATTTTGTTGGAGCGGCTTCAGTCGCGATGGAGCGCAAGCGGTCGCTGCAATATAACTGACTGGGATTAGGCCATAGGGCCCCTCGAGTTTTGCGCTAGCGCGCTGTCTTGTCTTCTGACAGAACACGGAGAGCTGCTGCCGCGAGGAAGCCAGATCGGCTTCTTTGTTCAGGATGACTGGCGACGTAGTTATCGATCCGTTGCAGCAGGTGTTCAGGCAGCGTGGCGTTGAAGCGAACGGATTTGCCGAGATACGGCGTAATGTCGAACTCGACGACGGCCCAGACGCCGCCGGCGAAGTCTGGATTGCCGAGGTGAGCGTCGATTGGCTGGCTTTGAGGCAGGGGCTCCCCATCAGCAACGGACCCCTCACAGTAAAGCGCCAAGGCTTCAAGCACATTGTCCAAAGCCTCTTCGACGGTGTCTCCACCGCTAAAGCAGCCTGGGGCGTCTGGGACGATCACGCCGTAATCAGAGTCGGGGTCCTTGTGGATCACCACTGGAAATTTCATTGGGTTCTCCTGATAGAGAAAGGGTGTACCACCCTGCGGGTGAGCTGCGCTGCGATTCTGCTGATCGACGTCATTTGAGCCCAGCCGTCTTGAGAATGCTGTTCAATGTGCCTATTGGAAGCTGGACTTTCGGATGGGGCACGACCACCTTTCCGGGTTTCGATGGGTGTTTGAAGTAGTGATGGCTGCCTCTGATGCCGGTTAACTTCCACCCGTCGGCTTCCATCAGTTCGATCACCTCTCGACTCCGCATGCGCTCTCCGTTGTATTTTGTGTGTATGGTACACATCGGGCCGTGACAAGTCAGCCGATGTGGCACAGCACAGGCCTATGTCGATGACCTACTCATGCCTTGCGCTCATGCGAGCAGCGACCACATTGATCCGATCGTTCCCTGGTTCGTGGCTCAGAAAGCGTTCAAGGTGGCGTGCGTGCAGGACTCTCATTGCAGGTCTGGCGATACCTGACAGAACACTTCTGCAGCTTCTGTGTGGCTCAACCCTATTGCGATTACTGGCAGCGCTTCAGAAATAGCCCGCCCTCATCCGTCTAGACATGACGCGACCGATTCTCCCTCACGGCCCCAGCGAGAGCCCGGTCGCGGGGGCGCGTGTAGTCATCCGATCACGATGGGGTCAGGCCTGAAACCTATGATTCGCATACTCGCTGGACTCTTGGGCGCATGCCTGCTTTTCGCTGCAACGCTGAGCGTTGCAGCACCCGTGACCCTGGACGGCACCGAACAGTGGTCCATGAAAAGCGCCGAAGGCCGTGAGTACCGCATCATGATCAGCCTGCCCGAGGGCGATGCGCCGCCCACTGACGGCTACCCGGTGATCTACCTGCTCGACGGCAATGCGTACTTTCCCACCTTCCACGCGGCCAAACGCGCTCAAGTACGGTTTCGAAGTTCGATTCTGGTCGCCATCGGCTACCCCAGCGACACCCCGCTGGACTTCACGCGACGTGCCTTCGACCTGACGCCTCCCGCACCGCCCGAGCGCAACACACCGCCACAGGGTGGCCGTGACCTGCTGCTGACCTTCATCGAAACGCGCCTCATGCCCAAGGTTTCCAAGCAATTCAAGGTCGATCAGGCGCAGCGCAGCCTGATCGGTCACTCGTTCGGCGGCATGTGGGGCATCTACGCGCTGTTCACGCGGCCAACGCTGTTCCAGCAAGTGGTCGCCGTGAGCCCGAGCCTATGGTGGCGTGACCAGCACCTGCTGGCGCCCGAGCGCGTCTTCACCGAGCGTGCGCGCAGCGAGCGACTGGATCTGACGCAAACCAGCCTCAGCATCGTGATGGCAGAACGGGATTCGGTACAGATGATCCGCGATGCCCGCAGCTTGTCTACGCGATTGCAGATGTTGTCGGATTTGGGAATGCGCACCGGGTTCATGATCGAAACGGGGGAGGATCACACTTCGGTGCCGTTCCGCATTCCCAATCAGGTACTCGGCGAGCTGCTGGGCAACCGGCGTTGAGCGATAGCAGGCGCGGCGGTCCTGCTCATCGTTGAGGGTGTGGGTTGCACAGCGAACCGAGCGTCATGCAGATGGATGAACGGTCGACGCGCGCCCAGTGGCGCAAGCGCAAATGATTCTCCTTTGTGATATTTTCCCGCGCCTGCTTCCCTGCCCCCAAGGTTGCGTTCATGTCCGGCTCTGATCTCAAGGCGTTGTACCTTGCCCATCGCGGCGAAATTCAGGCGTACCTGGATCGGCGCCTGCGTTGCAGAGAAACCGCCGCCGACCTCACCCAGGACACCTTCATTCGCCTGTCCGAGCAGATGAAGCGGACCCCCATCGCCAACTTCCGCGCCTACCTGTTCTCCAGCGCCCGCAACCTGTTCATCGACCACATCCGCCGTCAGGTGCACCGCAAGGGCAAACCCCTGGACGATCAAGCTGCTGACAGCCTTGAGGCATCGACGCCCACCCTCGAACAGGCCGCCATCGCTCACCAACGACTGGCCACCTTGAACCAGGTCATCGAAAGCATGCCCGCCCCGTGCCGCGAAGTGTTTTTGTTGGTACGGGTCGAAGGGCTGACCTACGCCGAGATCGGCCAGCGCCTGGGCATCCCGTCGAAGACCGCCTACAGCCGCATGGTGCGGGCGCTCGACCTGCTCAAGATCGGCATGGCCGAATGAGCGCCGCGCCAAGCTTGCGCGCCAACGCGCCTCAGACGCGCACACCCTCGCTGGACTACAATCCGCCACCCGCCCAAGCCGAATACCACCCTGATGAGTGCTGAGCCTCCACCCACAGACATGCTGCCCCCCGTCGATGCCATCAGCCATCAGGCGAGTCGCTGGTTCGCCCTGAGCCAGGGCGGCTCACCGACCCAGGCCGAGCGTGCCGCGCTGGCTGCGTGGCTGGCCGCAGACCCCCGGCATCGGGCGGCCTATGGCGAGCTGGAGCAGCTCTGGGCGGTGACGGCTCAACTGCATCCAGGGCAGCCTGCCGCCGCGCCTGCGCTGTCGCGACGACGTTTCGTCGGCCTGGGCATCGCCGCCAGTGTGGTCGCGGTCACGGCCGGGACTTCAGCGCTGTGGCTGAGCGGCACGAGCCTGGCGATGGCAGATATCCGTACTGCCGTGGGCGAGCGGCGCACGGCGACGCTGGCGGATGGCTCCACGGTGGACATGGCTGGCAACACAGCGTTGAACGTGGATTTTGCAGCGGGTAGACGCTCGGTCGAACTGCTGCAGGGCGAGGCCTACTTCAACATCGTGCCGTCCACGGGCGGCGAGTTCGAGGTCACTACGCCCTATGGCCAGGTCACCGCCGCCGAGGGCGAGTTCTGCCTGTCGTGCGAGCGCACGTCGGTGCTGCTGGCGGTGAGTCGCAAGACGGCCAGCGTGGTGACGGCAAACCAGCATCTGGACCTTGGTGAAGGCCTGTCGCTGCGTTTCAGCCACGGCCACGCCGGCCCGATCCAGCATGCCGAGCTGGAACAGATCCTCGCCTGGCGCAGCGGCCGCCTGGTGTTCTTTGACACCCCGCTCAGAACCGTGACCGAACAGCTGCAACGCTGGCGCCCCGGGCGAATCTTCGTCATGGACGAGCAACTGGCCACGCGCCGGGTCAGCCTGATCCTCAATCTGGAGCGGCCTGATCAGCTGATCGACGCGCTCACCAGCGCCCTGTCGGTACGCGCTCGGCACTACACCGATCTGGTCACGCTGATCTATCCCGCCTGACCCCCGCAGAAATATTTCGCATTGCCTCAAGAATCTCGATCAGCCTGATCAGCTGATCGATGCGCTTACCAGTGTCCTGTCAGTACGCGCCCGGCACTACACCGATCTGGTCACGCTCATCATCCCGCCTGACCCCCGTAGAAATATTTCGCAGCGCCTCAAGACATTGCGCGCACTCGTGCGTCTTTGCCTGACTGATTGGTATTCGCATCGTGCGCCTTTTCCTGAGGAACCCCCGTAATGGCCGTGCAACCCCCCTTGGTATCCCGACCCGATGGCCGCTGGCAGCGCAGCGCCCTGAGCACCGCGCTGGCGTGCACCTTGCTGCTGGGTACGCTGCAGGCCCATGGGGCAGCCGTGGCGCAACCTGCCGCCTCTGCAAACACGCTGGCCCTGAACATCCCGGCTCAGTCGCTGCGCCAGGCGCTGTTGCAGTTCAGCCAGCAGTCAGGCCAGAACGTGATGCTCGACGGCAATCTCGATGCAACGCTGCGCAGCCCCGGCGTGGTCGGTCGCTACTCGGCCGAAGAGGCACTGGCCAGACTGCTGCAAGGCAGCGGCTACCACTTCGCCCGCACCGATGCCGCCACTCTCTACCTGGTCCCGCAGCAGAATGCGCAAGGCAATGGCCAGGTGAACCTCGGCCTCACGCAAATCCAGTCCCAGGCCGACTGGGACGCCACCCCCGCGCGCGGCAACACCGCCCCCAGCACCACGCGCCTGGGCCTGAGCGACAGGCAGACTCCGCAAGCGATCACCGTGGTGACCCGCGAGCAGATGGACGACTTCAAGCTCAACAGCGTCAAGGACGCCCTGCGCAACGCGCCCTCGGTGACCGTGGAGCAGTTCGAGACTGATCGCACGGCCTTCACTTCACGCGGCTTCAAGATCGAGAACTTCGAGTTCGACGGCATGAGCCTGCCGTTTTCCGGCGGCGTGCTGGTCGGCGACCAAGACATGACCGAGTTCGAGCAGGTCGACGTGCTGCACGGGGCCAACGGCCTGATGAGCGGCACCGGCGACCCCTCGGCCACCGTCAACCTGATCCGCAAACGGCCCACCGACACCTTCCAGGCCCGCGTCGACAGCAGCGTAGGCTCTTGGGACAACCGCCGCCTGAGCCTCGACCTCTCCGGCCCGCTGACCAACAGCGGCAACGTGCGCGGGCGCTTGATCACCTCCCACGACAAGGGCAATTCCTACCTCGACCAGTACGGCCACGAGGTGAACGTGGCCGCCGGCCTGCTGGCCTTCGACCTGTCCGACGCCGACACCCTGACCGTCGGCTTCACCCAGCAGAACAGCTACTCCAACGGCAGCACCTGGGGCGCTCTGCCCATCGCCGACTTTGCCGGCAAGCGTATCCACTACACCAGCCGCAGCTCCAGCGTCGGCCAACCCTGGACCTACTGGGACGTGCACACCCAGCGCGCCTTCGCCGAACTCACCCACGGCTTCGACAACGGCTGGAACAGCACCCTGACCGTGACCGGAATGAAGCAGGATTCCGACACCAAGATGCTCTACGCCATCCCGGCGACCGCCACCAGCGCCTACGCCTACGTCAACCGCACCACCAGCACTGAAAACCAGGTCACCGGCGAAGCCAAGCTGGCCGGCCCGTTCGATTTCCTCGGCCGCGAACACGAGCTGACCCTCGGCGCCAACTACGGCCGCACCCACCACGACGAGCGCGGCCACTACTTCAGCGCCGCAGGCTTCATTCCTGTCAGCCTGGCCGACGCCCTGTCCGGTAACGTCATAGAGCCCGCCTTCGACTACACCGACGACCTCAACACCCAGCTGTTCACCGACCGCCAGAAAAGCCTGTTCGCCGGCGCCCGCTTCAGCCTCGCCGACGACCTGCACTGGATCGCCGGCGCGCGCATGCTCAGCGCAGACGGCGATGGCGCCGGCTACGGCTCGCCGCACGACACCCGCGTACACGGCAAGGTCACGCCCTACACGGGCCTGGTCTACGACCTCACCCCGCAGTGGAGCCTGTACACCAGCTGGACCAAGATCTTCAAACCGCAATACGTGCGCAGCACCACGGGCGGCGTGGTCGAGCCGCTCGAAGGCAAGAGCCTGGAAGTGGGCGTGAAAGGCCTGCTGCTCGACGACCGCCTGACCGTGACCGCCGCTGCGTTCAAGACCGACCAGGAAAACGTCGCCGAGCTGACGGGTGAAATCGTCGGCGGGCAATATGTGTATCGCGGTACCAACTTCAAAAGCCGCGGCTTCGAGCTTGGGGCGTCTGGCGAAGTGCTGACCGGCCTGGAACTGGCCGGCGGCTACAACTTCGTGCGCATCGAAGACGACAACGGCGAAGATGCCCGCAAGTACATCCCCACCCACACCCTGCGCGGCAGCCTGACCTACCGCTTGCCGAGACTGCCCCAGGCGAAAGTGGGCACACGCGTGCAATGGCAGAGCGGGACCGAGCTGGATAACAACAGCAACGTGCGGCAGGACGCCTATGCGCTGGTGGATCTGATGGCGAGTTACGACTTCGATGAGCACTGGAGCGCGGGATTGAATGTGAACAACGTGACGGACCGGAAGTATCTGTTGTCGCTGTATCAGTCGGCGGGTTCGACGAATTACGGGGCGCCGCGGAATGTGATGGCTTCGGTGAGTTGGAAGTACTGACAGGTGGGCCCGATTTGAGGGTGGAAAGGGCGGAGGTGTCAGTTTTTGCGAGCGCTGACTCCAAACACTGACACCTCCGGTAAGCCTGGCTCTTCCTGCCCCAACCGTGCTGACGAAGAAGCCAAAACCCCACCGTTTTCAGACCCAAAACGCAGCTCCCCAACCCACCGCCGCCCCCCTTGTGGGAGCGGCCGGTCCGGCGCTCCGGTTAGCCGCGATGGCCGGCACCGCCGGCCCAATCGCCCCGCACTGGCCCGTCCAGTTGAAACAAGCTACGAGCCGTCCAGCAACTTGCCGCATTCCTCCCCCACCAATCTGCCAATGATCCTCACCGCATGATGAACACCGGCTACGTGCCGCGAACTCAGACCTGGCGAATCATCCGACCCCAGCGCATCGTCATGCTCGACGAGCGCCTCACCCAATAATTCCAAAGTCCATCCATAAGCTTGCAGCTGGATCAGACGCTCTCGCTCAGTCATCGGCGCACCGCCTTTGCAGCACGGATGTCGTCTGCTTGTGATTGATGGGAAAGGCCTAGGGGTGATGGGGCGATGACCCCAGGGCGGCGAACGGATGCGCGGTTCTTGCTCAAACTGCCTGTCAGCATGCATGAGGCTCCAAGTTACTTGTCAGGAGCTGCGACCGTCCTTCCTACGGGATTGGGTGGCAGCTGTGTGTGGGGTAGGAATACCGGGAAACTTGGAACCCGGCCAGGCCGAAGCCTGCCCACACACAGCCGCCATGACACGAATCGGCGAGCATGAAAAAAGCGCCAGCCGAGGTGATGGGGCGCTTAGTGCGAGCGCCAAGTTTACCAGCAGGTTCCTACACCTGACCGCAGGATTGACTGCGGTTGGGGGAATTTAGTGGGTAGTGGGAGCGGGTGCAATGGGCGGGGGTGTGGGATGAGACTTGATAATTTGTAGGATAAAACCTGCAGCGAGCAAGGTTCGGCTAAGCCAACGCTATTGAGATGAACGATCACGGGTTTGGCCTTGCCGTTTTTAATCCTGCGTGCGCATCTTCCCAGCGGCACTACAGAACTACTGAACTATCAAGACTTCGGTGGTTGTGACGGTCCTAGCTTCTTTCGTGACAGCTCGACATGACCATCGCACGACACCAAAGCGAAATAGTCTTTGTCCGGAGTATTGGCAGACACCGTCCACATTTTTGCAGTCGCGTCATAATGCTCATCCGACAATACATTGACTGACGTTCCGCCAATGGCAGGGTACGTTCTGTCGAAGTATGTACGAACTGACGTTTCTATAAAGGCCCGGCCTGCCTCGGGGCAAGATTCGAGCGGGTCCTTACCGCAGCCAGTCACTGTGGAAAGCGTTAGAAGCGCTAAGATGCTTGCTGAAACTCTCATGTGAATCCCTTCGTTTCAATGGTTTTGGCAGGCTGGCCAGTAGTCCATCATCCAAAAAAATGACGATTGTCCGATTGCGAACAGGGCTTCGTTTTTCACTACTCGATGCCATGAGGCCACGCCAAAGAAACGAGCGGCGAAGCAGAATCGTTACTACACGGCCCTCACATGCCCTTTTCTAATCGTATCGTCTCTGATGGCTTTGGTCTTGCCATGCTTGGCCAACCCCTCCAACAACTGCTCCTCTATCTACGAATTTTCAAGTAGGCTTTTCATGGAATCAAATCGGCGTGCAGCGGCCTTGTCCTCCGTCGGCTTGTGCTCCTAGACCACTTGTCTGTCGCTCAGAATTACGTCACCGTAAAGACAATTGTCATTACAGTGAGTGAGCCATCATGGCATCCATCACTGTCCGTATCGACGACGATCTCAAAATCCGAGCGTACCGTGAGCTTGAGCGGCTGGGTGTTACGCCCTCCGAGCTCATGCGCCAAGCACTGCAGTATGTCGCCGAGCGGGGGCAGTTGCCCTTCAAGCCTGTGCTCATGACCGATGGAGATGAGGCGCTGTTAGCCACCGTTCGCGAGCGCCTTGCCGCACCTCAGCGAGTGAGGGTTGCTTTGGATGACCTATAGCCTTGAGTTCGATGCGCGAGCGCTAAAGGAATGGCAAAAGCTGGGGGGATACGGTCCGGCAGCAACTCAAGAAAAAACTTGTCTCGGTTTTGCTGAATCCGAGGGTCGAGGCGAACCGACTGCATGGCCTGCCGGACTGCTACAGGATCAAGCTGCGCAGTAGCGGCTACCGATGGGTTTATCAGGTGATTGATCAGGAGGTTGTTGTTTTTGTGGTAGCTGTGGATAAGCGCGAGCGAGAACAGGTTTATCGCAAGGCGGCAGAGCGATTGGTAGGCAAAGCTTCCAGCTAAACGCCAAAACGAAAAAACCCGCCAGAAGGCGGGTTTTTCGAGGATTCCAGAGATTTTGAAAACCTTCTCTGGAATCTTGTGTGGTGCCGGCACCAGGAGTCGAACCCGGGACCTACTGATTACAAGTCAGTTGCTCTACCAGCTGAGCTATACCGGCAATGGGGCGTCATTATAGCTATCGCGCGGCGCGTGTAAACCCCTTACTTCTGCCAGGGCGCAATTAACCTAACTGCCCGTCAGAAAAGGAGAATTTTCTCACCAGCCGCGGTGCAGGGTGGTGGCGTCGGGTTCGGGTTTTGCGGGGTTGAAGAACAGCTTGTGGTTGTCGCAGCCGCGGCGTCGGCACGGTTCGGTGGCCTGCGGCAGGCCGCGGTGGTCGCCCAGCTGGGCGGCGGGCATCGGCCAGTTCAGCGACGGCTCTGGTTCGCGTGGGGTGGGGTGGGAGCAGGCGGTCAAGAGGAGGACAAGCGGCAAGGCGAGGACTTTGAGATGAGTCACGGCGATGTTCTTCAGGGATCACGGAGTTAGCGGTGATTTTACGGCTTTATGACACGGGTTGCAGCGTTTGCATGACATTTTGTGAACGAAATCGTTTCATCGGGACATTCCGGTATTCCGCACGTCTGCTAGGCCTTTTTATGCGCATCGGAAAAAAGCTTATTCACAACGGGCATGCCAAAGTTGCCCACAATCGTTACCGTTGGTCGCCAGGCCTGGGCTTGACGCAAATGCCTGATTTTGTTGGCTTGCGTTAGGTCCGCCGTCAGTGGTAGGTCGGTGTGATGCTGTTTTTTTCACACCTTTGCCACATTCCATCACAAGCTTGTACACAGACTTATCCACAGGTTGTGCGGCGCATCAGCGCTCGGCCAGCAGCAGCAGGTTTCGGGGCGTCAGGCGGTGTGCGCAGAAACTGCCCACGCGCACGCGGTAATTTTGTTGCTGCAGAAACAGTGCGCGGTCGAGCACCAGCCACAGCTCCAGTGGCCGGCGGAACAGGTTGCGCACGCGTTCCAGGTTGCGCACCTCGGCCAGGCGGTGCCAGCCGGCGGCTTCAAGGGTGGGCCAGTCGGGTTGCCCTTGCAGGGGCAGCGCTTTTAGCGCGGCGAGGTCTTGGCAGTACTGGTCGAACGGTTTGTGCAGCCAGTCGACCGGCAACGATGGCGTTGGCAGGTAGTCATCGCATCCGCGTTGCTCGCGCTGTAGCAGGTCGAAGCTAAGGCGGCGGCTCATCGACAGGTCGCGTTGGCGGCGGGTGCGGGCGCTGGCGGTGACGGTTTCGCTCAGGGGCAGGGCGAGATCGTCGAGGGTGAGGTGCAGAGGGCTGGCCTGGGCCGGGGCGGACAGCGCCCGGTAGTGTGCGCCGCTGATGCGGTTGTAGCAGCAGGGGGCGATGGCGATCTGTGGGCAGCCGCGCTCGCTGGCCAGTTGCAGCAGGCGTACGTGCAGGTCGCCGCAGGCGTGCAGGGCGACCACGCTGGCCTCGGGCGTGAGGCGCTGGGCGCAGTGGGGGGCCATGACGTCTTGCTGAATGTGCTCGGCGGGTAGCTGGTGGTGCTGGCTGAGGGCGGCGCCGGCGGTGACCAGTGCGGGGTCGTATTCCAGGCACGTCAGGTGCTGGCCGGGTTGCAGCAGGCGGCGGCCGAGGTGGCCTTTGCCGGCGCACCAGTCGATCCAGTGGGTGGGGGTGCAGCGGTAGTCGAGGCGGCGGGTGAAGGCTTCGATCTGTTGCCATTTGCGGCCGGGCACGTTGACGTCTAGGCGGTGGGGGGCAGCAGGGAGGCCGATGTCGGGGAGGTCGGCGGTGAGTGAAAGATCGCGGGCTTCGTTGGCCCAGCTGAGGAAGGGCTGGGGTGGCGCGTCCAGGGTGGTGTCGACGTCGGCGGCTTCGGCGTGGTCGAGGGTGCATTGGCGTAAGTGCGTGGCCAGTTCGGGGTGGTCGGCTTCCCATGGGAGTTGCAGGTGGTGGAAAGGGCGTGGGCGCCATAACGGTTGGTGACGCGCCAGGAAGTGGTCCAGGGCTTGGAAGCGGTCGAGGAGTAGAGGGCCTTGGAGGATTTGGGGGGTGGGCATGGGGCTATGGCCGGGGCGAGTTCTGTTGGGGGGTGGAGGTGGTGCTGGGTGACGTGGCATCCGGGGGTATTACTGGGGATCGTGGTTGCGGTTTTGGGGCTGCTTTGCAGCCCATCGCGGCAATAGCCGCTCCAGAGACCGCCTATCACTGTAGCTGGTCAGCTGAAAGCCCGTGAGGACGGCGTATCCGGCCCTTTGGTTGGGCGCCTTGGCTGGCTGGGCCGGCGCCATTGGAGCTGGGCACTTCAGGTATCGCCGATCGGCTGGTCAAAACCCTGTATTCGCCCATAGGGCATTACGTTGCCCGTCGCGGTTGGCGGGAGCGCCGGGGTCGCCGCGCTCCATGGCGTGCTTTGCGGGAAGGTGCTGCGGGGCTGCGTTCACTGGGGCGCCATCAGCCATCGGCAACGCCATGGACTGGCTGAATCTTTTCGGCGGTCGGCAAGATTGCAGTACAGCGTCGAAACGTCCACGCCTCAGGCGTTCAGCTTCGCGGCTCGGCCGCCTGCTCACCGCCCCTGGCAGGCATCCACCCGCAACCACCGCTCGAGCACCTTGAACCCTTGCACCAGCACGAACGAGATCAGCAGGTAGAACACCCCGGCGGCAAAGAAGATCTCTACCGGCAGATAGGTGCGGGCAATGATCGTGCGTGCCATGCCGGTCAGCTCCAACAACGTCACGGTGCTGGCCAGGGCGCTGGCCTTGAGCATCAGGATCACTTCGTTGCTGTAGGCCGGCAGGCCGATACGCGCGGCGCGGGGCAGGAGGATGTAGTACATGGCCTTGGCCTTGGACATGCCGAGCGCCCGGGCCGCTTCCACTTCACCGCGCGGGATGGCCTGCAAGGCGCCGCGCAGGATTTCGGCGATGTAGGCCGCAGTGTGCAGGGTCATGGTCAGCACGGTGCACCAGAACGGATCGCGCAGGTACGGCCACAGCGCGCTGTTGCGCACGGCGTCGAACTGCGCCAGGCCGTAGTACACCAGGAACAGCTGCACCAGCAGCGGGGTGCCGCGGAAGAAGAAGATGTAGCCGTAGGGCAGGGCGCGCAGCCAGGGTCTGTGCGAGGCGCGGGCAATGCCCATGGGGATCGCCAGGATCAGCCCGGCGATCACGGCGATGGCCACCAGCTCCAACGTCAGGATCGCGCCGTCGGCCAGCCGTGGCAGGTACTTGATGATCACGTCCCAGTTCATTGCGTGGCCTCCATGGAGCCTTGAACGGCACGTTTTTCCAGGCAGCGCAGGGTGGCGTCAGGCGAGGCCAGTTGCGGCAGATACTTGATGATCACGTCCCAGTTCATTGGGCGGCCTCCATGAAGCCTTGAACGGCACGTTGTTCCAGGCAGCACAGGGTCGCGTCTGGCGAGGCCAGCCGTGGCAGGTACTTGATGATCGCGTCGCAGTTCATTGCCCGGCCCTCATGAAGCCGCGAGCGGCGCGTTTTTCCAGGAAGTGCATGCCAGTCATGGCGACCACGGTCAGGGCCAGGTACATGCAGGCGGCGACCATGTAGAAGGTGAAGGGCTCTTTGGTCACGGTCACGCCGATCTGCGCGTGGCGCATGATTTCTTCGAGGCCGATCACCGACACCAGCGCGGTGTCCTTCATCAGGATCATGAACAGGTTGCCCAGGCCCGGGAGGGCGATGCGCCACATCTGCGGCAGGATGATGCGCGAGAGGATGCGCCCGCGTGACAGACCCAGGGCCAGGCCCGCTTCGCGGTGGCCCTTGGGGATGGCCAGGATGGCGCCGCGGAACACTTCGGTGGCATAGGCGCCGAAACACAGCCCCAGGGCGATAACGCCTGCGGCGAAGGCGCTCAGCTCGAGGCCGGGCATGTCCAGTGCGTCACCCAGGCTTCTGACCAGGTTGACGGTGCCGAAGTAGATCAGCAGTACCCAGAGCAGTTCGGGCACGCCGCGAACCAGGGTCGAGTAAGCGCCGCCCAGCCATTGCAGGGGCTTGGCGGGGGAGGTCTTGGCCAGGGCGCCGAGCAGGCCGAGAACCAGGCCAAGCAGCAGCGCGCAGAGCGCGAGTTTTACCGTCATCAGCGTGCCAGCCAACAGGGCCGGGCCGAATCCGTGCAGGTCGATATTCATGGGCAGGTGTTTTCCAGGTACCCGCGCGCCCTCAGGCGCGCAGGTCGGGGAGGATCATTCGATGCTGAACGGGAAGTACTTGTCGTTGATCTTCTTGTAGGTGCCGTCGGCCTTGATTTCCTTCAGCGCGGCGTTCAGGTGGTTGCGCAGCTTGTCGTCACCCTTGCGCACGGCGATGCCGATCTTGTCGCTGTCGACCACAGGCTCGCCCTTGAATTCATAGGCTTGACCCTCTGGGCTCTTGAGCCAGTCGTACTGGACGTACTTGTCGGCGAGGATCGCGTCGACCCGGCCCGAGGTCAGGTCGAGGTAGGCGTTTTCCTGGGTGTCGTACAGCTTGATCTGGATGTCGTCGCCGTAGGTGTCTTCCAGCCAGCTACCGGCCAGGGTGGCGCGCTGGGTGCCGATGATCTTGCCTTTGAGCGAGGCCTTGTCGGTTTTGAAGTCGGTGGTCTTCGGGGCGATGAACTGCAGCTTGTTGGAGTAGTAGGGGTCGGTGAAGTCGACGGCCTGCTTGCGCTCGTCGGTGATCGACAGCGACGACACCAGGAAGTCGAACTTCTTGGCGTTGAGGGCCGGAATGATGCCGTCCCAGTCGGAGGTCACGACCGAGCATTCGGCTTCCATCTTGGCGCACAGGGCGTCGCCGATGTCCTTGTCGAAGCCCACCACGTTGCCGCTGGCGTCCTTGTTGTTGAACGGCGGGTAGGCCGCTTCGATACCCATGCGCAGTTTTTCTGCGGCCATGGCATTGGCGGAGAAGACCAGCGTGGCGGCAGCTGCCAGGAGGAATTTCTTATAGGTCTGCATGTGTTGCTCCGTTAGCGGTGGCTGGACATGAATTGCTTGCAACGCGCCGAGGTCGGGTTCTCGAAGACCTGTTGCGGCGATCCTTGCTCTTCTACCAAGCCCTGGTGCAGGAAGACGACTTCACTGGACACCTGGCGGGCGAAATTCATTTCGTGGGTCACCAGCAACATGGTGCGGCCTTCTTCGGCCAGCGCGCGGATGACATTAAGCACTTCCTGGACCATTTCCGGGTCGAGCGCCGATGTGGGCTCGTCGAACAGGATGACCTTGGGCTTCATCGCCAGGGTGCGGGCGATTGCGGCGCGTTGCTGCTGGCCGCCGGAGAGCTGTGCGGGGTAGCTGTGGCGCTTGTCATAGATGCCGACCTTGTTCAGCAGCGCTTCGGCCGCCTCCACCGCCTCGGCCTTGCTCTGGCCGAGCACACGGCGCGGGGCCTCGGTGATGTTGTCGAGCACCGACATGTGCGGCCACAGGTTGAAGTTCTGGAACACGAAGCCGATTTCGCTGCGCAGACGGTTGATCTGGCGGTTGTCGGCGGCGAGCAGGTCGCCGTTCTTGGCGGCTTTGAGCTTGAGCGACTCGCCGGCCAGGAGGATTTCACCCTGGTGCGGGTGTTCCAGCAGGTTGATGCAGCGCAGCAGCGTCGACTTGCCGGAGCCTGAGGAGCCCAGGATCGAGATGACGTCACCGTCACGGGCGGTCAGCGAGATGCCTTTGAGAATCTCTTGGTCGCCGTAGCGTTTGTGCAAGTTGCGGATTTCCAGCGCGGGCGTGGCCTGAGCCATGTGCGGTCCTCATGTATTCGGGTGCATTCCCAGCTGTTGGACGGCCTTCCGGGCCTGCGCAACGCTAGCATGTGGCGCTTGGACAGCCAACCGGGGTGCGGGGAACGAAGCGCGTCGGTGCGGCAGTGTGTCGCATCGCTGCAGCGGACTGTCGCGAGGATGACCGCAGAAGGATGGCCGACGCCTCAGCCTCGACGGAAAAAAGGCGCGATGGTGCCAGTTTTGTCCTGACGTGGGAAGCCGTTTGTAAAAGGGTGGCGCTGACGGCGGCGATGGGCCTGGTAAAAGTTGCAACCGGCGGTTGCTCCTTTTTTGCCACTTTTGCGTGCGCGGGTGTTACCGAGGGGCACCGATGGTGCACTTGTAAGTGGGTATTTCTGTAATCCAGACCATTAACGTGGATTTGATGACCTTTCGGTCACGCGATGGCCGAAGCCCGGCAAGGCACAGAGGGCGTAGGTTTCAAGATGTTTCCAAAAAACGCGCTTGCGCCTTGGCCCGCTTATTGCCATCTGGAAATCACCGAACACTGCCGCGCCTAAATTGCGCAGAGCGCATGACGTTCATCGGGTTCGGGTAGGTCCACTCCTTACAAAGGTAGGTTTATGAGCGGTAAGCACAATTCCAACGACCTCGCTCAGGGGCTCAAACCACGGCATGTGACCATGCTGTCCATCGCCGGCGTGATCGGCGCCGGCCTGTTCGTCGGCTCCGGCCACGCCATCGCGGCCGCAGGGCCGGCGGTGCTGCTGGCCTATGCGGCCGCGGGCACGCTGGTGATTCTGGTGATGCGCATGCTCGGCGAGATGGCCATCGCCTCGCCGGACACTGGGTCGTTCTCGACCTACGCAGACCGCTCCATCGGCCGCTGGGCCGGCTTCACCATCGGCTGGCTGTACTGGTGGTTCTGGGTGCTGGTGATTCCCCTGGAGGCCAACGCCGCAGCGGCGATTCTGCATGCGTGGTTCCCGGCGGTAGAGCTGTGGATGTTCTCCTTGCTGATCACCTTGGCGCTGACGGGTACCAACCTGTTCAGTGTGAAGAACTACGGTGAGTTCGAGTTCTGGTTCGCACTGCTCAAGGTGCTGGCGATCATCGCGTTCATCGTGGTGGCGTGCGCGGCCATGTTTGGCCTGGTGCCGGGCAGCCAGGTCAGCGGTGCCAGCCACCTGTTCGATACCCAAGGCTTCATGCCTAATGGCTTGGGCGCGGTGCTGGCGGCGATGCTCACTACCATGTTCTCGTTCATGGGCACCGAGATCGTCACCATTGCGGCTGCCGAGTCCAAAGACCCCGGCAAGCAGATCACCCGCGCCACCAACTCGGTGATCTGGCGGATCTGCCTGTTCTACCTGGTGTCGATCTTCCTGGTCGTGGCCCTGGTGCCGTGGAACGACCCGGCGCTGGCCGAAACCGGTTCCTATCAGACCGTGCTGAGCCGCATCGGCGTGCCGAACGCCAAGATGATCGTCGACATCGTGGTGCTGATCGCCGTGACCAGCTGCCTGAACTCGGCGCTGTACACCTCCTCGCGCATGCTCTTCTCGCTGAGCAAGCGTGGCGACGCCCCTGCCCTGGCCCAGCGCACCACCCGTGCCGGTACGCCGCACTGGGCGGTGCTGCTGTCGACCGCGGCGGCGTTCCTCACCGTGTTTGCCAACTTCGTGGCGCCGGCTGAGGTGTTCGAGTTCCTGCTGGCCAGCTCCGGTGCCATCGCGCTGCTGGTGTACCTGGTGATTGCCGTGTCGCAACTGCGCATGCGCAGCCAGCGTGAGGCACGCGGCGAGCACATCGACTTCAAGATGTGGCTGTTCCCGGGGCTGACCTGGCTGACCATCGCGTTCATCGTGGCAGTACTGGCGGTGATGGCGCTGCGTGAAGACCATCGCGCCGAGATCATCGCCACTGCCTTGCTGAGCATCGGTGTGGTGGTGACCGGGCTGCTGGTGCACCGTAAGCGTGGGGTGGCGGGCAAGGCGGCGCTGGATCACTGATTCGATCGCAGCCGAAACTGAGGAGGCCGTGTCCTGTAAGGGAGGCGGCCTTTTTCGTTGGGGCGGGATTGGGTTTTTCGGGCCGGCTTTGCTGGCCATCGCGGCAATCCGGAGCGCCGGACCGGCCGCTCCTGCAGGATCCTGTGAATCTCAGTGTAGGAACGAGCTTGCTCGCGAAGCCGGCCCAAGGCTGTGGCCTCTGTCTACGTGCTGTCGCGCGGTGTCCGAGTCAGGCCGGCTCGCCGAGCATCGCAGCCAGCCAGGGCGCCGAACCGACCGCTTCTGCACCCACCGCACGTCCCAGCGCTGACCAGGCCCCGTGCCTCAGCCGTACTGCTTCTGCTGTTGCTGCTGACGCGCCACCACTTCCGAGGCTTCGATATACGCGGTTTGGAACTCGTCGCTTTCCAGCCAGGCCATGGTGGTGTCGGCGTCGGTGCCGTCCAGCCAATCGCGGTAGGCGGTGAAGACCATGACGATGTAGTCGGTCGCGTGCTCTTCCTTGTGGCCCTTGAGCACCAAGGCCAGCAAGGGGTCGACCAGGAATACCGAGATCATCGGCACCAGCCCGCCGTCCTGGGCTTCCTTCATTTTTTCAAACAGGTTGTCGTAGCTGCCCGAGTCCATCGCCTTGGTGTACACCTGCTCGACGCTGGCGCTGTCACCGCTGCTCGCCTTTACAGTCTGGCCGCTGCGCACCATGCGGTTCTGCTTGGCCTTGCTGGCGGCGCGCTTGGCGCGTTTCTGTTGTTTGCTGGAGGTGGCCATCGGGCGAATCCTTGGGAGCAGTCGTGAGGGCGCGTATTGAAGCGCAGCGCGCGTGCGGATTCAACTTCCTGCGCAGTGGATACGTGGACTCAGCTTCATGCGCGGCGCTTACGCGGACTCAGCTTCCTGCGCAACACGCGCGCGGACTCAATTTCATCCACAGTGCGCACGTGAATGCAGCTTCCAGTGCAGCGCATGAGGTGCGCTCAACCTGCCAGCGGCGTCTGTTCATCCTCCTCAAAGCCCCGCGAGGCGCGGCCGACCAGCAGTGGGTCAGGCGCGCGGGCCACGCTCAGGTCTTTGTCGGGGTAGTCGAGCGAATGCAGGAAGTGGCGGATGCAGTTGAGCCGTGCGCGTTTCTTGTCGTCGGACTTGATCACCGTCCACGGCGCATCGGCGGTGTCGGTGTGGAAGAACATCGCCTGCTTGGCGGCGGTGTAGTCGTCCCACTTGTCCAGCGACTTGATGTCGATGGGTGAGAGCTTCCAGTGCTTGAGCGGGTCATCGCGGCGGGAGATGAAGCGGCGCAGTTGCTCCTCACGGTTCACCGAGAACCAGTACTTGAACAGCAGTACGCCGCTGTTGCACAGCATGCGCTCCAGCTCCGGGGCTTGACGCATGAATTCGAGGTACTGCGCCGGGCTGCAGAACTCCATCACCCGCTCGACACCTGCGCGGTTGTACCAGGAGCGGTCGAAGAAGACCATTTCCCCTGCGGTGGGCAGGTGCTGGATATAGCGCTGGAAATACCACTGGCCGCGCTCCTGGCTGGACGGTTTTTCCAGCGCCACGATGCGCGCGCCGCGTGGGTTCAGGTGCTCCATGAAGCGCTTGATGGTGCCGCCCTTGCCAGCAGCGTCACGGCCTTCGAACAGGATCACTATGCGTTGGCCGCTTTCCTTGACCCAGTTCTGCACCTTGAGCAGCTCGATCTGTAGAGCGTGTTTGGCTTTCTCGTATTCGGCGCGGCGCAGGCGGGTGCGGTAGGGGTAACTGGCGGGCAGGCGAGCGGTGCTGCTGTCCTCACCGCTGCCTTTGCGGGCGGTGGCCACTTCCAGCGCGGTGGGCTGCTGGCTCACGTGCAAAAGGGTTGGATCGGGCTTGCGCTGGCGGGGGCGCCTGGGGCGTGGAGGCGGTGGGGCGACAGGTGTCGCTTCAGTGGGGGTCGGGAAGTTGGCTTCATCGTTCATGAGGGTCCTTTTGGTCGAGTGTCCTTCGGACAGTCTAAGGCGCCTGCATGGTGGCTATATGATGCTAGTCAACAGTTGCTGCATGTTTTGCCCTGGGGTCGTTCGCCTGTTCTGCGCTGCGCTCTAGGGCAGGAGGGTGGTTAGCAATTCCATGACCTGTATCCAAGGCCTTGGCGCTGAGCGATAGCGGGGATGCCGGCGGCCGGCGGGGCAGATCGGAGGTGGCGAACTGCGCACGGTTGGCGGACCTGCATAGGAGGAGGCCGGCGCACGCGGGGTGCTCCTGCGCAATCCGTCACAGAGTAGTGTCTGAAAGAGTAGCGCCTGAACCTTAAAAACTGCAGACAACAAAAAACCCGCACGGGGCGGGTTTCTTGTGTCGCTTCGAGTGACGTTGGAACCACCAGAAGCTGAAGGTGGTGCCCAGAGACGGAGTCGAACCGCCGACACGAGGATTTTCAATCCTCTGCTCTACCGACTGAGCTATCTGGGCGACGGGGCGAATTAAATAGCTTTTCAGATGTTGCGTCAACGACTTTTTGAAAATTTATTAAATTAATTCCGTCGCTTACGATTTTTCAGTCACTCGCTGGGCGGCACGTAGCCTTCTGCCTGAGCATAGTCTTCGCCGGCGAAGAACTTGTCCATTTCCGCCTGGAGGAATTTGCGGTCCTCGGCGTTCATCATGTTCAGGCGCTTCTCGTTGATCAGCATGGTCTGGTGCTTCTGCCAGTCTTCCCAGGCTTGGCGGGAGATGTGGTCGAAGATGTCCTGGCCCTTGGCGCCGGGGTAGGGCGGGCGCTCGAGGCCGGGCAGTTCCTGGTTGAGCTTGCGGCACATCACGGTGCGAGTCATGGGGCGTCTCCTGCAGCGAGTTGGTCGGCTGCGCGTTTGAGCAAAGTCTTGACCGGGGCAGCGAGGCCCAGGCGCGGCGGGGTGGCGAGGTTATACCAGAGCCAGTCGGCCTCGGCCACGTGGCCCCCGGCCTGCTCGACCCGGACCAGCCACGGCTCGATGGCCAGCTGGAAGTGGCTGAAGGTGTGGGTCAGGCCGGGCAGCGCATGGCGCTGTTGCAGGTGCAGGCCGTGCTGGTCAGCGAGGGCATCGATCTGTTCCAGGCTGTCGAGCTCCGGCAGGCTCCACAATCCGCCCCAAAGCCCGGTGGAAGGGCGCCGGTAAAGCAGGATCGCGCCTTCGTGGTTGGCCAGCAGTGGCATCAGCGTGCGGCGCTGGGGCAGGGCCTTGCGCGGCTTGGGTTCTGGGTAGTGGGTTTCCTGGCCAAGCAGGTGCGCCTGGCAGCCCTGCTGCAGCGGGCAGATCAGGCAACTGGGGCGGCTGCGCGTACAGACCGTCGCGCCCAGGTCCATCATCGCCTGGGTGTAGTGGTTCACCCGGGTCATGGGCGTGAAGCGCTCGGCGGCGGCCCATAGCGCGTTGGCCACCTTCGGCTCGCCGGGGTAACCCGCCTGCGCGGTGTAGCGGGCCAGCACACGCTTCACATTGCCGTCGAGGATCGGCGCGCGCAGGTTCATGCTGATGCTGGCGATCGCGCCTGCCGTGGAGCGGCCGATGCCCGGCAGCTCGGTCAGGGCCTCGACGCTGCGGGGGAATTCCCCACCGTGGTTGGCGACGACGAGCTTGGCGGCCTTCTGCAGATTGCGCGCCCGGGTGTAGTAGCCCAGGCCTGTCCACAGGTGCAGCACTTCGTCTTCCGGTGCCTCGGCCAGTGCCTGCACCGTGGGCAGCGCTTGCATGAAGCGGTCGAAGTAGTTGAGCACGGTGCTGACCTGGGTCTGTTGCAACATGATTTCCGACACCCACACCCGATACGGGTTGATGCCCTGCTGCCAGGGCAGGCCGTGACGGCCGTGGCGGTCGAACCAGTCCAGCACTGCGTTGGAGAACTGCGTGGGGCTCATCGCTTGAACAGCCCCTTGAGCGCGTCTTTGAGTTCAGGGCTCACTTTGTCTCCCAGTTTTTCATCGAGTTTTTCGTCAATCTTGTCTTTGAGGCGATTGCCGGCCAGTTTTGCCGCCACTTGGCCCAGGCCGTCCTTGTCCAGGCGGCAGGCTTTGGCGCCTAGCTCCATCGGCCCGCGGCAGCGCAGTGGCAGCTCTACGCCCACATAGCGCTCGTTGACCTGGCAAGCCGGGTCGGGCATGGCGCGTTGGTCGCCTTCGACGATGACTCCGACGCGGTAGTCCATGCCCAGCACGCGCAGGTCGAGGTCACCGTTGCCGTTGAGGGTCAGGCCTGGGATGCGCACTTTCAGATCGGGGTTGCTGGCCACGCCATTGCGGATCACCACGTTGCCGCGCAGCTCGTTGAACGGCGTGTCCTTGCCGCGCGCCTCACCGCTGAGCTGCTTGCGGTTGAGGGTGGCGATGGCCTGGCACAGTTGCTGTTCGATGTTGGCATCGACCAGCACGCCGTTGTTGACGGTGAAGCTGGCGTTGCCGTTGAGCGTGTCGATCAGAGCCTTCTGGCTGTTGCCGGTGGCGGTGAGGTCGCTCGACAGTGTCAGCAGGCCCTTGAGGGGCGGCGCCTTGTCGGGGTTCTGCGAGGCGATGAAGTGCTCCACCGGCACGCGGTTGATCTGCGTGTTCACACCGATCTGCGGCACGGCCGGGCGCACGTCGGCACTGCCACGGGCGGCGAAGGTGCCGTTGTAGAGATTGCCGCGCAGGGTCTGCAGGGTCAGCAGGCCGCCCTGGCCGGTGGCCTTGAGCTCGGCCTGCTTGATCGGCAGTTTGTTCAGGGTCAGCGCGCCAAAGCTCAGCTGCGCCTGCAGGTCGAGGGCGCGCAGACGGTCGACGGGCAGCAGTTTGTCGGTGCTCCAGGCCACTTGGGTCGGGGCGTCGGGCAACGGCGTGCTGCCTGCGCCAGCGACGGCTTCCTGCTGGCTGACTTCGGCCTGGCGCGCCGCTTTGGCGCCCTTGGCCTCATCGCTCTTGGCCGGCACGTAGCGGTCGGCATCGAAGGTGTCGCCCTTGAGGTTCACGCGCAGCGCCTGGCGGGCGAAGTCTTCGACGGCCACGCGGCCGGTGAAGGTGCTGTCGTCCAGTTTCACGCTCAGCTCATCCAGCGCCAGGCTGGTCTGGCTGCCCTGCAGGCGAGTGACTACCTCCAGCGTGTTGAAGGCCGTGGGATCGGCGGTGGCCGGGAGCGGGTGGCCGATGCCATCGAGGAAGGTACGCACATCGAACTGGGCAATCGACAAACCGCCGCTGATCTGCGGCGTGCTGTTCAGGTCACGCGCGCTCAGCTCGCCGAGCGCACGCAGCTGGTTGGCAGAAACCTTCAGGCCTGTCCATTCGGCGACGTTCGCTGCCAAGTCGACCATGACTTGGCCCTGGGCAACGAAGGTCAGGGTTTTGCCCGACAACGGCTCGCCCGAGGTTTCACCCGACAAACGCATGTCATCGAGGTTGTAGCGCTTGGCCTGGCGGTCGAAGCGCAGGTCGCCGCTCAGCTCGCTGCGCACTTTGAGGTTCGGCTGGCCAAGGCTGAAGAAACCGCTGGCCTTGAGCGGGATGGTCGCGCCCTGGTGCACGGCGCCGGTACTCAGCTGGATGCTTTCGGCATTGAAGGTCTGGCCGCTCTTCTGATCGGTGTACTGCACGCGAGCGTTGTTCACGGTGAGGCTGTCGATGTCGAGCTTGACCGGCCGCTCGTTGCCCGGCTGCGCCGATTCAGTGGCCGCAGGCGGCGTTTGCGCAGTGCTGCCGGGCGCTGCGCTGCCCTCGGCGGGCAGCGGCTTGCCGAAATCTTCCCAGTTGCCATGCCCTTCGGCGTCGCGGTTGAGGGTCAGGTTGAGGCCCTCGACCCGCACGTCGCTCATCTGCACTTCCTTGCGCAGCAGCGGCAGCACGCGCACCGAGAGGCCGAGCATCTGCAAGTCGGCGAACGGCGCCTTGGGCGCGTTCAGGGTGGCGATGCTGGCGTCATGCAGCTCCAGGCCCAGCCAGGGGAACAGGCTCCAGCCGATGTCGCCATTGAGCGTCAGCTCGACATGCGCTTTGTCTCGGGCCAGCTGGCGGATCTCGTCTTTGTAGTCGTTGGGATCAAAAAGGTGGGTCAGGGCAAAGCCCAGCGCCACGATGATCAGCAGCAACCCGAGCAGCCCCAACCCCAGGATTTTGCCGAACGCTTTCATGGGCGAGTCCTTGTAGTTCAGTTTCTGAAAAAGTGAAGCGCCAGAGTATAGCGCCGCAGCGCGTGTCCTCGACTACTCGGCAGGGCAGTGAACGCCCCTGTCGACGTCTGCAGCACGATGAAGGTGCGGTTTCGACAGTCGCGCCGGGCACAGTTCCTCATTCGTCTAATGAGCGGGCAAATAACGATGGCCAGATGATCTCACCGCCCCCCGCAACTGCTACCCTTGCAACGTGTTCGCAGCGACCGCGACCCTTTGTCGCGCACGTTGCCCTCAACGGCCGCTGCTGCCTCGCGTGCAGCCGCCCAGAGCCGGGCATTCAATTGGCGAACACGACCCTACTTATAAAAGGAACAACCTATGTCTAGCAGCACGACTGCAGGAGGCCAGGCCCACCGTCCTGGCTTCCTGTCCAAGGAGCGGATCATCGCCCGGCCCGGTTTCAACCGCTGGCTGGTTCCACCGGCAGCATTGGCCATTCACTTGTGTATCGGTATGGCCTACGGCTTCTCGGTGTTCTGGCTGCCGTTGTCGCAGTCACTGGGCATCACCGCGCCGATCGTCTGTTCGCCGGACATGGGGTTCATCGCCAAGCTGTTCACCAACGAGTGTGACTGGCCGATCTCGATGCTCAGCTGGATCTACACGCTGTTCTTCGTCTTCCTCGGTTGCTCGGCCGCCGTGCTCGGCGGCTGGCTGGAACATGCCGGGCCGCGCAAGGCGGGCCTGGTGTCGGCGCTGTGCTGGTGTGGCGGCATGCTGATCTCGGCCATTGGCGTGAAGACTCACCAGCTGTGGCTGATGTGGCTCGGCTCGGGTGTGATCGGCGGCATCGGCCTGGGGCTGGGCTACATCTCGCCCGTGTCGACCCTGATCAAGTGGTTCCCGGACAAACGCGGCATGGCCACCGGCATGGCGATCATGGGCTTTGGTGGCGGCGCGATGGTCGGCGCACCCTTGGCCACTGCGCTGATGGGCCACTTCGCCACTGGGCAGGACGTGGGTGTGTGGCAAAGCTTCATGGTGATGGCCGCGATCTACTTCGTGTTCATGACCGCAGGTGCCTTGACCTACCGTGTACCGCCGACCGGATGGAAGCCTGAAGGCTGGGTCGCGCCAGCGAAAAAAGCGGGCAATGGCATGGTCACCGACCGCCATGTGCATGTCAGTGTGGCCTGGAAAACCCCGCAGTTCGCACTGGTCTGGCTGGTCTTGTGCCTGAACGTGTCGGCCGGTATCGGCATCATCGGCATGGCCTCGCCGCTGCTGCAGGAAGTGTTCGCCGGCAAGCTGCTGGGCAATGGCCTGAGCTTCAGCGAGCTGAACGCGGCGCAATTGGCGCAGATTGCAGCCATCGCTGCGGGCTTCACGGGTTTGCTGAGCCTGTTCAACATCGGTGGGCGCTTCTTCTGGGCGTCGTTCTCCGACTACATCGGGCGCAAGAACACCTACTTCGCGTTCTTTGCCCTGGGCGTGGCGCTGTACAGCCTGGTGCCGAACATGGGCCACCTGGGCAACGTGGCGCTGTTCGTCGCGGCGTTCTGCATCATTCTGTCGATGTACGGCGGTGGTTTCTCGACGGTCCCTGCGTACCTCGCCGACCTGTTCGGCACGCAGATGGTCGGCGCCATCCATGGTCGTCTGCTGACCGCCTGGGCCGCTGCCGGGGTGCTGGGACCGGTGCTGATCACTTACCTGCGCGAGTCGCAACTGGCCGCGGGTGTGCCGCGTGCGGCGGCTTATGACATGACCCTGTACATCCTGGCCGGCCTGTTGGTGCTGGGTTTCTTCTGCAACGCGCTGATTCGCCCGGTGGCCGACAAGTACTTCATGACCGACGCGCAACTGGCCGCCGAGCGCGCCCTGAGCCACGACAAGGGCGCCGATGGCGCGCAGTCGCTGGAGTGGCGCGCGGCACCCGGCAGCGCACCGCTGGTGCTGCTGGCCTGGGCTGTGGTGGTGATTCCGTTGGCGTGGGGCGTGTGGATCACCCTGCAAAAGACGGCGGTGTTGTTCCACTAAGGTGATGGGGGGCCGGTCTGGCGCAAGGCTGACCGGCTCCCCATGTGGCTGCCCAGACATTCCCTCAGCGGTTGCGGGGCGTTTGACGTCTACGCGATCGAGGTGGGATGCGCTGGTTCTGTATCCAGCGCCGCCCCCCTCCAAGCCGCCCGCATGAATTCACGCTACACGACTGCAGCCATTGGACCTGCAACCCCGCCCCCTGCAATCCCCGAACCGCCTCGCATGACCCGCCCCCAAGCAAACCCGTCTTGCACAACCCGCCGCGTGTCGCTCTGCCATATGTCATGCGCGTATCAAGCCGTCGCCATCTGGGCCTATAATGTTGCCCTTTTCGCCCAATGATTCTGCGGAGCTGGTGATGGTTGAACGTATGGCGTCCGTCGAGCGCAACACCCTGGAAACTCAGGTCAAGGCCTCGATCAACTTGGATGGTACTGGCAAGGCCCGGTTTGCTGTCGGCGTGCCCTTCCTCGAACACATGCTCGACCAGATCGCCCGTCACGGGCTGATCGATCTGGACATCGAGTGCAAGGGTGACCTGCACATCGACGATCACCATACCGTCGAAGACGTCGGCATCACCCTCGGCCAGGCCTTCGCCCAGGCCGTCGGCGACAAGAAAGGCATCCGCCGCTACGGCCACGCCTACGTGCCGCTCGATGAAGCGCTGTCACGCGTGGTCATCGACTTCTCCGGCCGCCCTGGCCTGCAGATGCACGTGCCGTACACCCGGGCCAGCGTCGGCGGTTTCGATGTCGACCTGTTCCAGGAGTTCTTCCAAGGCTTCGTCAACCACGCCCAGGTGACCCTGCACATCGACAACCTGCGCGGGCACAACACCCACCACCAGATCGAAACCGTGTTCAAGGCCTTCGGCCGCGCGCTGCGCATGGCCGTAGAGCAGGACGAGCGCATGGCCGGGCAGATGCCTTCGACCAAAGGGTGCCTGTAAATGCAGACGGTAGCGGTAATCGACTACGGCATGGGCAACCTGCACTCGGTGGCCAAGGCACTCGAGCATGTCGGTGCTGGCAAGGTACTGGTCACCAGTGATGCCGCCGTGATCCGCGAGGCCGATCGGGTGGTGTTCCCAGGCGTCGGTGCGATCCGTGACTGCATGGCTGAAATCCGCCGCCTGGGCTTTGACAGCCTGGTGCGCGAGGTCAGCCAGGACCGTCCGTTTCTCGGCATCTGCGTCGGCATGCAGGCCTTGCTCGAACACAGCGAAGAAAACCAGGGTGTTGATTGCATCGGCCTGTTCCCGGGCCAAGTGCGCTTCTTCGGCAAAGGCCTGGAAGAAAACGGCGAGCACCTGAAGGTGCCGCACATGGGCTGGAACGAAGTCAGTCAGGCCATGGCCCACCCGCTGTGGCACGACATCCCCGACCGTGCCCGCTTCTATTTCGTCCACAGCTACTACATCAATGCCAGCAAGGCGGGGCAGGTGGTGGGCCGCGGTCACTACGGCGTCGATTTCGCCGCAGCCCTGGCCGAAGGCTCGCGCTTCGCCGTGCAATTCCACCCGGAGAAGAGCCATACCCATGGTCTGCAATTGCTGCAGAACTTCATTGCCTGGGATGGACGCTGGTAGATGGCCGCCTCACGCACCAAGGCCCCCTCGCTCACCCTGGCCCCTGAACAGGAACGCGAGGCGCTCGACGCCCTCAAGCGCTTTCTGGAAGAGCGTTTCGAGTTGCAGCTGGGCTCGTTCGAGGTGGCCGAGGTGCTTGAAGTGATCGCCAAGGACATTGCACCGCATTACTACAACCGGGCCATTGCCGACGTCCAGCTGCACCTCAGCGAACGCTTCGAGAGCATCGAAAGCGACCTGTGGGCATTGGAGAAGAGCTGAGCCTGTTACGCCAGGTTCCGGGTAAAACCTTGAGACGGGGGTTGAGGCGGCGTTCAACGCAGCCGTGAGCGCCTCGCCTGACCTTCGTCTCAAGGCGTTTTGCCCAGCACCTGGAACGGATCGCCGATCTGACATCTGACGCGCACTGCTTGCAGCCTGTCGCCTGCAGCGTGCCGCTTTAAAGGAAAGAGCATGCTGATTATCCCCGCTATCGATCTGAAAGACGGTGCCTGCGTACGCCTGCGCCAGGGCCGTATGGAAGATTCCACGGTGTTTTCCGATGACCCGGTGAGCATGGCCGCCAAATGGGTCGACGGTGGTTGCCGTCGCCTGCACCTGGTCGACCTCAACGGTGCATTCGAAGGCCAGCCGGTCAACGGTGAGGTGGTCACCGCCATTGCCAAGCGCTACCCGAACCTGCCGATCCAGATCGGCGGCGGTATTCGCTCGTTGGAAACCATCGAGCATTACGTCAAAGCGGGCGTGAGCTACGTGATCATCGGTACCAAGGCCGTCAAGCAGCCCGAGTTCGTGGCCGAGGCGTGCAAGGCGTTTCCAGGCAAGGTCATCGTCGGCCTGGACGCCAAGGACGGGTTTGTGGCCACCGACGGCTGGGCTGAAGTCAGCAGCGTACAGGTGATCGATCTGGCCAAGCGTTTCGAGGCCGATGGCGTTTCGGCCATCGTCTACACCGACATCGCCAAGGACGGCATGATGCAGGGCTGCAACGTGCCCTTCACCAAAGCCCTGGCCGAAGCCACGCGCATTCCGGTGATCGCCTCGGGCGGCATCCACAACCTGGGTGACATCAAGGCCCTGCTCGATGCCAAGGCGCCCGGCATCATCGGCGCCATCACCGGCCGGGCCATCTACGAAGGCACCCTGGACGTGGCAGAGGCCCAGGCTTTCTGCGACGCCTACAACGGCTGAGGAGCGACTCATGGCGTTAGCCAAACGCATCATCCCTTGCCTGGACGTGGACAACGGCCGGGTGGTCAAGGGCGTCAAGTTCGAGAACATCCGCGATGCCGGTGACCCGGTGGAAATCGCCCGCCGCTACAACGAGCAGGGCGCTGACGAGATCACCTTTCTCGACATCACCGCCAGCGTCGATGGCCGTGACACCACCCTGCACACGGTCGAGCGCATGGCCAGCCAGGTGTTCATCCCGCTGACCGTGGGCGGTGGCGTGCGCAGCGTGCAGGACATCCGTAACCTGCTCAATGCCGGTGCCGACAAGGTCTCGATCAACACTGCCGCCGTGTTCAACCCCAAGTTCGTCGGTGAAGCGGCCCAGCGTTTCGGTTCGCAGTGCATCGTGGTGGCCATCGATGCGAAGAAGGTGTCCGCTGTCGGCGAGACGCCGCGCTGGGAAATCTTCACCCACGGCGGGCGCAAACCGACCGGGCTGGATGCGGTGGAGTGGGCGAAGAAGATGGAAGCGCTGGGCGCCGGGGAAATTCTCCTGACCAGCATGGACCAGGACGGCATGAAGAGCGGTTTCGACCTGGGTGTCACTCGTGCGATCAGTGATGCGCTGGGGATTCCGGTGATTGCGTCGGGGGGTGTGGGGAATCTGGACCACCTGGCCGACGGCATCATCGAAGGGCATGCGAGCGCGGTGCTGGCGGCGAGTATTTTTCACTTCGGGGAATACACGGTGCCTGAAGCCAAGGCTTATATGGCCTCGCGTGGGATCGTCGTTCGCTGAACGCGTGTTTTTGCAGAATGAGCGCAGACAAGAGACCCCGCCCACCGCAGGCCTTGTAGGCGCGAGCTCGCTCGCGATGGGCGGCGCAGCCGCCCCAAGGCTGCCCCTCCATTCCCCGGTCAGAGCGCGGTGGCCGAATCAGGCCGGCTGCGCCGGCCATCGCGGCAGTAGCCGCTCCAGGGATCGTATCTTTTTCGCAGGACGCGAGTGTGCACCAGAGGTCATCAAAGCCGGATCGGTCGTTCCAGGCCCCTGAGGCAGCCAGTGGGGCCGCGAAGCGGCCCTGAACCTTACCCGTGGTTCTTGCCCAGCAGCGCGTGGTACAGCTCGGTATCCCCGAGAATCCCCACCACCTGGTTATTGTCCTGCAGCACCAGCTTGTTACCGGTGTGGTAACGGATCTGCAGGGCTTCGCGCATGCCGATGTCGGCGTGCACCACGGTGGGTTTGCGACCCAGCGATTCGACCGCCTGCCCTGGCGCCCAGTGCTGCATGTCCAGGCCATTCTGCCCCTGGCGCGCGCGTTGCAGCGAGCCGCCTTCGCCCAGATCAAGCCACGCGTCGTCGCCAGGGTCCAGGCACACCGAACCATTGATACGTTTGCACTGATCCAGCGTGCGCATCAGGCTGCGGCCGCACAGCACGTTGAGCGGGTTGGTGTGGGCGACGAAGGTGCGCACATAGTCATCGGCCGGATTGAGCACAATTTCTTCCGGCTTGCTGTACTGGATGATCCGCCCGTCTTTCATGATAGCGATGCGCGTGCCCAGCTTCAGGGCCTCGTCCAGGTCGTGGCTGACGAACACGATGGTCTTGTTCAGCTTGCGCTGCAGCTCCAGCAGCTCATCTTGCAGGCCCTGGCGGATCAGTGGGTCGAGGGCCGAGAACGGTTCGTCCATCAGCAGGATGTCGGCGTCCATCGCCAGCGCACGGGCCAGGCCCACACGCTGCTGCATACCACCGGAAAGCTCATCGGGGCGTTTGTTGCGCCATTGGGTCAGGCCCACCAGCTCAAGCTTTTCATCCACCAGCTTGCGCCGGTCCTTTTCAGGGCGACCCTGCATTTCCAGGCCGAAGCTGATGTTCTCGCGCACCGTCAGCCAGGGCATCAAGGCGAATTTCTGGAACACCATGGCAATGCGCTTGGTGCGCATCATCTTCAGCTCGGCGGCCGAGCAGTGGGCGATGTCGATGTGGTTGCCTTCGTGCTCGACGAACAGCTTGCCGCGGCTCACGGTGTTGAGGCCGTTGATGCAGCGCAGCAGGCTCGACTTGCCCGAACCGGACAGGCCCATCAATACACAGATTTCACCCTTGTTGATGTCCAGGTTGGCCTTCTCGACCCCCACCACCAGACCGGTCTGCTTGAGGATCTGCTCGCGGGTCTTGCCCTCGTCGAGCAGGCTGAGGGCTTCACGCGGCTTGTTGGTGAAGATGACGTCGACATCTTCGAATCGGATGATGCTCATGCTTCACTCCTTGCCGGCGCTTCAGGTTGCTTGCAGATACGGTCGAGCATGATCGCCAGCAAGACGATCGCCAGGCCTGCTTCGAAGCCCAGGGAAATATCAGCCGTGTTCAGTGCGTTGACCACCGGCTTGCCCAGACCATCGGCGCCCACCAGCGCCGCGATCACCACCATCGACAGCGACAGCATGATGCACTGGGTGACACCGGCCGCAATGCTCGGCATGGCGTGGGGCAGTTCGATCCGGGTCAGCAGTTGGCGGCGCGAGCAGCCGAACGCCTTGCCGGCGTCCATCAGTTCCTGCGGCACGTCGCAGATACCCAGGTAAGTCAGGCGGATCGGCGCGGCGATGGCGAACACCACCGTCGAGATCAGGCCCGGTACCACGCCCAGACCGAACAGGGTCAGGGTCGGGATCAGGTAGACGAACGTAGGCACGGTCTGCATCAGGTCGAGGACCGGGCGCAGGCCGGTGTAGAACATCGGTTTGTGCGCGGCGACGATGCCCAGCGGTACGCCGATGGCCACGCAGACGATGGTGGCGAAGCTGACCTGGGCCAGGGTTTCCATGGTTTCCTGCCAGTACCCCAGGTTGAGGATCAGCAGCAGTGACAAGGCAACGAAGACGGTGAGGGCGATCTTGCGCTGAATCAGGTGCGCAAGCGCAGCGAAGATGGCGATGAGAACAAACGGGTTGAACCAGGTCAGGCCACTGGTGACCCCGTAAATCATGAACTCCAGGCCTTTGGCGATGGCATCGAAGTAGTTGGCGCCGATTTGCGTCAGCCACTCCACGAAGGTTGCCATGTACTGGCCTAGCGGTATTTTCTGATTGATGAGCATGATAGCGAGCTTCCACCTGCAAAGATTGAAATCAGTCCGGGGCGGGCACGGTCCCACCCCGCGGTAGTGCCTGGCAGCCGCTGCGACTGCCTGCTATTGCGTAAATCGTTATTGCGTCAGCTTGGCCTTGGCCGCCTCCAGCCCCGGTTTGCCGTCTACGGTGGTCACGCCTGCCAGCCAGGTGTCGAGCACCTGCGGGTTGTTTTTCAACCAGGCCTTGGCGGCCACGTCGGCTTTGGTCTTGTCGTCCAGCACCTTGCCCATCAGGGTGCTTTCCATGTCGAGGGTGAACGACAGGTTCTTCAGCAGCTGGCCAACGTTGCTGCACGCTTGGGTGTAGCCCTTGCGGACGTTGGTGTAGACGGTGGCCTTGCCGAAATCGGGACCGAAGAAATCGTCGCCGCCGGTGAGGTACTGCATGTGGAAGCGTTTGTTCATCGGGTGCGGTTCCCAGCCGAGGAAGACGATGTCCTCACCGCGTTTGCCGGCGCGATCGACCGCCGCCAGCATGGCCGCTTCACTCGACTGCACGATCTTGAAACCTGCATCTTTCAAGCCGAAGGCGTTCTTGTCGATCATGCTCTGGATGGTGCGGTTGCCGTCGTTGCCCGGCTCGATCCCGTAGATCTTGCCGTCGAGTTCCTTCTTGAATTTGGGGATATCGGCAAAGTCCTTCAGGCCCTTGTCGTACAGGGACTGCGGCACGGCGAGGGTGTACTTGGCGTTTTCCAGGTTGGCGCGAACGGTTTCGACGGTGCCGGCGTCGCGGTAGGCCTTGATGTCGTTTTCCATGGTCGGCATCCAGTTGCCGAGGAAGACGTCGATCTTCTTGCCTTCTGCCAGTGACTTGTAGGTGATGGGAACCGAGATCATGGTGGTCTTGGTCTTGTAGCCAAGCGCTTCGAGCACGGCACTGGTGACCGCGGTGGTCACGGTGATATCCGTCCAGCCAACGTCCGAGAATTGTACCGTTTGGCACTGCTCGGGCTCGGCGGCCTGGGCCAGCAGCGGTGCGGTTAACACAGCGGCCAGCAACAACGAGGGTGAGGCTTTCATGGGGTGGACTCCTTTAATTTTGTCTTCGGGTCGCTGAGGTTGCCGTGCCTTCTGTGGGCGTCGGTCAGCCAGGCCTGCGAGGCGCAGGTTGCGGGGCCGTGTAATACGAGTCGGATTCGATAATCCCCCAGCGCTGGGCATTCGCCTACTGCCAGGGTCGCATCCAGTGCAGGATAGGTCGTATCCAGTACGGGCGGTGTCGCTTAGAGATTGTTCCACCCCGGCAAGCGATCTTTTGCGTCCTGCGACGCTTCGAAACCGGCTATTGCAAGCGTGCTCAGCCGCCAGGAGGGCGGGGCGCTGACGGACAAAAGTACGTCCGTTGCAGACGGCGAGGTCGCCGGTAAAAGCCTGATGATGCGTGCCTTCACAGTGGCCGCCTGCCGAGCCTGACAGGCCAGCCATGCTGCGCACGACGTGCACAGACAAGCCCATCAAGAGGTGATTCGACAATGGCCATCAGCGTGTTCGACCTGTTCAAGATCGGTGTCGGGCCCTCCAGCTCCCACACCGTCGGCCCCATGCGTGCCGGCGCCCTGTTCGTGCAAGGGCTGCGCGAGCGCCACGCGCTGGAACAGGTGCGCCGCATCGAAGTGCGCCTGTACGGCTCGCTCTCGGCCACCGGTGTCGGGCACGGCACCGACAACGCCACGGTCATGGGCCTGATGGGCGAATGGCCCGACCAGATCGACCCTTCCCAGATCGGCCCACGCATCGCCGCGCTGCGCGAAACCGACACCTTGCAGCTCGATGGCCGTCTGCCGGTACCGTTCGTCTGGGCGCGCGACATGCTGCTGATCGACGAGAACCTGCCGTACCACCCCAACGCCATGACCCTGGTCGCCTTTGATGAACAGGGCGAGCTGCATCAGGACACCTACTACTCGGTCGGCGGCGGCTTCGTGGTCGACGCCGCCCAGGCCGCCAGCGGTGTGCTGGACGCTGACGAAACGGTGCTGCCATACGATTTCAACAGCGCGGACGAACTGCTGGTCCTGTGCAAGCAAAACGACATGCGCGTGTCGCAATTGATGATGGCCAACGAACTGACCTGGCGCAGCGAAGCAGAGATTCGCGCCGGCCTGCTCAAGCTCTGGCACGCCATGCAGGAATGCGTGAGCAATGGTCTCAAGCACGAAGGCACGTTGCCCGGTGGGCTCAATGTGCGGCGCCGCGCCGCCAAGCTGCACCGCAACTTGCAGGAAGTCGGCAAGCCCAACGTGATCGGCTCGACCTTGAGCGCCATGGAATGGGTGAACCTGTTCGCTCTGGCCGTCAACGAAGAGAACGCCGCCGGTGGGCGGATGGTCACCGCGCCCACCAATGGCGCGGCAGGCATCATTCCGGCGGTGCTGCACTACTACATGCGCTTCTCCGACGTGGTCGATGAAAGCAACGTGGTCGACTACCTGCTGGCCGCCGCTGCGGTCGGCATCCTGTGCAAGAAGAACGCCTCGATCTCCGGCGCCGAAGTGGGTTGCCAAGGGGAGGTGGGCTCAGCGTGCGCCATGGCCGCTGCAGGGCTTGCCGACATTCTCGGCGGCACCCCGGCGCAGGTGGAGAACGCTGCCGAAATCGCCCTCGAACACAACCTCGGCCTGACCTGCGACCCCGTCGGCGGCCTGGTTCAGGTGCCGTGTATCGAGCGCAACGCCATTGCCTCGGTGAAGGCGATCAACGCGGTGCAGATGGCCCTGCGTGGGGACGGCGAACATTTCATCTCGCTCGACCAGGTCATCCGCACCATGCGCGATACCGGCGCCGACATGCACGACAAGTACAAAGAGACGTCTCGCGGCGGCCTGGCCGTCAGCGCCATCGAGTGCTGATGCCCGCAATCGGGTCTGCCCGCCCATAAATGCCCTTTTTTGGAACACATCCGTAACGCGCCGGCCGGTACCTGTTACCGCTGCCGGTGTCAGTGCCGGTGACAGGGGAGCATGTCGTTTCTGGACATGTTTCCTACGAGTGATACCGAAATGCTCAGTGCATAGAAGCAAACGCGCTACTTCGGTATTTTCCGTTTTCCTACAGCCTTATCAGAAAGCTCCTAATTGACTGACCTTCAGGTCGTTTTTTGACTTTATTGAACGCTCGACCCATTCAGGCATGCCAATTGCGTTGTAATTGGCAAAAGCTCCGCACACGAACCGGGGCCATTACAAGAAACAGTGCTCGCCTGAAGCACACCCTGTATTTGTGTGAGGAGAAATCACGATGACGTCGTCCACCTCCGGGACCCAGTCCCAGAACCGCACAACCCCTCAATCCATCGGGTTTCTCCTGCTGGACAATTTCACTCTGATTTCCCTGGCCTCGGCGGTCGAACCGCTGCGCATGGCCAACCAGCTGTCGGGCCGCGAGCTCTACCGTTGGCACACACTGACCCTCGATGGGGGTCAGGTCTGGGCCAGCGATGGCCTGCAGATCACCCCAGACGCCGCCATGCACGCGGCGCCTGCCATCGATACCGTGATCGTCTGTGGCGGGGTGGGCATTCAGCGCACCGTGACACGTGAGCACGTCACCTGGCTGCAGGCTCAGGCCCGTCAGTCGCGCCGCCTGGGTGCGGTGTGCACCGGCAGTTGGGCGCTGGCCTGCGCCGGCTTGCTCGACGGCTTCGACTGCAGCGTGCACTGGGAATGTCTGGCCTCGATGCAGGAGGCCTTCCCGCGGGTCAACATGAGCACCCGCCTGTTCACCCTCGACCGCAACCGCTTCACCAGTTCCGGTGGCACTGCGCCGCTGGACATGATGCTGCACCTGATCAGCCGCGATCACGGCCGTGAGCTGTCGGCAGCGATCTCGGAAATGTTCGTCTACGAACGTATCCGTAACGAGCAGGACCACCAACGCGTGCCGCTCAAGCACATGCTCGGCACCAATCAGCCGAAGCTGCAGGAAATCGTTGCGCTGATGGAGGCCAACCTCGAAGAGCCGATCGATCTCGACGAGTTGGCGGTGTATGTGGCGGTCTCGCGGCGCCAGCTGGAGCGCCTGTTCCAGAAGTACCTGCACTGCTCGCCGTCGCGCTACTACCTCAAGCTGCGCCTGATTCGGGCGCGGCAGTTGCTCAAGCAAACGCCGATGTCGATCATCGAAGTGGCCTCGGTGTGCGGCTTCGTCTCCACCCCGCACTTCTCCAAGTGCTACCGCGAGTACTTCGGCATTCCGCCACGTGACGAACGCGTCGGTTCGAACACCACCCAGCAGGTGGCGATGATGCCGATCCCGCAAGCGATGGTGCTGTCGCCGCACAGCGGCCCGATGGCCGCCTTGAGTCAGGCGCGCAACGAGTCCACCTTCGCCAGCGTACGCTTGTAATCGCTGCTGCATGGGCCGGCCCGGCATCTGCCTGGGCCGGCCCTGTTGCGTTCAGCCCTGACGGTGCTTGAATTGCGCCAATGCCGGCAGCAGCTGCGTGTCGATCGCCTGGCGCACCGCCGGCAGGATGGTCGCACTGCCGGTGTACATCTGCTCGACCATTCCCCGCAGCGCGCGGGCATTGGGCTCGGTCAGCCCGCGTACGGCGGCGGTGCAGGCATCGTGTGCGCTGGCCTCTGCCGGCATGCAGAAGCCCAGCGCGCTGAGGTGGCCACGCAGGTCGTGCTCATCGATCAAATCGGCATGCATCATGGTGAGTGTCCTTTGGCTGCGATCATCGGTGGACCGATTCTGTGACCTGCCCACACGCTCGGCAAGGGCAGAGTGATGGCGTGGCAGCTTTGGCTAAGAACAGGTCGTTTCCGGCTAAATCAAGTGCGTCGCAAGTCAGCACACTGGACCCATTCACGGTTCCCGGCGGGTTTGGTCACCCTCCAGCATGCACAGTGGATGCTCGCGCTTGGCCCCGGATGCTCACGGCTTTCCGGGGCTGTTTTTTTGCTCTGTGAGTACCCGGGTAGGGCGTAGCGCATGCGCAATGAGCGCCTTGGCCGTTACCGCGCCACCCCTGGTGCCAGCCCCCCGCGACCAGCGCCCGACCGAGCTGAACGCGTGCGCCAAGGCCGCCACCCGCAGCGAACCACCCGCACAACGCGCTGCGCCGTTTTTGGTTTGCGCGGCCAGGCGCAGCTGCTCACGTGCCCTCGATTACGCCAGGCTGAGCGGGCGTGACCGCCACTCGACTGCGCTCCGCTCGTCCTGGGCGTCTACCAGCGCTTCCAACGCCTGGGCGCTGCATGCGCTGAAAGGCGCAGACTTCGGCCCCGCCAGATCCACATGCAGCAGCATCTGCTCGCTCGCCGCCAGGGCCTGATCCGTGCCCTCGCGGTGCAGCGTGTGATAGACCAGCAGGCGTTTTTTGTCGAAGCCGACGATCTGCGTCTGCACCCACACCTCGCGCCCCAGCTTTACCTCGTGCAGATAGTGGATATGCGCCTCCAGGGTGAACAGCGAATGGCCGCTCTGGCCCCGGCTGTCGGCATCCAGGCCGATGCGCGCCATCAGCGCGTCGGTGGCGTAGCTGAAGATCAGCAGGTAGTAGGCGTCGCGCAGGTGGCCGTTGTAGTCGACCCAGTCCTTCAGGACCTGGGTGCGGTAGGTGGTCAGTGCAGGCATCGAAACCTCCTCAATCGGCAAAGGCCATGCCGTGTCGGGCCTTGCTGGCCTGGACCGCGTCCAGCACGGCCAGCAGGGTGTCGTCGCGGTAGCGCTCCAGGGCCGCAATGCTTCGTTCACCCAGTTGCTGTGCAGTGCCGTCGACCACGTCATCGATCAGCTGGTCGGTGAGCTCCGGTGCGGGCAGGTAGGTCCAGGGCAGCTTCAGCGCCGGGCCGAACTGCTGCATGAAGTGGCGCATGCCGGCATCGCCGCCGGCCAGGGTGTAGGTCAGGAAGGTGCCCATGAACGACCAGCGCAGGCCGGCGCCGAAGCGGATCGCGTCATCGATTTCGCCGGTGGTCGCCACGCCGTCATTGACCAGGTGCAAGGCCTCGCGCCAGAGCGCTTCGAGCAGACGGTCGGCAATGAAGCCTGGCACCTCTTTACGCACGTGCAAGGGGCGCATGCCCAGTGCCGTATAGATAGCCTTCGCTGCTTCGATTGCCTCAGGCGCGGTGCGCGCGCCGCCTACCACTTCCACGAGCGGCAGCAGGTACACCGGGTTGAACGGGTGGCCGACCACGCAGCGCTCCGGGTGCGTTGAAGATTCGTAGAATTCGCTGGGCAGCAGGCCTGAGGTACTGGAGCCGATGACCGCGTCGGGCTTGGCGGCAGCGCTGATCCTGGCGTGCAGGTCGAGCTTCAGGTCCAGGCGTTCGGGGGCGCTTTCCTGAATGAAGTCGGCGTCGCGCACGCAGGCTTCGAGGGTGTCGACGAAGGTCAGCCGGCATTGCGAGGCGCCTGCGGCCAAGCCTTGTTTTTCCAGCGCCGGCCAGGCGTTGGCGACACGCTTGCGCAGCGCTTGCTCGGCGCCAGGGGCCGGGTCCCAGGCCACGACGTCCAGGCCGTGGGCCAGGGCGCGCGCCACCCAGCCACTGCCGATGACGCCGCTACCCAGTGCAGCGAATGTGTTGATGGTGGTGATGAACGGCATGTCGAATCCTCGCTGATGAATGGCATCGGTGATCGCGTAAAGTCAGCTGAGCGCGCTCTGGGTGTGGAGGCACAAGGAGTGCGCTGTGACGTTGAGATGAACGGGTATCGATCGCGGTGTGCTGCCCGCTGCCAGACAAGGTCGTCCCCCCCCTTGAGGACGCCGTCGGCGGTGGGGCTGCTGCGATGCAGTGTCAGCTGGCTGCGCTGACGTTCTGGTGTGGGTTCGCTCTACGTGCAGGTCGGGCGCTTCCCGGGCGAGCGGGTGGCGCTTGACGCGGCTGAGTCAGGCGCCATGGGCCGCGACCCGGTTCGAGGTGCAGCGCCCTTGGCTGCCTCAACGCTGCTGGAGCTTCATCTTTTTCCGCCCCTCGGCGGGCGTCAGCACTCGGGCGCCGAGGCGCGACAGAATCTCCACCGCGCGCTCGACCAACTGGCCGTTGCTCGCCAGCACGCCACGGTCCAGGTAGAGGTTGTCTTCCAGCCCGACCCGTACGTTGCCGCCGAGCAGTACGGCCTGGGCGGCCATCGGCATCTGCATGCGGCCAATGCCGAAGCCCGCCCAGGTGGCGCCGACCGGCAGGTTGTCGACCATCGCTTTCATGGTGGCGGTGTCTGCCGGCGCGCCCCACGGGATGCCCAGGCAGAGCTGGAACAGGGGGTCGTGGAGCAGGCCTTCCTTGATCATCTGCTTGGCGAACCACAGGTGGCCGGTGTCGAAGATTTCCAGCTCGGCTTTCACGCCCAGCTCGGTAATGCGTTTGGCGCCGGCGCGCAGTTGCGCCGGGGTGGAGACGTAGATCGAGTTGCCGTCGCCAAAATTGAGCGTGCCGCAGTCCAGGGTGCAGATGTCCGGTAGCAGTGCTTCGATGTGGGCCAGGCGCTCCAGTGGGCCGATCAGATCAGTGCCGCTGCCAAAATCCATGGGCGATTCGCCCGGGCCGATTTCCAGATCGCCGCCCATGCCGGCGGTAAGGTTGACGATGATGTCCACGTCGGCTTCGCGGATGCGCTCCATCACCTCGCGGTACAACGCAACATCACGGCTGAAACGACCGGTGTGCGGGTCGCGAACGTGGCAGTGCACGACCGTGGCGCCGGCGTTGGCAGCGTCCACGGCGGCGGCGGCGATCTGTTTGGGGGTGACCGGCACCAGATGGCTTTTACTGGCGGTGTCGCCAGCGCCGGTGAGGGCGCAGGTGATGATGATGTCGTGGTTCATGGGTGGATCCTTGCGGTTGTAGGGGGCGCGGCTTGGCGGTTGGGGCGGTCTGCGGTGGTGCTTTAGCCACTCCTACAGCGGGGTGTGACTGTCGCGATGGGCGGCGTGTGGTTACTTCAACGCGAGGTTGTCGGCGGCGGGTCTACCGTCGAAGGTGGTCACGCCTTCGAGCCAGCGGGCTTTGTCTTGCGGATGGTCTTGGAGCCATTGGCGTGCGGATTCCAGCGGATCCTTGCGGTCGAGCAGCGGCTGCATCATGCGGCTCTCGTCCTCGGCGCTGAAGGTCAGGTTGCTCAGCAGGCGATAGGCGTTCGGGCAGCGCTCGGCGTAGTCCGGTGCGGTCACCGTCCACACGGTGGCGCGGCCTTCGTCCGGGCCCAGCGCGTCTTCACTGTTGGCGAGGTATTGCATGCCGCCCTTGACGTTGACGTTCATCGGGTGCGGCTTCCAGCCGAAGAAGACCACCGGCTCCTTGCGCTGCACGGCGCGGGAAACCGCCGCCAGCATCGCCGCCTCGCTGGACTCGACCAACTGGAACTTGCCCAGGCCGAACTGATCTTTCTCGATCATCGCCTTGATCTGCGTATTGGCCCCCGAGCCTGGCTCGATGCCGTAGATCTTGTAACCCAGCGCCTTGCCGAACTTCTGGATGTCGGCAAAGCTGTTCAAGCCTTGCTCGGCCAGGTATTGCGGGACTGCCAGCGTGGCGCGGGCATCGTCCAGGCTCGGTTTGTCGAGTACCTTGACCTGCCCGGCGTTGATGAACGGGGTGATGGTCTGGGTCATGATCGGGTTCCAGTAGCCCAGGAACATGTCCAGGCGTTTGTCCCGGATGCCGCCGAAGATGATCTGCTGCGAACCGCTGGTCTGCTTGGTCTGGTAACCCAGACCGTCAAGCAGTACCTGAGCCATGGCACTGGTGGCCATGACATCGGTCCAGTTCACCACGCCCAGGCGCACGTCCTTGCAGACGGCGGGCTCGGCGGCATACAGCGGGGTAGCGAGAAGGCTGCTCAACGCAAGGGGTAACAGGCTGCGGCGGATCAAGCGGGGCATGGTGGCTCTCCATCGGCAGGGGGCTTTTTGTTCACGTGTCTCTGCGGACCGTGGATACACGCTACGCTGGCCACTGGCCCGCAACGCGCACGCTGGCGACCAGGATTTGCACTGTGGCGACCCCATCACTCAGAGGCCGAGATGCCCGACACCATCGATCTATTGCTGTTGCCCGGTTTCTCGGCCATGGGATTCATCAGCGCCATCGAGCCGCTGCGGGTGGCCAATCGCTTTCGCGGTGCGCTGTACCGCTGGCGGGTACTTAGCCTGGATGGCGGCGCCATTGCGGCGAGCAATGGCATGTCGGTGAATGCCGATCAGGCACTGGAAGAGGGCGAGCCGGGGCGGCTGTTGCTAGTGGTCGCGGGTTTCGAGCCGCTGCGCCATTTCGGCCCGGCGCTGCAACAGGCGTTGCGCAAGCGCGAGCATGCCGGCGTGGTGCTCGGCGGTATCGACACCGGGGCGATGGTGCTGGCTGAGGCCGGCCTGCTCGATGGCTATCGGGCAACCGTGCACTGGGAGGCGCTGGAGGCGTTTCGCGAGCGTTATCCGCGCCTGCAGGTCACCCAGGAACTGTTTGAAATCGACCGTCGGCGTATCACCTGCGCAGGTGGCACCGCGTCCATTGATCTGATGCTCGACCTGATCGCCCAGGCCCATGGCAGCGAGCTGGCGGTGCAGGTCTCGGAGCAGTTCGTGCTCGGGCGCATCCGTCCGCGTCAGGATCACCAGCGCATGGAGATCGCAGTGCGTTATGGGTTGCGTAACAAGAAACTGGTCAAGGTCATCGGCGCAATGGAGCGCGACACCGAGCAGCCCTTGAGCACGCAGGCGCTGGCCGATACGGTGCAGGTCACCCGTCGGCAGCTGGAGCGGCTGTTCAGGGTGTACCTGTCGGCTTCCCCGCGCGCTGTCTATCTGAAAATTCGACTGGATAAAGCGCAGCAACTATTGCGCCAGACCGACTGTACTGTGCTGGAGATCAGCATCGCGTGTGGGTTTGAGTCTGCGTCCTACTTTTCGCGTTGCTACAGGGCGCAATTCAATTGTTGCCCGCGAAAGGATCGCCACCCACTTCGCGAGGTGCCGGCACGCTAAAAAATCTATATTTTTCAATCGGTTGTCAACTGTTAGTACGGTCAGTTTGCCGCCCGCGTGATAAATGCTCCACTTGTTCCTGGTTTGAAAACAGGACAGATGGACCATGAAATACAAATGCTGTGCCAAACTTGCTCGAATGTGGTTTTTCAGTACGCTGGCGTTGTTGTCGAGTGGATGTTCGGCTATTCACGACATCGCCCCATCCAGCGAGCCCCAACTGCCAATGACCGCCCAGGGCTGCGAACTTACCTACCGGGATACATCGACGTTTTCAGGGTATCTCGGCCGCGGTTGGCAAACCCCCGAGTCGGCCAACAAGCTGATAATCGTGTCAGATCCGCAGCCGTTCTATACCTTCAGCGGGGAGAGCGCATGGCGCCTTCCGATGGCATCGCTGGCGAGGACACTCGAGTTACAGCGCCAAGGCAGCGCGTACGTTCCCATGATCATCAATGGGGACATTACTCATTACGGCCATGGCGACCAAAGAAAGGCATTCCGGGACCAGATAGTGGGCTATTCCGCTAACCGGCCAGGGCCGTTGCTGCTGCCAGGGCTGGGTAATCACGACTACGAAATCAACATCGATGACTGCGCCAACAACGGCTGTGCCCGTGACGCGGTGTGTGACCATATCCTCTGGACCAAGACCATCGCTAGCTCAACGACGGGGATGAACTTCGACTACCAGTACTCCAGCGATACCAGGCGCCACACGGGCTCGCTCTCCTATTCGCTCGACATCGGCAAGCTGCACATCGTGCAGTTGAACCTCGAGCCTACCTACACCACCCGCTTCAGTACTGGCGGAGGCACGATTATTTCGCCGGGTGAGAAAACCCATTTCGATATCACCTCTTCGATGTCCTGGCTTGAGGCCGATCTGATGGCGGCCAAGGGGCGGGGCCAGTACACGATCATCAATATGCATACGCCAAACCAGTGGCAGAACGAAGGCGTGCGCACCGGCAAGTTCAAGCAACTGGTCGAAGCGAACAGAGTGATCGGCGTGTTCGCCGGCCACTATCACAGCTTACTGGGGCGTCAAGCCGGCTACAGTATTGGCAAGGTACCGGTGTTTTTCAGCGGCTCAATGCCTCAGAAAAACTGGCTGAGGTTGCTGTTCGACTGGGATAAGAAAATCCTGCAGGTCGATGCTTATGCCAACGTCGATCACGTTCAGGAATACAAGTACAACATGGATACGTTCCAGGACCTCACCCCACCGCCGCCGCCCAAACCCGTGCGCGTCACGTTGTTCAGTGAAAAGAACTTCAGGGGCTCGAGCTGCACCATGGAACTTGAGGCTAACAGTCGAAAAGATATCGGCAGGGAATGTCGATCCATGGCTGACAAAGTTGGCATTTCCATGAAAGTCACCGACTTTGGCTATGCAGGAAAAAGTCTGTGTTTGAGTAAGGTTTATGAGTTTGGCTACTCGCGTTGTTACCTGGGTGATTATCGAGGTGACTTTGAGGTCGCCGATTTTTCCTGGCCTGGCGAATTACCCCCGGGGTTGAACAGGATTCCGATGGGCAACGACACAGGCTACAACCTGCTCATCAGCTCGGATTGACGACGCTTTAGCGTCTGGGCTCGAGCGCACGGTGGCACGCGCTTGAGCTTGGTGCCGAGCGGGCCTGAACCCTGGTCCTGCGTTTACACGCAGGTCAGGTGCGTTGCGCTGACCGTGGGCGTTGGTGGCGAATCGTTGCATCTAGGGTTGCGCCAACGACTGCAGATATTCCGAACGGTCATCACTGCGTTGCGCAAGGCAGGTGTTCAGCGCGGCCTCCAACGCTTTGCCTCCGCGCTTTTCGGCGGCGGTTTCGAGCTTGCAGTCGGCCTCACGCAACCGTATCCACAGCGTTTGCGCCGCTTGCAAGCCGGCATTCAGCTCGCGCGCCTGCGCTGGATCGGCCGATTGTTCGTTGACGCGCTGGAGCAGGTCGTCGAATGCCGCTTTCAACTCGCGCTCGGCAGTGTGCCGGTTGAAGGCGGCGCAGGCGTAGGCCTGCTGGTCGGTGTCAACGGTGTCGCATGGCGTACTGTCTTCCTCGCCTGCCTGAGCGCCCGTCATCACGCCCATCAGGGCTAGCCATAGCAGTGCTTTCATCCGTTCTCTCCCAGTGCGTTATGAGGGCCGCAGGATTCTCGCAGAGGGTTCGCCTCGGGGGTAGCCGGCGCGACGAAAGTTCACCGAAAACGACCTCCAACGCCGTTATCGAGACTGGCTCTCATTGCCGCAACCCGCGCCAGAGCGCCCTTTGTCGGCCCTTGACGCTTTCGGCAAACCCCCTGTCGTTTTTGTATCGGGGCGTCGCAAGTGACAGGCATATGCTGCCCCCAAAGCGCCGGCAGACGGTTTGGCGCGAACACTCAATAAAAGGGGACAGCCTGATGAGCCCAGCCGAACTTCACGCCGACAGCATCGTCATCGACGGCCTGATCATCGCCAAGTGGAACCGCGAACTGTTCGAAGACATGCGCAAAGGCGGTCTGACGGCGGCCAACTGCACGGTGTCGGTCTGGGAAGGCTTCAAGGCGACGGTCGACAGCATCGCCGCCAGCCAGAAACTCATCCGCGAAAACAGTGACCTGGTCATGCCGGTGCGTACCACCGCCGACATTCGCAAGGCCAAGGAACTGGGCAAGACCGGCATCCTCTTCGGCTTCCAGAACGCTCATGCGTTCGAAGACCAGATCGCTTATGTCGAGATCTTCAAGCAGCTGGGCGTGGGCATCGTGCAGATGTGCTACAACACCCAGAACCTGATCGGCACCGGCTGCTACGAGCGTGACGGCGGCCTGTCGGGCTTCGGTCGCGAGATCGTGGCGGAGATGAACCGCGTCGGCATCATGTGTGACCTGTCCCACGTGGGGTCCAAGACCTCCGAAGAAGTCATCCTCGAATCCAAGAAGCCGGTGTGCTACTCGCACTGCTTGCCCTCGGGCCTCAAAGAACACCCGCGTAACAAGTCCGATGCCGAGCTGAAGTTCATTGCCGACCACGGCGGCTTCGTCGGCGTGACCATGTTTGCGCCATTCTTGGCCAAGGGTATCGATTCGACCATCGACGACTACGCCGAAGCCATCGAATACACCATGAACATCGTCGGTGAAGATGCCATCGGCATCGGCACTGACTTCACCCAGGGTCACGGCAAGGAATTCTTCGAGTACCTGACCCACGACAAGGGCTACGCCCGTCGTCTGACCAGCTTCGGCAAGATCATCAACCCGCTGGGTATCCGTACCGTCGGCGAGTTCCCCAACCTGACCGAGACCCTGCTCAAGCGCGGCCATTCCGAGCGCACCGTGCGCAAGATCATGGGCGAGAACTGGGTCAATGTGCTCAAGGACGTGTGGGGCGAGTGAGGGGTTGTTGGGGCCGCGGCTAAAGCCGCTCCTACAGGATTCCTAGGGGTCGCTTCGATCGGGAAGGGGCTTGTAGGCGCGGCGTCCACCGGCAAGCGTCTTGTGTGACTCGCGTCAACCGCGATGGGTCTTGCAGGAGCGGCCGGTCCGGCGCTCCGGTAGGCCGCGACGGGCTGTACAGCGGTCCGGGCCTAGCCATCTCAATGCCGCCTTGAGTCCCTCTCGGCGCCTCTGCGGCAACGCTTCAAAAACAAGAGCCACAGCGGCTTTTGAATTCAAATAAAAATTCTTCTGGAGTTCAGTTTCCATGGCCAAGATCGCCCCGCAATTGCCAATCGAAGTCGATACCGAGACCGGCGTCTGGACCAGCGACGCCCTGCCGATGCTGTATGTGCCACGGCATTTCTTCGTCAACAACCACAAAGGCATCGAGGAAGTCCTGGGCGCCGACAAGTACGCCGAGATCCTCTACAAGGCCGGCTACAAGTCCGCCTGGCACTGGTGTGAAAAAGAAGCCGAATGCCATGGCCTGGAAGGTGTGGCGGTGTTCGAGCACTACATGAAGCGGCTGTCGCAGCGCGGCTGGGGCCTGTTCGAGATTCAGTCCATCGACCTCGACAAGGGCACGTGCGAAGTCAAGCTCAAGCATTCCGCGTTTGTCTACGTCTATGGCAAGTGCGGCCGCAAGGTCGACTACATGTTCACCGGCTGGTTCGCCGGCGCCATGGACCAGATTCTCGCTGCCCGTGGCAGCAACATCCGCACCGTGGCCGAACAGGTCTATGGCGGGTCTGAAGAAGGCCACGAAGATGGCCTGTTCGTCACAAAGCCGTTGTAAGCTGGAGAAACCGTCATGGCCTTCGAAGCAATGTTCCAGCCGATTCAAATCGGCAAACTGACCATCCGTAACCGTGTGCTCAGTACCGCCCACGCCGAGGTGTACGCCACCGATGGCGGGATGACCACCGACCGTTACGTCAAGTATTACGAAGAGAAGGCCAAGGGCGGCATCGGCATGGCGATCTGCGGCGGCTCGTCCGTCGTGGCCATCGACAGCCCGCAGGAATGGTGGGCGTCGGTCAACCTGTCGACCGACCGCATCATCCCGCACTTCCAGAACCTCGCTGACGCCATGCACAAACATGGCGCCAAGATCATGATCCAGATTACCCACATGGGTCGTCGTTCGCGCTGGGACGGCTTCAACTGGCCGACCCTGATGTCGCCGTCCGGCGTGCGTGAGCCGGTGCACCGCGCCACCTGCAAGACCATCGAACCCGAAGAGATCTGGCGGGTGATCGGCAACTACGCCCAGGCCGCGCGTCGGGCGAAGGAAGGCGGTCTGGATGGCGTCGAACTGTCGGCCGTGCACCAGCACATGATCGACCAGTTCTGGAGCCCGCGGGTCAACAAGCGTACCGACGAATGGGGCGGCAGCTTCGAGGGCCGCATGAAGTTCGGCATGGAAGTGCTCAAGGCCGTGCGTGCCGAGGTCGGTGACGACTTCTGCGTCGGCATGCGCATCTGCGGTGACGAGTTCCACCCCGATGGCCTCAGCCACGAAGACATGAAGCAGATCGCGGCGTACTACGACGCGACCGGCATGGTCGATTTCTTCGGTGTGATCGGCTCGGGTTGCGACACCCACAACACCCTGGCCAACGTCATCCCGAACATGAGTTATCCGCCGGAGCCGTTCCTGCACCTGGCGGCCGGCATCAAGGAAGTGGTCAAGGTCCCGGTGCTGCATGCGCAGAACATCAAGGACCCGAACCAGGCCCAGCGCATTCTCGAAGGCGGCTACGTCGACATGGTCGGCATGACCCGCGCGCACATGGCCGACCCGCACCTGATCGCCAAGATCAAGATGGGCCAGGTCGACCAGATCAAGCAGTGCGTCGGTGCCAACTACTGCATCGACCGCCAGTACCAAGGCCTGGACGTGCTGTGCATCCAGAACGCCGCGACCTCCCGTGAATACATGGGGGTGCCGCACATCATCGAGAAAACCACGGGCGCCAAGCGCAAGGTGGTGGTGGTCGGCTGTGGCCCTGCCGGTATGGAGGCCGCGCGCGTGGCGGCCGAACGTGGCCACGACGTGACCGTGTTCGAGAAGAAGGAACAGATCGGCGGGCAGATCATCACCGCCTCTAAAGCGCCGCAGCGCGACCAGATCGCCGGTATCACCCGCTGGTACCAGCTGGAGTTCGCCCGCCTGAAGATCGACCTGCGCCTGGGCACGGCCGCCGATGTGGCAACCATTCAGGACCTGCGTCCGGACATCATCGTGCTGGCCAACGGCGGCCACCCGTTCATCGAGCAGAACGAGCACTGGGGTGCTGAAGAAGGCCTGGTGGTGAGCAGCTGGGACGTGCTCGACGGCAAAGTCGCGCCGGGCAAGAACGTGCTGGTCTACGACACCATCTGCGAGTTCACCGGCATGTCGGTCGCCGACTTCATCGCCGACAAGGGCAGCCAGGTCGAGATCGTCACCGACGACATCAAGCCGGGCGTGGCCATGGGCGGCACGACCTTCCCGACCTACTACCGCAGCATGTACCCCAAAGAGGTGATCATGACCGGTGACATGATGCTGGAGAAGGTCTATCGCGAGGGCGACAAGCTGGTGGCGGTGCTCGAGAACGAGTACACCGGCGGGCGCGAAGAGCGTGTGGTCGACCAAGTGGTGATCGAGAACGGCGTGCGGCCCGACGAAGCGCTGTATTACGCGCTCAAGGAAGGTTCGCGCAACAAGGGCCAGATCGACGTCGAAGCGCTGTTCGCGATCCAGCCGCAGCCGATTCTCAGCCAACCGGGCGAGGGTTACTTGCTGTATCGCATCGGCGACTGCGTGGCTCAGCGCAACGTGCACGCCGCGATCTACGATGCCTTGCGCCTGTGCAAGGACTTCTGATCGCACCTGCTTGAAAGCCGCCGTCGCTGGCGGTTCTGGCCCAGATGGAAACCCGCGTGAAAACCGCCCACCCAGGTGGGCTGGTTCCCGTATGGGCCTGCATGAAAGCCGCCATCACTGGCGGGACTGGCCCCCTGTAGGAGCGGCTTTAGCCGCGAAAGCGTCAGTACTGAAAACGGTATTGTCTGATCTGGCGTTTTGGCGGCTAAAGCCGCTCTTACAGGGTCCGCGTCCACCCTTGCCGTGGCGCAAGAATCCAGCTGTTGTGGGAGCCTCCCATGTTGAACACCCTGTTACCCATCCTGCTGTTCGCGGCGCTCGCCCTGGCCGTGCTCGGCGCCTTGCGCCGCGTGCGCATGTGGCGCCGTGGGCGGCCGTCCAAGGTCAACCTGATCGGCGGATTGCTGGCCATGCCGCGCCGTTATCTGGTGGACCTGCACCATGTGGTCGGGCGCGACAAGTACATCTCCAATACCCACGTCGCAACCGCCGGCGGCTTCGTGCTCTCGGCGGCGCTGGCGATCCTGGTGCATGGCTTCGGGCTGCAGAACAAGGTCCTCGGCTATGGCCTGTTGATCGCCACGGTGATCATGTTCACCGGCGCCTGCTTCGTCTTCAAACGCCGCCTCAATCCGCCTGAGCGCCTGTCCAAAGGCCCATGGATGCGCCTGCCCAAAAGCCTGCTGGTGTTTGCCGCAAGCTTCTTTGTCGCGACCTTGCCGGTCGCCGGCATCCTGCCTGCCAACACCGGCGGTTGGGTAATGGTCGCGGTGCTGGGCCTGGGCGTGTTGTGGGGCGTGTCGGAGCTGTTCTTCGGCATGACCTGGGGCGGGCCGATGAAGCACGCCTTCGCCGGCGCGTTGCACCTGGCCTGGCACCGGCGCAGCGAGCGCTTCGGTGGCGGTCGCTCCACCGGCCTCAAGCCACTGGACCTGGAAGACCCGAAAGCGCCCCTGGGCGTGGAAAAACCGGCTGATTTCACCTGGAACCAACTGCTTGGCTTCGACGCCTGCGTGCAGTGCGGCAAGTGCGAAGCCATGTGCCCGGCCTTCGCCGCTGGCCAGCCGCTGAACCCGAAGAAACTGATTCAGGACATGGTCGTGGGCCTGGCCGGTGGTACCGATGCCAAGTTCGCCGGCAGCCCGTACCCTGGCAAACCCATTGGTGAGCACGGCGGCCATCCGCACCAGCCGATCGTCAATGGCCTGGTCGACGCTGAAACCTTGTGGTCGTGCACCACCTGCCGCGCCTGCGTCGAGGAATGCCCGATGATGATCGAGCACGTCGATGCCATCGTCGACATGCGCCGTCACCTGACCCTGGAAAAAGGCGCCACGCCGAACAAGGGCGCCGAAGTGCTGGACAACCTGATCGCCACCGACAACCCTGGCGGCTTCAACCCAGGCGGGCGGATGAACTGGGCCGCTGACCTGAACCTGACCCTGCTGGCCGATGTGCAGCGCACCGAGGTGCTGTTCTGGGTCGGTGACGGCGCCTTCGACATGCGCAACCAGCGCACCCTGCGCGCCTTCGTCAAAGTGCTCAAAGCCTCCGGCGTGGAGTTCGCCGTGCTCGGCCTGGAAGAGCGCGACAGCGGTGATGTGGCCCGTCGCCTGGGTGATGAAGCGACCTTCCAGCTGCTGGCCAAGCGCAACATCCAGACCCTGGCCAAATACAGCTTCACGCGCATCGTCACCTGCGATCCGCACAGTTTCCATGTGCTCAAGAATGAATACGGCGCGCTGGGCGGCGAGTACGCGGTGCAGCACCACAGCACCTACATCGCCGAGCTGATTGCGCAGAACAAGCTCAACCTCGGCCAGCACAAGGGCGGCAGCGTCACCTACCACGACCCGTGCTACCTGGGCCGCTACAACGGTGAATACGAAGCCCCGCGCGAGGTGCTCAAGGCCCTCGGCATCGAGGTCCGCGAGATGGAGCGCTCCGGCTTCCGCTCCCGCTGCTGTGGCGGTGGTGGCGGGGCGCCGATCACCGACATCCCGGGCAAGCAGCGGATTCCGGACATGCGCATGGACGACATCCGCAGCACCGAAGCCGACGTGGTGGCTGTGGGTTGCCCGCAATGCACGGCGATGCTCGAAGGGGTGGTCGAGCCACGCCCATTGATCAAAGACCTGGCCGAGCTGGTGGCCGATGTGCTGCTCGAAGACCAGGCCCCGGCTGCAGCAAAACCGCAAGCGGCCAAACGTGAACCTGCGGAGGTGCACTGATGAGCGACCTTATCCGCCGCGATCCACGCATCGAGTGGATCGCCCGTAACCGTCTGCATCCGCTGCATGCGGCGATGCAGACCCAGCAAACCAGCTGGATGGGGCCCAACGGTCTGATGCGCAAGAACACCCATGCGATTGCGGCCGGTTTCATGGGGCCCAATGGCCTTAAACGAATCGACCGCAGCGGCGCCCAGCAGGGCACCGCCGCCGGTGGCCGGCGCACGGCCGCCGCCGAAGTGCAGCTACCGCTGCATCAGGTGGTCGATCCGGCGTTCTACATTGCTGTGGTCCCGGACATGGTTGGCGGCCGTCTGGGCGCCCACGACAAGGACCTGCTCGGCCTGGCTCACAGCCTGGCCGGCCAGGATGGAGCGGTGCTTGCCATCGTCTTCGGCGAGCAGAAGGAAACCGCTTTCGGCAATGCCGGGGTGGACCGCTTGCTGGTCATCGAAGGCGAGGCCTTCAAAGGCTATGCCCCTGAGCAACTGGTCCATGGCTTGCGCGCCGTGGACAGCCAGTTCGCGCCGCGTCACTGGTTGCTGCCGGACAGCCGCGCCGGCGGGGGCGAGCTGGGTCGTCGGCTGTCGGCGGCGATGGGCGAGCGCCCAGCCACACGGGTATGGCAGGTCAAGGAGGGCGAGTGCATCGGCCGTGCCGGTGCGGGTCAGCAAGACCTGCAGCGGCCGGTGGCGCGGGTCATCCTGGCGTCGTCCGAATGTGCCGATCCGGTCAGCGATACCCGGCATGAAGCCTTGCCTGTGGAGTTGTCATCGCCCGTGGCGCGAAGCCTCTCGCGCATCGAAGACCTTGGATCGGTGGCGGTGGACCCTGCGGCCATTGCCATGGCCGAAGCCGAGTTCATCGTCTCGGGTGGTAGCGGCATCAAGGACTGGGATCTCTACCACAAGGCCACCGCTGCTCTGGGGGCCACCGAAGGCGCCTCGCGAGTGGCCGTGGACGACGGCCATATGCCGCGCAACCGTCAGGTGGGTGCCACGGGTACCTGGGTCACTGCACGGGTGTACGTGGCCATTGGTATTTCCGGCGCCGTCCAGCACCTGCAGGGCATCGGTGCCTGCGACAAGGTGGTGGCCGTAAACATGGACCCGGGCTGCGACATGATCAAACGCGCCGACCTGTCGATCATTGGCGACAGCACGGCGATTCTCCAGGCCTTGATCGAGGCGGTGGACAACTTCCGCAGCGGCGGCCAGCGCGACGCGGCTTGAGGGCACGAGCATGAGTACGAAAGTCATCAGCCTGGTTTCCATCGGCGCGCACCCCAGTTCCGGGCGTACCCGCCGCGCCGAACAGGATGCCCGCGCGGTCGAGCTGGGTTTGCAACTGGCCGGCGAGCACTTGCAAGTGGTGCATGCCGGCGATCACCGCGAAGAAGCCTTGCGCGCCTACCTGGGCATGGGGCTGGATCACTTGGACGTGCTGGAACAGCCAGCGGGTGCCGATGTGTTGGGCGTACTGGGTGATTACCTGCGTGATGCCGGTGCGCAGCTCGTGCTGACCGGCACCCAGGCCGAAACCGGTGAAGGGTCGGGTATGCTGCCGTTTCTGCTGGCCGAACAACTCGGTTGGCCGCTGATCGTTGGATTGGCTGAAGTGGAGTCGATCGAAAACGGCACTGCCCAGGTACTGCAAGCATTGCCGCGCGGTCAGCGACGCCGATTGAAGGTGCGTCTGCCGCTGCTCGCGACCGTCGACAACGCTGCACCGACGCCTCGGCAGAGCGCGTTTGGCCCGGCTCGACGCGGTGTCCTGGCGGCGCGGGAGGTCCAGGTGGTCGAAGACGACCTGCTCGCCGATGCGCAACTGCAACCGGCCCGGCCACGGCCCAAGCGCCTCAAGGTGATCAAGGCCAAGAGCGGCGCCGACCGGATGAAGGCGGCCACGGCCAAGGCCAGCGGTGGTAGCGGCAAGGTGATGAAGGATGTCACGGCCAAAGAGGGAGCTGATGCAATCATGAAGCTGCTGGTGGAGGAGGGCGTGTTCCGCTGAAGCGCTTCGCGGCGCTGGCCAGATATCCCCGATGAGCAACGCCGGGCGCATGGAGGTGTTTCACCCGAGTCGTTTTCCAGCGAAGTGCTTGTCGGCATGGCGTGGGAAGCGCACGTTCGCGACGCCTTCGATCTGGCCTGGCTCTCATTCGAGTGTGTTCGGGAAAGCCTGAGGTGCCATACCGCGCGAAACGCGTGGCATGCCGACAGATCAGTGGCCCGTGTTGCAACGGTGGTTGCCGCTGAGCAGCCTTGGGATGAAGGAATGACCAGGCTGCTGGCACCCCGTACCTGAGACTTGTACCAGTTAACCGCTTCGGCCCCCTCTGCTAGCGTGGAATCTTCGTCGTTCCCGAAGCATCCTTGCCATGACCCACACCCCTTTTCACCACACCAACCTGCAGCGCCCAACCCTGAGTGGTGCGCGCCCCTCTTCCCAGGCCTATGGCCCTTATGGCGCGCAGACGCGATGCAGCCACCACGCGCTCGCCTTCACAGGGCAGCGCCGCGATCAGCGTACGGGCGGGTACCACTTGGGCAATGGTCATCGTATGTTCGATCCGGTATTGATGCGGTTTCATGCCCCTGATCGGCTCAGCCCTTTCTCCCAGGGTGGCATCAATGCCTACGCGTACTGCTTCAACGACCCCATCAATTTCCATGACCCATCCGGTCGTGTGCCGATCTTGTTCACGACCATTCGAAACATGGTCGCCAGCGTCGTTAATCTTGCGATCAGTGTCACGAAAGGTTATCGAGGATACCGGACGCTCAGGGATTTCAATGTCAACACAGGATATGGAGGAACGCGCACGGGCGTGGTGGCCAGTACGGCGGCCGAGACCCCGGTTGCGCGGATGAGCGCCAGAGAGATCGCGCTGACAGTATTTGGTGCTGCCAGCGCTGGTGCGGGTCTCGTCACTTCAGCGGTGCGTGTGTTCGTGCCGAACTCCGAGCCGTTGATGTGGACAGACGCCTCGTTCGCGACCGTCGCTACAGCGTTGTCGTTTTATGAACTTTGGACCTTGGCGACAACGCCCACGGACAGGCGTTACAACACGCACCTGCGGGCTGTGAGCGAAATAAGAGAAACGCGCATGTAAACAGTGGCTGCACGCCGCGGTGCAGCCGCCGCGGCATGCCCATGCGGTCGATTACTGCGCCTTGATTTCCTTCAAGTACGGCGCAGGCTCCGCCCCCAGATTGTTCAACACCCGCTGGCTGTACCAGTCGATGAAGTTCACCACACCGAACTCGTAGGTGGTCGAGTACGGCCCAGGCTGGTAAGCGGTGGAGCTGATCCCGCGCTGGTTCTCTTCGGCCAGGCGACGGTCCTGGTCGTTGGTGGCGTCCCATACTTTGCGCATGTTGGCCGGGTCATAGTCAACGCCTTCCACGGCATCCTTGTGCACCAGCCACTTGGTGGTGACCATCGATTCCTTGGCGCTGATCGGCCACACGGTGAAGACGATCATGTGGTCGCCCATGCAGTGGTTCCAGGCGTGCGGCAAGTGCAGGATGCGCATCGAGCCGAGGTCCGGGTTCTGGATGCGGCCCATCAGCTTCTTGCACGCGGGTTTGCCGTCCATGGTCATCGACACGGTGCCCTTGAGCAGCGGCATGCGCACGATACGGTTACGCAGGCCATGGCTCTTGTGCAGGTAAGGAATCTTCTCGGCTTCCCAGGCGGCGGAGCAGGCCGCGACCTGGTCCTTGAATTCCTGGCTGGCGCGTGGATCGTTGGTGTCGTCGAACTCGAGCAGGGTTTGCAGCAGCTCCGGGTGCGAACCATTGCAGTGGTAGCATTCGCGGTTGTTTTCCAGCACCAGCTTCCAGTTGGCCTTTTCGAACAGTTGGGTCTGCACCGCGACCTTGGTGTTCTCCATGTCGTACGGTTCCATGTAGTGGTCCAGTGTGGCCAGGAACTCGTCGATGGCTGGCGGGTTTTCCGCCAGGCTGATGAAAATGTAACCGCCTGCAGTCTTCACGTTGACCGGCTTGAGGCCGTACTGCTTCATGTCGAAATCAGTGCCCATTTCGGTGCCGGCGAACAGCAGGCGGCCGTCGAGCTCGTAGGTCCACTGGTGGTACGGGCAGACCAGCTTGGCCACCTTGCCTTTTTCATGCACACACAGGCGCGAACCACGGTGGCGACAGACGTTGTGGAAGGCGTGCACCTTACCTTCGGTACCACGCACAACGATGATCGGGTTGTTGCCGATCTCAAGGGTCAGGTAGTTGCCCTTGGCCGGGATTTCGCAGGTCATGCCGGCGATCAGCCACTCCTTGTGGAAGATCTCCTGCATGTCGATCTGGAACAGACGCTCGTCGGTGTAGAAAGGCTGGGGCAGCGAGTAGGTGCGCTCGCGGTTCTGCAGCATCTCGGCGGTAGCCTTACGTGCAGGTTCAAGTGGATCGCCCAGGCTCAGGGTTGCGGTGACGTCCATCGTGTATTCCTCATGGCCCTCTAGGGCCGGCGAAAGGTGGCTAATCATTGTTGTGGTGCCGCTGCTTCTACCTGGCGGTTATTCACTTAAAACCAGCAGGTCCATTTGCGGTGGAGTGTGCGATTACTGTGCGCGCGAACCGTATCTATGGGCGACATGGCCGAATCCGATCCCGACGCCCGAACCCTTGTCTCACGGGGCTGGTCGCGATAAGCACGCCGATGTCGCAGATAGGAAAGTGCGACCCCTCGGCCTTGAGCATTATCGCAACCATAAAAAGGCCGGTAGTCGGCCGCTGGAGATGATCATGTCCGAAACCTTCCTCAATCCGGTCACTACTCAGACCTGGGTCAACGGCCGCCATACCGTGCGCTGCGTCAAGGTCATCCAGGAAACCTGGGACGTGCGTACCTTCTGCTTCATGGCCGATGCGCCGATCATGTTCTTCTTCAAGCCCGGACAGTTCGTCACCCTGGAACTGGAGATCGACGGTAAGCAGGTGATGCGTTCCTACACCATCTCCAGCTCGCCTTCGGTGCCGTACAGCTTCTCCATCACCGTCAAGCGGGTGCCGGGTGGGCACGTGTCCAACCACCTGCACGACACGCTGCATGAAGGCCAGGAGCTGGCCGTGCACGGCCCGGTCGGCCTGTTCAACGCCATCGACTTCCCGGCCAACAAGGTCCTGTACCTTTCCGGCGGCGTCGGCATCACGCCGGTGATGTCCATGGCGCGCTGGTTCTACGACACCAACGCCAATGTCGACATGGTCTTCGTGCACAGCGCACGGACCCCCAAAGACATCATCTACCACCGCGAACTCGAACAGATGGCCTCGCGCATCCCGAACTTCGGGCTGCACATCATTTGTGAAAAGCACGGCCTGGGCGAGCCTTGGGCGGGCTATCGCGGCTACTTGAACCAGCGCCTGATGGAGCTGATCGCGCCGGACTACATGGAGCGCGAAGTGTTCTGCTGCGGCCCGACCCCGTACATGACGGCGGTCAAGCGCATGCTCGAAGGCGTCGGCTTCGACATGAGCCGCTACCACGAGGAATCCTTCGGCGCGACGCCGGCCGAAGACAAGGCCAACGCGGTCGAGAACGCCGAGCAGGCGGCCGACGCGCCGGAAGTCGATGAATCGGACCTGAACCTGGTGGAGTTCATCGGCAGCGAGAAGAGCATCCGCATCGCGCCGGGCGAAACCGTCCACGCGGCGGCAGCGAAAGTCGGCCTGATGATTCCCAAGGCCTGCGGTATGGGCATCTGCGGCACCTGCAAGGTGCTCAAGCTGGGCGGTGAGGTGGAGATGGATCACAACGGCGGGATCACCGAGGAAGACGAAGCCGAGGGTTACATCCTGTCGTGCTGCAGCATTCCCAAGGGTGATGTGCGTATCGATTACTGAGGTCGGTTACCGGCGGTGAATAGAAACAGGCCCACGCAGGGCCTGTTTTCGTGTGTGAGGCGTTCAGCGCGCTGACCGGTCGATCAGCGGCGGATTTTTCGGGAACATGCTGCCCGTTGCTCGGTCAATGGGCGGCTTGACGCAGTCATCCTGATATTAATTGGCGGGGGCGCGCACTTTTCATTATGGTGGGCGCCCTTTGCAACAACCCCGAGATAGAGCCATGTTGGAAGCCTCCCTTAATCAAATCGAGCAACTGGTCACCGACCTGCTGCAGAAGAACACCCAACTGACCGAGCAGAATGCCTCGCTCGGCCAGGAACTGGCTCAGGCCAAGGAAGAGAACGAAACCCTGCAGCTGTCGCTGATGGAGCAGGAAGAGAAACAGGGCGCCACCGCATCGCGTCTGCAAGCGCTGCTCGAGCGCGCCGGTGCTGGCACCGTCGGCGCATGAGCTATTACGCGCGACAGGAACAGCCGGTGAATGTCGTGTCGATCCTGGGTGTCGATTATTCGATAAAGGCGCCGGACGGCCAGGAAGAAACCCTCAGCCAGGCGGTGCGCATGCTCAACGCTGCGCTGAACGACACCAAGCGTCAGTACCCGACCTTGATCGGCGACAAACTGCTGGTATTGGCGGCATTGAACCTGTGTTCGCAGCAGATCGAGTTGCAGCAGGCGCATCAGCAGACCTTGGCCCGCACGCAGGCGCAGCTCGATGCAACGGTCAACGCCATCAGCCGGACCATCGCTGATCAGTGACCCGGGTCGCTGGCGTTGACCGGGACCTGGCCTGAGTCATTCAGGCCAGCCCGTTCACCCCTCTTTTTCAGCCGACGATGATGGCGCGGATATCCGCCGCCAGTGCGCGCACGCGCGCCTCTTCGGTGTCCCACGAGCACATGAACCGCGCGCCGCCGCTGCCGATGAAGGTATAGAAGCGCCAGCCTTTGTTGCGCAGGGCCTCCAGCGCCGCTTCGGGCATTTGCAGGAATACGCCATTGGCCTCGACCGGGAACATCAGTTCCACCCCTGGCAAATCGCTGACCAGGCTCGCCAGCAACTGGGCGCAGTGGTTGGCGTGGGTGCCGTGGCGCAGCCAGGCGCCGTCTTCCAGAATCCCCACCCAAGGCGCCGACAAGAAGCGCATCTTCGATGCCAGTTGCCCGGCCTGCTTGCAGCGGTAGTCGAAGTCCCGTGCCAGGTCGTGGTTGAAGAACAGGATCGCTTCGCCCACCGCCATGCCGTTCTTGGTGCCGCCAAAGCACAACACATCGACGCCAGCTTTCCAGGTCAGCTCGGCAGGTGAGCAGCCAAGGAACGCGCAAGCGTTGGTGAAACGCGCGCCGTCCATGTGCAGGTGCAGGCCCAGTTCCTTGCAGGTCGCGCTGATCGCTTGCAGTTCATCCGGGCGATACACCGTGCCCACTTCGGTGGCCTGCGTGAGGGTGACCACGCGTGGTTTGGGGTAGTGAATGTCCTGGCGCTTGAGGGCCACTTCGCGGATGGCCTCAGGTGTGAGCTTGCCGGCGTCGGTGCGCGCGGTGAGCAGTTTGGAGCCGTTGGAAAAGAACTCCGGTGCGCCGCACTCGTCGGTCTCGACGTGGGCGGTTTCCGAACAGATCACGCTGTGGAAGCTCTGGCACAGCGACGCGAGGGCCAGTGAGTTGGCGGCGGTGCCGTTGAAGGCAAAGAACACTTCGCAGTCGGTTTCGAACAAGCGGCGGAAGTGATCGGCGGCTTGCTGTGTCCATTGGTCGTCGCCATAGGCGCGCTCGTGACCGCGGTTGGCCCGGTCCATGGCGGCCCAGGCTTCTGGGCAGATACCCGAATAGTTGTCGCTGGCAAATTGTTGGCTGTTGTCTGGCATGACGCTTGTCCTTTAAGCGAGGCAGTCCGCACTCTAAACCATCGCCTGAGGGCGAGGGTAGGCAGGATGATCAGGGAATGTGCTGGGCCGACGCTGCCCCGCTATCGCGGCTGAAGTCGCACACCCGCTGGGCGATCTGCGCCAGAAAAACCGACGTCATCGTGGCAGCACCCTGGCGCGCCCATCGGCCGGACACCGAGGCTGCCGACCGTAGTGGGCCAATTGCGGCTACCGTTCGGCCAGCGCTTCACTGCAGCGATCGAGGCGGCTCGAAAAAAGCGATCACCACCCGCGTTAGAGGCGCTCGAGCCCTTCGGCATGTTCTTGCAGCCAATGTCGTAAACGCGCCATTGCAAGGCGTGCGCAGGCATCTGACTCGCCCGTCCCGGCCATACCATCGCCACAAAGGGTCAATGAACCCTCCAGACAAAAAATGATCGCTGCCGGGAGATACACGATGTTCAGCAAGCAAGACCAAATCCAGGGTTATGACGACGCACTGCTGGCGGCGATGAATGCCGAGGAGCAGCGCCAGGAAGATCACATCGAGCTGATCGCCTCGGAGAACTACACCAGCAAGCGCGTGATGCAGGCCCAAGGCAGCGGTCTGACCAACAAGTACGCCGAAGGCTACCCAGGCAAGCGCTACTACGGCGGCTGCGAGCACGTCGACAAAGTGGAAGCGCTGGCCATCGAGCGCGCCAAGCAGCTGTTCGGCGCTGATTACGCCAACGTCCAGCCGCACTCCGGTTCCTCCGCCAACAGCGCCGTGTACCTGGCCCTGCTGCAAGCCGGCGACACCATCCTGGGCATGAGCCTGGCCCACGGCGGCCACCTGACCCACGGCGCCAAGGTGTCGTCTTCGGGCAAGCTGTACAACGCGGTGCAGTACGGCATCAACACCGATACCGGCCTGATCGACTACGACGAAGTCGAGCGCCTGGCCGTCGAGCACAAGCCGAAAATGATCGTTGCCGGTTTCTCGGCCTACTCCAAGACCCTCGACTTCCCACGTTTCCGCGCCATCGCTGACAAGGTCGGCGCACTGCTGTTCGTCGACATGGCCCACGTCGCTGGCCTGGTCGCTGCAGGCCTGTACCCGAACCCGCTGCCCTTCGCTGACGTGGTCACCACCACCACCCACAAGACCCTGCGCGGTCCACGTGGCGGCCTGATCCTGGCCAAGGCCAACGAAGAGATCGAGAAGAAGCTCAACGCAGCCGTGTTCCCCGGTGCCCAGGGTGGTCCGCTGATGCACGTCATCGCCGGCAAGGCGGTGTGCTTCAAGGAAGCCCTGGAGCCAGGCTTCAAGGCCTACCAGCAACAAGTGATCGACAACGCCCAGGCCATGGCCCAGGTGTTCATCGACCGCGGCTACGACGTGGTCTCCGGTGGCACAGACAACCACCTGTTCCTGGTCAGCCTGATCCGTCAGGGCCTGACCGGCAAAGAAGCCGACGCCGCCCTGGGCCGCGCGCACATCACCGTCAACAAGAACGCCGTGCCGAACGATCCACAATCGCCGTTCGTGACCTCGGGCCTGCGCATCGGCACCCCGGCCGTCACCACCCGCGGCTTCAAGGTGGCCCAGTGCGTGACCCTGGCCGGCTGGATCTGCGACATCCTCGACAACCTGGGTGATGCAGACGTCGAAGCCGACGTGGCGAAGAACGTCTCGGCCCTGTGCGCCGATTACCCGGTTTACCGCTGAGGGAGTAACTCTTGATGAAACGCTATTCGGGCTTCGGCCTCCTCAAACATTCCCTCAGCCACCACGAAAACTGGCAGCGCATGTGGCGCACGCCGACCCCCAAGAAGGTCTATGACGTGGTCATCGTGGGCGGTGGCGGGCATGGCTTGGCCACGGCCTACTACCTGGCCAAGGAGCACGGCATCACCAACGTGGCGGTGATCGAGAAGGGTTACCTGGGCGGCGGCAACACCGCCCGTAACACCACCATCGTGCGTTCCAACTACCTTTGGGACGAATCGGCCAAGCTGTACGAACACGCCATGAAACTGTGGGAAGGGCTGTCGCAGGACATCAACTACAACGTGATGTTCTCCCAGCGCGGCGTCTACAACCTGTGCCACACCCTGCAGGACATCCGTGACTCGGAACGCCGGGTCAACGCCAACCGCCTCAACGGCGTGGACGGCGAGCTGCTCAACACCGAACAGGTCGCGGCTGAAATTCCGTACCTGGACTGCTCGAAGAACACCCGCTACCCGATCCTCGGCGCGACCATCCAGCGCCGTGGCGGCGTGGCCCGTCACGACGCCGTGGCCTGGGGCTATGCGCGTGCCGCCGACGCCTTGGGCGTCGACCTGATCCAGCAAACCGAAGTGATCGGCTTCCGCAAGGAAAACGGCGCAGTGATCGGTGTGGAAACCAACAAGGGCTTCATCGGCGCCAAGCGCGTCGGCGTGGTCACGGCCGGTAACTCCGGGCACATGGCCAAGCTCGCCGGCTTCCGCCTGCCGCTGGAATCGCACCCGCTGCAAGCACTGGTCTCGGAGCCGATCAAGCCCATCATCGACAGCGTGATCATGTCCAACGCCGTGCACGGCTACATCAGCCAGTCCGACAAGGGCGACCTGGTGATCGGTGCCGGTATCGACAGCTGGGTCGGTTACGGCCAGCGCGGCTCGTACCCGGTGATCGAGCACACCATGCAGGCGATCGTGGAAATGTTCCCGATCCTCTCGCGCGTGCGCATGAACCGCCAATGGGGCGGCATCGTCGACACCTGCCCGGACGCCTGCCCGATCATCTCCAAGACCCCGGTCAAGAACCTGTTCTTCAACTGCGGCTGGGGCACCGGCGGCTTCAAGGCGACCCCGGGTTCGGGCAACGTCTTCGCTGCCAGCCTGGCCAAAGGCGAGATGCACCCGCTGGCCAAGCCGTTCTCCATCGACCGTTTCCACAACGGTGCGCTGATCGACGAACACGGCGCTGCGGCCGTCGCCCACTAATTCGGAGACAACCTTCATGTTGTACATTTTCTGTCCCCATTGCGGCGAGCTGCGCTCCGAAGAAGAGTTCCATCCCGCCGGCCAGGCACACATCGCCCGCCCGCTCGACCCGAACGCCTGCACTGACGAAGAGTGGGGCACCTACATGTTCTTCCGCGACAACATTCGCGGCATTCACCATGAACTGTGGGACCACGTTGCCGGCTGCCATCAGTACTTCAACATGACCCGCAACACCGAGACCTACGAGATCCTGGAAACCTACAAGGTGGGCGAACAGCCCAAGGTGACCGCTCGCGAGAACACACCCGCGCAATCGGCGGCCGTCAACGAACGGGGAGAAAACGTATGAGCCAGACCTATCGCCTCTCCAGTGGTGGCCGCGTCGACCGCAGCAAGGTGCTGAACTTCACCTTCAACGGCAAGACCTACCAGGGCTATGCCGGCGACAGCCTGGCCGCCGCACTGCTGGCCAACGGCGTCGACATCGTGGGGCGCAGCTTCAAGTACTCGCGCCCACGCGGCATCATCGCCGCCGGCACCGAAGAGCCGAACGCCATCCTGCAGCTGGGCTCGAGCGAAGCCACGCAGATCCCGAACGTGCGCGCCACCCAGCAGCCGCTGTACTCGGGCCTGGTGGCCACCAGCACCAACGGCTGGCCGAACGTCAACAACGACATGATGGGCATCCTCGGCAAGGTCGGCGGCAGCATGATGCCGCCGGGCTTCTACTACAAAACCTTCATGTACCCGAAATCCTTCTGGATGACGTACGAGAAGTACATCCGCAAGGCCGCAGGCCTGGGCCGTTCGCCCCTGCAGAACGACCCGGACAGCTACGACTACATGAACCAGCACTGCGACGTGCTGATCGTCGGTTCCGGCCCTGCCGGCCTGTCGGCCGCATTGGCCGCTGCCCGCAGTGGCGCCCGTGTGATCCTCGCCGATGAACAGGAAGAGTTCGGCGGCAGCCTGCTCGACACACGCGAAACCCTCGACGGCAAACCGGCCGCCGACTGGGTGGCGGGCGTCATTGCCGAGCTGCAAGCCCTGCCTGAAGTGACCCTGCTGCCGCGGGCCACCGTCAACGGCTACCACGACCACAACTTCCTGACCATCCACGAGCGCCTCACCGACCACCTCGGCGACCACGCACCGCTTGGCCAGGTGCGCCACCGCGTGCACCGTGTCCGTGCCAAGCGCGTGGTGCTGGCTTCCGGCGCCCACGAGCGCCCGCTGGTCTACGGCAACAACGACGTGCCGGGCAACATGCTCGCTGGCGCCATTTCGGTGTACGTGCGCCGTTATGGCGTAGCACCGGGTCGCAAGCTGATGCTGTCGACCAACAACGACCACGCCTACCGCGCGGCACTCGACTGGCACGACGCTGGCCTGCAAGTCGTCGCGATCGCCGATGCCCGTCACAACCCGCGTGGTTCGCTGGTTGAAGAAGCGCGTGCCAAAGGCATCCGCATTCTCACCTCCAGCGCCATCATCGAAGCCAAGGGCACCAAACACGTCACTGGCGCGCGCATCGCGGCCATCGACACCGTGGCGCACAAGGTCACCAGCCCGGGCGAATGGCTCGAGTGCGACCTGATCGGCAGCTCCGGCGGCTATAGCCCGGTGGTTCACCTGGCCTCGCACCTGGGTGGCCGTCCGGTCTGGCGTGACGACATCCTCGGCTTCGTGCCGGGTGACGCACCGCAGAAACGCGTCTGCGTCGGTGGCATCAACGGCGTCTATGCCCTGGGTGACGCACTGGCCGATGGTTTCGAAGGCGGCGTGCGCGCAGCCACCGAAGCCGGCTTCCAGCCCACCACCGGCAGCCTGCCAAAAACCGTGTCGCGCAAGGAAGAGGCCACGGTGGCGCTGTTCCAGGTACCGCATGACAAAGGCACCGCCCGCGCGCCCAAGCAGTTCGTCGATCAGCAGAACGACGTCACCGCTGCGGCCATCGAACTGGCTACCCGCGAAGGCTTTGAATCGGTCGAGCACGTCAAGCGCTACACCGCGCTGGGCTTCGGCACCGACCAGGGCAAGCTGAGCAACATCAACGGCCTGGCCATCGCCGCACGCTCCATCGGTGTGACCATCCCGCAGATGGGCACCACCATGTTCCGCCCCAACTACACGCCGGTGACCTTCGGCGCCGTTGCCGGTCGCCACTGTGGGCATATCTTCGAGCCCGTACGTTTCACCGCGCTGCATTCGTGGCACGTGAAGAACAACGCTGAATTCGAAGACGTCGGCCAGTGGAAGCGTCCGTGGTACTTCCCCAAGCCGGGCGAAGACCTGCACCGCGCCGTCGAGCGTGAGTGCAAGGCGGTGCGCGCCAGCGTCGGCCTGCTCGACGCCTCGACCCTGGGCAAGATCGACATCCAGGGCCCGGACACGCGTGAGTTCCTCAACCGTGTCTACTCCAACGCCTGGACCAAGCTCGATGTGGGCAAGGCTCGTTACGGCCTGATGTGCAAGGAAGACGGCATGGTCTTCGACGACGGCGTGACCGCCTGCGTCGCCGACAACCACTTCATCATGACCACCACCACCGGCGGCGCTGCCCGCGTGCTGCAGTGGCTGGAGCTGTACCACCAGACCGAATGGCCGGACCTGAAGGTGTACTTCACCTCCGTGACCGACCACTGGGCGACCATGACCCTGTCGGGCCCCAACAGCCGCAAGCTGCTGGCCGAACTCACCGACATCGACCTCGATAAAGACGCGTTCCCGTTCATGACCTGGAAGGAAGGCAATGTCGGCGGCGTGCCAGCGCGGGTGTTCCGTATCTCGTTCACCGGTGAACTGTCGTACGAAGTGAACGTGCAGGCCAACTACGCCATGGGCGTGCTGGAACAGATCGTCGAGGCGGGCAAGAAATACAACCTGACGCCGTATGGCACCGAAACCATGCACGTGCTGCGCGCCGAGAAGGGCTTCATCATCGTCGGCCAAGACACCGACGGCTCGATGAACCCGGACGACCTCAACATGAGCTGGTGTGTGGGGCGCAACAAGCCGTTTTCCTGGATCGGCCTGCGGGGCATGAACCGCGAAGACTGCCTGCGCGACGACCGCAAGCAACTGGTCGGCCTGAAGCCGGTCGATCCGAAGGTCTGGCTGCCGGAAGGCGCCCAGCTGGTGAACGACCCGAACCAGCCGATCCCGATGGACATGGTGGGCCACGTGACCTCCAGCTACGCGTTCAACTCCCTGGGCTATTCGTTCGCCATGGGCGTGGTCAAAGGCGGTCTCAAGCGCATGGGCGAGCGGGTGTATTCGCCGCAAGCCGACGGTAGCGTGATCGAGGCAGAAATCGTGTCTTCGGTGTTCTTCGATCCGAAGGGTGAACAGCAGAACGTCTGAGACCCCGGACAGCACACGCTGCGGGACATGCAACACGATCAGTGCAGGAGCGGCTACTGCCGCGATGAGGCCGGTGAGTCCACCGTCGCCTTCTCGGTTGACCGGTACGCCGGGCCAACCGCTCCTGCAGATCTCAAGGTTGCCCCGCAGTGCATGCGCCCTACAGAATTCAAGGCAGGTAACACATGAGCGCTATCAACGTCTTCGAGCAAAACCCCAGCGGCTCCGCCAAGGCCGAGTCGCCGCTGCACCACGCCGACCTGCGCAGCCTGGTTGGCAAAGGCCGGCAGAACGCAGGCGTGACCCTGCGTGAGCATAAATTCCTCGGCCACCTGACGCTGCGTGGCGATGGCCACGACGCAGCATTCGCCAGCGCCGTGCAGACGGCCCTGGGCATGGAGCTGCCAGGCGCCCTGAAAGTGGTGTCCAGTGGCGACACCTCGCTGCAATGGATCGGCCCGGATGAGTGGCTGCTGATCGTGCCTAATGGCGAAGAAGTGGCCACCGAGCAGAAGCTGCGCGATGCCGCCGCTGGCCTGCACATTCAAGTGGTCAACGTCAGCGGCGGGCAGAGCCTGCTGGAGCTGAACGGCCCCAACGTGCGCCAGGTGCTGATGAAGTCCACCAGCTACGATGTGCACCCGAACAACTTCCCCATCGGCAAGGCCGTCGGCACCGTGTTCGCCAAGTCGCAACTGGTGATTCGCCGCACCGGCGAAGAGCGTTGGGAACTGGTGATTCGTCGCAGCTTCGCCGACTACTGGTGGATGTGGTTGCAGGACGCCTCGGCCGAATACGGCCTGGCCATCGAAGCTTAAGGAGAACGCGCATGAGTCGGGCACCGGACACCTGGATCCTTACCGCCGATTGCCCGAGCATGCTCGGCACCGTCGATGTCGTCACGCGGCACCTGTTCGAGCAGCGTTGTTACGTCACCGAACACCATTCGTTCGATGATCGCTTGTCAGGGCGTTTCTTCATTCGCGTCGAATTCCGCCAGCCGGACGACTTTGACGAAGCCGCGTTCCGTGCAGGCCTTGCCGAGCGCGGTGAGCGCTTCGGCATGGCCTTCGAGCTGACCGCGCCCGATCACCGCCCCAAGGTGGTGATCATGGTGTCCAAGGCCGATCATTGCCTGAACGATCTGCTGTATCGCCAACGCATCAATCAATTGGGCATGGACGTGGTTGCGGTGGTCTCCAACCACCCCGACCTCGAACCGCTCGCCCAATGGCACAAGATTCCTTACTACCACTTCCCCCTCGACCCGAAAGACAAGCCTGGCCAGGAGCGCAAGGTCCTGCAGGTGATCGAAGAGAGCGGGGCGGAACTGGTGGTGCTCGCCCGCTACATGCAGGTGCTGTCGCCTGAGCTGTGCCGTCGCCTCGACGGCTGGGCGATCAACATTCACCACTCCCTGCTGCCCGGCTTCAAGGGCGCCAAGCCGTATCACCAAGCCTACAACAAGGGCGTGAAGATGGTCGGTGCCACCGCGCACTACATCAACAACGACCTCGATGAGGGCCCGATCATCGCTCAGGGCGTGGAGACGGTGGATCACAGCGACTACCCCGAGGACTTGATCGCCAAGGGGCGGGATATCGAGTGCCTGACGCTGGCGCGGGCGGTGGGGTATCACCTGGAGCGGCGGGTGTTTCTAAATGCCAATCGGACGGTGGTGCTTTAATCGCCGGTGGCGGCCGCTGCGCGGGTGAATGCTCTTTCAATGAGCGCTGTATCGGGTCAGGGCAATGGGTTCTCCAATGGCACTGTCTACGGGCGAAGACGATCTACATATTCAGCTGGATCAGCGTTGTGGCTGTAGTAACGACTTTGGCGAACATCTAGAGCCGCTCGTACGTGATGAGGGTCGACCAGTTGCCTCCCAGTAGGGCTGGGTGATCGGCTTGTGGCAGGGGTCGAGTCCTGGCTGGAGCCGGCTGACGATAGGCGTGAGACAGCCCGGGATGCATCTAGTCTTGAGACATGACTCGAGTGAGGCGAATCACTGATGGCTGAGGGCGTTGGTGCAGCGGAAGCTGTGGTCTCAAACGGCTTGCTTTTGGACTGACTAAACCCTCCGCCCAGTTGGCCGGGACGAGCCATATCCGAGCCTGATCCGGTGGCTGAAAGCCCTCGCTCTGTCGCTGTCGGTGGCATCGATAGGGACCAAGAATTTCGCCGCGTGCTTTTCGCTGGCGCTGGGGGTGGGATTGAAGCTGCTGGTCTGGGTTCTATCTCCACCACAGCATTCTTGGATACTCTCATCACCTGCCCGTTGCGCATTGCAACGCGCCTCATTCTCCCGCTCGGATCCACATAGTTGATCGGGTCTCCCTTGCAGTAGCTGTAGGCATTCAACCCGCCCTCTGCGAATGGGCTCAGGTGGTCGGGCGCGTTGAATCGCATGCTCGCAGGGCTGAAAAAGCGATAGCCCTGCCCCAGCGCATAGCCCAGGTGCTGCGCAATCAAGGCTTCGCCGTTGAACCCAAGCACCGTCAGTGCCGAGGGTAGGCTGGCGTCATAGCCGTAAGGCAAATAGTCGTGAGTCTCGTAGCGGCCTTCACGTTGGGCTCGCACTACCGTGCCCTTATCCTCAACGGCCAGCAGACCCGCCGTAGGTTGATCGTATTGCCGTTCGGCCAAAGGTGCGTCTGAGGTACGGAAGATTATGCGGTTGTCGTTACCGCGTTTCACCGTGACGAGTTGGTTGGCCCGGTAGAAGTAGAGCGAATCGCTCGCGGTCATCATGGTTCGTGTCTCGCGCATGGGATGGATGGGGTTGTCGTGCGCTTATTTTGAACAGCCGCAGTCATCTGGCTACTGACAAAACTGATAGACCGCATCACGACCCTGCCGCTCTGAGACATCCCCCTGTCGCTTCCAGTCAGGGCCACCCCTCCCGACAAGACCACAATCAACCCCAGTTCAAAGGGCTGCCTGGCCCTGGTCGTTCCAGCAACACATGCCGTCCACGAGGGACGGCGCTACCCAACGCTGCATAAGTACAAATCAAGCGAGGTATGAGCATGTCTGGTAACCGCGGAGTGGTGTACATCGAGCCTGGAAAGGTCGAAGTACGGACGATTGACTACCCCAAGATGCAAGACCCGCGTGGCAAGAAGATCAATCACGGCGTGATCCTCAAGGTGGTCTCCACCAACATCTGCGGTTCCGACCAGCACATGGTACGCGGCCGTACCACCGCCCAGCTCGGCCTGGTGCTGGGCCATGAAATCACCGGTGAAGTCATCGAGAAGGGCAGCGACGTCGAGCGCCTGCAGATCGGTGACCTGGTGTCCGTGCCGTTCAACGTCGCCTGCGGCCGCTGCCGCTCGTGCCAGGAGCAGCACACCGGCGTCTGCCTCACCGTCAACCCGGCCCGTCCAGGCGGCGCCTACGGTTACGTCGACATGGGCGACTGGACCGGTGGCCAGGCCGAGTACGTGCTGGTGCCGTACGCCGACTTCAACCTGCTCAAATTGCCGAACCGCGACAAGGCCATGGAAAAGATCCGTGACCTGACTTGCCTGTCCGACATCCTGCCCACCGGCTACCACGGTGCCGTCACCGCAGGCGTCGGCCCAGGCAGCACCGTGTACGTGGCCGGTGCCGGCCCGGTCGGCCTCGCCGCTGCCGCTTCGGCGCGCCTGCTGGGTGCGGCCTGCGTGATCGTCGGTGACCTGAACCCGCTGCGCCTGGCCCACGCCAAGTCGCAAGGCTTCGAAGTGGTCGACCTGTCCAAGGACACCCCGCTGCACGAGCAGATCATCGACATCCTCGGCGAGCCTGAAGTGGATTGCGCCGTCGACGCCGTTGGTTTCGAAGCCCGCGGCCATGGCCACGAAGGCGCCAAGCACGAGGCTCCGGCGACCGTGCTCAACTCGCTGATGCAAGTCACCCGCGTGGCCGGCAAGATCGGTATCCCCGGCCTGTACGTGACCGAAGACCCAGGTGCCGTAGACGCCGCCGCCAAGCAAGGCGCCCTGAGCGTTCGCTTCGGCCTGGGCTGGGCCAAATCGCACAGCTTCCACACCGGCCAGACCCCGACCATGAAGTACAACCGCCAGCTGATGCAGGCGATCATGTGGGACCGCATCAACATCGCTGAAGTGGTGGGTGTGGAAGTGATCAGCCTGGATAAAGCACCGGAAGGGTACGGCGAGTTCGATAAGGGCGTGCCGAAGAAGTTTGTGATCGATCCGCACAAGACGTTCAGTGCGGCGTGAGTGAAATGAAGTGACAACGGAGCCCCTCTGATTGAGGGGCTTTGTTTTTTAACGGATGAAGTGGATGTGATCGCGGGAGAGCAGGTTCATACGTACACCTTGTACTGACTGAAACTTCTGCAAGGGCGTGAGGATCGAGCCAGTTGAGCTCACACTTTTTCAAGGTCATCGGGTATTGGCTCAGGTTGAATCACTATCGGCCTCCTACAGCAATGTAAGAAACCTCCCTCCCCAAACATGCTGCTTATTCCAGGCACAGGGAAATATCCTACGAGCCCTGTCGACTTGCTTCTGATTGCCCTTGGAATCCTTGCCCTCTAGGCTCGTTCGGTCGCTGAACGGTTTGGTGATCGGGCGTGGAAACCCGGCAATCACAGGGCCGCCTCATGGCGGTTGTACGCGGGAGGCCGTGAGGCCTGCCGGGGTTTCCTTGTGACCTGGTTTTCCACCCCGCGTACAACTGCCACCCTATCGTCATGACGGCTGTACGCGGGAGGTCTCACAACCTGCCGGGTCCACCATGACCGGTCTTTCCACCCCGTGTACAGCTGTCACCCTTCTGTGTGGAAACGGCCGGGTGGCACTCAACGCTGCATGGTGCCTTGATGAAAAAAATCGTCCCTGATCCGCCAGCCTTGAAACTCGTCAACACCCTCTACCCTTCGATCCATCCTGACCTCCTTCCGCCCGACGCTTTGGCCGTTGCCAGTGACATGCTGCTAGGCATCTCCGAAGTCATTGACGCCCACTGCCGTGCCAATGCCGGCGAAAAGGGCATGATGATGCTGGCCAATGCGCGCCACAGCGCCGACATCGCACACGCGTTGATCGAGCATGCGCTGGTTCGCTTATGAGCTGTGGGGGGATTGGTGCGATGAGCGATGAGCCACCTCTGAACGTCACCCTTGGTATTCGGCAGCTCAGCAAGGCGGGGAAATCGGCGGCTGCCATGTTCCAAGTATTACCTGGCGTGCCGTTCGAGGAGGCCTACGAGCACGTTTCGGTGCTGCTGAGCTACATCCAACACCTCGTTGCCGAAGGCGACTTGCAGGACGATCACAAGCTGCTGGGTGCGGCGGGTTACTTGAGCGCAGTCGCCAAGGCGATCATGGATGACATCGAGATCGCTCGATGCGGTAGAGCATGAGTGTTTCAATAGCCAGGCCGTCAGGTGGAACAGTTAACGAGTCCGGAGTGATAGAAACCGAATTCGATTCGGCTAACAGTCAAGCCGCCACTGCGCTATCCAGCAGCTGCGTGACATGGCCTGTCTATTCCATAATCTGATGGCTGATACTCTTGGGAGCCCCACGCCGATAATGGTTAGATGCCCTGTCGGCGGCGCTCTTGCCAGCTGAGCGCCGCCTGCTTCAATCCTTGCTACGGGAAGAATAAGCTTGTCTCACAAGATTTTCTGCAGACTTTCGCTGTAGCTCCTGATTGCTGCAGATTCAGCTTTTACGGTGTTGATCTTTGCTTGATAGTGTCGAACCAGGTTTTGTTCTCTGTCACGGATCGACACGTAATAGTCCCATAAGTCTGTGTGGGGTTGCTCTCGAGTTGCCGCATCTCGGTACTTAGCGTACTCACGGTAAGCGGCGTGATGTTTTTTTGTTTGGCGTGAGTTGTATTCAATATATTGATTTTGAAGCTCATTGAGCTCCTTTATACGATTGATGTACTTGAGCTTGAGCGGCGAGTGAGTAGTTCCAGATGGGTTTGGACTGCTAGCCTTGATAGCACGTTCCGAGGGATAGGGTGGCAGCGTATCCCTATCGCTCGATGGTGGAACGGGATCGAATATGGGCTCTATCGCGTATTTGTATTTGGGTGGCCTATCCTTTTTGACGTAACTCGGAATTCGAGGTCGAGTACTAAAGCTCAAAACACGCGGTACCTTGAGGTGTCCCGACGGATCCGCATAGTTTATCGGATCGTTTCCGCAGTAGGCATAAGCGCTGACCCCACCATCTGAAAATGGGCTGAATGAGTCGGGGGAGTAACAGCGCATCAATACAGGAGAATATAACCGGTAACTGCCGAGTAAATAGAGCCCAGTCGACCCTGAGGGCTGGCCTGCAAAGCCAATGATAGAAGCCTCTTCAATGTCGGTTCTGGCGTAACCGTAGGTGGAGAATGATTTTCCCCGAACCTCATTGCCTTGTACTACGCTAAGGGGCGTACTGGAATTATCCACTGCCAGCAATGTCATTCGGTCTGTTGCGCCGCCTGAAGTTATTTCAGCCACTGGAGCGCTTGCAGTTCTGAAAAGCGTTACGTCCCCATTGCTGTCAACGAGGCTTTGGATGTTGTTTGCCTGGTAGAATATAAATTTTCCCTGGCTCATGGAGTGAACCCTTTTAGTCGAGTTTTGATAGGCTTTGGAATCATCAGGCTCGAACAATTTTGTTCACGGCACAACTGGTATAAGTATGAGTTCAGAGACCTGTGAACTCGCGGGTTATCGCTCAGGCGCACGCAGATAATGAGGGTCGATGTGCCAGGCTGCCTATCAGCCCACGCACGGTTGTGGCCAAGCACCACCATGGGCATTTCATCTGCTTACGACGCCGCCGTCGACCGACCTTTTTCAGCCCTGAGGTGCTTACAGACACAGTCGCGAAATATGTTTTGCATAAAAAAGCCCTTTTTCAAGGGCGATATTGGGTGTCGCTACAAGGCTCTGGCAAGAGGTCCATGCATTTCAGAGGCTCATCACCCTAGGCACTTCAACGCATCTCCCCACGCAACCTCGCAACCTTCTCATCCTTTTCCGTCCACAGCTCATTCACCCACCCTTGCACGGCCTGCCGAAACACCGGATCGTTCTCGTAATCCCCCGCCCACCACCTGGGGTCCAGCTCGCGCACCTGAATATCCACGATCACCCGACTGATGCTGCCATTGAGCAAATCCCAGAATCCGGGTGCCTTGTCGCCGGGATAGACGATGGTCACGTCCAGCAACGCGTCGAGCTGCTCGCCCATGGCGGCCAATACGAATGCGATACCGCCCGCCCTCGGCTTGAGCAGGTGGCGATACGGTGACTGCTGTTCGGCATGCTTGGCCAGCGTAAATCGCGTGCCCTCCAGGTAATTCACCACATTTACCGGCTGGCGCTTGTACAGCTCGCACGCCGCTTTGGTGATCTCCAGGTCCTTGCCCTTCAACTGTGGATGCTTTGCCAGAAACGCCTTGCTATAGCGCTTCATGAACGGGTAATCCAGCCCCCACCACGCCAGCCCCAATAACGGCACCCAGATCAGTTCGCGCTTCAGGAAGAACTTGAAGAACGGCGTGCGGCGGTTCAGTGCTTCCATCAAGGCCGGGATATCGACCCAGCTCTGGTGATTGCTCACTGTCAGGTACGAGGTATCACGCCGCAGGTTCTCAGCACCGCGGATGTCCCACTGAGTGCGCACGCACACGGCGAAAATCAGCTTGTCGACCTCGGCCCAGGTCTCGGCCATGTACATCACCCCGGCCGATGCGTAATCGCGATAGCGGCCCTTGAGCACCAGCTTGATCAGCGCGAAGGTCAGCAGCGGGACGATCATCACCAGGGTGTTGAGCAGCAGCAGAAGGGCGACACAGGTGCCGGTCAGCAGGCGGCGCATAGAGAAACCTTTGTAGTGGAGTGGCTGGGCGCAATCATAAGCAGGCCGGTGCGCTTCGCCAAATGCGCAGTGGATAAGCGTGCCGGCAAATGTTTCAGAGTATGTTTTTGCACACGCGCCGAACCTCTGCTGTGGCAATACTCTAAGCACCGAACCCTTTCAAGGAAGCTTGCCCTGTGAAATCTTTGCTCGCCGTATTGTCCCTGGTCGCCTTGCCTGTAATGGCTGCCGATCCGACGCTCTATGGCCGCTACGAAAACATCAAGGTGTTGGATGTCGGTCAGACCTTCAAGGCCAAGATGGACACCGGCGCCTACACCGCCTCGCTGTCGGCCAAGGACATCGAGCGCTTCACCCGTGATGGCGACAAGTGGGTCCGCTTCCGCCTGGCGACCGAAGACGCCGACGGCAAGGTGTACGAACACAAGGTCGCGCGCATCAGCAAGATCAAGAACCGCACCGAAGAAGACAGCGAGGGCGACTCGCCGGAGACGTCGAGCCGGCCGGTCGTCGACCTGGAGCTGTGCCTGGGTGATGTGAAACGCACCGTCGAGGTCAACCTCGTCGACCGCAGCAGCTTCAACTACCCGTTGCTGATCGGCGCCAAGGCGCTGCGCGAGTTCAAGGCGGCGATCAACCCGGCCGAGAAGTACACGGCGGGGAAACCGGATTGTTGAGGCGAAGGTAGCTGTGTTGAGCCGATGTACTGCTAGGCACTGTACGAAGAGTTTGGTACGGGCTGGCGCGGAATCTGTAGGCGCTGGCGTGCCGGCAATCGGCGGCGCAGCCGTCGAAACGCTGCCACTCATGGGTGTCTGATACACCGCAAACGCTGGTTCTACGACTGCTTCGCAGCCGGTCGCAGGCAAGCCAGCGCCAGGTCAACGCAGTACATATGTGAGCAGGCTTCTCGTACAAAGCCTAGCGTCGGCTGGCACCGAGTGAGCGGACACCCTCTACAGCCGAGTCGGCTTGTCCGCTCAACGCGCTCGAGGTGCTGGGCGGTGAGCTGGCTAAGTGTTTAGCAGATTGGCCATTACTACAACGTCAACACCATCGGCCATGCTCAGCATCGCTGATGGGAATGCTTGTCCATACATGATTCATCTGTCAATTGCTGTTAGCTCTTATGAGCGTTAATAGATTTTTCATTCGGACCTCAGATTCCTCTAAATCAAATTTCAGGGCGTTCATGAGTGATTCGAAATCGTAGCCTTCAGGCTTGTTCAAGATAGTGTGCGCTGAAGTTAAAATTCTGTGCTTTTTTCTTAGTGGCATGATTTTTTCAAATTCCGTATTGGCCAGAGCCATATATTTTCGACGTGCATGGAAGATATTTTGTTTTACAGGGATTCCATCATTCGACACATACTTCGTATCGTTGGCGAAGCGAAACTTCTTGGTTCTTTCAGTAGGCGTTTTTGGAGGCGGAGGCGGCAGTAAATGCTGACGTTCAGGTGATCTTGACCGCTGAGCTGGCGAGACCGGATGTCGCTTCTCAAAAGGCTTGAGCTGGGCTTTCGCAGAGATGAGCATTTCTTTGCTGAACTGCCCCGTAGGGTCAACGAAGTTCACTGGGTCCCCCGCACAATACGCATAGGCATTGAGCCCACCCCGCCCAAACGGACTGAGACTGTCCACGGCCAAGAACCGCATCAGTGCAGGGCTGTATCCGCGAAATCCCTGACCCAGGAGATAGGTCCGAGAGCACGGGTCGTAGCGCTCTCCGCTAAAACTTGGGTACAGCGCAGAACCATGGTGCCCGTAGGGGCTATAAACGGATGTAGCGAACATTGGGCAAATCCTGTCAAGGCGATGACTGCCAGTATTTGCGTTTCTCCCTGCGCTGCAACTGACAAGACTATCAGTCGATCGACGCGCTCTATGGCCCTGACGGGAACATCGAGGTGTCCAGCCTTGGCCAGACCTTGAGGGCGAAGATAAACGTCGGCACTGACACGGTCTCGCTGTCACCCAGTGCATTGAGCGCTTCACCCGCGCTGGCGATAAATCGGTGCGTTTGCGCCTGGCCGCCAACGATGCCGGCTGTAAGGCATGGGAGTGGAATCGAGTTCGTGAAGCGACATAGAATCGCGTTCAACCTGTAGTCTGCTGCGCTCTCTCATAGGCCCGTCATGCCCCACATCCTGATCGTCGAAGACGAAGCCGCTATCGCCGATACCCTTGTTTATGCCCTGCAGGCCGATGGCCACAGCACCGCGTGGGTGACCCTCGGTAGCGCTGCCGTCGAGCGCCAGCGGGTGGAGCCGGCGGACCTGATCATTCTCGACATCGGCCTGCCGGACATCACCGGCTTCGAAACTTGCCGGCAACTGCGCCGTTTCACCGAGGTGCCGGTGATGTTTCTGACGGCGCGCAATGACGAAATCGACCGGGTGGTCGGCCTGGAGATCGGTGCTGACGACTATGTGGTCAAGCCCTTCAGCCCGCGTGAGGTCACGGCGCGGGTGCGGGCCATTCTCAAGCGCATGGCGCCGCAGATGGCTGTGGCAGGCCCTGCTGCGACCTCCGCCGAGGTCTCTGCCAGGCCCTCTGTGCTGAACGCTGAGTCGGCCTATCCACCCAGCGCGCCAGCGCACACGCCGCTGCACATCGACCTACTGCGCATGCAGATCCGCTACCACGGCCAACCCCTGACCCTGACCCGTCACGAATTTCGCCTGCTGCAGTGCCTGCTCGAACAGCCCCAGCGGGTGTTCAGCCGCGAGCAGCTGCTCGATGCGCTGGGCGTCTCTGCCGATGCGGGCTACGAGCGCAGCGTCGACAGCCACATCAAGAGCCTGCGCGCCAAGCTGCGTCAGGTGAGCGAGACCGGCGAGGCGATCCAGACCCATCGAGGGCTGGGCTACAGCTACAACCCGGAGCAGGCCTGATGCGTCTGGGGATTCGCATCTTCCTGGTGTATTTCCTGTTCGTCGGGCTGGCCGGTTACTTTCTGCTCAGTACCGTGCGCGAGCAGATTCGCCCGGTGGTGCGCCAGTCGTCCGAAGAAACCCTGGTCGACACCGCCAACCTGCTGGCCGAGATTCTGCACGACGACCTCAAGGCCGGCACCCTGGCGCAAGGTCGCTTGCCCGCATTGCTCAAGGCTTACGGCCTGCGCAGCCCCGGTGCGCAGATCTGGGGGCTGGGCAAGGATCAGGTCAGCCACCGGATCTACGTCACCGACGCCCACGGCATCGTGCTGCTCGATTCGAGCGGTGAGGCGCTGGGCAAGGACTACTCGCGCTGGAACGACGTTTACCTGACCCTGCGCGGCCACTACGGTGCGCGTTCCACGCGCAGCATCGAGGGCGATGAAAGCAGCTCGGTGATGCACGTTGCCGCGCCGATCTTCGACGATGGGCAGATCATCGGCGTGGTGACCGTGGCCAAGCCGAATGCGTCGCTGCAACCCTATATCGATCGCTCGGAGCGCCGCCTCTTCACGCTGGGGCTGGCGTTGATCGGCCTGGGCTTGCTGGTGGGGGCGGCGCTGTCGTGGTGGCTGACGCGGTCGCTGAGACGGCTGACGCGCTACGCGCAGACCGTCAGCGCCGGCGAGCGGGCCGAGCTGCCGTATTACAAGGGCGGCGAGCTGGCGCAGCTGGCCCAGGCGGTGCAACGCATGCGTACAGAGCTGGAAGGCAAGGCCTATGTGGAGCGCTACGTACACACCCTGACCCATGAGCTGAAGAGCCCGCTGGCGGCCATCCGCGGCGCCGCCGAGCTGTTGCAGGGCGATATGCCGCCGGCGCAGCGGGCACGCTTTGCCAGCAACATCGAAGGTGAGAGCGAGCGCTTGCAGCAAATGGTCGAGCGCTTGCTGGACCTAGCCCGCGTCGAGCAGATGCAGCGCCTGGACGATGAGCAGCCGATTGCCCTGGCCCGCCTGCTCGATGAATTGCTGGCGGCGCATGGCCCGCGCATCCAGGCAGCCGGGCTGCAGGTGCGTCAGCAGGTGCCGGCAGCGCTGAGGGTCAGGGGCGATCCGTTTCTGTTGCGTCAGGCAGTCAGCAATCTGCTGGATAACGCCCTGGACTTCACCCCGACTGGCAGCGCCTTGCTGTTCGAGCTGGTGCGTGACGAGGCCTGGGCGGCGCTGAGCCTGTTCAACCAGGGGCCGGCGATTCCCGATTATGCGCTGGGGCGTGTGAGCGAGCGTTTCTATTCGTTGCCGCGACCCGCTACCGGGCGCAAGAGCACCGGCCTTGGCTTGAATTTCGTGGCCGAGGTGATGCACTTGCATGGCGGCGTGCTGCGTGTCGAGAACGTCGCCGAGGGCGTGCGGGTGAGCCTGTGCCTGCCGTTGCGGCGGGTTTGCTGAACGTTCTCCACGCAGGCCCCACACAAGCCCCACACAAACGCCACACGGGCTCCCCGAAGGCTCCTTAGCGGCCGCGCATGCTGCGCTCATCGCCCACCGGAGCCCTTACCATGAACAAACCTCTCGGATTCAAGCTTGGCATGATCGCCTTGCTGATGCTGTTGCTGCTCATCCCGCTGCTGATGATCAGCGGCCTGATCACCGAGCGCCAGCACCAGCGCGACAGCGTGCTGCGCGACATCGGCCAGAGCGCCAGTTTCGAGCAGCAGGTTGCCGGGCCGATGATCGTCGTGCCCTACCGCAAGACCGAACGAAGCTGGGTGGAGAAGGAGGGTCAAAACGTGCCGCAGACGCGCACCGTCAGCGGTCTGCTGTACGTCTTGCCAGAAACCCTCGACGCCGGCCTGAAGGTGGATACCGAGTTGCGCGCGCGGGGGATCTACCAGGCGCGTTTGTTCCATGCCAAAGGCACGCTCAGCGGCCGCTTCAAGTTGCCGGCGCACTGGGGCGTGGAGGGCAACGTCGAGGACTACCGCTTCGACACGCCATTCTTGGTGGTGGGCATCAGTGATGTGCGCGGCATCGAGAACCTGCCTGCGCTGCGTCTGGGCGAGCGCACCTTGGCGTTCGAGGCCGGCACCGGGCTGGACTGGCTGCAAGGCGGTATCCACGCGCCGCTGCCTGAGCTGAACCTGCAGCAGGGCGGGGAACTGGACTTTGCCGTTGACCTGGCCCTGCAAGGCACCGGCGAGCTGCATGTGGTGCCGGTCGGGCGCAGTAGTACGGTAAACGTGCAGGCCAACTGGCCGCACCCGAGCTTTATCGGCAACTACCTGCCCAACCGCCGCGAGGTGACTGCGAGCGGCTTCACCGCCCACTGGCAGACCTCGTTCTTCGCCACCAACCTCGAAGATGTGCTGCGCCGCTGCACGGCAGACCAGGGCTGCGCAGGTTTCGAGGGGCGCGCCTTTGGTGTGAGCTTCATCGACCCGGTCGACCAGTATCTGAAGAGCGATCGGGCGATCAAGTACGCGGTGCTGTTCATCGGCCTGACGTTCGCCGCGTTCTTCCTGTTCGAGGTGCTCAAGGCCATGAGCGTGCACCCGATGCAGTACGCCCTGGTGGGGGCAGCGCTGGCGTTCTTCTACATGCTGCTGTTGTCGTTGTCCGAGCACCTGGGCTTCGCCCTGGCCTATGGCCTGTCAGCGGCCGCATGTGTGCTGTTGATCGGCTTCTACCTGAGCTACGTGTTGCACAGCGCTGGGCGAGGGGTGGGCTTCGCGGCGGGGCTGACGTTGCTCTACGCGCTGCTGTACGGCTTGCTCAGCGCCGAAGACTACGCGCTGCTGATGGGCTCGCTGCTGTGCTTCGCGCTGCTGGGCGTGTTCATGGTGCTGACGCGCCGGCTGGATTGGTCGCGGGTGGGGAGAGCGTGATGCGCGAGGACAAGATGATAGGGCGGTGGCTGGCGGAGCGGGTGGGAGCGTTGTTTGCAGAGGCAGCGTTGCAAGGTCCATAGGTCCACCCGCGTGTTGCGTGAGCGGCGGCTTCGTTGGGCACCCGCAAAGGGCGCGGACTGTCTGGGAGGGGCAGGTGGCTGAAAGGAGGCGGCTGCGCCGCCCATCGCGAGCAAGCTCGCTCCTACACTGAGTTTCACAGGGGCCTGGAGCGGCCGGTCCGGCGCTCCGGATTGCCGCGATGGCCGGCGCAGCCGGCCCATTTCAGCCACCGCGAACCGGCAGGTAGATCGAGGTGGCAGCCTGGGGCCGGCTGCGCCCCCCACCGCGATCAGAAGCCGCTGGGCGGGACGAATGATCAGAGCACCGGCACCGTCGCCAGCATCGACGGCCGTTGCGACACTTCGGCATACCACGCCGCCAGCCCAGGTTGGCGTTCCCGCCAGCCGAACGCGGGCTGGCGCAGGTCGAGATAACCCAGCGCGCAGGCCAGGCCGATGGCCGCCAGGTCGAATCCGGAGGCCAGCTCCGCAAGGTGCTCCTGTTCCAGATTGGCCAGGCTGCGGCGGATCTTCTCGCTCTGGGCATCAAGCCAGCCATCCCAGCGTTTGTCGTCTGGGCGTAGCGCCACTTCGTAACGGCTCGACACTGCTGCATCGAGAATCGCATCGGCCTGCGAGGCCAGGGTCATCCGTCGCCAGCGTGGCGAGCCTTCGCGGGGCAGCAGCGGCAGGCCGACGTGCTGCTGGTCGAGGTACTCGCAAATCACCCGGCTGTCATGCAGCACGGTGCCGTCGGCCAGGCGCAAGGCCGGGATCTTGCCAATGGGGTTGTCCTGGTTGAGCTGCGCGTCATCCTGCACCGGGCTGATAGTGACCGGGTGCAGGGCGACCCTGTCGAGCTGGTCGGTCTCGTGCAGCACCACCATGACCTTGCGCACGAACGGCGACAGCGGCGAATGGAACAGCGTCATCGTCGCCATGGCTCAGTTGCCTTGCAGGCTAGGCGGCATGCACACGCCCGTACCGCCGATGCCGCAGTAACCTTGCGGATTCTTGGCCAGGTACTGCTGGTGGTAAGCCTCGGCGAAGTACACGGTCGGTGCTTGTGCCACCTCGGTGGTGATGGCGCCGAAGCCGGCCTTGTCCAACTCGGCCTGGTACGCCGCTTTGCTGGCCTCGGCCTGTTCCAGCTGCTCAGGGCTGGTGCAGTAAATCGCCGAGCGGTACTGGGTGCCGACGTCGTTCCCCTGGCGCATGCCTTGGGTCGGGTTGTGCAGTTCCCAGAACATTGCCAGCAGTTCGCGGTAGCTGACCTTGGCCTTGTCGAACACCACCAGCACCACTTCGGTGTGGCCGGTCAGGCCGGAGCAGACTTCTTCGTAGGTCGGGTTGGGCGTGTTGCCGCCGGCGTAACCGACCACGGTGCTGACCACGCCTTCGCGCTGCCAGAAGCGCCGCTCGGCGCCCCAGAAGCAGCCCAGGCCGAAGATGGCGAAATCGACATCTTCGAAGAACGGGCCGAGCAGTGGGGTCTCCTTGAACACGAAGTGGGTTTCAGGCAGCGCCATGGGCGTCTCGCGCCCAGGCAGCGCCTGTTCAGCGGTAGGGAGGACGTTTTTGTGCACCAGAATTTCCGAACGCAGGACCATGGCTGTACCTCAGGGATTGTGCGGTGATGAAGGTGTGTCGCTTGAGCATCTAGGCAGGCGCTTGTGCAGGGAGGAGGCGCCCGTGAATGGTTTCCTATAGTGCCCGAGCGCACTCGCGCTGTCAGGCCACCGGGTTGCGTGGAGCGGGTTTGAGCGCTGGAGCGAGCGTTGCAGGTGGGCGTCTGCCCGCTGCAACGCGCACAAGGCGCTGATTGTGTGGCCGCCATCAGGCCGTGCAATGGCTGATCGCGAGCAAGCTCGCTCCTACAGAGGCGTTATGGCGCTGCTGTCAGGCCCCTGGTCCGCGCGGATAGCGCAGCAGGCGCTCGGCCAGTTCCCGGCCCGGAATCGGTCGGTCGAACAAATAACCTTGGCCCACATCACAGCGGTGCCGGCGCAGGAACGCCAGTTGCTCCGGCGTCTCGATGCCCTCGGCCACGACCTTGAGCTTGAGGTTATGGGCCATGGCGATCACCGCCGAGGTGATTTCCATGTCGTCCTGGTTGGCCGGTATCTCGTTGATGAAGCTGCGGTCGATCTTGAGGATGTCGATGGGGAATTTCTTCAGGTAGCTCAGCGACGAGTAACCCGTGCCGAAGTCGTCCATGGCCAGGGTCATGCCCAGCAGCTTGAGCTCATCGAGCTGGCGACGGGTGTCGTCGGTGGCTTCGAGCAGCAGGCCTTCGGTGAGCTCCAGTTCCAGCAGGTGCGCCGGCACGGCTTCCTGTTCGAGGATGCTGGCGATCGAGCTGACCAGCTCCGGGTCGGAAAACTGCTTGGGCGACAGGTTGATCGCGACATGCAAGGTGCCCAGGCCTGCCTCTTGCAAATGGCGGGTCATGCGGCAGGATTCGCGCAGCACCCACTTGCCGATGGGAATGATCAGCCCGGTTTCTTCGGCCACGCTGATGAACTGATCGGGGCGGATCATGCCGCGCTCCGGGTGGTTCCAGCGCAGCAGCGCTTCCAGGCCCAGCAGCCGACCACTGCGCAGGCACAGCTTGGGCTGGTAGAACACCTCCAGCTCGTTCTGCGCCAAGGCGCGGCGCAGGTTGTTTTCGACGAACAGCTTGTAGCTCGCCTCGGCATTGAGCACCTCGGTGAACACTTGCAACTGGTGTTTGCCGTTGGCCTTGGCCTTGTGCAAGGCGAGCCCGGCGTTCTTCATCAGGGTCTGCGGGTCGCTGCCATGCAGCGGTGCGCAGGCCAGGCCCACGGAGGCGGTGATGTTGATCAGCTGGTTGTCGACGAACATCGGCCTGTCCAGCGTGCGCAGCAGCTGCTGGGCGAGATGCTGGCCGTCTTCGATGCTGGTGTCGTCGAGCAGCACGGCGAACTCGTTGCTGGCCAGGCGCGCCAAGGTGCTGGCGGTGTTCAGGCTGTTGCGCAGGCGGCGCGCCAGGCTGATCAGCAGCTTGTCGCCGGTGTGATGGCCGAGGCTGTCGTTGATCCGCTTGAAGTTGTCGATGTCCACCAGCAGCAGGCAGATCGGGCTGGCGTCCTGGCGAGCGAAGCGTTGCTCCACGCTGCGGATGAACGCCTCACGGTTGCCCAGGCTGGTGAGGTTGTCGGTGTAGGCCAGGCGCTCGATGCGTTGCTGCGCCAGCTTGGTCTCGGTGATGTCTTCGTAGATGCCGATGTAGTGGGTCAGCTCGCGGTGATCGCCGTACACCTTGGAGATCGACAGTTGCCCCCAGTAGGGTTCCAGGCTCTTGCGCCGGCTCCTGAACTCGCCCTGCCAGCTGTTGCCGATGTCCAGACTCGATGGCGAAGCAAAGAGGATGTCGCTGAGGTTTTCCAGCGCCGGCAGTTCGCTGACGTGGCGGCCCTGCACTTCCTCGGTGGTGTACTGGGTAATGGCGGTGAAACTCGGGTTGACGTACTCCACCACGCCGTCGCGGTTGACCAGCAGAAAGGCGCTGGCGCTCTGTTCCACCGCGCGCTGGAACAGGTGCAGGGCATTGGCAGCGGCGCGTCGCCTGTGGTTGGTGATGACCTGGGCGAACTGATCGGCCAGTTCGCCGGCGAAGGCGATTTCGTCCGATTGCCAGGCCCGCGGCTGGGCGGTCTGTTCCAGGCACAACACGCCCACCACCTGCCCATCGACGCGAATGCTGGCGTCGAGCATGGCGTTGTCTTCGGGGAACAGCGTGCAGGCCATTTCCCGGGTCCGTGGGTCATGGCTGGCGTTATGGGCATCGATGGCACGGCTGGTGTGCAGCGCATCGAGGTAGTCGGGGAAGCGGCTCGCGTCGATTGGCGCCAGCAGCCGGTGCTGAGCCTCGGCGCGGTGCCAGGCACTGATCGGTTCCAGACGCTGTTCGTTGAGGTGCCAGATGCTGGCCGAGTCGACCTTGTAGATTTCGCAGGCAGTGCGGGTGATCAGCTCGGCCGCTTCGAGCAAGGAGTTGCCTGAACTGTAGCGCTGGCGGGCCAGGCGCAGGATCAGGTCTTGCTGGGCACGCACGCGTTCGAGCTGTTCGAGCTGGTCCTGCTGGGCGCGCTGATTGAGTTGCAAGGCCAGTTGCAGGCGGTTGTTACGGGTTTCCAGGGCCTGGGCGTCGAGGTCCTGATCGTCCTGCTGGTCATCGAGAATGGTCAGGTAGCCGCGCAGCAGCTGGCGGTTGTGCTGCTTGAACACCTCGCCGATTTCCAGCACGCGCAAGGGGCCTGGCTGGCTGTGCAAGGTATAACGCACACGGTAATGGCTGCGCCCGGTGAGCTGTAACTGGATCTCGTCGTGCAGGCGGTAGCGGGCTTCGGGCTCCATGAAGCTGGCAAACGGCGAGCCGATGATGGCGCAGAGTTCACCGGCGACCAGCCCGAGCGTGCGCTCGCAGGCAGGGTCAAGGTAGAGCATGGCCCAGTTGGCTTCGTTGAGCCGCTCGAAACGCAACATGCCGAGCCGCGAGGGCACGGGCAACTGCGTGACGACCTCGGCCACCGTACGGCTGGCGGCATCGGGTTGGCTTTTCATCGAAGACTCACTTCAGGGGGGCAGCCTTGTTGGCAGGGCGTCTGGCAAGGTTGCATCATTGTGCCAGGAGCTGGCAAGCGGCCATGTGCCGCGCCGGGTGCTGTCTGTCGGCGGGCGCGTGGCGCGGAACGAATGATTCCCCGGCAAAAAAAATCCCCGCCAGAAGGCGGGGTTGAGGTACGAGCGTGGCAGCTCGCTAAAGCAGTGTCGGCGGCAACCGGGAGCACCCGGTCGCCGCCGTTGCAGCATTACAGCAGCAGCGTGCGGATGTCGGTCAGCACATCGCCCAGACGCTTGGTGAAGCGTGCAGCGGCGGCGCCGTTGATCACACGGTGATCGTAGGACAGCGACAGCGGCAGCATCAGCTTGGGCTGGAAGGCCTTGCCATCCCAGACCGGCTGGATGGTGGCCTTGGAAACACCGAGGATCGCCACTTCCGGCGCGTTGACGATCGGCGTGAAGCCGGTGCCGCCAATGTGGCCGAGGCTGGAGATGGTGAAGCAGGCGCCTTGCATGTCGTCAGCCGAGAGCTTCTTGGTGCGGGCTTTTTCGGCCAGGGCCGCAGCCTCGGCAGCCAGCTGCAGCAGGCTCTTCTGGTCGACGTTCTTGATCACAGGGACCAGCAGGCCATCCGGGGTGTCCACGGCGAAACCGATGTTGACGTACTTCTTGCGGATGATCGCCTTGCCGCTTGGCGCCAGCGAGCTGTTGAAGTCTGGCATTTCCTTGAGCAGGAAGGCGCAGGCCTTGAGCAGCAGGGGCAGCACGGTGAGCTTGACGCCGGCTTTCTCGGCGACGGCTTTCTGTGCGACGCGGAAGGCTTCCAGCTCGGTGATGTCGGCCGAGTCGAACTGGGTAACGTGGGGCACGTTCAGCCAGCTGCGGTGCAGGTTGGCAGCACCGACCTGCATCAGGCGGGTGAGGGCCACTTCTTCGACTTCACCGAACTTGCTGAAGTCCACGACCGGGATCGGCGGAATGCCCGCACCACCGGTAGCACCACCGGCAGCGGCCGGGGCCTCTTTGGCCTTCTGCATCATCGCCTTGACGTAGACCTGCACGTCTTCCTTGAGGATGCGACCGTGCGGGCCACTGGCGCTGACGGCGCCCAGCTCGACACCGAATTCACGGGCCAGCTGACGCACGGCAGGGCCGGCGTGGACCTTGGCATTGCTCGCGGCTGCCGGGGCAGCTGCGGCAGGCGCCTGGGCTTGATCGGCGGCCGGCTTGGCAGCAGGTGCGTCGGCTTTGGCCGACGCCTCGGCCTTGGCCGGCTCGCTGGCGGCTTTCTCCGGCGCAGCAGCAGGCGCTGCACCGGCGATTTCCAGCTTGAGGATCAGGTCGCCGGTGCCGACTTCGTCGTCCAGCTTGCAGATCACTTCCTTGACCACACCCGCGGCAGGGGAGGGGATCTCCATGGAGGCCTTGTCGGACTCCAGGGTGATCAGCGACTGGTCGGCTTCGACGGTGTCGCCGACCTTGACCAGCACTTCGATGATCTTGGCCTTGCCCGACGAGCCGATGTCCGGCACGTGGATGTCCTGCACACTGGCAGCCGCCGGGGCGGCTTGCTGAGCAGGCGCGGCTTGCTCGGCAGGCTTTTCAGCTGACGGCTCGGCCGGCTTTTCAGCGGCAGCTGGCTTGTCTTCGGCGGCGGGTGCCTCAGGCGCCGAATCGGCGCCCTCGGCTTCCAGCACCAGCAGTTCGTCGCCTTCTTTCAGGCGATCGCCCAGCTTGACCTTCAGCTCCTTGACCACACCGGCCTTGGGCGCTGGGATCTCCATGGAGGCCTTGTCGGACTCCAGGGTCAGCAGGCTTTGATCCGCCTCGATGCGGTCGCCGACCTTGACGAACAGCTCAATGATTTCACCTTCACCGCTGCCGATGTCAGGTACGCGAATGAGTTCGCTCACTTATAAATACTCCTCAGCAGTCCAGTGGGTTGCGCTTGTCCGGGTCGATGCCGAACTTGGTGATGGCATCGGCCACCACTTTCGGTTCGATCTCGCCACGGTCAGCCAGGGCTTCCAGGGCAGCCAGCACCACGAAATTGCGGTCGACTTCGAAGAAGTGACGCAGCTTCTTGCGGCTGTCGCTGCGACCGAAGCCATCGGTACCCAGGACTTTGAACTCTTTGCTCGGCACCCACTGACGGATTTGCTCGGCGAAGATTTTCATGTAGTCGGTAGAGGCCACCACCGGCCCTTTACGACCGGTCAGGCACTGCTCGACGTAGGTCTGCTGTGGCTTCTGGCCAGGCTTGAGGCGGTTGGCGCGTTCTACGGCCAGGCCGTCGCGGCGCAGTTCGTTGAAGCTGGTAACGCTCCACACGTCGGCACCGACGTTGTACTCCTCGCGCAGAATCTTCGCCGCTTCACGCACTTCACGCAGGATGGTGCCCGAGCCCATCAGCTGAACGTGGTGCGCTGCATCGCGGGTGTCTTCTTCGAGCAGGTACATGCCCTTGACGATGCCTTCCTCGGCACCGGCCGGCATGGCTGGCTGCTGGTACGACTCGTTCATCACGGTGATGTAGTAGAAGATGTCCTGTTGCTCTTCGGTCATCTTCTTCATGCCGTCCTGAATGATCACCGCCAGCTCGTAGCCGTAGGTCGGATCGTAGGTGCGGCAGTTCGGAATGGTCCCAGCCAGCAGGTGGCTATGACCGTCTTCGTGCTGCAGGCCTTCACCGTTGAGGGTGGTGCGGCCAGCGGTACCGCCGATCAGGAAGCCACGGGTGCGGCTGTCGCCAGCGGCCCAGGCCAGGTCACCGATACGCTGGAAGCCGAACATCGAGTAGAAGATGTAGAACGGCAGCATCGGCTGGTTGTGGTTCGAGTACGAGGTGCCGGCGGCGATGAACGACGACATGGCGCCGGCTTCGTTGATGCCTTCCTCGAGGATCTGACCTTTCTTGTCTTCGCGGTAGAACATCACCTGGTCTTTGTCGACAGGCTCGTAGAGCTGGCCGACCGACGAGTAGATGCCCAGCTGGCGGAACATGCCTTCCATACCGAAGGTACGGGCTTCGTCCGGGATGATCGGCACGATGCGCGGGCCGATTTCCTTGTCCTTGACCAGCTGCGCGAGGATGCGCACGAAGGCCATGGTGGTGGAGATTTCACGGTCGCCCGAACCGTCCAGGATCGCCTTGAGGGTGTCCAGGGAAGGGGTCGGGATGCTGAAGCTCTTGGCGCGGCGCTGTGGCACGCTGCCGCCCAAGGCTTCGCGACGCTTGGCCAGGTACTTGGCTTCGGCGCTGTCTGGCTCTGGCTTGAAGAACGGCAGGTTCTCCAGCTCGTCGTCCTTGACCGGAATGTCGAAGCGGTCACGGAAGTGACGCAGGCTGTCGACGTCGACCTTCTTGGTGTTGTGCGCGGTGTTTTTCGCTTCGCCCGCACCGGTGCCATAACCCTTGATGGTCTTGGCCAGGATGACGGTCGGCTGTTCCTTGTGGTTCACAGCCTGGTGGTAAGCGGCATAGACCTTGTACGGGTCGTGGCCACCGCGATTGAGCTTCCAGATCTCGTCGTCGGACAGGTGCTCGACCATGGCCTTGAGTTCTGGCGAATTGAAGAAGTGCTCACGGACGAACGCGCCGTCCTTGGCCTTGTAGTTCTGGTACTCGCCGTCGATGACTTCGTCCATGCGGCGCTGCAGGATACCGTCGGTGTCCTTGGCCAGCAGTGGGTCCCAGAAACGGCCCCAGACGACCTTGTTGACGTTCCAGCCACCGCCACGGAACACGCCTTCGAGTTCCTGGATGATCTTGCCATTGCCGCGAACCGGGCCGTCGAGGCGCTGCAGGTTGCAGTTGATGACGAAGATCAGGTTGTCCAGCTTCTCGCGGCCGGCCAGGGAGATCGCGCCCAGGGATTCCGGCTCGTCGCACTCGCCGTCGCCCATGAAGCACCAGACTTTCTGCTTACCGGCCGGGATGTAGCCGCGCGCTTCCAGGTACTTCATGAAGCGTGCCTGGTAAATGGCCTGGATCGGGCCCAGACCCATGGACACGGTCGGGAACTGCCAGAAGTCGGGCATCAGCCACGGGTGCGGGTACGAGGACAGACCATTGCCGTCGACTTCCTGACGGAAGTTGTTCATCTGGTCTTCGCTGATGCGGCCTTCCATGAAGGCGCGGGCGTAGATGCCAGGGGAGGCGTGGCCTTGATAGAAGATCAGGTCGCCGCCGTGTTCGTCGGTCGGGGCCTGGAAGAAGTAGTTGAAGCCGATGTCGTACAGGGTGGCGCTGGAGGCGAAGCTCGAGATGTGTCCGCCCAGGTCCGAGTCTTTCAGGTTGGTGCGCACTACCATGGCCAGCGCGTTCCAGCGAACCAGCGAGCGAATGCGGCGTTCCATGAACAGGTCGCCAGGCATGCGTGCTTCGTGGGTCACGGGAATGGTGTTGCGGTACGGCGTGGTGATGGCATACGGCAGCTGCGAGCCACTGCGGGTGGCCAGCTCGCCCATACGGGTCATCAGGTAATGAGCGCGGTCTTCGCCTTCTTTGTCGAGGACCGACTCCAGGGCATCCAGCCATTCCTGGGTTTCGATTGGATCGAGGTCTTGCATGGCTTGCTCCAGGGCGGAAAGGCAACCAGAATCGGGAGCCTGAGTTTGCGACTGGCCTTATGGGCAGACGTCGTGAATTCTTGGATTGCCGGCGTGATATCCGGCGGCGTGTAGTTTTACTACAAATGCTTTCGGATTTCATGCTTTTGCAGAGAGGGGGTAGTAGTAAAACTACAGAAAGACGACGTCAGATCGCCCTTCAGCTTGTGGGAAAAATCGTTCCCGTAACTTAAAAATGCGTGGTGATTCGCACTTTATTGAGGTTTTCTGCTGCGTAAATTCATTACGGAGCTATTTATAACTTTTTGTATACACTTCTCAAAGGTCAGACTTCCTTATGGACGCTGCCTTCCCCGTCTCAAATGCCGATCAAGGATAGCCCATGCGCCAGCCTTTGCCGCCCTCTCTGCCCGCCGCACTGCAACCGATCGTCGCCCGAAACCAGCAATGGCTGGCAGAGGCCGTGGCCGTTCATGCCGCGCTCGATCCCGCGCAGTGGCCTACCGGGCAGCGTGAGCAGTTCGAGCAGGTGGTGGCGGCCAGTGACTTCGTCATGCAGCAGGTGGTGCGCGAGCCCGTGGTGTTCTGCGAGCTGATCGGCAGCGGTGAGCTGCAGCGGGCCCTGGCCCCGGGTGAGCTGTGCGCACGCATTGCCACAGCGGTGCAGGCGGCGCAGAGCGAGGATGAACTGGGCCGCGTACTGCGCCATGAGCGCAACCGGCAACAGGTGCGCATCATCTGGCGCGACCTGACCCGCCAGGCCGAACTCAAGGAAACCTGCCGCGACCTGTCGGACCTTGCCGACGCCTGCATCGACCAGGCCTACCAATGGCTCTACCCACGCCACTGCCAGCAGTTCGGCACGCCGATTGGCGCGCGCAGTGGCGAAGCGCAGCACATGGTGGTGCTGGGCATGGGCAAGCTGGGTGCGGTGGAGCTGAACCTGTCGTCGGACATCGACCTGATCTTCGCCTTCCCCGAAGGCGGTGAAACCCAGGGCGTGAAGCGACCGCTGGACAATCAAGAATTCTTCACCCGCCTGGGCCAGCGGCTGATCAAGGCGCTGGACCCGGTCACCGTCGACGGCTTCGTGTTCCGCGTCGACATGCGCCTGCGCCCTTATGGCTCGTCCGGCGCGCTGGTGCTGAGCTTCAACGCGCTGGAGCAGTATTACCAGGACCAGGGCCGCGACTGGGAGCGCTACGCCATGATCAAGGCCCGCGTGGTGGCCGGCGATCAGGCAGCCGGTGCGCAGTTGCAGGCCATGCTGCGCCCGTTCGTGTACCGCCGTTACCTGGATTTTTCCGCGATCGAAGCGCTGCGCACCATGAAGCAGCTGATCCAGCAGGAGGTGCGGCGCAAGGGCATGGTCGACAACATCAAGCTCGGTGCCGGCGGCATCCGCGAGGTGGAGTTCATCGCCCAGGCGTTCCAGCTGATCCATGGCGGGCGTGACCTGAGCTTGCAGCAGCGGCCCTTGCTCAAGGTGCTGGCGACCCTCGAAGGGCAGGGCTATCTGCCGCCTGCAGTGGTGGCCGAGCTGCGTGATGGCTATGCCTTTCTGCGCTACACCGAGCACGCCATCCAGGCGATTGCCGATCGGCAGACGCAGATGCTGCCGGAAGATCCCGTGGACCGCGAACGCGTGGCGTACATGCTGGGTTTCGCCGACTGGGCGCAGTTCCATGAGCGTCTGATGCAGTGGCGCGCGCGCATCGACTGGCATTTCCGCCAGGTGATCGCCGACCCCGATGAAGACGAAACCGAAGGCGAACTGGTGGTGGGTGGTGAGTGGTCGCCGCTGTGGGAGCAGGCCCAGGATGAAGAAGCGGCCTGCCGACAGTTGCAGGAAGCCGGCCTGCAGCAACCGGCCGAGGCCTTGCGACGCCTGACAGCGCTGCGTTCCAGCCCGTCGTTGCGTTCGATGCAGCGCATTGGCCGCGAGCGGCTGGATGCGTTCATTCCGCGCCTGCTGGCCCAGGCCGTCGAACACGCGGACCCCGACCTGGTGCTGGAGCGGGTGCTGCCGTTGGTCGAAGCGGTGGCGCGGCGTTCGGCGTATCTGGTGCTGCTCACGGAAAATCCCGGCGCCCTGCGGCGCTTGCTGACCCTGTGTGCGGCCAGCCCATGGATCGCCGAGCAGATCACCCGTTTCCCGTTGCTGCTCGATGAACTGCTCAATGAAGGCCGGCTGTTCAGCCCGCCACTGGCGCCGGAACTGGCCTCGGAGCTGCGCGAGCGCCTGATGCGCATTCCCGAAGACGACCTTGAGCAGCAAATGGAGGCGCTGCGTCATTTCAAACTGGCCCATAGCCTGCGCGTGGCCGCCTCGGAAATCACCGGCAACCTGCCGCTGATGAAGGTCAGCGACTACCTCACCTGGCTGGCCGAGGCGATTCTGGACCAGGTGCTGTTCCTCGCCTGGCGCCAGACCGTGGCGCGCCATGGTCAGCCGCAGCGCAGCGATGGCAGCCTGTGCGAGCCGGGCTTCATCATCGTCGGTTACGGCAAGGTGGGTGGTATCGAGCTGGGACACGGCTCTGACCTCGACCTGGTGTTCATCCACGACGGTGACCCGAATGCCGACACCGATGGCGCCAAGCCCATCGACAGCGCGCAGTTCTTCACCCGCCTGGGCCAGCGCATCATTCACTTGCTGACCACGCAGACCAACTCCGGGCAGCTGTATGACGTGGACATGCGCTTGCGCCCGTCCGGGGCCTCGGGCCTGCTGGTGAGTTCGCTGGGCGCCTTCGAGCGTTATCAGCAGAACGAAGCCTGGACCTGGGAGCACCAGGCGTTGGTCCGGGCGCGGGTGCTGGTGGGCTGCAAGGAGGTGGGCGCTGCCTTCGAGGGCGTGCGCGCGCGGGTGCTGGGCAAGGCGCGTGAAGTGAAGGCGCTGCGTACCGAGGTCAGCGATATGCGGGCCAAGATGCGCGCCAGCCTGGGCACCAGAAGTACCGCGGCGGGGACGGCGGCGAACGCCTTTGACGCCGGCGTGCCGTTCGATCTGAAGCAGGACGCCGGCGGCATCGTCGACATCGAGTTCATGGTGCAGTACGCCGCCCTGGCGTGGTCCCATGATCATCCGGCCTTGCTGCGCTGGACCGACAATATTCGTCTGCTCGAAGAGCTCGAACAGGCCGGCCTGATGCCCGCTGCCGATGCTGCGCTGCTGCGCGAAGTGTACAAGGCCTTCCGCTCGGCCTCGCACCGCCAGGCGCTGCAGAAGCAGGCTGGGGTGGTCGATGCCAGCCAGTTCGCTGACGAGCGCCGCGAGGTGCGGCGGATCTGGGGTGAGTTGGGTCTGGGCTGACGGTTGTTGCGGCGTGGTGGCGGTTATTGAGCGCCACTGGGGCCATGCGGTGCTTGGGTTGGGCTGCTGTGCAGCCCATCGCGGCTGACCGGCCGCTCGTACACCGACCGCGGTGGGCAGGGGCATTGCGCCCTATCTTGGCAAAACGCGCGGTCCCTATTGGCGCGGCTTTAGCGGCGATGGGCCGCGCGGCGGTCCCAACGGCGGCAAACGCGTCACTCAGGCGTTATGCGCCACGTGGGTGGTACACTGTGCACCACATAGCCTGACTATAAAGAAAGAAGACCGGCCCTCCCGTATCGCGCCATTGCCTGGCGCGGTCGCCCTGCCGACTTCTTCAAGGGCCGGTCCCCGGGGGTGCCGGCCTTTTCGAGCGTTCTGGACTAAGCATGAGAATACTGATCATTGGACCCAGCTGGGTCGGCGACATGGTGATGGCCCAGACCCTGTTCCAATGCCTGAAGCAGCGCCACCCCGACTGCGTCATCGACGTGCTGGCCCCTGAGTGGAGCCGGCCGATCCTCGAGCGCATGCCCGAAGTGCGCCAGGCCTTGAGCTTCCCGCTCGGCCATGGCGCGCTGGAACTGGGCACCCGGCGGCGCATCGGCACGTCGCTCAAAGGGCAGTACGACCAGGCGATTCTGTTGCCCAATTCGATGAAGTCGGCACTGGTGCCGTTCTTTGCCGGCATTGCCTTGCGCACCGGCTGGCGCGGCGAGATGCGCTGGGGCCTGCTCAACGATGTGCGCAAGCTCGACAAAGCGCGTTACCCACTGATGATCGAGCGCTTCATGGCCCTGGCCTACGCCCCCGATGCCGAACTGCCAAAGCCTTACCCACGTCCCTCCCTGCAGATCGAAGCCGGCAGCCGCGACGCCGCCCTGGCCAAGTTCGGCCTGGCGCTGGATCGCCCGGTGCTGGCGCTGTGCCCAGGCGCGGAGTTCGGTGAGGCCAAGCGCTGGCCTGCCGAGCACTACGCCGAAGTCGCCGAGGCCCTGGTGCGCCAGGGTTGGCAGGTCTGGTTGTTCGGCTCGAAGAAAGACCATGCGGTGGGTGAGGCGATCCGCGAGCGGCTGATTCCGGGCCTGCGCGAAGAGTCGGTGAACCTGGCTGGCGAAACCTCGATGGCCGAGGCCATCGATCTGATGTCGTGCGCTGACGCCGTGGTGTCCAACGATTCGGGCCTGATGCACGTTGCCGCCGCGCTCAATCGCCCACTGGTGGCGGTGTACGGTTCGACCTCGCCAGGCTTCACCCCGCCGCTGGCCGAGCAGGTGGAAGTGGTGCGCCTGGGCCTCGATTGCAGCCCTTGCTTCGACCGCACCTGCCGCTTCGGCCACTACAACTGCCTGCGCCTGCTCGAACCGCAGGCGGTGATCGCCGCGCTGCAACGTCTGGGCGGCAGCCAACGGATCGACGTCATGGCCGAGGTCGACTAAGTGCGGGTACTGATCATAAAAACCTCGTCCCTGGGCGATGTGATCCACACCCTGCCGGCGCTCACCGATGCCGCCAAGGCCATTCCAGGGATCCGTTTCGACTGGGTCGTGGAGGAGGGTTTCGCCGAGATTCCAGCCTGGCACCCGGCTGTGGATCAGGTGATCCCGGTGGCCATCCGGCGCTGGCGCAAGCACCTCTGGCAGACCCTGCAGAGCGGTGAGTGGAAGGCCTTCAAGCAACGCCTGCGCGAACGCCGCTATGACCTGGTGATCGACGCTCAGGGGCTGGTCAAGTCGGCCTGGCTGACGCGGCTGGTCAAGGCGCCGGTGGCGGGGCTGGACCGTTATTCGGCGCGCGAAGGGCTGGCGAGCCGCTTCTATGACCGGCGCCTGTCGGTCGCGGTCGGCCAGCACGCCGTGGAGCGGGTGCGCCAGCTGTTCGCCATGGCCCTGGCCTACGACCTGCCCGAGGGGCTGGGCGACTACGGCCTGGATCTGGCCCGCCTGCAACTGCCGCCGGCGGCGCCCTATGTGGTGTTCCTGCACGGCACCACCTGGGCTACCAAACACTGGCCCGAGGCCTACTGGCGCGAGCTGGCCGAACGCATGGGCCAGCGCAAGCTGCAGGTCTGCCTGCCGTGGGGCAACGAGGCGGAAAAGGCGCGGGCCGAGCGCATTGCCCAAGGCCTGAGCAACTGCCAGGTACTGCCGCGCCTGAACCTGGTCGGCGTGGCCCGCGTGCTGGCGGCGGCCAAGGCCTGTGTGGCGGTGGACACCGGCCTGGGGCACCTGGCCGCCGCCCTGGATGTGCCGACCATCTCCCTGTTCGGCCCGACCAACCCCGGCCTCACCGGCGCCTACGGCCGTTCACAGGTTCACCAGGCCAGCGATTTTCCCTGTGCACCCTGCCTGCAGAAAAAATGCACCTACAAGCCGAGCGCCGAGGACCTGCGCCGGTTCGATCTCAAACGCGAGTGGCCGCTGTGCTTCACTCGCCTGAATCCCGAGCATGTAGCGAGCCGGTTGAGCGCGCTGCTGCTGACTGAGGATGTCCGTTGATGCAACTGGCTTTCGTGCTTTACAAGTATTTCCCCTTTGGTGGGCTGCAACGCGACTTCATGCGCATTGCCCTGGAGTGCCAGCAACGCGGCCATCAGATTCGCGTCTACACGCTGATCTGGGAGGGCGACATTCCGCCCGGTTTCGAGGTGCTGGTGGCGCCGATCAAGGCTGTGTTCAACCACCGGCGCAACGAGAAGCTCAGCGCGTGGATGGCGGCCGACCTGGAAAAGCGTCCGGTCGATCGCCTCATCGGTTTCAACAAGATGCCGGGCCTGGACGTGTACTACGCCGCCGACGGCTGCTTCGAAGACAAGGCGCAGAATCTGCGCGGCAATCTGTACCGCCGCTGGGGGCGCTATCGACACTTCGCCGACTACGAGCGCGCCGTGTTCGCCCCCGAGTCCGGCACCCAGGTGCTGATGATCTCCGAGGTGCAGCAGCCGCTGTTCGTCAAGCATTACGCCACCCCGGCAGAGCGCTTCCACCTGTTGCCTCCGGGCATCTCCCATGACCGCCGGGCGCCCGACAACGCCGCAGAAATCCGCGCCGCCTTTCGCAAGGAATTCGACCTGGGCGATGACCAGTTGCTGGTGGTGCAGATCGGCTCCGGCTTCAAGACCAAAGGGGTGGACCGCAGCCTCAAGGCGCTGGCCGCCTTGCCCGCAGAATTGCGCAAGCGCACCCGGCTGATGGTCATCGGCCAGGACGACCCGAAAGTGTTTCAGCTGCAGAGCGCGACGTTGGGTCTGGGCGATCAGGTGCAATTTCTCAAGGGCCGCAGCGACATTCCGCGTTTCCTGCTCGGCGCCGACCTGCTGATCCACCCGGCCTACAACGAAAACACCGGCACGGTGCTGCTCGAAGCCTTGGTGGCCGGGCTGCCGGTACTGGTGTCGCGAGTCTGCGGCTACGCCCATTACATCGAAGAGGCCGACAGCGGCCTGGTGCTCGACGAGCCGTTCGAGCAGGCGCAGCTCGACGCCTACCTGGCGCGCATGCTTGAACACCCGTCGGCGCGCGTTGACTGGTCGCGCAACGGCCTGGCCTTCGCCGCCACCGCCGACCTGTACAGCATGCCGCAGCACGCTGCCGACGTGATCCTCGCTCAGGAGGCCGTATGACGCTGATTCTGGCCGAACCCTTCAAGCAGCTGTGGGCCGGGCGCGACCCCTTCGAGGCCGTTGAGGCGCTGGAAGGCGAGGTGTACCGCGAGCTGGAAGGGCGCCGCACCCTGCGCACCGAGGTGGCGGGGGCAGGCTATTTCGTCAAGATTCACCGCGGTATCGGCTGGGGTGAAATCTTCAAGAACCTGTTCAGCGCCAAGCTGCCGGTGCTCGGCGCCGGCCAGGAATGGCGGGCCATCGGGCGCTTGCACGAGGCCGGTGTGCCGACCATGACCGCGGTGGCCTACGGCGAGCGGGGCAGCAACCCGGCGACCCAGCATTCGTTCATCGTCACCGAAGAACTGGCGCCCACCATCAGCCTGGAAGACTTCAGCCTCGACTGGCGCCAGCAGCCGCCGGCACCTGCGCTCAAGCACGCCCTGATCGCCGAAGTGGCGCGCATGACCGGCACCATGCACCGCGCCGGTGTCAACCACCGCGACTGCTACATCTGCCACTTCCTGCTGCACACCGACCGGCCGATCACGCCAGGCACGCTGAAGCTGTCGCTGATCGACCTGCACCGCGCGCAGACGCGTGCGCGCATCAGCCGCCGCTGGCGCGACAAGGACCTGGCCGCGCTGTACTTCTCGGCCCTGGACATCGGCCTGACCCCACGCGACAAGCTGCGCTTCCTGCGGGCCTACTTCCAGCGCCCACTGCGCCAGGTACTGCGCGACGAAGCGGCGCTGCTGAGCGGTCTCGAACACAAGGCGCAGAAGCTCTACGCGCGCAAGCAGCGCTACGGGGACGCACTCTGATGGCTGGCTGGAACCTGGAGCCCGGTTATCGACACCTGGCTACGGACTTCGGCAGCCTGGACGCGGTGTTCGCCATCGAGGGCGAACGCCTGACCCGCGACCCGCTCAGTGAAGTGGTGCGTATCGAGCGTGACGGCGTGAACTACTACGTCAAGCGCTACACCGGTGCCGGCAAGGGCTTGCGCCGCTACCTGGGGCGCCCGCGCATCAAGGCCGAGTGGCAGAACCTCAAGCAGTTCGCCAAGTGGAACATCCCCACCGCTGAAGTGGTGGCCTGGGGGCTGGAGCGCAAGGGCCTGGCCTTCGGCCGTGGTGCGATGATCACTCGCGAGCTGCCGCGCACCGAAGACCTGTCGGTCCTGGCCGAGCGCAACGACCCGCGCCTGGCCGACCGCGGCTGGGTCGCGCACATCAGCCAGCAATTGGCCCGGCACACCCGGGTGATGCACGATCACCACTTCACGCACAACGACCTGAAGTGGCGCAACTTGCTGGTGGACGACCAAGCCACGGTGTTCTTCATCGATTGCCCCACGGGTGATTTCTGGCGCGGCTTCATGCTGCGCCACCGCGTCATCAAGGATCTGGCCTGCCTGGACAAGGTGGCCAAGTACCACGTGTCAGCGACCCAGCGTCTGCGCTTCTACCTGCAGTACCGCGGCCGCCAGCGGCTCAATGCCGCTGACAAACAGCGCATTCGCCAGGTGCTGAGTTTTTTCGAGGGAAGGGAATGACCGATTACCTGGCCAGCAGTGACCTTGCCTTGTTGCAGCGTCATGGCCTGAACGATTTCGAAGCGCTGTGGGCGCTGCAGCTCGATGCTGTCGATGAGCCCAACACCGCACGCGGCGGCTGGAGCAGCGTCTATCGCCTCGAACTGGAGGGCAAAGGCTACTACCTCAAACGCCAGTGCGACTACCTCACGCGGACCTTGCACGCGCCCTTGGGCGAGCCGACCTTCGCCCGTGAGTTTCGCAACATCAGCCGCTACGAAAAGCTGCACATTCCGGCCTTGCAGGCAGTGTTCTACGGCGAGCGCAAGGGCAAGGACGAGCACCGGGCGGTGCTGATGACCCGCGCCCTCGACGACTGGAGCGACCTCGACAGCCTGCTGGGGCAATGGCAGCAACTGCCGGTCGAGCAGCGCGAGGGCATTCTGCGTGCCTGCGGGCAACTGGCGCGCACGCTCCATGCCGCGCGACAGGTGCACGGCTGCTTCTACCCCAAGCACATTTTCCTGCGCGAGCGCCGTGATGGCTGGCAGGCGCAGCTGATCGACCTGGAAAAAACCCGGCCACTGTTGTTTGGCCAGCGGGATCGGCTCAAAGACCTCGAACCCTTGCTGCGCCGCGCCGGCGCCTGGAACGAAGCCGACGTGCGCAGCTTGCTTGCGGCCTATCTGGCCCAACCCGCCGACAGCGCGCTGGTCAGCGACTGGCAACAGCGCCTGGCCGGCCGACGTCGTAGCAAAGAGGCGCGCTGATGCAGCTGTCTGAACTCAAGCAGGCAGGTCGCCAGCCGACCCTGCCGATGTCCATTCCCCTGGCCGATGCTGCCGGGCCTTCTGATCTGCAGGTGCTCAGCCTGCTGCGCGTGCTGCCGGGCCAGCGTTATGTCGGCGCCGCGGTATGGCGCGGCACTCCGGTGCTGGCCAAGCTGCTGGTGGGTAGCAGCGCCGCACGGCATTTCCAGCGCGAGCTCGATGGCGTGCGCCTGCTGGCCGCACAAGGCCTGACCACGCCTACCCTGCTGGCCGATGGCCTGGTCGACGATCAGGGCGGCTGGCTGTTGTTCGAGTACCTCGACCATTCGCAGAGCCTGGGCGACGCCTGGCAGCAGGTCGAGCAAGCGCCTGCGCTGAGCGACGGCCAGCAGACGGTCATTGCGCAAGCCCTGGGCGCCGTGGCGCAGATGCACGCCGTGGGCCTGTGGCAGGACGATCTGCACCTGGACAACCTGCTGCGCCAGGACGACCGCCTTTACCTGATCGACGGCGCCGGCATCAAGGCCGAAACCCCGGGCAAGCCGCTGTCACGTCAGCGTGTGCTGGAGAACCTTGGCGTGTTCTTCGCTCAACTGCCCAAACGCCTGGAGCCGTTTCTCGAAGAACTGCTGGTGCATTACCTGTTGAGCAACGCCGAGCACGCGCTGCCGCTCGAAGCGTTGCAGAAGCAGATCGACAAGGTGCGTACCTGGCGGCAGAAGGACTACCTGGAAAAGGCCGGGCGTGAGTGCAGCCTGTTCAGCGTCGAGCGCACGCTATCGGGTGTGCAGGCGATCCGCCGCAGCGAGGTGCAGGCGCTGCAGCCGGTCTTGCAGCAGGCCGACGCGCTGATCGACCAGGGCCACCTGTACAAGACCGGCGGCGCTGCCAGCGTGGCGCGTATCGAAGTGGCCGGGCGCCCATTGGTGCTCAAGCGCTACAACATCAAGAGCGCCGCGCATTGGCTCAAGCGCTTCTGGCGCCCGAGCCGAGCCTGGCATTCGTGGATCGAAGGCAATCGGCTGCTGTTTCTCGAGATCGCCACGCCACGTCCACTCGCGGTGCGCGAGCAGCGTGTGCTGGGCCTGCGCAGCCGGGCGTACTTGATCACCGAGTACATCGAGGGCCCTGACCTGAGCGAATCCTTCGCGCCCCATGTGCACAGTGGCGAGGCGCCGCAGCAGCAGGTCGATGCGCTGGTGCAGGTGATGCAGCAGCTGATCGGTGCGCGCATCAGCCATGGCGATTTCAAGGGCCACAACCTCTTCTGGGTGAACGACCACTGGTCGCTGATCGACCTCGACGCCATGCGCCAGCACGCCACCCAGCTCAGTTTCGCCAAGGCCTACGCCCGTGATCGGGCGCGGCTACTGCGCAACTGGCCGAGCGACAGTGCCTTGTATCAGCGGCTCGACGCGCTGTTGCCGCGGCTCACGGCGTAGGCGGCCGGCAGCGCCAGCCAGTCGCTGCTGCGCCCGGCCTGGCGCACACGGATGCGCCAGGCTGCGTCCTGCCAGCGCAGGATGGCCCAAGCGGTCAGCCCATTGTCGGGCTGCCCCGGAATCAGCAGGTGGTAATGGTCATCCAGCAGGTGCGGGCGCAGTGGCAGAGCATGCTGGCCGGCCAGCAGGTACCACTGCTGGTCGAGCCGATACAGGCCGTCTGCAGGCTGTGGCTGGCCCTCGGCGGGGCCTTCTGCCAGGCGGCAGTTGTCCAGAAGCGTGTTCAGGTCCGGCAGGCCGTCGAACCATAGCACCGGCGAATCCACCACCCATTCACCCGTTTCGCGGCGTTTGACCGGCACTTTGACGTAGGCGTCGGGCATGCGCGGATCCACCACGCGCCAGCGGTAGCCGTCAAAGGCCACCTGATAGGTGGTGCCCGAGGCATCCTTGATGAAATAGAGGCTCAGACCGGGGTAGGGTGAGGCTTGTTCATAGATGCCTTCCTTGTGAATGCCGTCGACCCGGTAGTGCAGCCGTTCCACGTTGATCGGGACCGCCGCAGACGGCGGTAACCTCAGCGGAGGGGTGGGCGGTATGGCGCGGATGGCACGGCGCACCACCGTGGTGCCGCCGATGCTGTTGACCGCGTCACTGGCATGGGTAAAGGCCTCGACCAGATGCTTGAGCACGCCGACCCGGTCACCGGCCTTGAACGCTGTGGCGGAATCGATCACCGACAGGAGGGCGCGCGCCACCGCCACTGCGATCAACGCGCGGGTCGGCAGCACCAGACTGATCACATCCAGCAACATCGAGAGCGCGTGCAACGTCAGTTCGCCGACCAGTTCCAGCTTGGTGTTGGTCCCGGCGTCCACGGCAGCGAGAACCGCGTTCACTTCCGCCTGATAGCGCGCCTGCTGAAAGTCGCCGGTGATCTCAGGACGCTGCACCTGCGCGCCCAGCCCCCCTTTGGTCAGCCAGCGCTCGACCTGCTCGCGCTCGGCAAACGGCAGGCGGTCTTTCACATACTCGCGCAGGTGCGGGTTCTGGCGCAGCGTACGCAACAGGTGGCGGGCGCTGCGAAACTCGCGCCAGGCACGTCGATCAGGCGCGTCCGGTGTGTAGACGATCACACGGGGCAGGTCTGGCCGGTCGGGGGTGACCAGCATGACGTTCTGAAGGGTGTGCCCGCTGACGAGCAGTTGCCGCACGCTGACCCGCGGCATGGCCAGTTGCCTGCGCGCCTGGCCGTCGGGGTGGTCGAGCACGAGCGACACCCAGTGGTAGCCGCGCTCGAACGGGTCTTCGAGAAAGTGACCTGCGTAACGCGCCTTGGCCGCCTCGGCGCGCATGCGCGCACGGCTGATGGCGACATAGCAGTCGCGGCGCCACTGCGCCTCGGGCGAGCTCAACAGGTGCACGCGCAGGTACTGGCTGTAGCTTTCGCCGACGTTCAGCGCACGCACGATCGTCTTGATCTGGGCAGGGGTGATGCCCGGTACCGTGTGCTCGTTCTGGTCGTGCACCCTGGCGGTCAACCAATAGTCGACGTCGAGCAGGCCGACGTTGAGCAGCGCCAGCTCATCGAGGCGATAGGTCTGACGCACCAGCTCGATCGTCGCGCCTGCCTGCGGCCGGCTGGCGGCTGGAATCCACCCTGAGCTGACGCCTGGGTGCGCGACAGGGCCGATCTGGCGGGCCAGGGTGACGCTGACGTATATCCTGAGCGGATCGATGTCGAGCTGATGGTGGTGGCGCAAGGCGGCCTGCAGGCGCTCGCGGGTCCAGGCCAGCAGGCTCGTGCGGTCGACGAACTGCGCGTGGCTCAGGATGCCTGGCGCTGCAGCACGGTCGATGGCGATCACCAGTTCCTGCATGGTCTGCATGATGTGGGTGAGGCCTTGGGCAGAGGCATTTTTCAGCCACGCCGGCGAGTTGCGCTCCAATAGCAGGCCATAGCGGGTCTGTAGCGCACAGCGGCTGTCGAGCCACGGCAGCACGTCGGCGGCGCTTTCCAGCCGACGCTGCAGTGCAGGCCAATCCACAGGCATCTGCTGCGTGGCATCGTGCCAGGTGCGTGTCAGCGCGATGTGCTGAGCATCGATGGCCGCTTGGCCGAGCGCTTGCACCATGTCGTCGTTGAACCAGTCGTAGCGCAGGCGTTGTGCGTTGTGCGCGCGCGCGCGCGCGCTGTCGCTGTCCATCAGTTGCAGCAGTGCCTGGCTTTGCTGTGGGTCGTCGAGCCGCTCGCACAGTTCCACATGCAGCTCGGTCAGGCTGTCGAAGGCTTCGATGCCATGGGCCAGGCTGCACAGCAGCGCGTACTCGCCGGGTTGTCCGGGGTCGGGCATGCCGCCCTCCGGTCCGCCTTCGACGATCACGAACGCACCGCGCAACGCGCTGCGCCAGTTAGGCGTGGTGATGTCGAGAAGCGGTCGATAGACCTGTGGCCGCTGGGCGCTGGGCAGGTGCTGGCGCTGCGAAGGCAGAGGCAAAGTGATGCACGCGCGGAGCAGATCGGCATGCCCCTCGCCAAGGGTGTGGTCACCGATACGCAAGGCGATCTGCGCCAGCAGTTGCTGGCGCATGAGTTCGGTGAGGCGAGCCCGGCGGCTTTGCTCCGGGGCCGGGCTGTGGAGCCAGTAGAGGGCAAGTTCGGCGAAGTAGTGCTGGCGCGCGTTGAGCAACGGCCGCGTGCTGTCAGGCAGGGGGGTGTCGGCGAGCAGTTCGCTCAGTTGTGCGTCGAAGGATATGAAGTGTTGCAGGCTCATAGCGATGGCTCCGCAGTGAAGGGAGCCGTGCACGCTGAGGCTTGCGCAGGGGGCAGAGGGGGTAGCGGATGACTGCCACGCGCGTGCCGCCGCCGCCCTCAGTCGTCCACGTCGCCCGCCGCAAAGCGCCGCGCTGACGCTTGGAAAGCGGATCGATCTGGGAATCGACCGCCCCGGCGCTGCTGGGAGCAGCAACGGCTGCAGGTGCGCGTTATCGGGCGGTAGGCGGCGCTGGAGTCAGGACGGCTACCCGGCCCATCGCGACTGACGTCCTACAGATGCGTGTGCTGCCTGTCATTCATACGCCCTTCTAGGCTTGGCTTCGGCCACCTCAATCCGGACGCCGCAGTTCGACCTGCCATCGGACGCCGCGCCCGCTTGGCAGCCATGCCGGCCTGACCTGTCGCCCGCCTACCCACGCGTGACTACAACCCATGATTGTTCGCTGTACGGCGACGCCAGGTGCTCAGTTGCTGCTCAAGCTTCAATGGGCTGTCGAGCTGCTGGCGGCGGGCCTGGCTGAGCAGGATCAGCATCAGCTCAGCGGTCACCTGGGCGTCGGCGCTGGCGTGATGGCGTTCCTGCACGTGCAGACCGAAGCGGGCGACCCAGTCATCCAGCCCCGCTTCGCGCAGCACCGTGTCGGGGTTGAGCATCGGCGCCAGGTGCGCGACGTCCATGAACAGGTGCTGCAGGCGGTGGCCGAGGCTGTCTTTCAACGCGCGGGTCAGCATGTGCTGGTCGAACGCCGCGTGGAACGCCAGCACCGGGCTGTCGCCGACGAATTCGAGCAAATCCAGCAGCGCATCGGCCGGGTCACAACCTGCGGCCAGGGCGCTGGGGCCCAGGCCGTGGAGGAGCACGCTGGAGGTGGTTTTCTGCGCGGGGCGGTGCAGGGTGCGTTCAAACTGTTGGGCAAAATCGATAGCGCCGTCCTCGATGGCCACGGCGCCGATCGACAGCACCTGATCACGGTTCAGGTTCAGCCCGCTGGTTTCCAGGTCGAGCACCACCCAGCGCTGCTCGCGCAAGGTGCAGGTTTGCCAGGGCAAGGGGGGTGGCAGTTGCGCCAGCCGCGTCTTGAGTGAATCGCGCAACGCCGGCACGCAGGGTTTCCACCACGTGAACAGGCTCATGCGTGGCACCGCCGTGTCAGCGGCGGCGACGCACACCGCTGTGTCGCGGATGCCTTGAGCCGGCCGACGCGGTTCATAGCTGATACCGCAGCGCCAGGCTGCTCTGCAGGCGCTGAGCCTGGCGCAGGGATTCGCGCAGGATGCGTCGGTCGAGGTGGTTGAGGCTGTCGGGGTCGAGGCGGTTGCTGTAGGGCTGGTGATCGCGGCTCTGGCGCTGGTGCTGCTGCATGCGCGTCTGTTGAATGAAATGGTAGGCCTCCTCGAAGGCCGCCGCGTCGAGTGGCTCGATGACGCCGCGCCGCGCCAGTTGGCGCAAGCGTTCCAGGGTGTTGTTGGCGCTGATGCCGTGGGCCAGGGCGAGCAGCCGCGCGCCGTCGACGAAGGGCGTCAAGCCCTGCACCTTGAGGTCCAGGGTGGCGGCTTTGTCGTTGCCTTGGCGAGTCAGTACGAAGTCGCGCAGCCGGCCCACGGGCGGGCGCTGGCGCAGGGCGTTTTCCGCCAGCATGCGCTGGAACAGGCGGTTGTCGGCCACCTGAGCCAGGATGCCCTGGCGCAACTGCTCGCAGCCTTGTTCGTCGCCCCAGACCGCGCGCAGGTCGAAATAGATGGTCGAGCCCAGCAGGTTTTCCGGGCTGGCCTCGCGAATGAACCCGGCAAAGCGCCGCGCCCACTCCTTGCGCGACAGGCACAGCTCGGGGTTGCCAGCCATCACGTTGCCTGTGCACAGGGTGAAGCCGCAGCGGGCTAGGCTCTGGTTGATCTGTCGAGCCAGCGGCAGCAGTTGGCCGCGAATGCGTTGCGCCTCGTCCGCCTCGCCCGCCTCGAACAGAATGCCGTTGTCCTGATCGGTGTACAGCGTCTGCTCGCGGCGCCCCTCGCTGCCAAAGCACAGCCAGGTGAAGGGCACGCCCGGGTCGCCATGCTCGGCCAGGGTCAGTTCGATGACCCGGCACACGGTATGGTCGTTGAGCAGGGTGACGATCTGGGTGATCTGCGTCGAGGACGCACCGTGGGCCAGCATGCGCTCGACCAATTGGCCAATTTCGCCACGCAGGGCCACCAGCGTGTCCAGTCGCCCCGCCTGGCGGATGGTGCGCGCCAGGTGCACCAGGTCGACCCGCTGCAGGGAAAACAGATCGCGCTCCGATACCACACCGCACAGGCGCTGCTCATCGACCAGGCACACGTGGGCGATGTGCCGCTCGGTCATGGCCAGCGCAGCATCGAAGGCGGTGGCCTGGGCGCTCAGGCAGAACGGCGTGGCGGTCATGTAACGGGCGATGGGGGCGTCCAGTTCGGCGGCGGGGTCGGCGACCACCTGACGCAGGTCGCGCAGGGTGAAGATGCCGCTGGGGGTACGCTGCGCGTCAATGATCACGATGCTGCCAACCTGCTGCTCGTGCATCTGCCGCACCGCTTCACGCACGGGCAGTTCGGCAGCGCAGACCACGGGGTGGCGCATGGCCAGCTCGCCCAGCGGGGTGTTCAGTGAGTACTGGGTCCCGAGGGTCTCGACCGCGCGTTGGCGCACCTGCTGGTTGACCTGGTCAAGCAGGCTGCTCACGCCGCGCAGGGCAAAGTCGCGGAACACCTCCGACAGCGAGAACACACGGATGAACGCAGCCTTGTTCAGTTGCAGGCAGAAGGTGTCTTCACCGGCCAGGTGCTCGGTGCGTGTGGCGCGCTCACCCAGCAGCGCCGCCAGCGGAAAGCACTCGCCGGTGGTGATCTCGAAGGTGGTCTCAGTGTCAGGCCCGACCGCCTGCTGGCGCTCGCCTACCACACGGCCCTGCTTGACGATAAAGAAATGTGTCACAGGGCCATCGCTCGGCTTTACGATGCTTTCGCCGCTGGCGTAGAAGCGCAACTGGCACTGTTCCACCAGATACGCCAGGTGACCGTGCTCCATCTGATTGAAGGGTGGAAAGCGTTGCAGGAACTGCAACATGCCCTGGATGTTTTGCAGCACCGCTGTTTTGCCTGCCTGTTCATAGGCGTCCTGTTTGCTCATGGCACTGACCGCTCGCTGGGGCCGTGCAGGTTACCGAGCGGCGCGCTCTGCAGGCGCGGGTGTGCTCGCGTGCACTCTTCAGGCGAGTCATCGGGCCTAAGCGCGCGCGATGGCGCTGAGTGGTGAGCGAGCAGGCTCGCGTCTACAGGGGCGTGTATCGGCGCACTTGGCACAGTCTTTGTTAATACTTGTTATTAGTTGTAGGCAACATGGTCGGACGATGTGGGCAAAGCGCCCATTGGACGTAAGTCTATACCCTGACCAGCGCCGGACCCAAGGCCTTGATCTGGCGGCGGAAACGCCCGAATCGACGGGGTCAATGGAGCGACTGAGGGCTGGCGCAAGGATCGCACCCTGCTTGGCGCGAACCGGTATGCGCTACCCTCAGAAAGCGATAATTCATGCGTTAAGTGTCAAATTGCCGACGAAAGGTTATAGGCAATGCCACCCTTTGCGGTCTGAACTGTTTTAACGAGGTTTTTTTGACAAGATGAGCATGGATGAGCAAGCCGACATCCTCAGCGATGCCGAGCGCCAGGCCCTGGCGGCTGTCAGTGCGCCGGCCGTGCCTGCCTCTTCGGTACTGGTGGTGGACGACAACACCGGCAACCGCGAAGCGTTGTGCATTTACCTGCGCAGTCGCGGCTGGGACTGTACTGAGGCCGGCAGCGTCAAGCAGGCACTTGCAGCACTGACCATGCGCCCGTCGATCGGTCTGATCATCACTGACCTGCGCATGCAGCCTGAAGATGGACTGTCGCTGATCCGGCAAGTGCGCACCTCGGAGCGGGCGGAACTGCCGATCATCGTGGTGTCGGGCGACACGGATGTGCAGGAGGCGGTCAAGGCCATGCACCTGGGCGTACTCGACGTACTGCTCAAGCCCGTCGACCTTGACCGCTTGCTGGAACTGGTGCGCAAGGAGCTGAACCCGTAGACCTGGCCACGGGTTCCTCGCAACGGCTTACTGCCCGTTGCGCGCCTTGAACTCGCGACGCCTGCGGTGCAACACCGGCTCGGTATAGCCATTGGGCTGCCTGGCCCCTTCAATGACCAACTCCACCGCAGCCTGGAACGCGATGTTGCTGTCGAAGTCGCCCGCCAGTGGGCGGTACTGCGCGTCTCCCTCATTCTGCCGGTCGACCACCGCGGCCATGCGCTTGAGGCTTTCCATCACCTGCGCCTGGCTGACCACTCCGTGGCGCAGCCAGTTGGCCAGCAGCTGGCTGGAAATACGCAAGGTGGCGCGGTCTTCCATCAGGCCTACGTCATTGATGTCCGGCACCTTCGAGCAACCCACGCCCTGGTCGATCCAGCGCACCACGTAGCCGAGGATGCCCTGTGCGTTGTTGTCCAGCTCGTTGCGGATTTCTTCGGCGGACCATTTCGTGTCGCCGGCCAGCGGGATGCGCAGGATGTCATCCACCGAGGCCGGGGCACGCTTGGCCAGTTCGGCCTGGCGGGCCTGGACGTCGACCTTGTGGTAGTGCAGCGCGTGCAGCGTTGCGGCCGTCGGCGAGGGCACCCAGGCGGTGTTGGCGCCCGCCAGCGGATGAGCGATCTTCTGCTCCAGCATGGCGGCCATCAGGTCAGGCATGGCCCACATACCTTTGCCGATCTGCGCGCGGCCTTGCAGGCCGGTGGCCAGGCCCACGTCGACGTTGTTGTCTTCGTAGGCGCCGATCCAGGCCTGATTCTTCATCACGCCTTTGCGCACTACGGCGCCGGCTTCCATCGAGGTGTGGATTTCATCGCCCGTGCGGTCGAGGAAACCGGTGTTGATGAACACCACGCGCTCGGCAGCGGCCTTGATGCAGGCCTTGAGGTTGACCGTGGTACGGCGCTCCTCGTCCATGATGCCGACCTTGAGGGTATTGGCCGGAAGATTCAGCAGTTGCTCTACGCGGGCAAAGATTTCCGCTGTAAAGGCGACTTCTTCCGGACCGTGCATCTTCGGTTTGACGATGTACACGCTGCCGGTGCGGGTGTTCTTGCGTGGGGTATTGCCGTTCAGGTTATGCACCGCCGCCAGTACGGTGAACAGTGCATCCTGAATGCCCTCAGGCACTTCATTGCCCTGGGCATCGAGGATGGCCGGGTTGGTCATCAGGTGGCCGACGTTACGCACGAACAGCAGGGAACGGCCGTGCAGCGTGAGGCTGCCGCCGTTGGGCGTGGCGTATTCGCGGTCCGGGTTCAGGGTGCGGGTGAAGGTCTTGCCGCCCTTGCTGACGTTTTCAGCGAGGTCGCCCTTCATCAGGCCCAGCCAGTTGCGATAGACCAGCACTTTGTCGTCGGCATCGACGGCGGCGACCGAGTCTTCGCAGTCCATGATGGTGGTCAGCGCCGACTCCATGAGGATGTCATTCACGCCGGCGGCGTCGGTGCTGCCGACCGGGGTGCTGGCGTCGACCTGGATCTCGAAGTGCAGGCCGTTGTGCTTGAGCAGGATGGCCGTGGGCGCCGCAGCGTCGCCTTGCAGGCCGAGCAGTTGCGCGTCATCGCGCAGACCCGTGGTGCTGCCGCCCTTGAGCGCGACCAGCAGTTTGCCGGCCTCGATGCGGTAGGCCGTGGCGTCTTTGTGCGAGCCTGCGGCCAGCGGCGCCGCCTGGTCGAGGAAGGCGCGGCCGAAGGCGATCACCTTGTCGCCACGGGCCTTGTTGTAGCCCTGGCCTTTCTCGGCGCCGCCTTCGTCGCTGATGGCATCGGTGCCATAGAGCGCGTCGTACAGCGAGCCCCAGCGGGCGTTGGCGGCGTTGAGGGCAAAGCGCGCGTTCATCACCGGCACCACCAGCTGCGGGCCGGCCATGTGGGCGATCTCTTCGTCGACGTTCTGCGTGGTGGCTTGGAAATCGTCTGCTTGTGGCAGGAGGTAACCGATGTCTTGCAGGAAGCGCTTGTAGGCCGCGGCGTCGTGGGCCTGGCCTTGGCGTTCCTGGTGCCAGGCGTCGATACGGGCTTGCAGCTCGTCGCGCTTGGCCAGCAGGGCTTTGTTCTTTGGAGCGAGGTCGTTGATGATCTTTTGCGCACCGTCCCAGAACTGCTCGGCGACGATGCCGGTCCCAGGAATGGCCTCATTGTTGACGAAGTCATACAGGACCTTGGCGACCTGAAGGCCACCGACTCGAACGTGTTCAGTCATTGCTTGCCTCACTCTGCTCAGCGATTTCGCTCATCAAAAAAAGCCTGTAGCGCTGGCTTCAGTGCGCCCCCGTACATGCCCAGTGGGCGGCGGGGTGGCGGCTGAAGGGTGTGTACAGGCGCCTCGGCAGACAACCGGACGGCTTCTTGTAGTCCAGTTCAACGAATACTACATGAAGCAGTATGCGGGTGAACATGAGACTAAAAGCGCCGCGCTCACGACCATTGGGCTGTACCAAGCCGCGCCAGGAAGTCGCATGTTCGCAAAAAATATAGGAATTGTTCCAGATAAATCTCGAAACGGTACACGATTATCGGTGCGCCGTTCCCTGCGGCAGGTTGCCACGGTTTACCTATAATCAGAAGTCGCCTGCGCTGCTGGGCGAATATTCGTCGCACAGCTGCGGCTGCCACCCCTTGCGAGGATTGAGCCTTGGACCACCTTGTACTCACTGTGATTGCCCCGGACCAGGCGGGGCAGGTCGAACGTATCGCCCAGTGCATCACCGCCCATCAGGGCAATTGGCTGGAAAGCCGAATGTCACGCATGGCCGGTCAGTTCGCCGGCATCTTGCGCGTGGCGGTCCCAAGCGAGCAGTACGATGCCCTGGTCAACGCCTTGCAGGCGCTGGAAAGCCACGGCATCCGCGTGCTGGTCGCGCAGAGCGGCACTGAGCCGGTGGCGGCGAGCAAGCCGATCACCATGGAACTGGTGGGTAACGATCGCCCGGGCATCGTGCGGGATATCACCCGACTGCTGGCTGAACTCGGCGTCAACGTCGAGCGCTTGAGCACCCAGGTGCAGCCGGCGCCGATGAGCAATGAGCCGTTGTTCCAGGCCGAAGCCATGCTGGCGCTGCCGCCAGCGCTGACCCTGGATGCGCTGCAGGAGCGCCTGGAAAGCCTGGCCGATGACTTGATGGTGGAATTGCATTTGCGCACGCAGGCCTGATGGCAGCTTCGCAGCAGGCTGTCTGGTCGGTGTCAGGGATCGAGGCCTGTGGTGGCAAAGCCGCTTCAGGGGTGCGACCTTTATTTACCCGTCATCACAGGCGCCTGGATGAGGCCGGCTGCGCCGGCCATCGCGGCAGTAGCCGCTCGTACTCTGACAGCGTTTCCTTCCAAGATGTGGCACAGGTAAGAGACCGATAGAACCTGCACACCACAACCCCTCTAGGAGCGAGCTTGCTCGCGATGGCCGGCAAAGCCGCCCCAAAGCCGCGCCCCGTGTGTACCCGTCAAGGTAATCGCCTGGATAAGGCCGCAAAGCCGCCCCAAGACGGCAACCTGTATTTCCCCGTCATTATCGGCGCCTCAACAAGGCGGCCAACTTATACACAGACGCAGTTATGCAGGATTTGCGGGGATTGCCCTGTGGATAAACTGGGGGTTTAGTGCGCAAGGCCTGGAGCGACGGGGCGTGTACGGTTTTGATCAATATATGTACAGCAGCACGGTGCTTGTGCACAAAGCATGGGGACGACCCTGTGGATAACCTTGGGAGAGGCCGGTGCAGGCCATGATCCACCTGGCCTGCGCAGTGTTGATTATTTATTGATCAGCGTTTTCGCAAGCTCAGCCAGATATCGACGCTGTACACCGCCAGGCCCGCCCAGATGAACATGAACGCCACCAGGGTGCTGGGCGCCAGGTGTTCGTCGAACAGCCACACGGCCTGCAGCAGCACCAGGGTCGGCGCAAGGTACTGCAGAAAGCCCAACGTGGTGTAGGGCAGATGCCGCGCTGCAGCGTTGAAACACACCAGCGGCACCAGCGTCACCGGCCCGGCGGCCATCAGCCAGAGCGCTTCGCTCGTGCCGTAGAAGGCTGGCTGGGCGCTGATCGCCGCCGGGTGCAGCAGCAGCCAGCCGAGCGCCACCGGCACCAGCATCCAGGTCTCTACCACCAATCCCGGCAGCGCGGCGACCGGCGCCTTCTTGCGGATCAGCCCATAAAAAGCGAAGGTCAGGGCCAGCACCAGCGACACCCACGGCAGGCTGCCAACCTGCCAGACCTGCTGGGCCACACCGGCCAGTGCCAAGCCCACGGCCAGCCATTGCAGGCGGCGCAGCCGCTCGCCCAGCAACAGCATGCCCAGCAGCACGTTCACCAGTGGGTTGATGTAGTAACCCAGGCTGGCTTCAAGCATGCGCCCCGTGTTCACCGCCCACACGTAGGTGAGCCAGTTGAGCGCGATCAGGCTGCCGCTCAAGGCGAGAATCGCCAGCCGCTGCGGGTTCTGGCGCAGCTCGCGCCACCAGCCGGGGTGTTTCCACAGCATCAGCACGATGCCACCGAACAGCGCCGACCAGAGCACGCGATGGACGATGATTTCCATCGCCGGCACGCTCTGGATCGCCTTGAAGTAGAGCGGGAACAGGCCCCAGATGATGTAGGCCGACAGGCCGAGGAAATACCCGCGACGCGGGTTGGCAGCTTGCATGGGGGGTCCTTGCGGGTGGATCGGTTTGAGGATCGGGCTGTAAGGCAAGCGCCCGGCAGATGAGGGCGGGGCGGGTTGCGCACGCTACCCGAGCAGACGAGTTGAGCCAAGCCCACCGCCTGGCGAGCGGTGGTCCCGCTTCACATTGCCTGGCTCTGTATGAAAAGCCTTGATACTTGGTCATGCTGCGTTGAAAAAAAGCCTGGAACCCAGCCCGGACTAGGCGTCCCCGTCGAAATGCTCACGTACGCCAGTACGGTCGAGCGCGACCCCGGCCGTTTCTCACCTGTTTTTTGCGGGGCCGCCATCGACCTTGCCTGACTGGCGTCTCAAGACGTTCAGACAGACGCTAGACGCCATCGCCAACGCCTTGCCGATCGCTGAAGCGGCCTTGGAAAGCGTTTTTCCTTCATCCAGAGACGTTCTCGCAAAGCCCGACTGCGGACACACTTCAGGCAAACCGGAGGCAGGCCCATTGTAGACAGTCCCGCGCTGGATTCAGAACAATTTCAACGGCGCTTCGTCCAGCGCGGCACATTGTTCGCGCAAGGCCAGAATCTGATCGCCCCAATAGCGCGGCTGGCCAAACCACGGGAAGCTGCGCGGAAACGCCGGGTCATCCCAACGCCGCGCCAGCCAGGCGCTGTAGTGCAATTGGCGCAAAGCGCGCAGCGGCTCGATCAGGGCCAGTTGGCGCGGGTCGAAGTCATGGAATTCGTTGTAGCCGTCGATCAGCTCAGCCAGTTGCCCCAGACGCTCTTCGCGGTCGCCGGCGAGCATCATCCACAAATCCTGCACCGCCGGGCCCATGCGGCAGTCATCCAGGTCGACGACATGGTAGGCCTCGTCGCGGTGCATCAGATTGCCGGGGTGGCAGTCGCCGTGCAGGCGGATCACCTGGTGGGGCGTACGCGCATAAATGGTTTCGACCCGTTTCAGCAGGTCACGGGCTACCGACTCGAAGGCGGGCAGCAGTTCCTTGGGCACGTGGTTGCCATCGAGCAGGGTGTTCAGCGAGGCGTGGCCGAAGTTAGCCACCGTCAGCGCTTCCCGGTGTTCGAACGGACGCACAGCGCCGACCGCATGCAGGCGCCCCAGCAATTGCCCGAGCCGATAGAGCTGGTCGAGGTTGCCCGGTTCCGGCGCGTGGCCGCCGCGACGCGGAAACAGGCTGAAGCGAAAGCCCTGGTGCTCGAACAGTGTGCGGCCCTGGCGCAGCATCGGCGCCACCACCGGCACGTCGCAGCCCGCGAGCTCGGCAGTGAAGGCGTGCTCTTCAAGGATGGCGGCGTCGGTCCAGCGATCCGGGCGGTAGAACTTGGCGATCAGCGGCTGGGCTTCGTCGATGCCCACCTGATACACGCGGTTTTCATAGCTGTTCAGGGCCAGCACCCGGGCATCGCTGAGAAACCCCAGGCTTTCCACCGCGTCCAGGACCAGGTCGGGGGTGAGGGTGTCGAAGGGGTGGGACATGACGGGCTCCTGGGGTGAACAGCGGGGCGCCATGGTAGCGCATCGAAGTGATGGCACTGCCTTTAGGTTAGAGGAGGCCACGCAGCCCGACCCTGTCGATGGCAAGCTCAGGCAGGAACGCCGAGCAACACATAAGAGGGATGAAACTGCGCGCGCAGCGTTTGGCCCGTCTCGATCTGCTGCGCCGCCAACCAATCGGCTTCAGCCAGCGCACACAGCGTCTGGCCATTGCCCAAGGCCAGGCGCACCTCACCTGGCCCGTCGGCTTCGGTCAGAACGTCTTCCACCGTGGCGTGCAGGCAGTTGCTACCCGCCTGCGCGACCTCGTCGATGGCCAGCAAACGCACCCAACCGGCCTTGAGCAGGGCCACGGTCATGGTGCCCAGGGTCAGTTCCAGCCGCTCGGTGCTGTCGTGGGTAATCAGTGCGTCGATCTCGAGGCCGCCGCCCAGCGCCAGGGTGACGCGATCGTGACGGCCCTCGCGCCGCAGCCCGCTGACCTGGCCCTGCAACTGATTGCGCGCACTGGTGCGCAACATCAGCCGACCGAGCAGGTCGAGGTCGCTGGAGGCGTCAGCCGCTTCGAGAAACTGCGCTTGCAGCGCCTGCAGCCGCTGATACATCCGCAACACCCGCTCGCCTTCCTGAGACAACCGCGCACCGCCCCCGCCACGGCCGCCGGTGCTGCGCTCCACCAGAGGCCGGCTGGCCAGGTTATTGAGCTCATCGATGGCGTCCCATGCCGCCTTGTAGCTGATGCCCGCCGCCTTGGCGGCGCGGGTGATCGAGCCTTGCTCGGCGACGTGCTGGAGCAGGGCGATGCGCTGTGGGCGGCGCGCGATGTGTTGGGTCAGGGGCGTCGGCAAAGACATGGCGGGCCTGTGGTGGTGCAGGGCTGGAGCGGCGACGGTGCCTTTGCCGTGTGGGCAAGTCAAGCCGGGGCCGGGCGGGGCGTGCGTGCCAGGCAGTAGACGTCGACCCGCACCGCACCCGCCGCACGCAGCAACGCGGCCAGCGCCTGCGCGGTGGCACCGGTGGTGAACACATCGTCGATCAGCGCCAGGTGCCTGCCGGCAGGCGCTGCGCACGGTGCCAGGGTGAAGGCGTTGCGCAGGTTGCGCTGCCGGGCGCGGGCATCGAGGGTCTGTTGCGCGGCGGTGTCGCGTGAGCGCAGCAACCAGCGCTCGCTGTAGGGCACCTGCAGCTGCTGCGACAGCCAGCGGCCGAGCAGGCCGGCCTGGTTGAAGCCGCGTTGGCGCAGACGGCGCCTGGCCATCGGCACGGGCAGCAGCAGGTCCGGACGTGGCAGCCCGTCGCCATAGCGGTGGGTGAGCGCCTGGGCGAGTGCGTCGACCATCAACCGGCCCAGCGGCCACTGGCGCCGGTGCTTGAAGCGGCTGACCAGCGTGTCGATGGGGAAGCGGTATTGCCAGGGCGCGATCACCGCATCGAACGGGGCTGGCGCGTAGGTGCAGCGGGTGCAGGTCAGGCCCGGGCCAGGCAATGGCAACGCGCAATGGCTGCAGGCATTGATCAACCAGGGCAGCTCGGTTTCGCAGCCATGGCACAACGGGTAGTGCTGCAGGGCGGGATTCAGGCACAACTGGCAGATGTGGTTACTATTTAACCACTTGTCGACCAGTATCTTGAGCGTGAGTTGACAGTTCATAGGTCATCCATGAGTATGCGGGCTATCCGTGAGGCGCCGCAGGGCGAACCTGTCCCGGCGCCAGCAACACCCTAGACAAGGAAACGCCGATGAGCGCGAGCACAACTGCAACAACCCGTCACGACTGGTCCCTGGCTGAGGTCAAGGCGCTGTTCCAGCAACCGTTCAATGACCTGTTGTTCCAGGCGCAGACCGTGCACCGCGCGCATTTCGACCCTAACCAGGTGCAGGTCTCCACGCTGCTGTCGATCAAGACCGGCGCCTGCCCGGAAGACTGCAAGTACTGCCCGCAGTCCGGCCACTACAACACCGGCCTGGAAAAACAGAAGTTGATGGAAGTGCAAAAGGTGCTTGAAGAAGCCGCCCGCGCCAAAGCCATCGGCTCGACGCGGTTCTGCATGGGCGCGGCGTGGAAGCACCCGTCGGCCAAGGACATGCCCTACGTGCTGGAGATGGTCAAAGGGGTCAAGGCCATGGGCCTGGAAACCTGCATGACCCTCGGCAAACTCGACCAGGACCAGACCGCTGCGCTGGCCCAGGCCGGGCTGGACTACTACAACCACAACCTCGACACCTCGCCTGAGTTCTACGCCAGCATCATCACCACGCGCACCTACGGCGAGCGTCTGGAGACCCTGGCCTACGTGCGCGATGCCGGCATGAAGATCTGCTCCGGCGGCATCCTGGGCATGGGTGAGTCGCTCGACGACCGTGCGAACCTGCTGATCCAGTTGGCCAACCTGCCCGAGCACCCCGAATCGGTGCCGATCAACATGCTGGTGAAAGTCGCGGGTACGCCCCTGGCGGAAGAAGAAGACGTCGACCCGTTCGACTTCATCCGCATGCTTGCCGTGGCCCGCTTGCTGATGCCCCAGTCGCACGTGCGGCTGTCGGCTGGCCGTGAGCAGATGAACGAGCAGATGCAGGCGCTGGCCTTCATGGCCGGTGCCAACTCGATCTTCTACGGCGAAAAGCTGCTGACCACCGCCAACCCGCAGGCCGACAAGGACATGCAGCTGTTCGCCCGCCTCGGCATCAAGCCCGAAGCCCGCCAAGAGCATGCCGATGAAGTGCATCAGGCCGCCATCGAACAGGCCCTGGTCGAGCAGCGCAGCAGCGACCTGTTCTACGACGCAGCGTCGGCCTGAGCATGGCGTTCGACCTCACGGCGCGCCTGGCCGAACGGCGCGCCGCGGACCTCTATCGTCAGCGCCCCCTGCTTGAGAGTCCGCAAGGCCCGCACGTGGTGGTCGATGGCCAACCGCTGCTGGCCTTCTGCAACAACGACTACCTGGGCCTGGCCAATCACCCTGAGGTGATTGCCGCCTGGTGCGCAGGTGCCGAGCAATGGGGCGTGGGCGGCGGAGCCTCGCATCTGGTGATCGGCCACAGCACCCCGCACCACGCGCTGGAACAAGCCCTGGCCGAGCTTACCGGCCGGCCACGGGCGCTGCTGTTTTCCACTGGCTACATGGCCAACCTGGCCGCCATCACGGCGCTGGTCGGGCAGGGCGACAGCGTGCTTGAGGACCGCCTCAACCATGCCTCCTTGCTCGATGGCGGCCGGCTCAGCGGCGCGCGCTTCAGCCGTTATCGGCACAACGACCCGGCGAGCCTGGCCAGCCGGCTGGACAAGGCCGTGGGTGATGCCCTGGTGGTCACCGACGGCGTGTTCAGCATGGATGGCGACATTGCCGATTTGCCGGCCCTGGCCGCGGTGGCCAAGGCCCGTGGCGCCTGGCTGATGGTCGACGATGCGCATGGCCTGGGCACCCTCGGCGCGCAGGGCGGGGGAGTGGTGGAGCAGTTCGGGCTGGGCGTTGATCAGGTGCCGGTATTGATCGGCACCCTGGGCAAAGCCTGCGGCACGGCCGGGGCGTTCGTCGCCGGCAGTGAGGAGCTGATCGAAACGCTGGTGCAGTTCGCCCGGCCCTATATTTATACGACCAGCCAGCCGCCGGCGCTGGCCTGCGCCACGCTCAAGAGCCTGGAGCTGCTGCGCCGCGACACTTGGCGCCGCGAGCACCTGGCCGCGTTGATCGCGCAGTTCCGCGCGGGCGCCCAGGCCATCGGCCTGGCGCTGATGGACAGCCAGACACCGATCCAGCCCATCCTCATCGGCGACAGCGCGCGAGCGCTCGAGCTGTCGCGGCGTTTGCGCGAGCGCGGCGTGCTGGTGACGGCCATCCGCCCGCCTACGGTGCCGGCAGGCAGTGCCCGCTTGCGCGTCACCCTCAGCGCGGCGCACAGCCAGGCGCAGGTGCAGCTATTGTTGAACGTGTTGGCCGAGTGCTATCCCACGTTGGAGACTGCCGATGCGTAACCGACTGATACTGCTGCCGGGCTGGGGGCTGGGTACCGCCGCTCTGGAGCCGCTTGCGGCGAGCTTGCGTGGGCAGGACCCACGCTTGCAGGTCGAGCTGATGCCTTTGCCGGAGTTGGCCGAGCGCGAGCCCGACGCCTGGATCGACCACCTCGACAAACGCCTGCCCAAGGACGTATGGCTCGGCGGTTGGTCGCTGGGGGGCATGCTCGCCAGCGTGCTGGCGGCGCGGCGCGGCGACCACTGCTGCGGACTGCTGACCCTGGCCAGCAATCCCAGTTTCGTCGCCCGCGGCGACTGGCGCCATGGCATGGCGCCCGACACCTTCGGCACTTTTCTCGACGGCTGCGAGCACCACCATCACGTGACCCTCAAGCGTTTTCGCTCGTTGTGCAGCGAAGGCGCCCTGCAGCCGCGCACCTTGTTGCGGCAACTGGGCATTGGGGTGCCTGACACCGACCCGCTGTACCTGGCCAATGGCTTGCACGTGCTGGGCCAGCTCGACACGCGACTGGCGTTGCAGGCCTACAGCGGGCCGCAACTGCACCTGTTCGCCGCCAGTGATGTGCTGGTTCCGGGCGAGGCGGCCAAGGCGCTCAGCGAGCTGCTGCCGGATGTCGAAGTGGGCCTGGTGGAAGAGAGTTCCCATGCCTTCCTGCTGGAGTATCCAGAGGCACTGGCCGAGGGCATCAAGCGTTTTCTGCATGAGAGTGGTGATGACTGATCTATCCCAGCCGGGCCTGCCCGGCGCGTTGCCAGACAAGCGCCAGGTGGCGGCCTCGTTTTCCCGCGCGGCGGCTAGCTATGACAGCGTCGCGGCCCTGCAGCGGGCGGTGGGGCTGAACCTGCTCGAGCGCTTGCCCGGCGGCATGACGGCGTCCAGCTGGCTCGACCTTGGCAGCGGTACAGGCTATTTCAGCCGGGCATTGGCCGAGCGTTATCCGCTCAGCAGCGGCATCGCGCTGGACCTGGCCGAGGGCATGCTGCAGCACGCCCGGGCGCTGGGCGGCGCGCGCCAGCATGTTGCCGGTGACGCCGAGCGTCTGCCGCTGCGCGATGGCTGCGTGGACCTGGTGTTCAGCAGCCTTGCAGTGCAGTGGTGCAGCCAGTTTTCCAGCGTGCTGAGCGAAGCCGCGCGGGTACTGCGCCCGGGCGGTGTGCTGGCATTCAGCAGCCTGTGCGTCGGCACCCTGGAAGAGCTGCGCGCCAGTTGGCAAGCGGTCGATGGGGGCGTGCACGTCAACCGCTTTCGGTTGTTCGAGGACTATCAGCGGCTGACCGCTGCCAGCGACCTGGAGGTGCTTGCCCTGCAACGCCAGGCTCACGTTTTGCACTATGCCCAGGTGCGTGACCTGACCCATGAACTCAAAGCCTTGGGCGCCCACAACCTCAACCCTGGCCGGCCCACGGGCCTGACCGGGCGGGCCAGGATGCACGGCCTGTTGCAGGCCTACGAACACTATCGCGAGCCACAGGGCCTGCCGGCGACCTACCAGGTGGTCTATGGCGTGCTGCGCAAGCCCGACCCCAGCGGACACTGACATGAACCACGCGTATTTCATCGCCGGCACCGATACCGATGTCGGTAAAACCACCGTGGCGGCGGGCTTGCTGCACGCCGCTGCCGGCCGTGGCCTGAGCACCCTGGGGGCCAAGCCGGTGGCCTCCGGTTGCGTGCTCACGGCGGCAGGGCTGCGTAATTCCGATGCCATGGCGCTGATCGAACACAGCACGCTGAAACTGCCTTACGAACAGGTCAATCCGTTTGCCTTCGAGCCGGCCATTGCGCCGCACCTGGCCGCGCGTGAAGCGGGGGTCGCGTTGCAAGTCGGTACCCTGGCTGCAGCCATGGCTGAGGTGCTCGCGCAGGGCGCAGACTTCACCTTGGTCGAGGGCGCAGGTGGCTGGCGCGTGCCGTTGTCGGGGCAGGCCAGCCTGTCTGATCTGGCGCTGGCCCTGCAACTGCCGGTGATCCTGGTGGTGGGCGTGCGCCTGGGCTGTATCAACCATGCGCTGTTGAGCGCTGAAGCGATTGCCCGGGACGGTTTGCAGTTGGCGGGGTGGGTGGCCAATGTGATCGACCCGCAGACATCGCGTCTGCAGGAAAACCTGGCGAGCCTTGCCGAGCGCCTGAGCGCGCCGTGCCTGGGGCAGGTGCCCACGCTTGAGCAGGCTAGCGCAGCGGCCGTGGCCCGCTACCTTCATCTGGACAGGTTGCTGCAGGGCTGAACGAGAGACGGCCCGGCCCAGGATGTGGCACTGAGCCATTAGTCGCTTGGACGGGCATTTTTTCCGGTGCGCTGCTTTAATGGCTGCTATCCATCCCGCCCGTGTCGTGGAGTCCCGACATGCAAATCACCGGCAATTCCGCATTCTATGCAGGTCTGGGCGCTATTCAGGCAGGCCAGAATCGCTTCGACCAGGCTGCCAGCCAGGTCGCCAACCTCAGCGCCGAACGCTCGGCCACCAGCCAGTCCAGCGACTATCAGGCCGAGCGCCTGCGCAGCGTTGACCGCAGCCAGCAGATGGACCTCGCCACCGCGTCGGTCGAGCAGGCACTGGCCGCCCATCAGGTCGAACTCGGTGCCAAAGTGGCCAAGGCATCCGACGAAATGCTCGGTCGCATCATCGATACCTGGGCGTAAGCCTCGCCCCACTGCGCACGCACCCAGCCGATACCCCAGCCCACCCGATGAGCCGGACTGTGCCGGCGATCGGCTTGTGCCCGGTACTGGCCAAAATGCCCTCGTTCGCGGCATAAATGGCACCATCGTGCCACCTTGACAACGTTTCCCTCTAAACGTAAGTTTCAAACACTTGTTTGACCGAAGGCCATCCGGCGTTCTTCGGTGCCGAACGCATAACTAGAGGTTGATCGCCATGCCTGAGTACAAAGCCCCCTTGCGTGATATCCGCTTCGTCCGCGACGAACTGCTGGGTTACGAGGCGCACTACCAAAGCCTGCCCGGCTGCCAGGACGCCACGCCGGACATGGTCGACGCGATCCTCGAAGAGGGCGCCAAGTTCTGCGAGCAGGTACTGGCACCGTTGAACCGGGTGGGCGATCAGGAAGGCTGCACCTGGAGCGAGTCGGGTGTGAAAACCCCGACCGGTTTCAAACAGGCTTATCAGCAGTTCGTCGAAGGCGGCTGGCCGAGCCTGGCCCATGATGTGCAACACGGTGGCCAAGGCCTGCCGGAGTCGTTGGGCCTGGCGGTCAGCGAAATGGTCGGTGAGGCCAACTGGTCCTGGGGCATGTACCCCGGCCTGTCCCACGGCGCCATGAACACCCTTTCGGCGCACGGCACCGAAGCGCAGCAGCACACCTACCTGAGCAAGCTGGTGACCGGCGAATGGACCGGCACCATGTGCCTGACCGAAGCCCACTGCGGCACTGACTTAGGCATGCTGCGCACCAAGGCCGAACCGCAGGCCGATGGCAGCTACAAGATTTCCGGCACCAAGATCTTCATCTCTGCCGGTGAGCACGACATGGCCGAGAACATCGTGCACATCGTGCTCGCGCGCCTGCCCGATGCACCGGCCGGCACCAAAGGCATTTCGCTGTTCATCGTGCCCAAGTACCTGCCCAACGCCGAAGGCGGCGTGGGTGAGCGCAACGCGGTGCAGTGCGGCTCGCTCGAGCACAAGATGGGCATCCACGGCAACGCCACCTGCGTGATGAACTTCGACGGCGCTACCGGCTTCCTGATCGGCCCCGCCAACAAAGGCCTGAACTGCATGTTCACCTTCATGAACACCGCTCGCCTGGGCACGGCGCTGCAAGGCCTGGCGCATGCCGAAGTGGCGTTCCAGGGTGGCCTGAAATATGCCCGTGATCGCTTGCAGATGCGCGCCCTGACCGGCCCGAAAGCGCCTGAGAAAGCCGCTGACCCGATCATCGTCCACCCGGACGTGCGGCGCATGCTGCTGACCATGAAAGCCTTCTCCGAAGGCACCCGCGCGATGGTCTACTTCACCGCCAAGCAGGTCGACATCCTCAAGTACAGCGAAGACGAAGACGCCCGTAAAAAGGCCGACGCCCTGCTGGCCTTCATGACGCCGATCGCCAAGGCCTTCATGACCGAAGTCGGCTTCGAGGCTGCCAACCACGGCGTGCAGATCTACGGCGGCCACGGCTTCATCGCCGAATGGGGCATGGAGCAGAACGTGCGCGACAGCCGCATCTCGATGCTCTACGAGGGCACCACCGGCATCCAGGCACTCGACCTGCTCGGGCGCAAGGTACTGATGACCCAGGGCGAGGCGCTCAAAGGCTTCACCCGCATCGTGCACAAGTTCTGCCAAGCCCAGGAAGGTAACGAAGCCATCAAGGAGTTCGTCGAACCGCTGGCCGCGCTGAACAAGGAGTGGGGTGAAGTGACGATGAAGATCGGCATGGCCGCCATGAAGGACCGCGAGGAAGTCGGCGCTGCATCGGTCGACTACGTGATGTACTCCGGCTACGCGTGCCTGGCCTACTTCTGGGCCGACATCGCCCGCCTGGCCGCCGAGAAACTGGCTGCCGGCACCAGCGAAGAAGCCTTCTACACCGCCAAGCTGCAGACCGCGCGCTTCTACTTCCAGCGCATCCTGCCGCGCACCCGTACCCATGTCGCCACCATGCTGTCGGGCGCTGGCAACCTGATGGCGATGGACGAAGAGGCCTTCGGCCTGTCGATCTAAGCGACCGTTGCGCTGCCTGAAGACGCCTGCCTCCGTGGCAGGCGTTTTTTTGGCCGTACGGCAAGCATGACTCGATATGCCTATGCAGTCTGTTTTAGTCCTGAACGGTCGAATTTTTCTTGAGTTAGACTGAAATCCATTCCCCCGCAACGGCCCGCGCGCCGCTGCGTTCTCTACTGCGAGAGGTTGTCATGGCTGACTACAAAGCGCCCCTGCGAGACATGCAGTTCGTCCTCAACGACGTGTTCCGCGTCGCTGAGCAATGGGCCGAATTGCCGGCGCTGGCCGAGCTGGTCGATGCCCAGACCGCGCTGGCCGTGCTGGAAGAAGCCGGCAAGGTGGCAGGGCGCAGCATCGCCCCGCTGAGCCGCGCGGCCGATGAAGAAGGCTGCCACTGGAGCGACGGCGCCGTGCGCACCCCGGCCGGTTTCATCGAGGCCTACAGCACCTACGCCGAAGGCGGTTGGGTGGGGGTCGGCGGCGATCCTGCTTACGGCGGCATGGGCATGCCCAAGGCGATCTCGGCGCAGGTCGAGGAAATGGTCAACGCTGCCAGCTTGTCGTTCGGGCTGTACCCGATGCTGACCGCCGGCGCCTGCCTGTCGATCAATGCTCACGCCAGCGAAGCGCTGAAACAGGCCTACCTGCCTAATATGTATGCGGGCGTGTGGTCCGGTTCGATGTGCCTGACCGAAGCCCACGCCGGCACCGATCTGGGCCTGATCCGCACCCGTGCCGAGCCCCAGGCCGATGGCAGCTACAAGGTCAGCGGCACGAAGATCTTCATCACCGGCGGCGAGCATGACCTCACCGAAAACATCATCCACCTGGTGCTGGCCAAGCTCCCCGACGCGCCCGCCGGGCCCAAAGGCATCTCGCTGCTGCTGGTGCCCAAGATCATGGTCAACGCCGACGGCAGCCTGGGCGAACGCAATGCGGTGAGCTGCGGCTCGATCGAACACAAGATGGGCATCCAGGCCTCGGCCACGTGCGTGATGAACTTCGACGGCGCGGTCGGTTACCTGGTGGGCGAGGCCAACAAGGGCCTGGCTGCCATGTTCACCATGATGAACTACGAACGCTTGGGCGTCGGTATCCAGGGCCTGGCCTCGGCCGAGCGCTCTTATCAGAACGCCGTGGACTACGCCCGCGATCGTCTGCAAAGCCGCTCGCCAACCGGCGCCAAGGCCAAGGACTCGCTGGCCGACCCGATCATCGTGCACCCCGACGTGCGGCGCATGCTGCTGACCATGAAAGCCACGATCGAAGGTGGCCGCGCGTTCTCCACCTATGTGGCCATGCAGCTCGACAGCGCCAAATACAGCCAGGATGCCGATACGGTCAAACGCAGCGAAGCGCTGGTGGCACTGCTCACCCCCGTGGCCAAGGCGTTTCTCACCGACCTGGGCCTGGAGTGCACGGTGCATGGCCAGCAGGTGTTCGGCGGCCATGGCTACATTCGTGAGTGGGGCCAGGAGCAACTGGTGCGCGATGTGCGCATCACGCAGATCTACGAAGGCACCAACGGCATCCAGGCGTTGGACCTGATGGGCCGCAAGGTGGTCGGTAGCGGCGGTGCGTTCTATCGCGTGTTCTCGGATGAAGTCCATGCGTTCATCGACCAGAACAGTGCCGAGCTGAGCGAGTTCACCCAGCCGCTGAGCGATGCGCTGCACCGGCTCGATGCATTGACCGCTTGGGTACTGGAGCAGGCCAAGCACGACCCCAACGAGATCGGCGCGGCGTCGGTGGAATACCTGCATGCCTTCGGCTACGTGGCGTACGCCTACATGTGGGCGCGCATGGCAGGTGCGGCGCAGCAGGCGAGCGGCGATGAGGCGTTCTACACGGCCAAGTTGGGCACCGCGCGCTTCTACTTCGCCCGCCTGCTCCCGCGGCTGGATTCGCTGATCGCCTCGGTGAAAGCGGGCAGTGAGTCGCTTTTTCTGCTCGATGCCGAGCAGTTCTGAGCGCGGCGCAAGCCTGTACATGAATAGGAATGGCTGATGCTTGTAAGTCTTTTCCTACAGAGCGTGGTGACTATTCGCCACTTCTCTCAGAAAGGTTCCGCGAGTAATCTTTAACCCATGGACGTAGCGCAGGAAGCGCAAAGGACAGAACAGGGACTACGCAGGATTTTCCACCAGGATGGTGGAACGATATGGATGTCAGGGAAACAGTCTGAAAGCCCCGCCTAGTGCGGGGTTTTCTCTGTGCGCGGGATTTGGCTCCTCGCCTCGGTGGTTACTGCGGGGCGTTATCTGCGGCGCCTCGTTGAACCTCTGCGCCAGCGCGCCAGTCTGTGTTGAACCCCCCAACGGAGCGCTTCTCATGGACTTTATCCGCATCATCATCGCCATCCTCCTGCCGCCACTGGGCGTGTTCCTGCAAGTCGGCTTCGCCGGCGCGTTCTGGCTGAACATCCTGCTGACCCTGCTGGGCTATATCCCAGGCATCATCCACGCCGTGTACATCATCGCCAAGCGTTGAGCAGGGGGCGCCGCGCGCCCCTGACATACCCCGCCAGTGGCTACCCCGCCAGCACCCGGCAATAGAACTTCCATTCCTCTTCCAGCGCATGGGCGAGGTGCCGGGCCTGTCGGAATCCGTGTCGCTCGCCGGCGTAGAAATGCCCCTCGGCCGCGATGCCGTTGGCTTGCAGCGCCGTCAGCATGCTGCGGGTCTGCTCTGGCACCACCACCGCGTCCAGTTCACCCTGGAAGAAGATCACCGGCACCTTGATGTTGGCCGCGTGCAACAGCGGTGTGCGCTGGCGGTAGCGTTCGGCATCGCGCTCGGGATGGCCGATCAGCCAGTCCAGGTAATCCCCTTCGAACTTGTGTGTCGCGCGGGCCAGGGCAATGGGATCGCTGACGCCGTACAGGCTGGCACCGGCGCGGAAAACCGCCTGGAAGGCCAAGGCGCACAAGGTGGTGTAACCGCCTGCGCTGCCGCCACGGATGAAAGCCTGTTGCGGGTCGATGAGCCCCCGCCCGGCCAGGTGTGCCACCGCAGCGCAGGCATCCTCGACATCACTGACGCCCCATTGCAGGTGCAGCGCCTGACGATAGGCGCGCCCATAGCCGGTGCTGCCGCGATAGTTCAGGTCCGCCACGGCAAAGCCGCGCTGGGTCCAGTACTGGATGCGCGGGTCGAGCACCGGGTGGCACGCTGAGGTCGGGCCACCGTGGATGAACACCACCAGCGGCGAGGCGCCCTGGACGTTGCGGGCGCCATAGAAAAAGCCGTGGGCCGTGGCGCCGCCGCTGGGATAGCTGATCGCCTGCGGTTGGCTGACCTGCTCGGCTGCCAACAGGCTGGCGCCACCGGCCAGCACGCGGACTGCTCCGTCCTCACGATCGATGCTGAGCACTGCCGGCAGTTGCGTCGGCGAAGCGGCGACCGCGTAGAAGCACTGCTCGTCAGCCGCCAGGCAGCGCAAGCGGCTGTAGCCAGGGGCGAGTTGCCTGAGCGGTCGTTCAGGGTGCTGGACACCGAGGCGTCCGAAGCCTGCATCGAACCAGGTGGCGACGAAGCCGCCATCGGACAGCGGCAACCAGGTGCAGGCGCCCAACTGCCAAGGTGCACCGGCATGGTCGGCGGCCAGCGCTGGCATCGGCTGCCACTGGCCGTCGATCTCTGCCCAGGGTTGCCAGAAACCATTGGCATCACTCAATGCATGCAGCCGACCCGCCGCATCGAAACGCGGCTGCTGCAGCGACTGCGCCGTGTGCTCACGCTGCGCGGCGGCGCCAGCCACGCAGGTAGCAGGCTGCCAGGTGCCATCGGCGTTGCGTTCTCGGCTCATCAGCCGCGTACGGGTCCAGGGTTGTTCGGGACGATCCCACTCGATCCAGGCCAGGCGCTGGCCATCGGCGCGCAACGTGGGCGCCGCGTAGAAGTCGGCGCCCTCGACCAGTACCTGGCGCTGCCCCTCTGCCCAGCTCACCAGGCGATGCACCACGGGCTCGCCTGCGGTTTCCTCGACCGCCAGCAACACGCCGTGCTGCCAGTGCAGGTCGCCATAGCGGCGGCCTGGCTCATGGCTCAGTGGCTGCGGCGTGGTGCCGTCCAGCGGCTGTCGATACACCTGCTGGTCGGCTTCATTGACGAACAGCACGCCGTCATCGCTCAGGCAGAAGCTGCCGCCGCCGTATTCGTAGACGCGGCTGCGCACGCTGAAACCGTCGGGGGTCAGGCAGTACGCCTGCTGCTCGCGCCAATGCCACAGCCGGCAGGCGCCATCGGCCGGGCGGAACTCGTTCCACACCAGCCCCACCGGCCCGCATTTCAGGTCGGCGAAGTCGGTCCCGGCAGCCACCGCATCGGCGGCGCTCAATTCGAGGGTCAGCTCAGCCACGGGCGATCACCCGCGAGTTGCGCTCGTTACGGAAGGTCAGTTGCTCGATGCTCACGTCGCTGTACTCCGATTCTTCGCGGGCCTTGAGAATGATGCCGTGGTCTGGTGACTTGCCACACACCGGGTCTGCCTTGCTGGCGTCACCGGTGAGCATGAAGGCCTGGCAGCGGCAGCCGCCGAAGTCCTTCTCCTTTTCGTCGCAGCTGCGGCACGGTTCGGGCATCCAGTCGAAGCCGCGGTAGCGGTTGAAACCGAACGAGTCATACCAGATGTGCTGCAGGTCATGCTCGCGCACGTTGGGGAACTGCACCGGCAACTGCCGCGCGCCATGGCAGGGCAGCGCCGTGCCGTCGGGGGTGACGGTGAGGAACAGGCTGCCCCAGCCGTTCATGCACGGCTTGGGGCGTTCCTCGTAGTAATCCGGGGTAACGAAGATCAGCTTGCACGGATGGTCTTGGGCTTTGAGTCGCTCGCGGTATTGGTTGGTGATGCGCTCGGCACGCTCCAGTTGCGCACGGGTCGGCAGCAGGCCAAGGCGATTGAGTTCGGCCCAGCCATAGAACTGGCAGGTGGCGAGCTCGACGAAATCGGCTTCCAGGGCCAGGCACAGCTCGATGATGCGGTCGATGCGATCGATGTTGTGCTTGTGGGTGACGAAGTTGAGCACCATCGGGTAGCCATGGGCCTTGACCGCACGGGCCATCTCCAGCTTCTGTGCGAAGGCCTTGCGTGAACCGGCCAGGAGGTTGTTCACCTGCTCGTCGCTGGCCTGGAAGCTGATCTGGATATGGTCCAGGCCGGCGTCCTTGAAGGCGGCGATCTTGCTTTCGGTCAGCCCGATGCCAGAGGTGATCAGGTTGGTGTAGAACCCCAACCGCCGGGCCTCGCGGATCAGCTCGGCGAGGTCTTGGCGCACCAGCGGCTCGCCGCCGGAAAAACCGATCTGCGCCGCGCCCATCTCCCGCGCCTGGGCCATGACCTTGAACCACTGCGCCGTGCTCAGCTCTTCGCCCTGGCGGGCGAAATCCAGTGGGTTGGAGCAGTACGGACATTGCAGCGGGCAGCGGTAGGTCAGCTCGGCGAGCAGCCATAAAGGCAGGCCGATCTCAGCCTTGCCGGCCCCTTCAGGCAAGCACGATCCAGTGTTCGGCACGGGCCACCTCCATGAATTGTTCGATGTCCTCGGCCACTTGCGGGACATCGGCGAACTGTTGCTGCAACTGGGTGATGATCGCGCCGACATCGCGCTGGCCATCGATCAGCCCGCCGATCAGCGCGGCACTCTCGTTGAGCTTGATCATGCCCTCGGGGTACAGCAGCACATGACCCTTCTGGGCGGGTTCATACTGGAAACGATAGCCCGGGCGCCAGCGCGGGATCAGCTGATGGTCCAGGCTCATGACGTGATTCCTCTGTGCCAGACCCGGTCCTGGGTCACGCAGTGATAGGGCGGGCGGTTCAGCGTGTAGGCCATGCTCATGGCATCGAGCATGCTCCAGAGGATGTCCAGCTTGAACTGCAGGATGTCCAGCATGCGTTGCTGGCCTTCCCAGGTGGTGTAGTGCTGCAAGGTGATCGCCAGGCCATGCTCCACATCGCGCCGGGCCTGGCCCAGACGGGTGCGGAAGTAGGCGTAGCCGGCCGGATCGATCCAGGGGTAGTGCTGCGGCCAGCTGTCCAGGCGCGACTGGTGGATCTGCGGCGCAAACAGCTCGGTCAGCGAGCTGCTGGCCGCTTCCTGCCAACTGGCGCGGCGGGCGAAGTTGACGTAGGCATCCACGGCGAAGCGCACGCCGGGCAGTACCAGTTCCTGCGAGCGCAGCTGGTCGGGGTCGAGCCCGACGGCCTCGCCCAAGCGCAGCCAGGCTTCGATGCCGCCGTCTTCACCGGGCGCGCCGTCGTGGTCGAGCAAACGCTGAATCCACTCGCGGCGCACCTCGCGGTCCGGGCAGTTGGCCAGGATCGCGGCATCCTTCAGGGGGATGTTGACTTGGTAGTAGAAGCGATTGGCGACCCAGCCCTGAATCTGCTCGCGGGTGGCGCTGCCGTCATACATCGCCACGTGGTACGGGTGATGGATGTGGTAGTAGGCGCCCTTGGCGCGCAGGGCCTGCTCGAATTCGGCAGGCGACATCGGCGTACGTTGGTTCACGGAATCTCCGGCTGCGCCGTTCACAGTTCGATGCTCATGCCGTCGAAGGCCACTTCGACGCCGCGGCGCAGCACTTCAGCGCGCTCGGGCGAGTCTTCGTCGAGGATCGGGTTGGTGTTGTTGATGTGGATGAGCACCTTGCGCTGGCGTTCAAAACCCTCGAGCACTTCGAGCATGCCGCCAGGGCCGTTCTGCGCCAGGTGGCCCATTTCGCGGCCGGTGCGGGTGCCGACGCCGCGGCGCTGCATCTCGTCGTCTTGCCACAGCGTGCCGTCGACCAGCAGGCAGTCGGCACCGTGCATCATCTCCAGCAGCGCGTCGTCCACCTGGCCCAGGCCTGGGGCGTAGAACAGTTTGCCGCCGGTACGCAGGTCTTCGACCAGCAGGCCGAGGTTGTCACCCGGGTGCGGGTCGAAGCGGTGCGGCGAGTAGGGCGGCGCGGCGCTGCGTAGGGGGAACGGGGTAAAACGCAGGTTCGGGCAGGCGGGGATGACGAAATGCTGGTCCAGATCGATGCAGTGCCAGTCCAGGCCACCGTTCCAGTGGCTGAGCATGGTGAACAGCGGGAAGCCGGTGGAGAGGTCCTGATGGACCATTTCAGTGCACCACACCGCATGCGGGCAGCCTTCGCGTAGGCTAAGCAGGCCGGTGGTGTGGTCGATCTGGCTGTCGAGCAGGACGACGGCGTCTATCCCGGTGTCGCGCAGTGCGCGGGCCGGCTGCATGGGCGCGAAGGCCTGCAATTGGGCGCGGATATCGGGGGAGGCGTTGCACAGCACCCAGTGCTCGCCGTCATCGGAAAGGGCGATGGACGACTGGGTGCGCGCCTGGGCATTGAGCGTGCCGTCGCGGTAACCCTTGCAGTTGACGCAGTTGCAGTTCCACTGTGGGAACCCACCGCCGGCGGCGGAGCCGAGGATCTGGATATACATGGCAACTCTCTAGGCAAAGAAGCTAGGCAATGAAGCTAGACAAAGAGGCTAGGCAACGACACTAGGCAAAAAACGAAAACGCCCCGGCAGGCCGAGGCGTCGAACCGCACAGCGGATCAGCGGTTGGCGAAGTACATGGTGACTTCGAAGCCGATGCGCAGGTCAGTGTAAGCAGGTTTGGTCCACATGGGCGTACTCCTTGCGAAGGGGGTTGAGGGGATGCTGCTAGTCATTTGGTGGCTGGCGGAACTCAAGGTTCCTACGGGCCAAGGAGAAATATCCTACAAGAAATGTATGTTCCAAATGGTTAATTCTTCGAGAAGGGCTGTTGCAGGCAGCGTAACAATGCGTGTGATCACGGCCACGCCGTACCTGCAACCGAACCGTTCGCCAGGCACAGCCACGCTGCGTCCGGTGCCAGCAAGTCGCTGACCAAGGCGTCGATGTCGGCCTGCTTCGACTGCCTGATGCCTGCGCGCAGAGCCTGCAGGTCGGCCTGTTCGCCCGCCAGATGGCACTGCCAGGCGTAGTGGGCGAGGTCGTCGTTGGTCATGTTGGCTTCGTCGAACTGCTCGGCCAACGCGTGTTGCGCTGCAGCGCTGAGCGTTGCCCCGTGGGCCAGCACGGCGCGCAGATGCCTGAGGATCTGCAGCGGCTCGGCATGCGGTGACTGCACGCCGAACAGCAGCCCGGCAATGCCCTCGACCTGCCGGAAGGCGCTGAACACCGCATAGCCCAGTTGCAACTCGACCCGCAGGCGTTGGTAGACCGAGCCTTGCAGCAGATGGCCGAGCAGGCGTGCGCCTGCCTGCCGATCGAGGCGGACCGGGCAGAACAGCAGCACGGCGTGTTCGCCGCTGAGGCGTAGCTGCGGGCACCAGCGTCGGGCTTGCATGGGCAAGGCCGCCATGTTGGTTGCGGGCTGGCCCGGTACGGCGTGCATGGCTTCGGCCAGGGCCGCCAGGGCGTCAGGGTCGAAGCCGGTGGCGTGGCCGTGCCAGTGGCTTGCGGCCCAGAGTGTGGCGAGCGCTGCCTGGCTGGCGGGCGCAGCATCGCCTGGGGCAGGTGGGTCGAGGGCGGCCGCTGTGCGGCCGGGCCCGACGTTGTCACCCTGCACGGCACGTGGCAGCTGCTCGAGCAGGGCGCGGATCGGCATGAGCGCCGGCCTGTCTTGAGGTGGCGATTGCCAGGCGCTGTTCGGCGGCTGGCGCAGCCGTGACAGGGCGAGCTGGCTGGCGCGTATCACGGCGGCCGGTGGGCCGCTGCACAGCAGGGTCCACAGGGTGCCGATGCTGTCGAAACGCAGCGTTACGCCCGCTTGCTCCGCGCGGGCCTGCAAGGCCGCCAGTGCCTCCCCGAGAGCCCATTCCAGCGCCGGCTGAGGGCAGGGCAGCCGCCAGCGCAGCCGCACGTAGGCGAACTGACGATGGCTGGGCAGGGTGGGGTCGACGTGCAGCGCATCGTTCAGTGCCAGCCCGGTCGATTCCGGCAAGCTGTCGAGCAGCAGGGGTTCTGGCTCGGGCAGCTGCCAAGGGGCGGTGGGGGCGCCGAATGCTGGGTGCTCGTGATGCGGCAGCTTGAGCCCCGGCAACGGTGCTTCGGGTCGCCGCGCGGGGTGCGCTGAATGGCTGGGCGTGCCGGCGGCTCCGAGCGAGGGCGCGAGCCTGCGGGGTGAGGGCTTTGAAAGGCGTGAAGGGTCGGCTGAACCACCCGGTGTACGGACCCTCGTGAGTAGACGGCCGCGCAGTTGCGGTGCCGGCTCTGACCCATGCCAGTGCTCAGCAGGGCCATCGGTCATGGCAGGGCGTGCGGCCTGCGCCTCCAGCAGCGCTGGCGCGGGGGGGAGGGCGCGTCTGGCGCCCGACAGCTCGGCGAGGACCTGGTCGAGCACCGCTAAGCCCTGCTCATCCAGCCCCTGGAAAGATTGACCGCTGCTGTCGCTACGCGCCCATTGCAGCGCGCCGGCGCTCAAGCCTTTGCGCCGCTGCACGGCGCTGAACCGGGCGGTGAGTTCAGTCACTTGTACCTGCCGCAACCAGGCGAACCAACCGAGCAACGCGGCTTGCAGGGGCTCTGGCGTGGTGGAATCGGCGGCCTCGAACTCCAGGTGCCACAGCGCCTGCCCGGCGAACGCGTACAGGCTGTGTGCTTTGGCGCCCTGCAGCCACTGGCGGCGCTGCATCTCGGCCAGCCAGCCACCGGGGCCTGGATCGGTCAGGTAATGGAACAGCAGGGCCAGTGCCGGTTCGGCCCCTGGGGGCAACCCTTCGTGGGCGAACAGCAGGCCGCTTTCCAGGCGTGTGGGGACGCGCTGCGATGGAGCAAACAGCGGGGGCGCAGGCGTTTGGGCGATCACCGCGCCAGCCGCTAGCAGGCTGCCACATCGTTCAGCGAGCGCTTGAAGCGCTTCCAGCGACTGCGGCCCGCACAGGCTCAAGGTCATCTGCGCGCCGCGATAGAACTGCTGATGAAAGTGCTGCAAGGCCTGCTGGAAAGCTGGCGATGGCACATTCAGCGTGTACCGGTTGCCGGCATGAAAACCGCGCAGCGGATGGCTTGGCGAGACACTCTGCAACACCGCCAACTGCCGCTGCACCTGTGCATCGCGTGACCAGGCGATGAACTCGGCATGAATCACCTCGCGCTCGGCCAACTGCCGCGCCGCGCCCAGCTCAGGTTCGGCCAACATCTGGCACAGACGTTCCAGCGCTCCAGCGAAGGCCGGGCATGGCACTTCAAAAAAGAAGTCGGTGGTGCGCTCGCGGGTACTGGCATTGACCTGCCCACCCACGCCTTGCACGAAACGCATCAAACCGTCGTCGAGCGGGAAACGCGCAGTGCCGAGGAACAGCAGATGCTCGAGAAAGTGCGCGAGTCCCGGCCAGCGCTGCGGTGCGTCGTGGCTGCCGGCGCGCACCCTTACCGCTGCGGCGGCGCGGGTCAGGTGTGGGGCGTGGCGCAGGGTAACGTGCAGGCCGTTGGGCAGGTGCAGGTGGCGGGTGGTGTCGGGCATGCAGCCTCCTCGGCAGGAGGCCCTAGGCTAGCGCATCTGTGGTCATGATCCGGCATGAATGACGAACGTCGGCGCAGACGCGGTCTGAAATGTGTTTGCCTACAGTCATTTCGCGCCACACGACCCAGTGAGAGCCTGAGTCCCCATAGGAGCGACTATTGCCGCGATGGCCGGCAAGCCAGCCCGATTCAGGCATCTAAGATGCCGGGTAAATAGGGGGCGCGGCCCGAGGGCGGCTGCGCCGCCCATCGCGGCCATCCGGAGCGCCGGACCGGCCGCTCCTGCACCGGTCGCGGTGGGCGGGTTATTGCGGTTTGTTGCAGGGCTATTGCCGCGATGCGCGGCATCGCCGCAGCCAATGGCGGCTGTGGGTATGGGCAGGACTTACCTTGCGCAGCTAGTGTTGTTCCTCGCCGTCATCCTCGTCACCTCCGGCAACGTTCATCCCCAGTTCCTTGATCTTGCGGGTCAGCGTATTGCGGCCCCAGCCCAGCAGCAGCGCGGCATCACGGCGGCGGCCGGCGGTGTGCTTGAGGGCGGTCTCGATCATGATCCGCTCGAAGCTCGGCACCGCGCTGTCCAGCAGGTTGGTCTGGCCACGGCTCAAGGCCTGGTCCGCCCACTGGCGCAAGGCCTGCTCCCAGTTGGTGACCGGGGTGGCGTCTTGCGTCAGGTTGAGCAGCTCGGGTGGCAAGTCGCCGATCAGCACTTCGCGGCTTGAGGCCATCACGGTGATCCAGCGGCAGGTGTTTTCCATCTGCCGCACGTTGCCCGGCCACGGCAGGTTGCGCATGAACGCTTCGGTCTCGGGCTTGAGCAGCTTGGGCTCCACCGACAGCTCCTGGGCGGCGCGGGCGAGGAAGTGCCGGGCCAGGGCCGGAATGTCTTCGCGGCGATCGGACAGGCGCGGGATATGGATGCGGATCACGTTGAGGCGGTGGAACAGGTCTTCACGGAACTTGCCGGCCTGGACCAGCGATTCGAGGTTCTGGTGAGTGGCGGCGATGATGCGCACATCGACCTTGACCGGCACATGGCCGCCCACGCGGTAGAACTCGCCATCGGCCAGTACGCGCAGCAGTCGAGTCTGGGTATCGGCGGGCATGTCGCCGATTTCATCGAGGAACAAGGTGCCGCCGTCGGCCTGCTCGAAGCGCCCGCGACGCAGGTTGGCCGCGCCGGTGAACGCGCCTTTCTCGTGGCCGAACAGCTCGGATTCCATCAGATCCTTGGGAATCGCCGCCATGTTCAGAGCGATGAACGGTGAGGCAGCGCGCGGGCTGTGGCGGTGCAGGGCATGCGCCACCAGCTCCTTGCCGGTGCCCGACTCACCGTTGATCAGCACGGTGATGTTGGAGTGGCTGAGGCGGCCGATGGCGCGAAACACCTCTTGCATGGCCGGCGCTTCGCCAATGATCTCGGGCGTGCGGGTCATGGGCTGCGCGGCCGCCAGGCCTTGCTGTTCCTGGGCATGCTGGTACGCCCGCTTGACCAGTGCGACCGCTTCGTCGACGTCGAACGGTTTGGGCAGATACTCGAAAGCCCCGCCCTGGTACGACGCCACGGCGCTGTCCAGGTCGGAATGGGCGGTCATGATGATCACCGGCAGGCGCGGGTGCGCCTCGCGGATCTGCGCCAGCAGGTCAAGGCCACTGGTGCCCGGCATGCGGATGTCGGAAATGATCACATCCGGTTGTTGACGGGCCAGCCGGCCCATCACGCCCTCGGCGCTGTCGAAGCTCTGGGTAGCCATGCCTTCCTGTTGCAGGGCTTTTTCCAGGACCCAACGGATGGAGCGATCATCGTCGACGATCCAGACGGTTTCACTTCGGCTCATGAGGCGGTGGCTCCTTGTTCCAGCGGCAGGAAAATCGAAAAGGTGGTGTGGCCTGGATGGCTCTCGCACTCGATCAGCCCCTGGTGCTGGCTGATGATGTTCTGCGTGATGGCCAGGCCCAGCCCGGTGCCGTCCGGGCGCCCGCTGACCATGGGATAGAACAGCGTGTCTTGCAGTTCAGCGGGGATGCCCGGGCCGTTGTCGGTGATCTCGACCCGTGCCACCAGGCGGTGGCGCACATGACCGATGGTGAACTGGCGTACCGCGCGGCTGCGCAGGCTGATACGGCCCAGGCGCAGTTCGTTCTTGTGGGCGATGGCTTGCATGGCGTTGCGCATGATGTTGAGCACCGCCTGGATCATCTGCTCACGGTCGATCAGCAGGTCCGGCAAGCTGGGGTCGTAGTCGCGGACCAAGGTGATGCCGCCTTGGCTTTCGGCCTCGATCAGGCTGCAGACCCGTTCCAGCACTTCGTGAATGTTGGTCATCGACAGCGACGGCAGCTTGTTCGAACCGAGCATGCGGTCGACCAGATTACGCAGGCGGTCAGCTTCTTCGATGATCACGTTGGTGTAGTCGCGCAGGCCGTCTTCGGGCAGCTCGCGGGCCAGCAACTGCGCCGCGCCGCGGATGCCACCCAAGGGGTTCTTGATCTCATGAGCCAGGCCACGCACCAGCATCTTGGTGGTTTCCTGCTTGCTCAGTTGCGCTTCCTCTTTGGTGATGCGCAGCAGGCGGTCGCGCGGGTGGACTTCGAGCAGCAGCAGGGTGGTGCCCTGGTGCAGGATCGGCGTCACGGCATAGTCGACCGTGATGCTCTGGCCGTTGGGCGAGGTCAGCAGGGCTTCGCGCTTGGTGAACGGGTGAGCCTGCTCCACGGCCTGGCGCAACGCGCTCAGGGCCTCGGCAGACTCGGTGAACAACTCGCTGATGAACTGCCCGTGGCTGCGCTGGCCGCTGACCGCCAGGAGCATTTCTGCCGCCGGGTTCATGTATTCCAGGCGCAGGTCGGCATTGAGCAGCAGCGTGGCGGTGGTCAGGTTGTCCAGCAGCAGTCGATGCTGCGCGTCGCTGATGGTCATGGTGGGGGTGACCTCTATTGCCGCGGTGCAGGCGCGCGTGGCGCGGGATGTCCCGGTCAGGGCCAGGGTCGAAGAGCGGTGCGCTCGGCGTGCGGCAAGAAAATGCAAGAAACAAACCAAGGCTCCGAAAAGAAGCGGTTTTTTCGGAAGATGGCCTGAAATCGGGCGATTAATGCTTGGGTCGAATCAGGCCATGCTGGAAAGGGGGCACGGTGCACAGGCCCAAGCGCCTTCAGTGCACCAATATAGAGCAAATATTTCAGGACAAGTCGCAGAGCCGTCCAGCGGCGCGTTGCAGGGCCAGTTCATGCAGGGCATCGCGTGAGCGCTCGGCCACGGCGGTGGCTACCGCCAGGGCGCAGTCCACCGGGCGATGCCGGTCGAAATGCTGCAAGCCGTCGAGCAATTGATGCTGCAAGGCGTCGAGCTGCGGACGCAGGGCTGTCTTGAGGTCCAGGCGCGGGGTGTCGGGTGCTTGGCTCTGGCGTTCCCAGCGGTTGAGCAAGGCGAACTGCACCAGCTTGCCGGCCTCCATCTGGTCGGAGAAGAAGCCGGCCGCACGCAGCGGGTCAAGGGCGTAGTCCGTCGCCGCCTCGCGTACTCTGAGCAGAATCTGCTGTTCGCGGGGGGCATCCTGCACGGGCAGGTTCTGGTCCCATTTGAGCAGGGCAACGCCATCGGCCAGGGCCAGCCGCCGTTCAATGGTGTCGAGCAAGGTATCGAGTGGCGTGGCAACGCTGGTGGGCGAGGCGCAGCCGGACAGGCCGAGGGACAACAGCAGGGTAAGCGATGCAAGGCGCATGGAAGAATTCCTCAGGGAATGGGCGTTTGAGTGTGCCCTGTACCGGTGGCGCGCCTTTGTAGGACCCTTCCGATAACCCTGACAGCTGAAACAACAACGGCCTTCCGAAGAAGGCCGTTGTCGATGACGCGTCTACACAATCAAACGCTGTAGTAGAGGTCGTATTCCAGCGGGTGAACGAAGGTGCGGACTTTGATTTCTTCTTCAGACTTCAGCTCGATGTAGGCATCGATGAAGTCATCGGAGAACACGCCGCCCTTGGTCAGGAACGCACGGCCCTTGTCCAGCTCTTCCAGGGCTTCTTTCAAGCTGCCGCAGACCTGCGGGATTTCCTTGGCCTCTTCAGGCGGCAGGTCGTACAGGTTCTTGTCGGCAGCATCGCCTGGGTGGATCTTGTTCTGGATGCCGTCCAGGCCCGCCATCAGCAGTGCGGCGAAGCACAGGTACGGGTTGGCTGCCGGGTCCGGGAAGCGCGCCTCGATGCGGCGGGCTTTCGGGCTCGACACGTAGGGGATACGGATCGAAGCGGAGCGGTTGCGCGCCGAGTAGGCCAGCATGACCGGAGCTTCGAAGCCAGGTACCAGACGCTTGTACGAGTTGGTGGCCGGGTTGGTGAAGCCGTTCAGGGCCTTGCCGTGCTTGATGATGCCGCCGATGAAGTACAGGGCGGTGTCGGACAGGCCGGCATAGCCTTCACCCGCGAAGGTGTTCTTGCCGTCTTTGGAGATCGACAGGTGCACGTGCATGCCCGAGCCGTTGTCGCCGTACAGCGGTTTTGGCATGAAGGTCGCGGTGCGGCCGTAGGCGTCGGCAACGTTGTGCACGCAGTACTTCAGGGTCTGAACTTCGTCAGCCTTGATCACCAGGGTGTTGAACTTCACACCGATTTCGTTCTGGCCAGCGGTGGCCACTTCGTGGTGGTGCACTTCGATGACCAGGCCCATTTCTTCCATGGCGTTGCACATGGAGGTACGGATTTCGTGGTCGTGGTCGCACGGCGGAACCGGGAAGTAGCCACCCTTGACGGCTGGGCGATGGCCCTTGTTGCCGCCTTCGACGTCCTGATCGGTCATCCACGAGCCTTGCTCGGAGTAGATCTTGAACATCGAGCCGGAGATGTCCGACTTGAACTTGACCTGGTCGAAGATGAAGAACTCAGGCTCTGGGCCGACGAAGACGGTGTCGCCGATGCCGGTGGTCTTGAGGTATTCCTCGGCGCGCTTGGCGATGGCGCGTGGGTCGCGGTCGTAGCCCTGCATGGTGGACGGCTCGATCACGTCGCAGACCAGGATCAGGGTCGGCTCTTCGGTGAACGGGTCCAGTACGGCGGAGGCGTCGTCTGGCAGCAGGATCATGTCGGAGGCTTCAATGCCTTTCCAGCCTTCGATGGACGAGCCGTCGAACATCTTGCCGGCTTCGAAGAAGTCGTCTTCCAGCGCATCGCGAGCCGGCATGGTGACGTGGTGCTGTTTGCCTTTGGTGTCCGTGAAACGCAGATCAATCCACTTGACGTCATGATCTTTGATGAGTTGAACCGACTTCGACATGGTGTCCTCCGGAGGGTCTGGAACGCGGTTGGCCGCGGCCTGGAAAAGGGTGTTGCCGGGCGCGGATAGTCGGCCAAGCGTACCTGCCTCACAAGGGAGCAATTTGCATGCCAGTGCCCGAAAATGGCGAAGCGGGGATAAAAGGCGGCGGTTTGGGGCACATGCCAGTACTGCACGGTGCGGGTGCGCACCTATAAAGCGCACATTGCTGGGGTTTCGCACTGTTTTGGTGCGACCTTGAGCGAAGATCGCCCGATGCCCGCTCCTGCACGGTGCGCGACCCCTCAAAAACCTTTTTGTGCAAAAAATGCTCAAACTCCCGAGCATTTCCGATATAATCCGCGCCCCTCATTTTTCGGTGAGCCCATCGCGCGCTGTGACCATGAAACTGATCGTCAAAGTCTTCCCAGAAATCACCATCAAGAGCCGGCCGGTGCGCAAGCGCTTCATCCGTCAGCTCTGCAAGAACATCCGCGCCGTGCTCAAGGATCTCGATCCTGAGCTCGCGGTTGAGGGTGTCTGGGACAATCTCGAAGTGGTTACCCGCATCGAGGACGAGAAGGTCCAGCGTGAAATGATCGAGCGCCTGAGCTGCACGCCAGGCATCGCGCATTTCCTGCGCATCGAGGAATATCCGCTGGGCGACTTCGACGACATCGTCGCCAAGTGCCGCGAGCATTTCGGCCATCTGTTGCCCGGCAAGCGCTTCTCGGTGCGTTGCAAGCGCGGTGGGCACCACGATTTCAGTTCGATGGACGTCGACCGCTACGTCGGCAGCCAGCTGCGCCAGCAGTGCGGCGCCGCCGGCATCGACTTGAAGAACCCTGAAGTGCGGGTGCGCATCGAAATTCGCAACCAGCGCTTGTACGTCATCTACGACCAGCACCCTGGCATCGGCGGGTACCCGCTGGGCGCCCTGGAGCAGACGCTGGTGCTGATGTCCGGTGGTTTCGACTCCACCGTGGCGGCGTACCAGATGATGCGTCGCGGTTTGGTCACGCATTTCTGCTTCTTCAACCTGGGCGGGCGCGCCCACGAGTTGGGCGTGATGGAAGTCGCGCATTTCCTCTGGAAGAAATACGGCAGCAGCCAGCGCGTGCTGTTCATCAGCGTGCCGTTCGAGGAAGTGGTGGGCGAGATTCTCGGCAAGGTCGACGACCGCTACATGGGCGTGACCTTGAAGCGCATGATGCTGCGTGCCGCCACCCAGGTTGCTGACCGCCTCGAGATCGACGCGCTGGTCACCGGTGAAGCGATTTCCCAGGTGTCCAGCCAGACGCTGCCGAACCTGTCAGTGATCGACCAGGCCACGAGCAAGCTGGTGTTGCGCCCGCTGCTGGCCAGCCACAAGCAAGACATCATCGACACCGCCTACCAGATCGGCACCGCTGAGTTCGCTCGGCACATGCCTGAATACTGCGGCGTGATTTCGGTCAACCCGACCACCTGCGCCAAGCCGGATCGGGTCATTTATGAAGAACAGCAGTTCGACTCGGCCGTGTTGGACCGTGCTCTGGAGCGTGCGCGCTTCATCACGATCGACACTGTGATCGACGAGCTGGGCAAGGATATCGAGATCGAAGAGGTGGCCCAGGTGCTGCCCGGTCAGATTGTCATCGACATCCGCCATCCTGATGCCCAGGAAGACCAGCCGTTGCAGATCGACGGCATCGACGTCCAGGCCCTGCCGTTCTATGCCATCAACAGTCGCTTCAAGCAGCTCGATGACTCGCGTCAGTACCTGCTTTATTGCGACAAGGGTGTGATGAGCCGTTTGCACGCACACCACCTGCTCAGTGAGGGACATGCCAATGTGCGTGTTTATCGTCCGGCATAAGACCCCAGGGCTGTATGGCGGCAGCATCCGCCATCGCCCTCCCGACCATCGGGTCCACTGAGCCTCATCGCTTCCTATTTGGCCGCTCTGAAAGGCGGCAACCGAATCCTCTGCTCGAGATGCACTTGTGATCGAAAATCTGCGTAACATCGCCATCATTGCCCACGTCGACCATGGTAAGACCACCCTGGTAGACAAACTCCTGCGTCAGTCCGGCACCCTTGAGCGCGGCGAGCTCAACGATGAGCGCGTCATGGACTCCAACGACCAGGAAAAAGAGCGCGGCATCACCATCCTGGCGAAAAACACCGCCATCAACTGGAATGGCTACCACATCAACATCGTCGACACCCCCGGCCACGCCGACTTCGGTGGCGAGGTTGAGCGTGTGATGTCGATGGTCGACTCCGTGCTGCTGCTGGTCGATGCCCAAGACGGCCCTATGCCGCAAACCCGCTTCGTGACCAAAAAGGCCTTCGAAGCCGGTCTGAAGCCGATCGTCGTGATCAACAAGGTCGACCGTCCGGGCGCGCGGCCTGACTGGGTTCTGGACCAGATCTTCGACCTGTTCGACAACCTCGGTGCCACCGACGAACAGCTGGACTTCCAAGTCGTCTACGCCTCGGCCCTGAACGGTATTGCCGGTCTGGACCACACCGACATGGCTGAAGACATGACCCCGCTGTACCAAGCGGTCGTCGATCACGTGCCTGCGCCAGCGGTCGACCGTGACGGTGCGTTCCAGATGCAAATCTCCGCACTGGACTACAACAGCTTCCTCGGCGTCATCGGCGTCGGCCGTATCGCCCGTGGTCGCATCAAGCCGAACACCCCGGTAGTCGCCATCGATGCCGCCGGCAAGCGTCGCAACGGCCGTATCCTCAAGCTGATGGGTCACCACGGTCTGCACCGTGTGGACGTCGAAGAAGCCCAGGCCGGCGACATCGTCTGCATCAGCGGTTTCGACGAGCTGTTCATCTCCGACACTCTGTGCGATCCGACCGCTGTCGAAGCGATGAAGCCGCTGACCGTCGACGAGCCGACCGTTTCCATGACCTTCCAGGTCAACGATTCGCCGTTCTGCGGTAAAGAAGGCAAGTTCGTCACCAGCCGTAACATCAAGGATCGTCTGGACAAGGAACTGCTCTACAACGTTGCCCTGCGCGTTGAAGAAACCGACTCCCCAGACAAGTTCAAGGTCTCGGGCCGTGGCGAGCTGCACCTCTCGGTACTGATCGAAACCATGCGTCGCGAAGGCTTCGAGCTGGCCCTGGGCCGTCCTGAAGTGATCATCCGTGAAGTGGATGGCGTGAAGCAGGAACCGTTCGAAAACGTCACCATCGACATCCCTGAAGAGTCTCAGGGCAAGGTCATGGAAGAGATGGGTCTGCGTAAAGGCGACCTGACCAACATGGTTCCGGATGGCAAGGGCCGTGTGCGCCTGGAGTACAACATTCCGGCACGTGGTCTGATCGGTTTCCGTAACCAGTTCCTGACCCTGACCAACGGTGCGGGCATCCTGACCTCGATCTTCGATCGCTACGACACCGTGAAGTCCGGCCACATGTCCGGCCGTCAGAACGGCGTACTGGTTTCGGTCGAAACCGGCAAGGCGCTGACCTACTCGCTGGAAACCCTGCAAGCGCGCGGCAAGCTGTTCGTCGAGCACGGCCAGGAAATCTACGGCGGCCAGATCATCGGTCAGAACAGCCGCGACAACGACCTGGGTGTCAACCCTACCAAGGGCAAGAAACTCGACAACATGCGTGCTTCGGGTAAAGACGAAGTCATCGCCCTGGTTCCGCCGGTTCGCTTCACGCTGGAGCAGGCGCTGGAGTACATCCAGGAAGACGAGCTGTGCGAAGTCACGCCAAAGTCGATCCGTCTTCGCAAGAAGATCCTCGACGAAAGCGAGCGTACCCGCGCTGCCAAGAAAGCCAAGAACTGAGTTAGCTCAGGCTGAATGAAAACGCCCCCGGTCGAAAGGCCGGGGGCGTTTTTGTTTGTTGGATGTACAGCTTTATAGGTTTTTTCCTAAATGGCTGTAAGGTTTCGCTTTGCTAGCCGGCTACTAGCTTGTGGGCAGGTGCCGAACGCTCCAGGTTGAGGGCTTCACTAAAAGGAAGCCCGCTCATGAATTACCGTTTTGTACTGGCCATGCCCTGCCTGGTGGCCTGTTTCCAAGCCACTGCTGCCCAAGATTGCAGCAGCGTGCGCCCGCAGCAAGTCGTGCAGTGCCACATCGCCAATGTCCGTCAGGCGCCACTGCAATCGGAGTTGCTCGAGCAGAGCGCCGAACCTGGCTACGCGTTCCGTCGTTTCGAGATGACGTCCCAGACCTGGGATCCGCAGCCGGTTGTCGAGCCTCGGCGCTGGGGGCATGGGGTCGAGCTGCATGTGCCCAGTAACGCCGTGCCTGGCAAGGCGCTGCTGGTGGTGAACAACGGCGTACGGTTCGGCGACCCGCAGAGCCCGGACTATTCGCGCGAAGCCTTGCGCGAGGTGGCGCTCAAGGCCCAGATGGCTGTGGTCATGATCAGCGATGTGCCTAATCAGTACGTGACCTTCAGCGATGGCCAAGCACCGATGCGCGAGGATGATGCGGTGGCCCATACCTGGGCCCACTGGATGCGCAACCCCGAGGCAGCTGCCGAGCTGCCTCTGCACGTGCCCATGGCTGCGGCAGCCAGCCGGGCCATGGACCTGGCCGAGGTGGAGTTGAAGAACGCTGGGGTCGCGGTGGACAGCTTCATCATCGCCGGCGCCTCCAAGCGCGGCTGGAGCGCCTGGCTGACCGCCATGGCGGACCCCCGCGTCAGCGCTATCGTGCCCAGCGTGATCGAAGTGGCTGACAGCTCGGCCATGCTCCAGGGCTTGCGCCAGCGCTACGGCGGCCATTGGCCCATTGCCCTGTGGCCTTATCAGAAGGCCGAGGCGCTGCAGCAATTGGGCACTCCGCGCTTTGAGCAACTGATGACCATGATGGACCCGATGCAGTACCTCGACGAGCCCGGGCAGCGCCTGGCCATCCCCAAATACCTGGTGTCAGCCAGTGGCGACGATTTCTTCGCCCCCGACCAGGTGACCGATTTCCAGCAGCGCCTGCCTGGGCAGACCAGTCTGCGCGTGCTGCCGAACTCGGATCACGGCGGGGTTCGCGGCGCGCTGGTGAGCACGCTGGTGCCGGTCCTTCGGCGTCTGCGCGATGGCGCCGCGCTGCCGAGCGTGCAACGGTCGGTCGATCAGCAGGGCGGGCTGAGCACCGTCGAATTCTCTGAGCTGCCAGTGGCGGTCAAGGTGTGGACGGCGAGCAACAGCCGGGACCGCGACTTCCGCTATGCCTGTGGAGTCCGTTACGCGTCCGTGACCCTCACCCCCCAGCAGCGCTTCTCGCTGCCGCATACCGCGCCTGCGAGCGGTTGGCAGGCGCAGTTCATCGAGGCGCGCTTTGCAGATGGGTTCATTGCGACCAGCTCGGTCAGCGTCTTGCCGAACATCTATCCCAGCCATCCGCCTGCGCAGCAGGACGGCGCCTGCAAAAGCTTTCCGTCTGACGCACGCTGAGCCCTGCATCGGCCCCATGCGTCACTGCAGGGGCTTGTCCGTTTGACGGCGGCGCGCTGAGCGCCGCCTGTGCTCTGCCAGGGCGTTTGCCAGCGCAGGCTCAGCGGCCGGTCTGTTTCGGCTTGTACGCGCAATAGCCCGGCCGCGGCCCGATGCGTGGGTGATTGCGGCAGGTATCGGGACGCTTGTCGTAGATGGTGCACAGGCGGCTCTTGCGGTCCAGGTACAGGCAGTCGTCGTTGCTCATGCGCGTCAGGGTGAAGATGCCCGACTTCTGATTGAAGCGCTCGACGATGCCATCTTTCTGCAAGCGTTTGGCGATAGCCTTGGGCGGCTCGCTCTTCTCGAATTCGTCGACCACGCCGATGCGGATCAGGTCGTTGATCTTGACTTCCACCGGCAGCGTGCAGCAGGTGGAGTGGCAGCCGCCGCACATATGGCTGGCGTAGCGTTGCCAGGTTTCCAGGCGGTCGACTTCGGCCGCGGCAATCAGGGTGGTTTTCATCGTAGGGGAGGGTACAGGTAGGCGGATCACGGTCCAGGGCGCGCGATCATACCGGAGTTGCTCAAAATGTGAACAATCTTTTGCTGGAATGGCCGTTGGCCATTTAATCGCGAACCGTAGCCTGCACTTCCGGTCGAAGCGTCTAGTCTCAACCCTCTTCCTCCGCCTCCGTCAATCTTTCCGAGGACGCCGCATGCCCCAGGACACCCACGTACGTGAAGCAGAGGTGGCCGATTTTCGTGCCGCCGTACTGGCCAAGTTGACCTACTCGGTCGGCAAGGATCCCGAACACGCAGGCGAGCACGACTGGTTTGAAGCCGTTGCCCTGGCAGCCCGCGACCACATGGTCGAGCACTGGATGGACCACACCCGGCGTGCCTACCGGCGCAATCAGAAGCGGGTCTATTACCTATCGCTGGAATTTCTCATCGGCCGGCTGTTGTACGACAGCCTGAGCAACCTGGGCCTGCTCGATATCGCCCGCGAGGCCATGGCCGGGCTGGACGTCGACCTGGAGCGCATCCGTCTGCTCGAGCCCGATGCGGCGCTGGGCAACGGCGGCTTGGGCCGTCTGGCCGCCTGCTTCATGGAAAGCATGTCTACCCTCGGCATTGCCGCCCACGGCTACGGCATTCGTTACGAACACGGCCTGTTCCGGCAGGCGTTGGTCGATGGCTGGCAACAGGAGCAGACCGAAAACTGGCTGGATTTCGGCAACCCTTGGGAGTTCGAGCGCCCAGAGGTGATCTACCCGATCAGCTTTGGCGGTGGTGTGGAAACCTTTACCGACAGCAGCGGCGTTCAACGCCAGGTCTGGACGCCCGGCGAAACCGTGCGTGCGGTGGCCTATGACACCCCGGTGGTCGGCTGGCGGGGCTCCAGCGTCAATACCCTGCGCCTGTGGCGTGCCCGTGCGCTGGAAGAGCTGCACCTGGAGCGCTTCAACGCCGGTGACCATCTGGGCGCCGTGGCCGAAGTGGCGCGCGCCGAAAGCATCTCGCGCGTGCTGTACCCGGCCGACAGCACCGAGGCCGGCCAGGAACTGCGTCTGCGCCAGGAGTACTTCTTCGTCTGCGCCTCCTTGCAGGACCTGATGCGCCGCCACCTGAACATGCACGACAGCCTGCTCAACCTGCCGGACTCGGCAGCCATTCAGCTCAACGACACGCACCCATCCATCGCCGTGGCCGAGCTGATGCGCTTGCTGGTCGATCAGCATGAAATCCCCTGGGACAAAGCCTGGGAAATCACCGTGGGCACCTTGGCCTACACCAACCACACGCTGCTGCCCGAGGCGCTGGAAACCTGGCCGGTGGCCCTGATGGAGCGCATGCTGCCGCGGCACATGCAGATCATCTACCTGATCAACGCCCACCACATCGATTCGCTGCGCGCCAAGGGCCAGCACGATTTCGACATGCTGCGCGCCGTGTCGCTGATCGAAGAAGACAACGGCCGCCGTGTGCGCATGGGCAACCTGGCGTTCCTGGGCTCGCACAGCGTCAACGGCGTCTCGGCGCTGCACAGCCAGCTGATGAAGAGCACCGTGTTCGCCGAGCTGCACAAGCTCTACCCAGAGCGGATCAACAACAAGACCAACGGCATCACCTTCCGCCGCTGGCTGTACCAGGCCAACCCCCAGCTCACCGAGATGCTGGTGGACACCCTCGGCCCTGAGCTGCTCGACGACCCGCAAGGGCAACTGCCGCGCCTGGCGCCGTTTGCCGAGCAGGCCGACTTCCGCGAACGCTTCGCCGCCCAGCGCCTGCACAGCAAGAAGGCCCTGGCCAGCATCATTCAAGAGCGTACCGGCGTCACCGTCAGCCCGGACGCGTTGTTCGATGTGCAGGTCAAGCGCATCCATGAGTACAAGCGCCAGTTGCTCAACCTGCTGCACACCGTGGCGCTGTACCAGGCCATTCGCGCCGAGCCGAGCGGCGACTGGGCGCCGCGGGTGAAGATCTTCGCCGGCAAGGCCGCAGCCAGTTATCACCAGGCCAAGCTGATCATCAAGCTGACCAACGACATCGCCCGGGTGGTCAACAACGACCCGACCGTGCGCGGCCTGCTGAAGGTGGTGTTCCTGCCCAACTACAACGTCAGCCTGGCCGAAAGCATCATTCCGGCGGCCGACTTGTCCGAGCAGATTTCCACCGCCGGCTACGAGGCGTCGGGCACCAGCAACATGAAGTTCGGCCTCAACGGCGCGTTGACCATCGGCACGCTCGATGGCGCCAATGTCGAGATGTGCGAGCACGTGGGTGCCGAGAACATGTTCATCTTCGGCCTCACCGCGCAGCAGGTGCAGGCGCGCAAGCGTGACGACGACTACGGCGCCAGCGCCGCGCTGAGTGCCTCGCACCGGCTCAATGACGTATTCCAGGCCATTCGCGGCGGGGTCTTCTCGCCCGATGATCCGTCGCGCTACGCCGGCTTCATGGACGCGCTGGTCAGCTATGACCGCTTCTTGGTCTGCGCCGACTTCGACGCCTACTGGGACGCCCAGCGCCGCGTCGATGCGCTGTGGAACGCCCCGCAGGACTGGTGGCGCATGGCGGTGCACAACACCGCCCACATGGGTTGGTTCTCGTCCGATCGGACCATCGGCGAATACGCCACTGAAATCTGGAATGCCCTGGACTGAGCCAATCCCCTCGCGGCCCCGCGCCGCGAGGGGGGCTGAATTCATTGGGCGAAGTGTCGTCTGATCGACCCGTCAAGTCGCATTGCTCGCTAGCGTGCGTCTCTCCCTGTAAACTGCGGGGGTTTTTCCTCCCCCATCCTGTCGGAGCCATACATGTCTCGCGTTACCCTGAGTCGCTATCTGATTGAGCAGACCCGTAGCAACAACACCCCTGCCGATCTGCGTTTCCTGATCGAAGTGGTGGCGCGTGCGTGCAAGGAAATCAGCCACCATGTGTCCAAGGGCGCCTTGGGCGGTGTGCTGGGCAGCATGGGCACCGAAAACGTGCAGGGCGAAGTGCAGAAGAAGCTGGATGTGATTTCCAACGACATCCTGCTCGAAGCCAACGAGTGGGGCGGCCACCTGGCTGGCATGGCCTCCGAAGAGATGGACAACGCCTACCAGATTCCGGGTCGCTACCCCAAAGGTGCCTACCTGCTGGTCTTCGACCCGCTCGATGGCTCGTCGAACATCGACGTCAACGTGTCGGTCGGCACCATTTTCTCGGTGCTGCGCTGCCCGAACGAATACCTCAGCCAGAACGAAACCCTCAACGAAAACGCCTTCCTCCAGCCGGGCACCGAGCAGGTCGCCGCCGGCTATGCCATCTACGGCCCGCAGACCATGCTGGTGCTGACCCTGGGCAACGGCGTCAAGGGCTTCACCCTGGACCGCGAACTGGGCAGCTTCGTGCTCACCCACGAAGACATCACGGTTCCGGAAAGCACCGCAGAGTTCGCCATCAACATGTCCAACCAGCGTCACTGGGAAGCCCCGGTGCAGCGCTACGTCAGCGAACTGCTCGACGGTGAAACCGGCCCGCTGAAGAAAAACTACAACATGCGCTGGATCGCCTCGATGGTGGCCGACGTGCACCGCATCCTGACCCGTGGCGGCATGTTCATGTACCCGCGCGATTGCCGCGAGCCAGGCAAGGCGGGCAAGCTGCGCCTGATGTACGAAGCCAACCCGATGTCGTTCATCATCGAGCAGGCGGGCGGTGCGGCCACCAACGGCCGTGATCGTATTCTCGACATCAAGCCCGAAAGCCTGCACCAGCGTGTGCCCGTATTCCTCGGCTCGAAGCAAGAGGTCGAGCGCGCTACTGCTTATCACAAGGAGTAAGTCATGCTCGCACCGTGGCAGCCGTTGCTGGAGTGGTGGTTCGGTTGGGGTGTCAACGCCCAGGCTGTGGCCGATGAGAAGAGCACGCTGTGGTTCGGCAAGCACCACGACGAAGAGGCCCGCGCCTTGTTCGGGGCGCTGGTCGAGCAGGCGCTCGAGGGTGGTCTGGATGAGTGGCAGCAGAGCCCGCAGGGCTGGCTTGGCCTGATTCTGTTGCTCGACCAGTTGCCGCGCATGCTCTACCGCGACACCGCCCGCGCCTTCGACGGCGACCGGCGTGCCCAGGTGGTGGCCATGCAGGGCCTGCAGAAGCAGCTGGATTACCAGCTGCTGCCGATCCAGCGCGTGTTCGTGCTGCTGGTGCTGGAACACGCCGAGGTGCTCGACTGGCAGAACCTCAGCGTGGAGCGCTACCAGGCCCTGCTCGACGAGCAGCCTGAGTCGAGCCGGCGTCTGTTCGAGGGTTTCCTCGACTACGCCGAGCAGCATCAGCGGATCATCGAGCGGTTCGGCCGCTTCCCGCACCGCAACCTGCTGCTGGAGCGCCCCAGCACCGACGAGGAAATGGACTTCCTGTTGGAGCCGGGTTCGCGCTTCTAGGCGGTTTACCCGAAAGCCCGGCAGTGTCCGATGACGCTGCCGGGCTTTTGCGCGTCTGGCCCTGGCACTGCGATCAGTGGCACCGCCCGATAGCTCGGTGAATGGGGAACCGGATCGACTTTTTGCCCTCCAAGGACGCTGCAGGTTTCCGTGCCTGTGCCCCATGTCCAGGAGTTTGCCCATGTCGTTTCGTGTTTTCGCCTTGCTGAGCCTCTGCGTCGTCTTGACCGCCTGCAGCAAGATCAACCAGGAAAACTATGCCCGGCTCAAGGCTGGCATGAGCAAGGCCGAAGTGGAGCAGTTGCTGGGCACGCCCACCGAGTGCTCGGGCGCATTGGGCATGACCAGCTGCACCTGGGGCGACGAGAAGAGCTTTATCAGCGTGCAGTACGCCACCGACAAGGTGCTGATGTACTCGGGGCAGGGCCTGAAGTGAGTACGCCTCGCCTGTTGGCGGCCGCCTGCTGCCTGGCCTTGCTCGCCGGTTGCGCCAGCCCGGCCAGCGATCCACTGGCGCCCAAGACCGCTGGCAACGTCAGCCTCAAGCGCTACCAGGGCACCTGGTACGAGCTGGCCCGCCTGCCGCTGGCGCACCAGGACGCCTGCGCGCAGTCCGAAGCCCATTACAACCTCAAGCCCGACGGCAGCTTCGATGTGCTCAACCGCTGCCGCACACTGGGCGATGAGTGGTTGCGCGCCCAAGGGCACGCCAATGTGCAGACGGTCGGCCACACCGACAAGTTGTGGGTGGAGTTCGACAGCGGCCTGACCCGCCTGCTGCCCGGGGTGACCCGCGCCGAGTACTGGATTCTCTACGTGGACCCACGCTACCGCACGGCGATTGTCGGCAGCCCGGACCGCAAGTACCTGTGGATTCTGTCTCGCACGCAGGGCTTGTCGGCCTGGGAGCGTGAAAGCCTGCTGGCCAAGGCGCGCCAGCAGGGCTATGACACCACCCGTCTGATCTGGCGCATGCCGGACCGCGACATCGCCCGGATGCACTGAGCGGCGCAGTCAACGAGACCGCGGGCAGTCGGCGGCAGGCCGAGCGTCTGTGGCGCTGCGTGCAGACACTGCTGATCGCGGGTGCCACGCTTCGAGCCCAGGGGTGGACCCTAGCCCAGCAACTGGCGCAACACGCGGGTGAAGGCCTGCGCGCTCTGGGCCTGGAGCGCATGGTGGCCCTGGCGCACCACCCAGCGGCCGTTGACCATGACGTCGCGCACCTGACGGTCACTGCCGGCGAACAGCCAGCGGTTGAGGATCGCATCGCCCTCGCTGCTGGCGAGGTACGGGTCTTGGCCGTCGAGCACTACCCAGTCGGCCCGTTGGCCGACGGCCAATGCCCCGACCGGTTGGCCAACTGCCTGCGCGCCGCCCTGTAGGGCGTTGTCATACAGATGGCGCCCGATCATCGGCTGATCGACAGCGTGCAGGCGATTGCGCCGCTGGTCACGCAGGCGCTGGCCGTACTCCAGCCAGCGCAGCTCCTCGACCACGCTCAACGATACGTGGCTGTCCGAGCCAATGCCGATGCGCCCGCCCTGGGCCAGGTAGTCCACCGCCGGGAACAGGCCATCGCCCAGATTGGCTTCGGTGCTCAGGCACAGGCCTGCAACCGCCTGGCTGGCGGCCATGGCGCTCACTTCGTGCGCATCGGCGTGGGTGGCATGCACCAGGCACCAGCGTGCGTCGACCTCGACGTGTTCATAGAGCCATCGCAACGGTCGGCGCCCACTCCAGGCCAGACAGTCCTCGACTTCCTTCTGCTGTTCGGCAATGTGGATATGCACCGGGCAGGTGCGATCGGAGGCCGCCAGTACCTCAGTGATTTGCGCAGGTGTCACTGCCCGCAGCGAGTGGAAGCACAGGCCAAGCGTCTGCGCAGGTTGCGCGGCCAGCAGCGGGGCCAGTTGCTGGTGCAGACGCAGGTACTGCTCGGTGCTCTGGATGAAGCGTTTCTGCCCGTCTCCCGGCGGCTGGCCGCCGAAGCCGGAATGGCTGTAGAGCACCGGCAGTAGGGTCAGGCCGATGCCGCTGGCGCTGGCGGCGGCACTGATGCAGCGCGACAGCTCGGCCGGGTCGGCGTATGCGGCGCCGTCGAGGTCATGGTGGACGTAGTGAAACTCGGCCACCGAGGTATAGCCGGCCTTGAGCATCTCGATATACAGCTGTTGGGCGATCACCTGCAGGTGCTCGGGGTGAATGCGCCCGACCATCCGGTACATCAGCTCGCGCCAGGTCCAGAAACTGTCGTTGGGGTTGCCGGCCACCTCGGCCAGCCCGGCCATGGCGCGCTGAAAGGCGTGGGAATGCACATTGGGCATGCCAGGCAGCAACGGCCCGGCGAGCCGCTCGGCAGCCTCGGCCGAGGCATTGGCTTCGATGCGGGTCAGCACACCGTCAGTGTTGACCTCAAGGCGCACATCGCGCGCCCAGCCCTCGGGCAGCAGCGCGCGTTCGGCGAAGTAGGCAGGCATCGGTACAAACCCCTGTCGTGGTTATTTGTATAGACATATACAGACGTTTGATGGCTCGGTAAACTCCGGCAAGCTGTCGTCATTCCCCCCGCACAAGGATGCCCACCGTGGCCACACCCCCTGTTTCCACGCTGGCTGCCCACTTGGGCGATGGGCCAGCGCCGCTGTATGCCCGGGTCAAGCAGATGATCGTCCAGCACATCGACAACGGCAGTTGGCCAGCCCACCACCGCGTGCCGTCCGAGGCCGAGCTGGTCAACCAACTGGGCTTCAGCCGCATGACCATCAACCGCGCCCTGCGCGAACTCACCGCCGATGGCCTGCTGGTGCGCATGCAAGGGGTGGGTACTTTCGTCGCCGAGCCCAAGGGCCGCTCGGCGCTGTTCGAGGTCAACAACATCGCCGACGAAATCGCCGCCCGTGGCCATCAGCACAGCTGCCAGGTGGTGGTGCTGGCCGAAGAGGCCGCAGGCTCCGAGCGCGCCCTGGCCCTGGACATGCGCGAAGGGCAACGGGTGTTTCATTCACTGATCGTGCACTTCGAGAACGGCGTGCCGGTGCAGATCGAAGACCGCTATGTCAACGCGCAAGTCGCCCCGGATTACCTCAAGCAGGATTTCACCCTGCGCACGCCCTATGCGTACCTGTCCCAGGTGGCGCCGCTGACCGAAGGCGAACACGTGGTCGAGGCCATCCTCGCCGAGCCACACGAGTGCGAGCTGTTGAACATCGAGCGCGGCGAGCCATGCCTGTTGATTCGCCGCCGCACCTGGTCGGGTCGCCAGCCGGTCACCGCTGCGCGGCTGATTCATCCAGGCTCCCGGCATCGCCTCGAAGGACGCTTCGGCAAATGAGCCAGGTGCGCTGGCTGCGCGCCCAGGATTACCCGCGTATGCCTTGGAAGAACGGCGGCGGCTTCACCGCAGAGATCGCCCGCGATTGCGAAGGTGGTTTCGAGGGCTTCGGCTGGCGCTTGTCGATTGCCGATATCGAGGCCTCGGGTGGCTTCTCACGCTTTGTCGGGTGCCAGCGGATCATCACCGTGCTTGAAGGCGATGGCATGCAGTTAAAGGTCGATAACCAGGCCAGCAGGCCGTTGCTGGCCCTGGACGCCTTTGCCTTCAGCGGTCAGAGCGAGGTCAGTTGCCAACTGCTGGGTGGGCCGATCCGCGACTTCAACCTGATCTACCAGCCCGACCGGTTCGCTGCACGCCTGCAGTGGTTCGAGGGGCGTACGCACTTGTTCAGCTCGGCCGCCACGGTGCTGGTGTTCGCGGCCGACGAGCAGGTCGAGGTGCAGTGCGAAGGGGCTCACGCGCACGCACTGCAGCGCTATGACTGCCTGCACATCACACCGATCCCGGCGCTTGTACAATTGCAGGTGCAGGGCCGCTGCTGCGTGATCGAGCTGACGCCGAGGCGCTAGGTTCTGTACGAAAAGCCTTGAGACGAAGGCCAGGCAAGGCGAAAACGGCCGAGGAAGCGGAGTGTACTGGAGTACATGAGCATTCCGAGGGCGTTTTCAACGCAGCATGGGCGAGTATCGAGGTTTTTCGTACAGAACCTAGGCACTGCAGGAAAAGCCTGGCGTTCGCCTGCCGCCACGCCGTGCCCGGTGCGTGCGCGCGGCATGCCCCAAGACGGTCGTGCGCCGATGGCGAGCAAAGCAGGCGCACGGTTTATTCGCTTGTCCATGCTTGTACATACAAGTAAGGCTGTGTTTGTATAGCCGTCATCGCCACCCTGCCGCGGACGACCGCAAAGGACCTCTCCCGTGACTGACAACAACAAATACCGTGACGTCGACATCCGTGCCCCGCGTGGCACCACGCTCACTGCCAAGAGCTGGCTGACCGAAGCGCCCCTGCGCATGCTGATGAACAACCTCGACCCGCAGGTCGCCGAGAATCCCAAGGAACTGGTGGTCTACGGCGGCATTGGTCGGGCTGCGCGCAACTGGGCCTGCTACGACAAGATCGTGCAAACCCTGACCCGCCTGGAAGACGACGAAACCTTGCTGGTGCAGTCGGGCAAGCCGGTCGGCGTGTTCAAGACTCACAGCAACGCACCTCGGGTGCTGATCGCCAACTCCAATCTGGTGCCGCACTGGGCCAGCTGGGAGCACTTCAACGAGCTCGACGCCAAGGGCTTGGCCATGTACGGCCAGATGACCGCCGGCAGCTGGATCTACATCGGCAGCCAGGGCATCGTCCAGGGCACCTATGAAACCTTTGTCGAAGCCGGTCGCCAGCACTACGCTGGCAACCTCACGGGCAAGTGGGTGCTTACCGCTGGCCTGGGCGGCATGGGTGGCGCACAGCCGCTGGCCGCTACCCTCGCTGGCGCGTGTTCACTGAACATCGAGTGCCAGCAGAGCCGCATCGATTTCCGCCTGAGCAGCCGCTATGTCGACGAGCAGGCCACGGACCTCGACGACGCGCTGGCCCGCATTGCCCGCTACACCGCCGAAGGCAAGGCCATCTCCATTGCGCTGCTGGGCAACGCCGCTGAAATCCTGCCCGAACTGGTCCAGCGCGGCGTACGCCCGGACATGGTCACCGACCAGACCAGCGCCCATGATCCGCTCAACGGTTACCTGCCCGCCGGTTGGACCTGGGCGCAGTACCGTGACCGCGCGCACACCGACCCGCAGGCGGTGGTCAAGGCCGCCAAGCAGTCCATGGCCGTGCACGTGCAAGCCATGCTCGACTTCCAGCGGCAGGGCATCCCGACCTTCGACTACGGCAACAACATCCGCCAGATGGCCAAGGACGAAGGCATCGCCAATGCCTTCGATTTCCCAGGCTTCGTGCCGGCCTACATTCGCCCGCTGTTCTGCCGCGGCGTCGGCCCGTTCCGTTGGGCGGCGCTGTCAGGGGAGGCTGAGGACATCTACAAGACCGACGCCAAGGTCAAGGAACTGATCGCCGATGACGCCCACCTGCACCATTGGCTCGACATGGCCCGCGAGCGCATCGCCTTCCAGGGCCTGCCGGCGCGCATTTGCTGGGTCGGCCTGGGCCAGCGCGCCAAACTCGGCCTGGCGTTCAACGAGATGGTGCGCAGCGGCGAGCTGTCGGCGCCGATCGTGATAGGTCGCGACCACCTTGACTCAGGCTCGGTGGCCAGCCCCAACCGTGAGACTGAAGCCATGCAGGACGGCTCCGATGCGGTGTCCGACTGGCCCTTGCTCAACGCCTTGCTCAACACCGCCAGCGGCGCCACCTGGGTGTCGCTGCACCATGGCGGTGGCGTCGGCATGGGCTTCTCGCAGCATTCGGGCATGGTCATCGTCTGCGACGGCAGCGACGAAGCGGCTGCACGTATCGCCCGCGTGCTGAGCAACGATCCTGGCACCGGCGTCATGCGCCATGCCGATGCGGGCTACGACATCGCCATCGACTGCGCCCGCGAGCAGGGCCTCGATCTGCCGATGATCACGGGCTGAACCAGCGCGTCTCAGCCCCTGCAGCAAGACCGACTTCAACAACAATAAGAGGGGCCTGCCTCGCCGGTGCCGAACAGCCAAGCGATGCGCACGAGCGGCCAATCCGACGCTTGTGCAGGTCGATCAACCTGGCTGATCTGCCTGGCCTGGCAGCCCCATGCCAATGGAGTAGCGAAGTGACCGAACTAACCCTCACCCCAGGCACCCTGACCCTGGCTCAACTGCGCGCCATCCATGCCGCCCCCGTTCGTGTGCAGCTCGATGCCAGCGCCGAGCAGCCGATCAACGCCAGCGTCGCCTGCGTCGAGCAGATCCTGGCCGAAGACCGCACCGCCTACGGCATCAATACCGGTTTCGGCCTGTTGGCCTCGACGCGCATCGCCCACCACGATCTGGAAAACCTGCAGCGCTCGCTGGTGCTGTCGCATGCTGCTGGCATCGGTGCGCCGTTGGACGACGCCCTGGTACGGCTGATCATGGTGCTCAAGATCAACAGCCTCAGCCGCGGCTTCTCGGGCATCCGCCGCGAGGTGATCGATGCGCTGATCGCGCTGGTCAATGCCCAGGTCTATCCGCACATTCCACTCAAGGGTTCGGTCGGCGCCTCGGGTGACCTGGCGCCGCTGGCACACATGTCGCTGGTGCTGCTCGGTGAAGGCAAGGCGCGCTATCAAGGCCAGTGGCTGCAAGCCCGCGAAGCCTTGGCGGTGGCCGGGCTCGAACCGCTGACCCTCGCCGCCAAGGAAGGCCTGGCGCTGCTCAACGGCACCCAGGCGTCCACCGCCTACGCCCTGCGCGGGCTGTTCCAGGCTGAAGACGTGTTCGCGGCGGCGATCATCTGCGGCGGGCTCACGGTAGAGGCCGTACTGGGTTCGCGTTCGCCGTTCGACGCGCGGGTGCATGCCGTACGCGGCCAGCGCGGGCAGATCGATGCCGCGGCGTGCCTGCGCGATGTGCTGGGCGAGAGCAGCGAGGTATCGCAGTCGCACAAGCACTGCGGCAAGGTCCAGGACCCGTATTCGCTGCGCTGCCAGCCGCAGGTCATGGGCGCCTGCCTGACCCAGTTGCGCCAGGCCGCCGAGGTGCTGGGTATCGAGGCCAACGCCGTTTCGGACAACCCGCTGGTGTTCGCGGCTGAGGGCGATGTGATCTCCGGGGGCAACTTCCACGCCGAGCCCGTGGCCATGGCCGCCGACAACCTCGCCCTGGCGATTGCCGAGATCGGCGCGCTCAGCGAGCGGCGCATCTCGCTGATGATGGACAAGCACATGTCGCAACTGCCGCCGTTCCTGGTGGAAAACGGCGGAGTCAATTCAGGTTTCATGATCGCCCAGGTCACTGCGGCGGCCCTGGCCAGTGAGAACAAGGCGCTGTCGCACCCGCACAGCGTCGACAGCCTGCCCACCTCGGCCAACCAGGAAGACCACGTGTCGATGGCCCCGGCCGCCGGCAAGCGGCTGTGGGAAATGGCCGAGAACACCCGGGGTGTGGTTGCCATCGAGTGGCTCGGCGCCTGCCAGGGCCTGGACCTGCGCGAAGGCCTGAAAACGTCGGCCAAACTTGAACAGGCCCGGCAGATGCTGCGCCGCGAAGTGCCGCACTATGACCGCGACCGATTCTTCGCCCCCGACATCGAAGCGGCCGTCGAACTGCTCGCCGGCGGCGCCCTGACCGGCCTGCTGCCACGTGGCGTGCTGCCCAGCCTTTAACCCCGCCGGGGCTGCACGCCAGCCCCGTTTCGCTTCACGACCAAAAAAACAATAAGGACGTGACATGCAACACGCTAAGGGTCTCACTCGCGGTCTGTCTTCGCGCCACATCCGTTTCATGGCACTGGGCTCGGCCATCGGCACCGGGCTGTTCTACGGCTCGGCCTCGGCCATCCAGATGGCTGGCCCCGCCGTGCTGCTGGCCTACCTGATCGGCGGTGCGGCAGTTTTCATGGTGATGCGGGCGCTGGGCGAGATGGCCGTGCGCAATCCGGTCGCCGGCTCCTTCGGGCAGTACGCCAGCACCTACCTCGGCCCGCTGGCCGGCTTCGTGCTCGGCTGGACCTACGCCTTCGAGATGATCATCGTCTGCATCGCCGACGTAACCGCCTTCGGGATCTACATGGGCTTCTGGTTCCCCGAGGTGCCGCGCTGGATCTGGGTGCTGGGCATCGTGTTCCTGATCGGCGGTCTGAACCTGTGCAACGTCAAGGTCTTCGGCGAGATGGAGTTCTGGCTGTCACTGCTCAAGGTCGGCGCCATCGTGGCGATGATCATCGCCGGGCTGAGCATCATGGCCTTCGGCTTCGGCCAGGTCGGCGCAGGCGGCGTAGGCGTGGACAACCTGTTCGCTCACGGCGGCTTCATGCCCAACGGCGTCAGTGGCCTGATCGCCTCGTTCGCGGTGGTGATGTTCGCGTTCGGCGGCATCGAGATCATCGGCATCACCGCCGGCGAGGCGAAAGACCCGCACCGGGTCATCCCCAAAGCCATCAACGCAGTGCCGCTGCGCATCCTGCTGTTCTACATCCTGACCCTGTTCGTGCTGATGTGCCTGTACCCGTGGCCGCAGATCGGCAGCCAGGGCAGCCCGTTCGTGCAGATCTTCAGCAACCTGGGCATTGGCTCGGCCGCAGCGGTGCTCAACATCGTGGTGATCTCGGCCGCGATTTCGGCGATCAACAGCGACATCTTCGGTGCCGGCCGCATGATGTTCGGCCTGGCCCAGCAAGGCCAGGCGCCACGTGGCTTTGCCAAGTTGTCGCAGCAGGGCGTGCCGTGGCTGACGGTGGTGGTGATGGGTGTGGCGTTGCTGCTGGGTGTGCTGCTCAACTACCTGATTCCGGAAAACGTGTTCTTGCTGATCGCCTCCATTGCCACCTTCGCCACGGTCTGGGTGTGGTTGATGATCCTGATAACCCAGGTCGCGATGCGCCGGCAGATGAGCCGTGAGGAAGTCGCCGAACTGAAATTCCCGGTGCCGTTCTGGCCTTATGGCCCGGCGCTGGCAATTGCCTTCATGGTGTTCGTCTTCGTCGTGCTCGGCTACTTCCCTGATACGCGCACGGCGCTGTGGGTCGGGGTGGTCTGGGTGGCGTTCCTGTTGGCCTCGTACCTGCTCTGGTGCAGGCCGCGGGGCGGCGGCGGCGAGCCGCTGCGCGATCCTTTGGAGCTGCACCGTTGAATGAGGAGCACCCGATGAAAACCCTCTGGCACCACTGCCATGCCGCGACCCTGGTCGATGGTCGCTACGCGATCATCGAAGACGCGGCGATCATCACCCACGCCGGCCTGATCGAATGGATCGGCCCGCGCGCGCAACTGCCCGTTGGGCCCTGTGAACGTCAGGTTGATCTGCAAGGCGCCTGGGTCACCCCCGGGCTGATCGACTGCCACACCCATGCCGTGTTCGGCGGCACCCGCAGCGGCGAGTTCGAGCAGCGCCTGCAAGGGGTCGGCTACGCCGAGATCGCCGCCCAGGGTGGCGGCATCGCCAGCACCGTGCGTGCCACCCGCGCGGCCAGCGAAGAGGCCTTGTACGCCAGTGCGCTGCCCAGGGTGCAAGCGTTGCTGCGCGACGGCGTCACCACGCTGGAGATCAAGTCCGGCTACGGCCTGGACCTTGCCAGCGAACGCAAGATGCTGCGCGTGGCCCGGCGCCTGGGCGAGCAGTTGCCGGTCACGGTGCGCACCACCTGCCTTGCCGCCCACGCCGTGCCGCCGGAATTTGCCGGGCGGTCGGATGACTACATCACCCATGTGTGCGAGGTCATGCTCGCGCCGCTGGTCGAAGAAGGGCTGGTGGATGCGGTCGATGCCTTCTGCGAGCACCTGGCGTTTTCCCCGGCGCAGGTCGAGCGGGTATTGATCAAGGCGCGAGCGCTGGGTGTGCCGGTCAAGCTGCACGCCGAGCAGTTGTCGTCGCTGCACGGTTCGAGCCTGGCCGCGCGCTATCAGGCGCTGTCGGCCGATCACCTGGAGTTCATGACCGAGCAGGACGCCATCGCCATGGCCGCCGCCGGCACGGTCGCGGTGCTGCTGCCGGGGGCTTTCTATTTTTTGCGCGAAACCCAGCGGCCGCCGGTCGATGCCTTGCGCCGGCATGGGGTGAGGATCGCCCTGGCCAGCGACCTCAACCCCGGCACCTCACCGGGGTTGTCGCTGCGCCTGATGATGAACATGGGCTGCACCTTGTTCCGCCTGACCCCGGAAGAAGCGCTGGCCGGGGTCACCTTGAATGCTGCCAAGGCGCTGGGCATGGGCGATAGCCATGGCTCGTTGCAAGCCGGCAAGGTCGCCGATTTCATCGCCTGGCAGATCGAGCGCCCCGCCGATCTGGCTTACTGGCTAGGCGGCGACCTGCCCAAACGCGTGGTGCGCCACGGTCTTGAGACTGCGATCTGAGCGAGATGACATGGACAACGTATTGAGCTTTCATCCAGGCAGCGTGCCGCTGCTGATCAGCATGCCCCACGCTGGCCTGAAGTTGACGCCGGCCGTGCGTGACGGCCTGGTCGAACCCGCGCTGGGCCTGCCGGACACCGACTGGCACATGCCGCAGCTCTATGACTTCGTCCGTGGGCTGGGCGCCAGCGTGCTGGCAGGGCAGTACTCGCGCTTCGTCATCGACCTGAACCGGCCCGAAGACGATGCGCCGTTGTACGCAGGCGCCACCACGGGGCTGTACCCGGCCACGCTGTTCACAGGCGAGCCGCTGTTCAAAGCCGGTCAGGAGCCGTCGGCCGAGGCGCGTAGCACCTACCTGGCGCACATCTGGCGGCCCTATCATCAGGCCCTGCAAGGCGAGCTGGCACGGCTGCGCGCCGAGTTCGGCTATGCGCTGCTGTGGGATGCGCACTCCATCCGCTCGGTCATTCCCCACTTGTTCGACGGCCAGTTACCGGACTTCAACCTCGGCACCTTCAACGGCGCCAGTTGTGACGCCGAACTGGCCGAGCAGCTGCGTAGCCTCTGCGCCGATGCACAGGGTTGTACCCATGCGTTGAACGGGCGCTTCAAGGGCGGGCACATCACCCGTCATTACGGTGATCCGGCCCAGCACATTCATGCGGTGCAACTGGAGCTGTCGCAGCGCACTTACATGGAGGAGGTGGCGCCGTTCACCTACCGTGAGGCGTTGGCGCAGCCGACGCAGGTGGTACTGCGCACGCTGCTGGAAGCCCTGTTGGCGTGGGGCCGGACGCGTTATCCGCGTTGAGCGCTCGGCCCATGGGCGCCAGCGCCGCGCTGTCGAGCCCAGGCAGCCGCAGGGTGTGCGTGCTGCGTGCGCAAACCAGGGGGTAGGGCAATGTTCAGCGCAGCGCTCGATTCGCTCGCGCCTATCATCATCTCGCGGGTTGCCGCTGGGCGAGAGGCATGTGCTTTCTCGGTCGACCACGGCGGCGTCAGCAAGGGTGGCCGGCAGCCTGCCGAGCGGGTTGCGGCCCAGGTCCCGCGTTTGCACCGGGATCACATCGACCGTCGACGCGGGCCCTGCCTTCGAGCCGATGCGGTCGAGCCTGTTTCCGACTCGCCACATAACATGATCCCTACAGAGACATGCTCAAAGTGCAATTCGGGTTTATGATGGCCAACGGTCGAATAATCCCCACACGGAGTGCGCAATGCAGACCCTGTACCCGCAGATCAAACCCTACGCCCGGCACGATCTGGCCGTGGATGCGCCACATGTGCTGTACGTCGATGAAAGCGGCTCGCCCGAAGGCCTGCCGGTGCTGTTCATCCACGGTGGCCCGGGCGCGGGATGCGATGCCCAGAGCCGTTGCTATTTCGACCCCAACCTGTACCGCATCGTCACCTTCGACCAGCGCGGTTGCGGCCGCTCCACGCCGCACGCCAGCCTGGAGAACAACACTACCTGGGACCTGGTGGCCGACATGGAGCGCATCCGTGAGCACCTGGGCATCGACAAGTGGGTGCTGTTCGGCGGCTCGTGGGGCTCGACCCTGGCCCTGGCCTACGCCCAGACCCACCCCGAGCGGGTGCATGGGCTGATCCTGCGCGGCATCTTCCTGTGCCGCCCGCAGGAAATTCAGTGGTTCTACCAGGAAGGCGCCAGCCGCCTGTTCCCCGATTACTGGCAAGACTACGTGGCGCCGATCCCGGCTGAAGAGCGTGGCGACCTGGTCAAGGCCTTCCACAAGCGCCTGACCGGCAACGACCAGATTGCCCAGATGCATGCCGCTAAAGCCTGGTCCACCTGGGAAGGGCGCACCGCCACGCTGCGGCCCAATCCGCTGGTGGTGGACCGCTTCTCCGAGCCGCAGCGGGCACTGTCGATCGCTCGCATCGAATGCCACTACTTCATGAACAATGCCTTCTTGGAAGCCGACCAACTGATCCGTGACGTACCGAAGATCGCCCACCTGCCGGCGGTCATCGTGCATGGCCGCTATGACGTGATCTGCCCGCTGGACAACGCCTGGGCCTTGCACCAGGCCTGGCCGAACAGCGAACTGAAAGTGATCCGTGACGCCGGCCATGCCGCGTCGGAGCCAGGCATCACCGATGCCCTGGTGCGCGCGGCCGAACAAATGGCCCGCCGCCTGCTCGATCTGCCCTTGGAAGAAGCGTGAAAGGCCTGCTGCAGCGGGTACGCGAGGCTCGCGTCGAGGTCGACGGCGAGGTCGTCGGTGCCGTCGGACAAGGGCTGCTGGTGCTGGTCGCGGTCGAGCCGGACGATACCCGCGAGCACGCTGACAAGTTGCTGCACAAGCTGCTCAACTACCGGGTGTTCAGCGACCCGCAAGGCAAGATGAACCTGTCCCTCAGGGACATCGCCGGCGGCCTGCTGCTGGTCTCGCAATTCACCCTGGCCGCCGACACCCGCAGTGGCCTGCGCCCAGGCTTCTCCACCGCCGCGCCACCGGCGCTGGCCGCCGAGCTGTTCGACTATCTGGTGCAGCAGGCGCACGGTCAACACGAGGGCGTGGCGACCGGGCAGTTTGGTGCCGACATGCAGGTTCACCTGGTCAATGATGGCCCTGTGACATTCATGTTACAAATCTGATGGCCAAAACCCCTCGTTTATAGGCTGGCGGGGGGTATTTGCGCATAAATAGTTCAGTCGCCCTGATGCGTTGTAACGCAGGCTGCTAGATAATCGCGCGCTATGTGAGCCTGCATTCGCAGGCTGGTTTGACTTTCACTCGAGTACTGTCTGGCGCCGTTTGGGGAATCATTGAGCCCTTACGGGGTCCGAACAGTGCTCGCCAACCCGGCAATTGTCGCTGGCCGTTGGTTTCATGATCTGTTTTCGGCGAGGGTTGCTCGTGATCGTAAGTCCCTGTAGTTCACCAAGAAGTTCCAGCAAACGGTTGCGCCAGGTTGTCATGGCGGGTGCAGCGTTGGTCGGCCTCATGAGCGCTGGTCAGCTGTGGGCATTCAACCTTGATGATGTTGCGACCAAGGCGAAGGATCTGGCCGGTCAGAAGTTCGAAGCACCGAAGAGCAATCTGCCGGCGGTGTTCCGTGACATGAAGTTCGCTGACTACCAGAAGATCCGCTTCCTCCAGGAAAAAGCCGAGTGGAGCGCCGACAAGACCCCGTTCAAACTGTCGTTCTATCACCAGGGCATGCACTTCGACACGCCGGTGAAGATCAACGAAGTCACAGCCAGCAAGGTCGAGGAAATCAAGTACGACCCGAGCCGTTTCGACTTCGGTGACTTACCGCACGATGCCAAGTCCACGGAAAACCTGGGCTACGCCGGCTTCCGCGTGCTCTACCCGATCAACAAGGCCGACAAGCAAGACGAAATCATGACCTTGCTGGGCGCCAGCTACTTCCGCGTGGTCGGCAAGGGCCAAGCGTATGGCTTGTCTGCCCGTGGCCTGGCACTGGATACCGCATTGCCATCGGGCGAAGAATTCCCGCGCTTCACCGAGTTCTGGGTCGAGAAGCCCAAGGCCACCGACAAACACCTGGTGATCTACGCGCTGCTTGATTCGCCACGCTCCACCGGTGCCTACAAGCTGACCCTGCGCCCGGGCACCGACACGGTCGTTGACGTCAAGTCGCGCGTATTCCTGCGTGATCAGGTCACCCGCCTGGGCATCGCACCGCTGACCAGCATGTACCTGTTCGGCCCGAACCAGCCGTCCAAGGCCCTGAACTACCGCCCGGCGCTGCACGACTCCGAAGGCCTGTCGATCCATGGCGCCAATGGCGAATGGCTGTGGCGCCCGTTGAACAATCCCAAGCACCTGGCCGTCAGCAACTTCAGCGTGGAAAACCCGCGCGGCTTTGGCCTGATGCAGCGTCATCGTGACTTCAAGGATTACGAAGACCTCGATGACAATTACCAAAAACGCCCAAGCGCCTGGATCGAGCCCAAAGGTGATTGGGGCAAAGGCACGGTCGATCTGATCGAAATCCCCACCGCCGATGAAACCAACGACAACATCGTTGCGTTCTGGAGCCCGGAACAGCGTCCGGAGCCGGGCAAGTCGGTGGATTACGACTACCGCCTGCACTTCACCATGGACGAGCCGAAGTTCCAGCCGCAGGACCTGGGCTGGGTCAACCAGACCATGCGCTCGACCGGTGACGTCAAGCAGTCCAACCTGATCCGCCAGCCCGATGGCAGCGTCGCCTTCCTGGTCGATTTCACCGGCCCGGCCCTGGCGGCCTTGCCCGAAGACAGCGCTGTGCGCAGCCAGGTCAGCGTTGGGGACAACGCCGAGGTGGTCGAGAACAACCTGCGCTACAACCCGGAAACCAAGGGCTGGCGTCTGACCCTGCGGTTGAAGGTCAAGGATGCCGGCAAGTCCACCGAGATGCGTGCTGCGCTGCTGCGTGACGTACCGGTCGAGGCGCCCAAGCCTGCCAAGGACGCCAAGCCTGCCAAGGCTGCTGGCAAACAGGCCAAGGCTGCCGAGCAACCTGCTGCCGAAACAGCAGCCACCCCCGAGGCGCCGGCCACCACTGAAAAAGTGCTGACCGAGACCTGGACCTATCAGTTGCCTGCCGATGAGTAATCCGAACGCGACACCGGTACCGCTGGGCGAATACCTGGCGCACCTGCCACTGAGTGACGCGCAGCGGGCGGAACTGGCCAGCTGCACCTCGTTCAGTGAGCTGCACCAACGCCTGGCCGCACAACCTGCCGGCGCACCTGGCGAGGCCGTGCAGGCCTCGGTGGGCGCGCGCCTGCCGGTGAGCAACGCCGCCGAGCTGGAAGACGCCGAGATGCTCGGCGTCGATGGCAACGGTCGGCTGAGCCTGAAGATCGCGCCGCCGATCAAGCGTACCCGGGTCCTGCCCGAGCCTTGGCGCACCAATATCCTGGTGCGTATCTGGCGGCGCCTGACCGGTCGTACCAACGCGCCGCAGCCGCCCAAGCGCGAGCTGCCGGTGGCGCGCTGGCGCACCGTGGGTTCGATCCGTCGCTACATTCTGCTGACCCTGATGATTGGCCAGACCCTTGTGGCGGGTTGGTACATGAAGGGCATCCTGCCGTACCAGGGCTGGTCGTTCGTCGATCTTGACGAGGTCACCTCGCAGCCGGTCTGGGACACGGTCGTGCAGGTGTGGCCGTATGCCCTGCAGACCTCGATCCTGATCCTCTTCGGCATCCTCTTCTGCTGGGTGTCGGCGGGCTTCTGGACCGCGCTGATGGGCTTTCTCGAGCTGCTCACCGGGCGCGACAAGTACAAGATTTCCGGCAGCAGTGCCGGCAATGAGCCGATTGCCAGCGATGCGCGTACGGCCATCGTCATGCCGATCTGCAACGAAGACGTGCCGCGGGTGTTCGCCGGTTTGCGCGCCACCTTCGAGTCAGTGGCGGCCACGGGCAACCTCGATCGCTTCGACTTCTTCGTGCTCAGCGACACCAACGACACCGACATCGCCGTGGCCGAGCAACAGGCGTGGCTGGAAGTCTGCCGCGAGGCCAAGGGCTTCGGGCACATCTTCTACCGCCGCCGCCGTCGCCGGGTGAAGCGCAAGAGCGGCAACCTCGACGACTTCTGCCGTCGCTGGGGCGGTGAGTACAAGTACATGGTGGTGCTCGACGCCGACAGCGTGATGAGCGGCGAATGCCTGACGAGCCTGGTGCGCCTGATGGAGGCCAACCCGGATGCCGGCATTATCCAGTCGGCGCCACGGGCTTCTGGCATGGACACGCTGTATGCGCGCATGCAGCAGTTCGCCACCCGCGTGTACGGGCCGTTGTTCACCGCTGGCCTGCACTTCTGGCAGTTGGGCGAATCGCACTACTGGGGGCACAACGCGATCATTCGCATGAAGCCCTTCATCGAGCATTGCGCCCTGGCGCCGTTGCCGGGTAAAGGTGCGTTTGCCGGTGCGATTCTGTCTCATGACTTCGTTGAAGCGGCACTGATGCGCCGTGCTGGCTGGGGTGTGTGGATTGCCTACGACCTGCCGGGCAGCTATGAAGAACTGCCGCCCAACCTGCTCGATGAGCTCAAGCGCGACCGGCGCTGGTGCCACGGCAACCTGATGAACTTCCGCCTGTTCCTGGTCAAGGGCATGCACCCGGTGCACCGGGCGGTATTCCTGACCGGTGTGATGTCGTACCTGTCGGCACCGCTCTGGTTCTTCTTCCTGGTGTTGTCTACCGCCTTGCTGGCGACCAACACGCTGATGGAGCCGCAGTACTTCCTCGAGCCGTTCCAGCTCTACCCGTTGTGGCCGCAATGGCACCCGGAGAAGGCCATTGCGCTGTTCTCCACCACCGTGGTGCTGCTGTTCCTGCCCAAGCTGCTGAGCGTCATTCTGATCTGGGCCAAGGGCGCTGTCGGTTTTGGCGGGCGTATCAAGGTCACCCTCTCGATGCTGATGGAGATGCTGTTCTCCATGCTGTTGGCACCGGTCAGGATGATCTTCCACACCCGCTTCGTGCTGGCCGCATTCCTGGGTTGGGCTGCGACCTGGAACTCGCCACAGCGTGACGATGACTCCACGCCCTGGAGCGAAGCGGTTCGCCGGCATGGCCCGCAAACCCTGCTCGGCTTTGCCTGGGCCGGGCTGGTGGCCTGGCTCAACCCAAGCTTCCTGTGGTGGCTGGCGCCGATCGTGGGTTCGCTGGTGCTGTCGATTCCGGTGTCGGTGATCTCCAGCCGCGTGCATTTGGGTCTGCGTGCCAAGGACGAAAAGCTGTTCCTTATTCCTGAGGAATACGCCACGCCACAGGAATTGCTCGCCACTGACCAATACGCCCATGAAAACCGCTGGCACGCCCTGCGCGACGGCTTCGTCCGCGCGGTGGTCGACCCCCGCCAGAACGCCCTGGCTTGCGCCATGGGCACGGCGCGTCATGGTCAGGCTGCGGCGATCGAGCAACTGCGCGGTGAGCGCATCGCCAAGGCGCTGGACGCCGGCCCGGACGGCATTGACCTGGCCACACGCCTGGCGTTGCTGAGCGATCCGGTGGCCTTGAGCCGTCTGCACGAACAGGTCTGGGCCGGGCAACACAGCGGCTGGATCGAGGCATGGCGTGCATCTGTGGGCAACGACCCGCACGCGCCGCTGCTGCCGCTGCAGCCCGAACACCCCGAGCAGCCAAGCCTGGTAGGTGCCTGATCGGCCGGCGAGGGCAGCCGTGCGGTTGTCTCAGCCGCGCAGCCTTGCCCTCGCCGCCGCACCGATAACGCCCGAGCCCTGCACTGCGCAGCGCTCGGGCGTTTTCACCTCTGCCTGGCGGCGCACTGCACCGCGATGGAGCAGGCGGCACGCCCGGCGCACTCGGATCAAACACCGCATCTGCGCTGCCAGCACCCGCGCTGGCTGGCGGTCGTAGGCCAACACAACAAACTCCCCCTCAGTGCTATGTCCTCGGGCCGCCATGCGTTAGCATCCCCTCCTTCAACCCGCGCCGGCCGCCCGGCCGCGCCAACAATAAGATTCGCTCTTTTCTTGCTAGGGGACCTGGTGATGATCAAGAAATACCTTTCGCGCCTGCTGGTGGGCGTTACCGCGCTGGCGGCCGTAACCTGCGCACAGGCCGGCGCCATTGATGATGCGGTCAAGCGCGGCACCCTGCGCGTTGGCATGGACCCGACCTACATGCCCTTTGAGATGACCAACAAGCGCGGTGAAATCATCGGCTTCGAGGTGGACATCCTCAAGGCCATGGCCAAGTCCATGGGGGTCAAGCTGGAAACCGTCTCGACCGCTTATGACGGCATCATCCCGGCGTTGATCACCGGCAAGTTCGACATGATCGGCAGCGGCATGACCCTGACCCAGGAACGCAACCTGCGCCTGAACTTCAGCGAACCCTTCATCGTGGTCGGCCAGACCCTGCTGATCCGCAAGGAACTGCAAGGCGAGATCAAGTCCTACAAAGACCTCAACAGCGACAAGTACCGCCTCACCTCCAAGCTCGGCACCACCGGCGAGATGATCGCCAAGAAGTTGATCGGCAAGGCCCAGTACCACGGCTACGACAACGAGCAGGAAGCGGTGATGGACGTGGTCAATGGCAAGGCCGATGCCTTCGTCTACGACGCGCCGTACAACGTTGTGGCAGTAGAAAAGGCCGGCGCTAGCAAGCTGCTGTTCCTCGACGAGCCGTTCACCTTCGAGCCGCTGTCTTTCGGCCTGAAGAAGGGCGACTACGACAGCATCAACTTCATCAACAACTTCCTTCACCAGATCAAGCATGACGGGACCTACGATCGTATCCACGACAAGTGGTTCAAGAACAAGGATTGGCTGAAGGAAATGGAATAAGGCGCCGCACGCCAGTCTGCGGATAGTTTGAACGCTTGCGCGTGTGGTCAATGCCGACCACTCAGGCTATCCGACGCCGCTCTCGCAAGGTGAATGCCTGCCGTGTGCGAGCGGCTTGCGCCGCGAAGGCCGTCCAGCGGCCCGGCGCACTTGGACTGGCAGGGTCTGCGTGTTGCAGGTGCTATTGGCAGGTTGCAATCCGCCGCTGGCACTCCCGCTTTTTGGAGCATCCCCCCCTGTGATCAAACACAACAAAGCCCAATGGCCCTGGCACGGTCTGACCGCGCTGGTGTTGCTTGGCCTGGCGATCAGCCTGTACCTGGCAACCTCGATGATGGCGTACGAATGGCGCTGGAACCGGGTGCCGCAGTACTTCGCCTATCAGGCCGAAGACACCCAGCGCGCGAGCGCTTTCGGTACCGTGCAGGAGATCGCCGTTTCCGGCAGCAACGCCACCATCACGATCAAGACTGAAGACGGCGACCAGCAACAGGTCGAGGTGCAGGCCGACAGCGTACTGCTCAGCCGCGGCGACGACGTGGCCGAAGGCGATGCCCTGGGCGTCACCCGCCACTGGGCAGCCGGGCCACTGGCCTGGGGTCTGTGGACCACGCTGTGGCTATCGGTGGTGTCCGGTGCCTTCGGCCTGGTCATCGGTCTGTTTGCCGGGCTGTGCAGGCTGTCGAACAACCCGACCCTGCGCGACCTCTCAACGGTGTATGTCGAGCTGGTGCGCGGCACGCCCCTGCTGGTACAGATCTTCATCTTCTACTTCTTCATCGGTACCGTGCTGAACCTGTCCCGCGAGTTTGCCGGGGTGGCGGCACTGGCGCTGTTCACCGGCGCGTATGTGGCCGAGATCGTGCGCGCCGGCGTGCAGTCGATCGCCCGTGGCCAGAACGAAGCGGCGCGCTCGCTGGGCCTCAATGCCAGCCAGTCGATGCGCCATGTTATTCTGCCCCAGGCCTTCAAGCGGGTGCTGCCGCCGTTGGCAGGGCAGTTCATCAGCCTGGTCAAGGACACCTCCCTGGTCTCGGTGATTGCCATCACCGAGCTGACCAAAAGCGGTCGTGAGGCCATCACCACCTCGTTCTCGACCTTCGAGATCTGGTTCTGCGTGGCAGGCCTGTACCTGCTGATCAACCTGCCGCTGTCGCACCTGGCCAGCCGGCTTGAGCGGAGGCTTGCGCAAAGTGATTGAAGTCCGAGACCTGCTGAAAGTGTTCGATACCCGTGGCCAGGTGGTGCGCGCGGTCGACAACGTCACCACCCGGGTGAGCAAGGGCGAGGTGGTCGTGGTACTGGGCCCCTCGGGCTCGGGCAAATCCACCTTCCTGCGCTGCTTGAACGGCCTGGAAAGCTTCGACGCCGGGCATGTGTCGATCAACGGCCTGCCGCTCGATGACCCGAAGACCGACATCAACGCCTACCGCCGCGAAGTCGGCATGGTGTTCCAGCATTTCAACCTGTTCCCGCACATGACCGTGCTGGAAAACCTCTGCCTGGCGCAGAAGGTGGTGCGCAAGCGCAACAAGGCCGAGCGCGAGCAACGTGCCCGCGCCCTGTTGCTCAAGGTGGGTATCAGCGAGAAAGCCAACGAGTACCCTTCGCGCCTCTCTGGCGGCCAGCAGCAGCGCGTGGCGATTGCCCGCGCGCTGGCGATGGACCCCAAGGTGATGCTGTTCGACGAGCCCACCTCCGCGCTCGACCCGGAAATGGTCGGCGAAGTGCTCGACGTGATGAAGACCCTGGCCCTGGAAGGCATGACCATGGTGTGCGTCACCCACGAAATGGGCTTTGCCCGTGAAGTGGCCGACCGGGTGTTGTTCTTCGATCACGGCAAGCTTCTCGAGGACGCTGCCCCCGACGCCTTCTTCGACGCCCCGCAAGATCCCCGCGCCCAGACCTTCCTGCGCCAGGTGTTGTAACCCTGCGTGAACGCCGGTCGCGCCGGCCTGACACACGCGACCGGTTCGGTGCTCCGGTCGGTCGCGATGGTAGGGGCAGTGGGGCTGATTCGGGGTCGGGGTAATAGCCGGTGAATCGACGGTGCAGCGCTGGGTCGGCTTGGCCGGCCATCGCGAGCAAGCTCGCCCCAGGGCGGGTGTACTGGGTGGGGTTCGCACAGTCCTGGGGGCGCGGTTGGTCCAACAGCAATCACCTGCTCGGCCCGATAGCGAGGCGTCTTGCAGCGGGCAGCCGTTCATGGGCTTGCTCGCAGCCCCTCGCCACCTTGTTCACAAACTGAACTTGCCCACCATCGCCCGCAGTTGCTGCCCCAGTGCCTCCAGCGCACCACTGGCTGCAGCGGTCTGTTCGCTGGTCGCACTGGTGCGGTCGGCGCCTTCGCGCACGCCCATCACGCTGCGGTTGATCTGCTCGGCGACCACACTCTGCTCCTCGCTGGCGGTCGCGATCTGCTGGTTCATGCCCTGAATGCTCGACACCGTTTCGGTGATCTGCCCCAGCGCCTCACCGGTCTGGCGGCTGAGCGCAACGCTCCGTTCGGTCAGGCGTTTGCTGTGGTCGAGCAGGTGGGTGACGTTCTCCGTGCCGCTGTGCAGGCTGGTGATGAGCTGGCCGATCTCCTCGGTAGACTGCTGGGTACGCTGGGCCAGGCCGCGCACTTCATCGGCCACCACGGCGAAGCCGCGGCCGGCTTCACCGGCGCGCGCTGCCTCGATGGCAGCATTGAGGGCCAGCAGATTGGTCTGCTGCGACACCGCCGTGATGACTTCCAGAATGCTGCCAATGCGTTGACCCTCTTCTGACAGATGACGCATGGCCGCCAGGCAGGTGTCCATGTGTCCGGCCAACTGTTCGATCTGCTCGATCGACTGCGCCACCACCTCATCACCCACCTGAGCCTGCTGGTCTGCACGGCGGGCAGCCTGCGCGGCCTGCTCGGCGTTCTGCGCCACCTCGTGCACGGTGGCGCTCATCTGGTTCATCGCCGTGGCCACCTGTTCGGTTTCCTCGCGCTGCTGATTGGCTTGTAGCTGGGTCGCTTCGCTCACGGTGGCCAGTTCGTGTACGGCCAGTGACAACTGCTCGACACCGCCTTCCAACCCGCCAATCAGCTCGCGCAAGCCCACCGTCATGTCACCCATGCTGTGCTGAAGCTGGCCCAGTTCATCCTTGCGCTGGCTGCTGTCCAGCGGCGCCAGGTCGCCTTGGGCGATACGCCCAGCCTGGGTCAGCGCCAGGTCCAGCGGGCGGGTGATCTGCAGGCTGATCGCCCAAGCGGCGAGCAAGCCGATGACCAGCGCCAGCAGGGCGATCACCATCATCAGGCTACGCGCGGCCACTGCCTCTTGATCGCGTAGCTGCGCTTGCAACTCGCCCATGGCCTGGTTGAGGTCCATCAACCGATTACCCAAGGTTTCCAGGTGGTTGTGGATGCGCTCCACGCTGATCGCCTGGCGCGCATAGTGCAGCAGGGTTTCGCGGTACTGGCTGATCAGCCCGAGCAACGGCGCGGCACCTGGCACATCGAGCCGGGCGTTGGCCAGGGCGGTGTTGACCTGCTTGATCAAGGCCTCGGCGCTGACCAGCGAGGCCTGGCCAATCTGCTCGAAGGATTCCAGTGGGTCGGTGAGGTAGGCGGCGTTCTGGCTCTGCTCGTTGGCGACTTCCAGGTGCCTGCTGAGGGTTTCGACCTGGTTGATGATCTGCTCCACGCTGCGTGGGGTGTCCACCTCGCCCATGCGCGTGATCAACTGCTCTTGCAGGGCATCGACCCGTTGGGCCAGTTGCTCGACCTGCTGTATCTGGGTCTGGTGTAATTGCTGACGTTGCTTGACCTGTTGCTGCAGGTCGACGAACGCCTGGCGATAGGCCTGCAAGTCGCGCTGTTTGTCAGTGATCAGGCGCTGGGCCTCGGGCTCGTGGTACTGCTGCTGCATCGTGGCGGCCAGTGCGTCGAGACCCTCGAGTTTCTTGCCCATGGCAATGCGGCTCACGTCGTCAGACAGCACCCGATAGGTGATGCGTTCGCTGCGCAGATCCTTGCTGTAGTCGCTGAAGTGGCCGATCTGTATGAGCTTTTCCGAACTCACGATGGCATCGCCCAAGGCCAGCCAGCCGCTGAGGGTGGTGATCAGGGTGAGCAACAGCACGATGGCAAAGCCCAGGGCGAGTTTGACGCGCACGCTGAGGTTGCTGAGGAATCTGTCTAGTCGTCCTAGCATGGGTGCTTCTCCGTAGAGGGGGCCAGAGACGCCAGCGATCAGGCTTGGCGTCGATGTCAGCTCATCGGCGGGAGAGGGGTCAGACTGGACCTGCAAATGTTGTAGGAAACTTCCACGCAGCTTGTAGGAGGCGAGGCTGTTGTGCGTAGCCTCGCGCGACACCGCCGCTTACAGCCGGAAGCGCGCCACCAGCCCCTGCAGATGGCTGCCCAGCCGCGCCAGCTCGACGCTGGAACTGGCGGTCTGTTCACTGGCCGCTGCCGTCTGGTCAGAGATGTCACGCACGTTCATCACGCTGCGGTTGATCTCTTCGGCCACCGCGCTCTGCTGCTCGGCGGCCGTGGCGATCTGCTGGTTCATTGCCTGGATCGACGACACCGTCCGGGTGATGGTCGACAGCGAACCCCCGGCGCGGCGGGTCAGCTCGACGCTGCTGTCGGTAAGGCCACGGCTGGCGTCCATCACCCCGGCTACACGCTGGGTGCCCAGCTGCAGGTTGGCGATCAGCTCTTCGATTTCCTCAGTGGACTGCTGGGTGCGCTGCGCCAGGCTGCGCACCTCGTCGGCCACCACGGCGAAGCCGCGCCCGGCTTCACCGGCACGTGCCGCTTCGATGGCCGCGTTGAGGGCCAGCAGGTTGGTTTGCTGCGCCACCGACTTGATCACGTCGAGCACGGTGCCGATCTTGTCGCTGTCCTGCTTGAGTTCGCTCATGGCGTCGCTGGAGTTGTTCACTTCACTGGCCAGGCGCTCGATCTGGGCGATGGCCTCGGCCACCACATGGTCACCTTCGCGGGCCTGCTGGTCGGCCATGACCGCCGCTTCCGAGGCTTGCTCGGCATTGCGCGCGACCTCTTGCACCGTGGCGGCCATTTCGTTCATGGCGGTGGCGACCTGGTCGGTCTCGACCTTTTGACTGTTGACCCCGGCGCTGGTCTGGCCGGTGACCGCCGACAGTTCTTCAGCGGCGCTGGCAATCTGCGTGACACCGTCACCAATGCCGCCGATCAGTTGGCGCAGGCCTTGGGTCATGTGCTGCATGCTCGCTTGCAACTGGCCCAGCTCGTCGCGCCGATCCACCTGCAACTGCTGGCTGAGATCGCCGGCAGCCACGCGCTCGGCGGCGCTCAGGGTCTGCTGCAGCGGCACGGTGATCTGCCGGGTAATGACCCACGCCGCCAGGATGCCGAGCAGAATGGCCACCGCCGTGCTGATCGCCAGCAGCCAGCGCGCCTGTTGCGCGTCGTGATCGCGGACCAGGGTCTGGGTTTCGGTGAGCGCCTTGCTGTTGTCGAACATGACCTGGCCTTGGATGGCCATGTGCTGCAGGGCTTCTTCGCTGGCGCTCTGGGCACTGGCCACCTGAGTGACGGCCTCGCGATACGCCGCCAATGCCTGGCCGGCCTGTTGCAGCGTGGTGGCGTAGCCAGCGGGCAGTTTCGTGGTGACCTCGGCCAGCACGGCCACGGCCTTGTCGATGGCAACCAGGGCTGTTTGCTGGCGCTCGGCCTCGCCGCTGTAGGTGTAGCCACGCACTTCAAAGCGTGCGCGTTGCAGCTCCTGCCCGGCCAGCACGGCACTGGCGTACTGGCCGATGTCGCCGGCCTGCAGCAGGCGTTGCTCGAAGGCGCTGAGGAGGTCTGCGGCCTGGTCGGCGCTGTCGCCCAGTACCTTGCGGCTGGCCTCGCGGCGCTGCGCGGCCTGCTTGAGCTGATCGAAGGCCAGACGGTATTGGCCAATGGCGTCGCGCTGCTGTTCGACGCGTTGCAGGTCGCTGGGTTGGGCCAGACGTTCGGAGACCGATTGCAGCTGGCGCTGCAACTGGTCGAGGGTGGCGTCCATCTGGGTGATGGCGTCTTCGTTGCCTGTGCGCTGGTACTGCTGGCGGGCGATGCGCAGGTCCTGGGTCAGTTGCAGGACCTGCGACAGGTTGCCCAGTTTGTCGCCGCGCTCGATGACACTGCTCAGGCCTGTCCATCCGGTGAAGGCGGCGGCGAGGGTCAGCAGCAGGACCAGGCCGAAGCCCATGCCCAGCTTGCGGTTGACGCTGATATTGCCCAGCAGTTGGCTGATACGTTGACTCATGGCCGGTTACCCCCTTGGTATTGGCTGACTGCGTCCTTGCGTTGCTGTCAGGGTCATCGGCCCAACGGGGGTAAACTTTATGACTGAATGCTGATTGGTCGTTCAGAACAGGCGCGAAAGCAGCGCCGTCACTGCCGTTTCGACCCGCAGGATACGCTCGCCCAGCTGGACCGGCTGCAGCCCGGCCTGGCCCAGAAGATCGACCTCATAGGGAATCCAGCCGCCCTCCGGGCCGATCGCCAGGGTCACCGGTTGTTCGACGCCGCGAGGGCACATCGGGTAGGCACCCGGATGGCCCACCAGGCCCAGCGTGCCCTCGACAATGGCCGGCAGGCGGTCTTCGACGAAGGGCTTGAAGCGTTTTTCCACGATCACTTCGGGCAGCACGGTGTCACGCGCCTGTTCCAGGCCAAGAACAAGGTTCTCGCGAATGCTCGCCGGTTGCAGGAACGGCGTTTGCCAGAAGCTCTTCTCGACCTTGTAGCTGTTGAGCAGGATCAGCCGCGGCACGCCGAGCGTGGCCACGGTCTGGAACAGACGGCGGAGCATTTTCGGCCGGGGTACGGCCAACACCAGGGTCAATGGCAGCTTGGCCGGGGGTGCCTGGTCCAAGCGCACCTGCAGCTCGGCCTCACGGCTTTCCAGACGCAGCAAGGTGGCGCTGCCCATCAGGCCACCGATGCGCCCGACCCGTAGCGTGTCGCCCACGCGAGCTCGGTGGATGTCCTGCAGATGGGTCAGGCGCCGGTCGCTGAGCACGACGCGCTCTGGCGCGACGAAGTCGGCCTCTTCGAGGAGCAGCAGGTTCATGGCTGCTGCGCTGGCGGCGGATGGTCTGCGTCGGGCTCGGCTTTGTCGTTCTGGCGACGCTTGCGCACCAGGCTGCCGAACAGCACGCCCACCTCGAACAGCAGCCACATCGGCACGGCCAGCAAGGTCTGCGAGAAGATGTCCGGCGGGGTCAGGACCATGCCCACCACGAAGCAGCCGATGATCACGTATGGGCGGATCTTCTTCAGGTACTTCACATCGACCACGCCAATCCACACCAGCAGCACCACGGCGACCGGAATCTCGAACGCCACGCCGAAGGCGAAGAACAGGGTCATGACGAAATCGAGGTAGTTGGCGATGTCGGTCATCATCGACACGCCTTCGGGGGTGGCAGCGGCGAAGAAGCTGAAAATCAGCGGGAAGACCAGGAAGTAGGCGAAGGCCATGCCGGCATAGAACAGCACGATGCTGGAGACCAGCAATGGAATGGCGATACGTTTTTCATGGCGGTACAGCCCCGGAGCGATGAAACCCCAGACCTGCTGGAGAATGAACGGCATCGCCAGGAACAGCGAGACGATCATGGTCAGCTTGAAAGGCGTCAGGAACGGCGAGGCCACATCGGTGGCGATCATCGTGGCGTTGGCCGGCAGGTGGTCGCGCAGCGGCGCCGAGACCAGGGTGTAGATCTGCTGGGCGAAGGAGAACAGGCCGATGAAGATCACGAAGATCACCGCGACGCAGCGCAGCAGGCGGGTTCGCAGTTCGGTCAGGTGCGATACCAGCGGCATGGGCTGGTCGTGGTCGGGAAGTTCGCTCATGGGGCTCGTGGCGGCTGTGGCGGTTCGGGAAGGGCAGGCGCGGTCGCTGCGGGCTTGTCGAGCGAGAGCGAAGGTGTGGACGCTGCCTGGTCAGGCCGGGCCGGCGCTCCGGTTGGCGCGGAATGCAGGGGTGGCTCGGTCACAGGGGCTGCGGGCGGTGTCGCATCTGCTGGCGCGGCAGGCGGTGCATCGGCAGGCTCGGCAGGCGCCGATGCCTTCGGATCGAGAATGCGCCGGGCCTCCTGCTCCATCGCCAGGATGTGTTCGTTGTGCAGCTGGCGACGGATGTCATCGGCGCCGATCTCGCGCTCCACTTCCATCTTGATGCTGTTGAAGCTGCGTTTGAGGCGGCCGATCCACAACCCTGCCGTGCGCGCCGCGCCGGGCAGGCGGTCAGGGCCCAGGACCAGCAGCGCCACCAGGCCTACCAACAAGAGTTCACCGAAGCTGATACCGAACATGGGTCAGTCTTTCCGCTGCGGCTCTTGGACCGGCGTGGCCTGGCCCTCGAGGGTCTGGCCCGGATTGACCGGCGCATAAGGCTGCGCAGGGGCAGGCGCGGCCTCGACAGGCGGCAAGGGTGGTTGAACGACGGTCGGCTGGGCAGGGGCTGGTTGCACGGGGGGTACCGGCTGGGCGTTCTGCACGGGCTGTGGCGTGTGTACCGGTGGTACGGACTGGGCGTTCTGCACAGGCTGTGGCGTGTGTGCCGGCGGTACGGGCTGGGCGTTCTGCACAGGCTGTGGCGTGTGTACCGGCGGTACGGGCTGGGCGTTCTGCACGGGCTGGGCCGTGTGTACCGAAGGCACGGGCTGGACGGTCTGCACCGGTGGCGCAGGTGGCGGCGTGTACTCGGCGGGCTTGTGCTCCTCGTCGCTCATGGCCTTGCGAAAGCCCTTGATCGACTCACCCAGGTCACCACCCAGGTTCTTGAGTTTCTTGGTGCCGAACACCAGCACGACCACGATCAGCAGGACGATCCAATGTTTCCAGTCGAAAATACCCATTACGTACTCCAGTGACAGGCGTATCGGTTGTGCCACACAGGTGCGGGTGAAGGCCCCTGTCTATCGGTTTGCGGCCAGGCCAGACCGAGGCCATGGCAGGCAGGCGTCAGGCAGACGGCGCGCGCGCCGCTTTCTCGTCATGCCCGGACAGGCCGAAGCGGCGCTCCAGCTCGTCCAGGACGGCCTGCGGGTGCTGGCCCAGCGCGCTGAGCATCACCAGGCTGTGGAACCACAGATCGGCGGTTTCATAGATGACGTCGCTGCAGTCATGGCTGAGGGCGGCATCCTTGGCGGCAATGATGGTTTCCACCGATTCTTCGCCCAGCTTTTCCAGAATCTTGTTCAAGCCCTTGTGGTGCAGGCTGGCCACGTAGGAGCTGTCGGGCGCGGCGTGTTTGCGGGCCTCGAGCACTTCAGCGAGACGGGTGAGGGTGTCGCTCATGTCAGTGTCCTGCCTGGTAGATGGCGTGCGGGTCTTTGAGTACCGGATCGACAGTGGTCCATTGACCGTTCCCGTAGACGCGGTAGAAACAGCTTTCCCGACCGGTATGACAGGCGATCTGGCCCAGTTGCTCGACCCTCAGGATGATCACGTCGGCGTCGCAGTCCAGGCGCATTTCATGCAGCTTCTGCACATGCCCGGATTCTTCGCCCTTGCGCCACAGCTTGCCACGCGAGCGTGACCAGTAGATGGCGCGCTGTTCGGTGGCGGTCAGGGCCAGGGCTTCGCGGTTCATCCAGGCCATCATCAGCACCCGACCGCTCTTGTGGTCCTGGGCGATGGCCGGTACCAGCCCGTCGCTGTTCCAGTTGATCTCGTCCAACCAGTCTTTCATCTCTCACTCCAAAACAGGCCCGCGAAAGTGCGCGGGCCTTGTACATCGGTCGCGGCCAGAGCACGCCTGGTGCCTTGGGAACGAGGCGCGCCAGCGGCGCTTTACCCGGCAGGGCTGCCTACGCGGCTCAGGCGTTGTCTGAATCTAGTGTGCCAGCCGTCGCCACCGCTGGCTATCGACGCACGATCAGGTACAACCCGGCAGCCAGCATCAGATACGCAGGCCACACCGCCGGTGCCGTGAGGCTGGCGGCGCCGGCCGCCAGGGTTGCACCGCCGCCCAGCAGGCCGGCGCCGAGCAGGCGCAGGGCCCAGTGGTCGCCCTGGTGGCGTTGTCGGGGCAACTGCGGGTCTTTGAGGTGCGGTTGCGACAGGCGTTCGAGCAGGTCGCGGGTCATGTTGGCCAGGTGCGGCAACTGCTCGACCTGGCTGTAGACGTTGCTCAGCACCGCTTTTGGGCTCATGCGCTGGCGCATCCAACGTTCCAGGTAGGGCTTGGCCGTGCTCCACAGGTCGAGCTCCGGGTACAACTGACGGCCCAGGCCCTCGACGTTGAGCAGCGTCTTCTGCAACAGCACCAGTTGCGGCTGGACTTCCATATTGAAGCGCCGCGCGGTCTGGAACAGGCGCATCAGCACATGGCCGAAGGAAATATCCTTTAACGGCTTTTCGAAGATCGGCTCGCACACGGTGCGAATGGCCGCCTCGAATTCGTTGACCTTGGTGTGCGCCGGGACCCAGCCCGAATCGATGTGCAGCTGCGCGACGCGGCGGTAGTCACGCTTGAAGAAGGCGATGAGGTTGCGCGCCAGGTAGTCCTGGTCTTCATCGGTCAGGCTGCCGACGATGCCGCAGTCGATGGCGATGTACTGCGGGCTCCACGGGTGCACAGTGCTGACGAAAATGTTGCCCGGGTGCATGTCGGCATGGAAGAAGCTGTCGCGAAAGACCTGGGTGAAGAACACTTCCACGCCGCGCTCGGCCAACAGTTTCATGTCCGTGCGCTGGTCAGCGAGCGTGGCCATGTCGGTGATCGGAATGCCGTAGATGCGTTCCATGACCAGCACTTTGGGCCGGCAGTAGTCCCAGTACACCTGCGGCACGTACATCAGTTCGGAACCCTCGAAGTTGCGCCGCAGCTGGCTGGAGTTGGCCGCTTCGCGGAGCAGGTCGAGCTCGTCGTAGATGGTCTTTTCATAGTCGCCGACCACTTCGACCGGGTGCAGGCGGCGGGCGTCGGCCGACAGCCGTTCAGCCGCCTTGGCGATCAGGAACAGCCAGGCCAGATCCTGGGCGATGACCTGCTTCAAGCCTGGGCGCACCACCTTGACCACCACCTGCTCACCGGTTTTGAGCTGAGCGGCGTGCACCTGGGCCACGGAGGCCGAGGCCAGCGGCTCGACGTCGAAACGCTTGAACACCTCGCCGATGCGCCCGCCCAGCTGCGATTCGATCAGCTCCACGGCCTGTTTGGGGTCGAACGGTGGCACGCGGTCCTGCAGCAGCATCAACTCGTCGGCCACATCGGTGGGAAGCAGGTCGCGCCGGGTCGAGAGCAACTGGCCGAACTTGATGAAGATCGGCCCGAGGTCTTGCAGGGCCATGCGCAGGCGCGCACCGCGCGAGGCTTCGGCCGGCTTGCGTGGCAGCCAGCGCCACGGCATCAGCAGGCGCAGGCTCATCAGCCACCAGGGCAGAGGCATCGAGAACAGCAGGTCATCGAGGCGGTAGCGGATCACCACGCGCTGGATGCGAAACAGACGGCGGACGGCGAGCAGCTTCATGCGTTATCGCTGATATCAGAGGGTCGGGAAAGGCGGCGGATGCGCGCCTCGAGTCGGTCGAGGTCGACCTTCAGCGCGTCGAGCTCGCTGAACGCCGCCTCGGCTTCGCGCTTGCCCACCAGGGTGCGCGATTCTTCGGCCAAATAATCGGACAGGTTCTGGCTGAAACGCGCCAGGCCCTGGCGGGTCCAGCGCGTGCGGGTGCGCACGTGACCGGCCAGCAACGAGGTGGCGACCGGGCCAAGCCAGCGGGACACTTCGTATTGCCAGTCCAACTCCAGGTCCTGCAGCACGCCGAAGAGGTCGAGCAGCGCGGCGCTGTCGCCATGCAACTCGACCTCAGGGCTGTGCAGCACGGCGGTCTTGTTGGCGCTCAAGGCCAGGCGTACCAGACTGCTGGCCGGTGCACGCAGCGTGCAGTGCACGTCACCTTCCCAATGGCCGGCCAGCATCAGGCCGTCTTCATCGGGCAAGATGAACACCTTCAGCGATGGCTGCTGGCAGTCGATGGCGATGACCTTGCCTTCCAACCCCGCCAGACGCGGCAACGCCGTGCTGTCCATGCGCAGGACACGGTTCAGGCCATGCTCGACGCTGGCGAGCACCCCGGCCAGCAGCATCAGGGCTTGATTCCCCGGTGCACCGCCACGATGCCGCTGGTCATGTTGTGGTAGGTGACGCGGTCGAAGCCGGCCTCGACCATCATGCTTTTCAGGGTTTCCTGATCCGGGTGCATGCGGATCGATTCGGCCAGGTAGCGATAGCTTTGCGAGTCATTGCTGATCAGCTTGCCGGCCAGCGGCATGAAGGCGAACGAGTAGGCGTCGTAGGCTTTGGACATCAGCTTGTTGGTCGGCTTGGAAAACTCCAGCACCAGCAGGCGGCCACCGGGCTTGAGCACGCGCAGCATCGAGCGAATGGCATCGTCTTTATGGGTGACGTTGCGCAGGCCGAAGGCGATGGTCACGCAATCGAAGTGGTTGTCCGGGAACGGCAGCTTCTCGGCGTCGGCCTGGACGAACTCGATATTGCCGGCCACACCGCGGTCGAGCAGGCGATCACGGCCGACCTTGAGCATGGATTCGTTGATGTCGGCGAGTACCACCTGGCCAGTGGGGCCGACCAGGCGCGAAAACTTGGCGGCCAGGTCACCGGTGCCGCCAGCGATGTCGAGCACACGGTTGCCGGTGCGCACGCCCGACAGCTCGATGGTGAAGCGTTTCCACAAGCGGTGCATGCCGCCGGACAACACGTCGTTCATCAAGTCGTACTTGGCGGCGACGGAGTGGAACACCTCGGCGACTTTCTTCGCTTTCTGGCTCTCTGGTACGTCGCTGTAGCCGAAATGCGTGGTGGGTTCGGCGGCTTCGCCTTTGCGCTGATCGTTCATATCGCTTCACCGGGGAAAAATTACCGCCATTCTAGGGTGAACGGGCGGATTTGTCTTGGCAGGGTGTGCCATGGGGCAGGGGCGGGCATAATGCCCAGCATGTCTCACCGTCAGGACCGTCTGCATGACCCAGATCAGCGTTGAACGCAAACACAGCCTCGGCCGCGAAGCCGCGCGTGCCAAGGCGCAAGCCCTGGTGGAAAAGCTCTCCAGCAAGTACGACCTCGAGGCCAACTGGCAGGGTGATCGCGTCGACATCGCCCGCAGCGGCGCCAAGGGCAGCGTGCACATCGGTGACGAGTCGATCCGCGTGGACCTCAAGCTGGGCATGATGCTGTCGATGATGAGCGGCACCATCGAAGGTGAGATCGAGCGGGCGCTGGACAAGGCCCTGGTCTGATCGGCGCGCACGCAACGGCCTGGCGTACGCAATGGCCTCAGGCGCTCGTGCCCTGAGCGTTGCGTACAGCGCCTGCCACGTCTTCTGAAACTACCCGGCTGCATCCCTGATGCCAGTCAGTTGAGCCGCTTTGTAATCAGTCGGGCTGCCTTGCAGCCGCAGTGGGACGCAAAGCAGCCCCGATCACTTGACTCACCGGCCTTGGCGAGCTTCTGCCTTGCCCCGATATGCCCGTCAGCCCCCGGTAAACACAGACCGGCCCCGTTACCCGTTCGGCGCACGGTGTTGCAGGCACCTGCGCGGCACAGGCTGACCTGTCGCACCCCTGAATCGGCAGGGGCCGGCCCTCAAGGGAAACGACGCCAGCGCTCTGCCAACAACTGCGTCCAGACCGCGTGCACAAGGCTTACCCAGCAGGCGGGCAACCCACCGCGGCTGAACTACAGCATCAGCTTGACCACCGACTGCGCAGGATCGCGGGTCTTGCCCGCCAGCCGCAGGGTTTCCAGATAGTCCTCCCACAACGCCTCCTGACGCAGACACAACTGCTCCAGGTACTCCCAGGTGAACAGGCCGCTGTCGTGGCCATCATCGAAGATCAGCTTCAACGCGTACTGGCCTGCTGGCTCCAGGCCCACCAGGCCCACGCCGAGCTTGCCGAACTGCAGGATCGGCTTGCCATGGCCCTGCACCTCGGCCGACGGCGAGTGCACCCGCAAAAACTCGGCCGGCAGGTGATACACCTCGCCTGGTGCATAGGTCAGCGACAGGGTCTTGGAGGCTTTGTGCAGGTTGATGGCGGTGGGCATGCGCGGCATGGCAGCGGTCTCTGGAGAAGCGGATGGCCAAGCTTCGGGGTTTGGCTGGGCAGATTCAAGCGCTCCAGCGGTGCAGGCCACGCGGTGGCAGCGGTGAGAATGTACCGGGTCTTGGCCACGAACGGCCTTGATGTGCAGGCGCGGGCAGCGCCAAGGCAGGCTTTACGAACGCCTCTGCGAAAACGCCAAGGGCCGCAGCAGCGGCCCTTGGCATTATCGACACGCTTACAGCAACACGCTTACAGAATGTAGCGCGACAGATCTTCGTTCTGCGCCAGATCACCCAGGTGGCTGTTCACGTACGCCGCATCGATACGAATCGGCGCGTCGGTGTGGCTGCTGGCCAGGTCACCGGCACTGAACGACACCTCCTCGAGCAGACGCTCCAGCAACGTGTGCAGGCGGCGAGCACCGATGTTCTCGGTTTTCTCGTTGACCTGATAAGCGATCTCGGCCAGACGCTTGATACCTTCGTCGACGAACTCGATGTTCAGGCCTTCGGTCTTGAGCAGCTCGCGGTACTGTTCGGTCAACGACGCGTGCGGCTCTTGCAGGATGCGCTCGAAATCTTCGGGGGTCAGGGCCTTGAGTTCCACGCGGATCGGCAGGCGGCCTTGCAGCTCGGGCACCAGATCGCTCGGTTTGCTCAAGTGGAACGCGCCGGAGGCGATGAACAGGATGTGGTCGGTCTTGACCATGCCCAGCTTGGTGTTGACGGTGCAGCCCTCGATCAGCGGCAGCAGGTCGCGCTGTACACCTTCACGCGACACGTCGGCGCCGCCGACATTGCCGCGCTTGGCCACTTTGTCGATCTCGTCGATGAACACGATGCCGTGCTGCTCGACCGACTCGAGGGCCTTGGCCTTGAGTTCTTCTTCGTTGACCAGGCGGCTGGCTTCTTCATCGCGGACCAGCTTGAGCGCTTCCTTGACCTTGAGCTTGCGCGACTTGCGTTTGCCCTTGCCCATGTTGGCGAACAGGCTCTGCAACTGGTTGGTCATCTCTTCCATGCCTGGCGGGGCAGCGATTTCGACACCGGCCGACTCGGCCACCTCGATCTCGATTTCCTTGTCGTCCAGCTCGCCCTGGCGCAGGCGCTTGCGGAACAGCTGGCGGGTGTTGGAATCGGTGCTGGTCTGCGCCGCTTCCTCGCTGAAACTGGTGACCCGCGCCTGGGGCAGCAGGGCGTCGAGGATGCGGTCTTCGGCGGCGTCCTCGGCACGATGGCGCACGCGAACGATTTCCTGCTCGCGCAGCAGTTTCAGCGCGGCGTCGGCCAGGTCACGGATGATCGATTCGACGTCACGGCCGACATAGCCGACCTCGGTGAACTTGGTGGCCTCGACCTTGATGAACGGCGCATGGGCCAACTTGGCCAGGCGGCGGGCGATCTCGGTCTTGCCGACGCCGGTCGGGCCGATCATGAGAATGTTCTTGGGCGTGACTTCCGCGCGCAGTTCTTCGGGCAGTTGCATGCGCCGCCAGCGGTTGCGCAGGGCGATGGCGACGGCGCGCTTGGCGTCATCCTGGCCAATGATGTGGCGGTTGAGTTCGTGGACGATTTCGCGGGGGGTCATGGACATAAGAATGATGGTCCTTGTGCACGGTGTTTCAGCGTGGAAAAACCCAGCCACCGGGGCTGGGCGCCAGAACAGCTGATCACTCGGCCAGGTCCTGCTCCTCGATGGTCAGGTTGTGGTTGGTGAATACGCAGATGTCGCCGGCGATGTGCAGTGCGGTTTCGGCGATCTCGCGAGCGCCCAGGTCGGTTTTGTTCAACAAGGCGCGCGCAGCGGCCTGGGCGAAGGCACCACCGGAACCCATGGCGATCAGACCGTCTTCGGGTTCGACCACGTCACCGTTGCCGGTGATGATCAGCGAAGCGTCCTTGTTGGCCACGGCGAGCATGGCTTCCAGGCGGCTGAGGGTACGGTCGGTACGCCACTCCTTGGCCAGCTCTACGGCGGCGCGGATCAGGTGGCCCTGGTGCTTCTCCAGCTGACCTTCAAAACGCTCGAACAGGGTGAAGGCATCGGCAGTGGCACCCGCGAAGCCCGCAATCACCTGGCCGTGGTACAGGCGACGGACCTTCTTGGCGTTGCCTTTCATCACGGTATTGCCGAGGGACACCTGGCCGTCGCCAGCCATGACGACTTTGCCGTGGCGGCGAACTGAAACGATGGTAGTCAAGGGGGACGTCTCCATGCAGCGGGGGCGAAAATGCCTGATGGGAACTGATATGGGGGTGGGGGGGAGGATTTCAACCCGATCCGACAGGGTGATCGGGTCTGGGCAGCGAAGGCTGTTCTCAGTGAGCCGGAAAGCCAGGGGCCTCTCTCAGGAGGCTAGCCAGCTCTTCAATATATTGATGACAACAGGCATGAACGGCGCGAGCCTGCCTTCGACAGGTTCATCAAGGTCCTCGATGAGCGCCTGCAAGAGCTCGTCGTCCTCAAGCGGGGCATTGGGATCAAGGCCGTTGGTGAACATCAAGGCATGGGAAAGCTGTTTGCGTTTTTCGACCAATGATCTGTTGTTGCGCTCGTGATCGCCCAGGTTCAGGACGCGAATCGTTTCCCTCGCTCGCTCCGTAGTGCCTTCGAGGCATCCGCTGATCCGAAACTTCAGCTCTGATTCGCATTCATCCATGAGCGGTGTCAGAGAGAACGTCTGGTGGGCGTGCGCAGCGTCGCATTGTCCTTGGGTCGTGCAGCTTGCCACGATATTGGAGTAGTCCAGACTCAGGTGATGATGAGTGTGGCGTGGCAGCAAATGTTCGTTAACCGTGTCGCACGCTTGGCCGCTAATGGACTGGCAGCAATAGGCGCATAGGTAGAATTGCTCGACTGCGCAGGACGCCCTGATCGCTGAGCGCTCGAGGGGGCCAAGCGCTTCGTAGCGTTTGCCTGGATGGTGGGCGCGCCACGCTACAAGGGCGTCGGGCTCATCGGATTTAGTGATTTTTTTCAAGGCGCAGCTCCTGCTTCCTCAGCATCAGCTTCGCTTTGGTGAGCTCCATATTGGTCGCCGGAATCAACGCTTCAAGGCCCGCGATCATTTCCCGGGCTTGATCCAGTTGCCCGTCCTGAATGGCGTCGAAAAGATCGTTGAGGTCATTTTCGATTTCAGCGTTGCGGATGGGTGTATCCATGACATCCAGCAGCACCGAGTTGGCATCCTGACCGTACTGCGGCGTTACCGCGCTTACCACGCCATGGTCTAGCGAAAACACCAGCATGTTGGGGCTGTCGCTGATGACCAGCGGGGAATGAGTGGTCAGTACAAACTGGCAGTTGGGGAAGGTTCTGGTGAGTTGCTCAACCACACCCCGCTGCCATTTTGGATGCAGGTGCATGTCGATTTCGTCAACCAGAACCACCCCGTGTCCTTGCAGCGGGTTGTTCAGTCCGGGGTTGAGGATGGACAATCTGCGAGCGATATCGCCAACCAATGCCATCAACGACTTTTCGCCCTGCGACAGTTGAAGGATGTCGAGGGTTTGTTCGCCTTTATCCACCAGCATCTGCAACGTCGGACGCCGTTTGACCCTGATGTAAAAGCCCGGCATGAACTGCTCAATGGCAGAACGTACGGCATTGAGCTGGTTGTCTTCGAGTTTGCTGTGCTGTGTGTTTTTTGCCTCGGAATCTTTTTTAATAAGATCGCTAACGTTTTCAATCAGACTCTTAAAGTTCTCGATGGCTTGATCATAATCTTCATTGGAAGATCTTTGACTATTGAGCAGGGCTGCTTGGGCTGTCGATAGGGATTCAGCCAGTGCGCGATGATCGACACGGGTCGCACTGATCTCATTCTCTTGATCCTCCCGATCCCTGAACCACTCAAAAAACTTGCTGAAATCAACCGAGTCCTCAGAGAAACCTTCATAACCCGAAAGTTGTGGATACTGAAGCTTCTGACGCGGCTTCAAGGGTGCATCGATCACCGAGCGTTCCACAGGATAGAACGCAACCAAGGGAAGGCTGCTCGAGATGGCTAGATTAATTTTGTCGCGATAGCGTTTTGCTAAATGGGTGGCGCCGGAAAGATTGCTACTTTCGCCGCCAACACTGCCTGGCCGGGCGCGACTAAGTTTCCAGCGCAGTGTCGACCCTTGGCTTTTTGGGGGGTATTCACCCTGAACTTCGATTTCAACGGATGATACGTTTTCCAGGTTATTGATGCTTTCAACTTTGAGACTGCTGCCAGAGCCTCTCTCCGACCGCAATCTTGCCACAAACCACCCAAGCGATGTCGCCAAGGATTTCAGAATGGATGTCTTGCCAGCGCCGTTATTGCCTACCAACACCACAACTTTGGCAGGCTCGCCAGTGGGCTGATCAAAAGACAATTCCAGCGATTTGAAACGACCGATATTTTGAAGTCGCAATGATTTGATGTGCATAGCCTACATCCCTGTAGGCACAGGCCTCGGTGGGAGCGAAAGAGTCGCTGAGCATAGCATGCGCGTCGCGTTGTTCTGAGCGGCTCAATGTCACCAAAAACGCGTGAAGGATGACGCTTTCGGCCAGGCCGACGTTGCGACCTGCCCTGGAAAAAAGGGCTGCCGAGCAGCCCTTGGATGTTCCTTACCCCTCGTGACACACCCGCCCATCCACCACCGTGTACCGCACCGCTCCTGGCAGGCAGTGCCCGACGAACGGGCAGTTCTGCCCACGGGAATACCACTGCTCACCGGCCACCGTCGAGGCCTGCGCATCGAACAGCACCACGTCCCCTGCAGCACCGACTTTCAGCTCGCCAGCGGGCAGACGCAGGGCCTGTGCCGGGCCGCTGGTGAGGCGCGCGAGCAGGGTGGGCAGGTCAAGCAGGCCGTCTGCCACCAGGGTCATGGCCAGCGGCAGCAGCAGCTCGACGCTGCTGATGCCAGGCTCGGTGGCGCCGAACGGCGCCAGCTTGGCGTCGCGTTCGTGTGGCTGGTGATGGCTGGAAATCGCCTTGATCACGCCGGCCTTGACCGCCGCGCGCAGCCCATCACGATCAGCCGCGGTGCGTAGCGGCGGCTGTACGTGGTAAAGGCTGGAGAAATCGCGCAACGCCTGGTCGGTGAGGATCAACTGGTACAGGGCAACGTCTGCCGTGACCGGCAGCCCGCGGGCCTGGGCCTGGGCGATCAGCTCGGCGCCGCGGGCGCTGGTGATCTGGCTGAAGTGCGCACGCACGCCGGTTTGTTCCACCAGCAGCAGGTTGCGCGCAAGCGCCACGGTTTCTGCCGTTTCCGGAATGCCTGCCAGGCCCAGGAAGCTGGCCATCGGACCTTCGTGGGCCAGGCCGCCCTGGGCCAGGTCACGGTCCTGGGAATGGATCACCACGCTCAGGTCGAAGGTGGCGGCGTAGTCGAGCGCACGCGCCAGCGTGCGGTTGCTGGCCAGCTCGTTCAAGCCGTTGCCGAACGCCACACAACCGGTGTCGCGCAGGGCGACCAGCTCGGCCAGTTGTTCGCCTTCCAGGCCGCGGGTCAGCGCGCCGATGGGGTAGACCTTGGCGTTGCCAGCATCGCGGGCGCGGTCCAGCACCAGTTCGGCAACAGCCGAGGTATCCAGTACCGGACGCGTCTGTGGCGGGCAGCACAGGCTGGTCACGCCACCGGCGACCGCGGCACGGGTTTCGCTGGCGATGGTGCCTTTGCGGCTGTAGCCGGGTTCGCGCAGCGCCACGGACAGGTCTACCAGACCCGGCGCGGCCACCAGGCCGTCCGCTTGAACGGTGCGACTGGCGGTGAAGCCGGCCGGTGCAGCGCCGATGGCAACGATGCGCCCGGCGTCGATGTGCAGATCGGTGACCTGATCCAGACCGCTGCTTGGGTCGATCAGGCGGGCGCCAAGAATGCTGAGGCTCACAGAGCGTTCTCCTGGTCGAGTTGACGTGGGGTGTTGTGCGCGCTGATGGCCGTCGGTGGCGCGGTGATGCGGCCGATGAACTGGCTGAGGCTCACTGCGCAGGCTCCTGGTCGAGTTGACGTTGCGTGTTCTGTCCGCTCATGGCCATGGACAGCACGGCCATGCGCACGGCGATGCCGTAGGTGACCTGGTTGAGAATCACCGAGTGGCTGCCATCGGCCACGGCCGATTCGATCTCCACGCCGCGGTTGATCGGCCCGGGGTGCATGACGATAGCGTCGGGCTTGGCGCCTGCCAGGCGTGCGGTGGTCAGGCCGAACAGGCGGTAGAACTCGCCCTCGCTCGGCAGCAGGCCGCCGGTCATGCGCTCACGTTGCAGGCGTAGCATGATCACGACGTCGACGTCTTTCAGGCCTTCGCTGAGGTCGGTATAGACCTTCACACCGTACTGCTCGATACCGATCGGGATCAGAGTTTTCGGGCCGATCACGCGGATGTCCGGGCAGCCCAGCGCCTTGAGCGCGAGCATGTCCGAACGCGCCACGCGCGAATGCAGGATGTCGCCGACGATGGCCACCGAGAGATTCTCGAAGCTGCCCTTGTGACGGCGGATGGTGAGCATGTCGAGCATGCCCTGGGTCGGGTGCGCGTGGCGGCCGTCGCCGCCGTTGATCACCGCCACCTCAGGGCAGACGTGCTCGGCGATGAAGTGCGCAGCGCCCGAGTCGGAGTGGCGCACCACGAACATGTCCGCCGCCATGGCCTCCAGGTTGCGCAGGGTGTCGAACAGCGTCTCGCCCTTGCTGGTGGAGGAGGTGGAGACGTTCAGGCTGATCACGTCGGCCGACAGCCGCTGGGCGGCCAGCTCGAAAGTGGTGCGCGTGCGCGTGGAGTTCTCGAAGAACACATTGCACACGGTCTTGCCGCGCAGCAGCGGCACCTTCTTCACGGCACGCGCACCGACTTCGAGAAACGAGTCGGCGGTGTCGAGGATTTCAGTCAGCAGGTCGCGCGGCAGGCCATCCAGGGACAGAAAATGGCGCAGCTGGCCCTGGTCGTTGAGCTGCAGCGGGCGCTTGGCGTCGAGTGGCGTCATCGGGGGGCTCTTAAAGGGCGGAAACGGTGGCGAGGTCCTGGCGCTCGAGGGCGAGCGGGGCGGGGCCGGTCAGTTTGATGCGTTGGTCTGCAGCCAGGGACAGCGTGGCGCCGAGCACGTTAGGGCGGATCGGCAGTTCGCCGGCGTCCAGGTCCAGCAGGCAGACCAAGGTCACGCTGGCTGGGCGACCGTAGTCGAACAGCTCGTTGAGTGCGGCGCGGATGGTCCGCCCGCTCATCAACACGTCATCGATCAGCACCAGGTGCTGGCCTTCGATCTCGAACGGCAGCTCCGAGGGGCGCACCTGTGGGTGCAGGCCGTTCTGGCTGAAGTCATCGCGGTAGAACGACACGTCCAGGGTGCCCAGGGGGCTGGCATCGCCCAGTGCCTGTTGCAGCGCCTGGGCCACCCACACACCACCGGTACGGATGCCGATGAAACGCGGCTCGCTGATGTGACGACGGGTGAGGTGGGCGCGTAGGTCGGTGGCCATCTGCCGGATCAGCGCGGCAGGATCGGGAAGGCTCATTGCGGACTCCTTGGCGGATGCCGGCCATGGCCGGCGGCAAAGCGGTTAGGTATTGGCCTCCAGCCAGCCCTGCAGCAGCAGGGCTGCGGCAATGGCATCGACCGGGTTGTCGCGGTAACTGCCGCGCTGACCGCCGCGGGCCAGGCGTTCGCCTTTGGCCTCGAAGGTGGTCAGGCGCTCGTCATGGGTGTGCACGGGCAGGTTGAATCGGCCGTTCAGGCGCCGGGCGAATTTCTCTGCGCGGGCGCTCATCTCGCTGGGCGTGCCATCCATGTTCAGCGGCAGGCCGACGACGATGGCGTCGGGTTTCCATTCAGCGACCAGCTTTTCGACCTGGGCCCAGTCGGGCACGCCGTTCTGCGCCTTGAGCGTGCACAGCTCGCGGGCCTGACCGGTGATGACCTGGCCAACCGCAACGCCGATCTGCTTGGTGCCGTAGTCGAAGCCGAGCAACAGACGCAACTCGGCCATCAGGCGTGGCCTGCCTGGCTGGTGAGCAGGCTGAGGGTGACACCCAGGCTGCTCGCCGCTGCCTGCAGACGCAGTTCGCTGGGCGTGGCAAAGAGGATGTCGGCATTGAACGGGCAGTTGAGCCAGGCGTTGTCAGCCAGCTCCTCTTCCAGCTGGCCGGCTTCCCAGCCCGCGTAGCCGAGGGTGATCAGGCTCTGCTGCGGGCCGGTGCCGGCGGCGATGGCGAACAGCACGTCCTGGGAGGTGCTCAGCGACAGACCGGGCAGCTCGACGGTGGCCTGATAGCTGCATTCCGAGCTGTGCAGCACGAAGCCTCGGTCGGTTTGCACCGGGCCGCCCAGGTAGATGGGCATGTGCAGGGTCCCGAGCGGCGCCTCTTCATCCGGACGCAGTTGCTCGAGGATGTCCGCCAGGTTGAGGTCCTGCGGGCGATTCACCACCAGGCCCATCGCGCCGTTGGCGTTGTGCTCGACGATGTAGGTCAGGGTCTGGGCAAAGTTCGGGTCGGCCATGTGCGGCATGGCGATCAGGAACTGATGCTTGAGGTAAGTCGGTGTGTGCTTTTTCATGGTCGGTAGTGTGGCGTCAGGCAGGGGTGCTGACAAGCGAATCGCCAGTCGCACGCCCTGGTTAATTACTTGAAAGTCGATCCCCACGGGCAAAGCGCCAGGTCCGCACGATTTCCAGGCGGTCGAATTCAGCCAGGTCACCGGTGAAGGGTGCGAACGGCGCTGACATGCGCACGATGCGCTGGGCGGCCTGGTCGAGCAGCGGCTGCCCCGATGACTCGAGCACCAGCACCTCGTGCAGCGAGCCGTCGCGGTTGATCGACACCATCAGCCGCAGGCTGCCGTAGAGCTTCTGGCTGCGAGCTTCTTCGGGGTAGTTGAGGTTGCCGATGCGCTCGATCTTCTTGCGCCAGTCTTCCTTGTACCAGGCGCCTTTGTCGCGGGCTGTGGAGGCGGCATTGAGGCGATGAATACGCGGGCGCTTGGCGTACAGCTGCTGCTCCTGGGACAGCTCGGCTTCCAGGCTGGCGATCTGGCTGGAGAGCTGCGAGCTGTCGAACGCAGGGGTGGGCGCCACGGGCTTGGGCTGCGGTTTGCTCGGCGTAGGCTTGGACTCGACTTTCTGCGCCTTCGGGGCCTTGGTGCTGACCACTGCCTTGGCGGGCTGCGGCTCGACATGAGGGCGCGCGGCCGGTGGCGGGGTGATCTTGTTGACCTTGCTGTCCTGGAACGGCGCCACTTCGGTGGTGGTGGGCACCGCTTTCTTTTCCAGGGTGCCGCTGCCTTGCTGGTCGTCCTGGGCCAGGAAGTCTGCCTTTTCCGGCGCCTTCTCGCTCTTGAAGGTCGAGAGGGTGAAGTCCATGGTGTGACGGATTTCAGTGGGCGTGCTGACGCTGAAGCCCACCCCGAGGATCAGCGCGATGTGCAGCAGGGCGGCCAGGAACAGGGTAAAACCCAGCCGGTCCGCCGGGCGAACGCGCGGCGGCAGCAGGTCGGTGGGAATGTCGGCAGACAGCGTCATCAAATATCCGGCAAGTGCGCAACGCGCCAGTGGGGCGATGAAAAAGGACCGGCATCATACCCCACTGCGCGTCATCGCCGCGTGCAGGTGCTCAACGGGCGTCGAGCTGGCGGGCGATGGCGTCCATCAACTGGCCACCGATATCGGTGTTGAACGCTGCGTCGATTTCACGGATGCAGGTCGGGCTGGTGACGTTGATTTCGGTCAGGCTGTCGCCGATCACGTCCAGACCGACGAACAACAGGCCTTTTTCGCGCAGGGTCGGGCCGATCTGGGCGGCGATCCAGCGGTCGCGCTCGGTCAGCGGGCGCGCTTCGCCACGGCCACCGGCGGCCAGATTGCCGCGGGTTTCGCCGCTGGCCGGAATGCGTGCCAGGCAGTAGGGCACCGGCTCGCCGTCGATCATCAGGATGCGTTTGTCGCCGTCGACGATGGCCGGCAGGTAGGCCTGCGCCATGATCTGCTGCTTGCCATGCTGGGTCAGGGTTTCGAGGATCACCGAGAGGTTCGGGTCGCCCTGGCGATGACGGAACACCGAGGCGCCGCCCATGCCGTCGAGCGGCTTGAGGATGACGTCGCCATGGGTGGCGGCGAACTGGCGAATGATGTCGGCGCGGCGGCTCACCAGGGTGGGTGCGGTGCACTGCGGGAACAGCGTGGCGAACAGTTTCTCGTTGCAGTCGCGCAGGCTCTGCGGGCGGTTGACCACCAGCACACCCTCACGCTCGGCCTGCTCCAGCAGGTAAGTGCTGTAGACGAACTCCATGTCGAAAGGCGGGTCCTTGCGCATCAGCAGCACGTCGAGCTCGGCCAGCGCGCTGTCCTGTTCGTCGCCCAGCTCGAACCAGCGCGCCGGGTCGGCGAACACCTTCAGTGGGCGCATGCGGGCGCGGGCCTGGCCTTCACCCTGGTACAGGTCGGCCTGCTCCATGTAGAACAGGCTCCAGCCGCGGGCCTGGGCGGCGAGCAGCATGGCCAGCGAACTGTCCTTCTTGTAGGAGATGGACACGATGGGGTCCATGACAATCCCGAGACGAACGCTCATGGGGTAGTTCCTCTTGGCGGCACACGGGCCGTGGTGATTCGTGAAAAGTGGCTCAGGGTGGCGCTGCACGCGCGCTCGGTCAAGGGGTGGGCAGATGGAACGGGCTCCCGGAGTATGCTAAAAATGCCGCACAGCATCCTGCCGCCAGCGCTGCGCTGCGAGCGAGCCCGCCAACGGCTCGCTCGCGTGGCCTGCCGGCCTCTCAGGCGCTGTCTGAAACGCCTTGAGACTCAGTGATGCTGCGTTGAAAACAGCCCGGAAGGCCGGCCCCGTCGGAATGCTCATTTACGCCAGTAAACTGCGCTTGCTGGGCTGCTTTTGCGGGGCCGCCATCGGCCTTGCCTAACCTTCGCTCGAGACTGTTTCGAACAGAGCCTAGCGAGCCGCCACGGTAGTACGACTTATGGAACAACCCCTGAAGGTGATGGTGATCGACGATTCACGCACGATCCGCCGCACTGCCCAGTTGTTGCTCGGCGAGGCAGGCTGCGAGGTGATCACTGCCAGCGACGGCTTCGATGCCCTGGCCAAGATTGTCGACCACAGGCCGCAGATCATCTTCGTCGACGTGCTGATGCCGCGCCTGGATGGCTATCAGACGTGCGCGGTGATCAAGCAGAACAGCGCCTTCAAGGACATTCCGGTGATCCTGCTGTCATCACGCGACGGCGTTTTCGACAAGGCGCGCGGCCGCGTGGTGGGCTCTGATCAGTTCCTCACCAAGCCTTTCAGCAAGCAAGCGCTGCTCGACGCCATCCGCGCCCATGTGCCGGCGTTCGTCGAACAGCCACAACACGCCTCCTGAGGCCGCCGAACATGGCGGCCTCGCACGTTCCACATGGGGAAACAGCATGGCCCGAGTTCTGATTGTCGACGATTCGCCCACCGAGATGTACAAACTCACCGACTGGCTGGAGCAACACGGCCATCAGGTGATCAAGGCCAACAACGGTGCCGATGGCGTCGCTCTGGCCCGCCAGGAAAAGCCCGACGTGGTCCTGATGGACATCGTCATGCCGGGCATGAATGGCTTCCAGGCCACCCGCCAGCTGAGCAAGGACCCGGAAACCTGCAACATTCCGGTGGTCGTGGTGACCACCAAGGACCAGGAAACCGACCGCATCTGGGCCACACGCCAAGGCGCGAAGGCCTTCCTCACCAAGCCGGTGGACGAAGCGGCGCTGCTCAGCATCGTCGACCACGTGCTGCAGGTTTGACCACCCGGCCCCAGGGCGCGTCGCTGACGGCCTTCGAGCTGCTGCTGGACATCGACCGGCGTTGCCGGCTGCTGGTGGCCGACCAGCCCTTCGATGACAGCCCCCTGCAAGACTGGAGCGGCATCGGCTTTCGCATCGGCGGGCAGTGGTTCGTCGCGCCCATGGGCGAGGTGGCCGAGGTGCTGCGCGAGCCCCGCAGCAGCCGCGTACCGGGTGTGCGGCCGTGGGTGGTGGGCGTGGCCAACCTGCGTGGGCGCCTGCTGCCGGTGATGGACCTGTCGACGTTTCTCGACCTTGGGCCGGTGGCTGCCGGCAAGCAGCGGCGGGTGATGGTGCTCGACCATGATGACCTGTTCGTCGGCCTGCTGGTCGACGAGGTCCTGGGCTTGCAGCACTTTCCCCTCGCCAGCCTGCAACTGGCGCCGCCGCAGCCGCTGCTGCGCAGTGCCGCGCGCTTCGTGCAGGGGCATTTTCCCGGCGAGCCTGGCGTGCCTGGCGAGCGCACCTGGGCGATTTTCAGCCCATTCACCCTGGCCCAGGCGCCAGGTTTCATTGACGTGGCGCTGTAGAGGATGCCTTCGTGAGCAAGTCCACCCCAGGCGTCAGCCCACCGCCGATGACCCAGCGCACCCGCAGCAGTGCGCAGATCACCGTCATGTTCGTGGTGCTGATCCTGTCGATCATTCTGCTGTTCGCCAACTTCGCCTACCTCAACACGCAGTCGACCTACGACAAACAGTACATCGGCCATGCCGGCGAGCTGCGCGTGTTGTCCCAGCGCATTGCCAAGAACGCCACGGAAGCGGCGTCGGGCAAGGCAATGGCGTTCAAGCTGCTGTCCGATGCGCGCAACGATTTCGAGCGCCGCTGGGGGTATTTGCGCCATGGCGACCACGCCACCGGCTTGCCGGCAGCGCCCGCAGCGGTGCGCGAGGAAATGGCCGCCGTGCATCAGGACTGGGAGAGCCTGCGGCGCAACACCGACGCGATCGTGTCCAGTGAGCAGACGGTGCTGTCGCTGCACCAAGTGGCCGCGACCCTGGCCGAGACCGTGCCGCAGTTGCAGGTCGAGTACGAAAAGGTCGTGGAAATCCTTCTCAAGCGCGGCGCGCCGGCCAGCCAGGTGGCGGTCGCCCAGCGCCAGTTGCTGTTGGCCGAGCGCATTCTCGGGTCGGTGAACACGGTGCTGGCCGGCGATGCCACCACGGCGCAGGCCGCCGCCACCTTTGGCCGCGACGCCAACCGCTTCGGCCAGGTGCTGCAGGGCATGCTCGATGGCAATGCCGATCTGCAGATCAGCCGCGTCGAAGACGCCGATGCGCGAATGCGCTTGGCGGAAATCGCCGAGCTGTTCCAGTTCGTCGCAGGCTCGGTGGACGAAATCATCGAAACCTCACCCGAACTGTTGCGCGTGCGCGAGGCTGCCGGGAACATTTTCAGCGGCTCGCAGACCCTGCTCGATGAAGCCTCGCACCTGGCCAACAGCTTCGAGAACCTCGCCACAGGACGCACCGCCTACACGCTCGGCGGCTACGCCCTGGGCCTGCTGGCGCTGGCCTCGATCATCCTCATCGGTTCGATCATGGTGCGTGCCACGCGCCGCCAGTTGCGCGACACCGCGCAAAAAAACGAGCGCAATCAGCAGGCCATCATGCGCCTGCTCGATGAAATCGAAGAACTGGCCGACGGTGACCTGACGGTGACCGTGTCGGTCACCGAAGATTTCACCGGGGCCATCGCCGATTCGATCAACTACTCGGTCGACCAGCTGCGTGACCTGGTGACCACCATCAACCACAGCGCCGAGCAGGTCGCGGCGGCCGTGCAGGACACACAGAACACTGCCCGCCAGTTGGCCAAGGCCTCCGAGCATCAGGCCGAGCAGATCAGCGAGGCGTCGGTGGCGGTCGGCGACATGGTCGAGTCGATCGACCGCGTGTCGAGCCACGCCTATGAATCGGCCAAGGTCGCCGAGCGTTCGGTGGCCATCGCCAACAAGGGCAACGAGGTGGTGCACAACACCATCCAGGGCATGGACAACATCCGCGAGCAGATTCAGGACACCGCCAAGCGCATCAAACGCTTGGGTGAGTCGTCCCAGGAGATCGGCGACATCGTCAGCCTGATCGACGACATCGCCGAGCAGACCAACATTCTGGCCCTCAACGCCGCCATTCAGGCCTCACTGGCCGGCGAGGCCGGGCGCGGCTTTGCCGTGGTCGCCGACGAGGTACAGCGCCTGGCCGAGCGTTCATCTTCGGCCACGCGGCAGATCGAGGCGCTGGTGCGCACCATCCAGACCGACACCAACGAAGCGGTGATCTCGATGGAACAGACCACTGCCGAAGTGGTGCGCGGCGCGCGCCTGGCGCAGGACGCCGGGGTGTCGCTGGCGGAAATCGAGGGGGTGTCGCAAACCCTGGCCGAGCTGATTCTGAGCATCTCCGACGCCGCCCAACTGCAAACGTCCTCGGCGGGGCAGATTTCCCACACCATGTCGGTCATCCAGCAGATCACCGCGCAGACCTCGGCCGGCTCCGGGGCCACCGCTGACAGCATTCGCCACCTGGCACGCATGGCCAGCGAGATGCGCCGCTCGGTCTCCGGTTTCACCTTGCCCGAAAACGCGGCGCAGCCATGAGGAGGCCGGCATGGCAGCGGCCACGATAGCCCTGGAACGCCACGACACCGTCGCCCTGGCCTGGACCAAGACGGCCCTTCTGGAGTGCCTGGGCAACGCGCGCCAGGCGCTGGAAACCTTCGCCCGTGAGCCTGGTGAGGCGGCGGCGATGCATGTGTTCAACGACAGCCTGCATCAGGTCCATGGCTGCCTGAGCATGCTTGAGCTGCGCGGCGCAGCGCATCTGGCTGAGGAAATGCAATGGCTCGGCGCGGCACTGGCCGCCAGCGCCGAGCCGCCCAAGGGCGAGTGCCTGGGCGCACTGTTTCGCGGTCTGGAGCAACTACCAGCCTACCTCGATCGGCTGCGTGGGGCGCGCCACGACCTGCCACTGGTGATGCTGCCGCTGCTCAACCAGTTGCGTCACTGCCGCGGCCTGGAGCCGCTGGCCCAGGAAAGCCTGTTGACCGGCGCCGGCGAGCGCCCGAGCGCGGCGGCCGACCTGGCCGACCTCGACCTGTCACTGGGCACCTGGCGCGAGCACCTGCAGGCCGGTCACGGCCATGACGCGCTGCGCTCGGTGGTGATCGCGCTGTGCGATGACCTGATGCGCATCAAGGAGCGGCTCGATCACTTCGTGCGCAGCGACCGGCATGACCGCGAGCAGCTCGATGCGGTACTCACACCCTTGCGACAGATCGCCAACACCCTGGCCGTGCTGGGTTTCCAGCAGCCGCGCCGGGTGATCATCGATCAGGTGCTGGCCTTGCAGGGCGTCAGCGAGAACGTGCGCGTGGTCGACGATGCGCTGCTGATGGATGTGGCCGGTGCGCTGCTGTACGTCGAGGCCACGCTCAATGGCATGGTCGGCCCGCTGGAAGACAACGACCCCGCCAGCCTGCCGGGCTCCGATGTGCTGGAGATCCGCCAGCAGGTGCTGAACGAATCGCTGTCGGTGGTGCAGCAGGTCAAGGAGCTGATCGAGGATTGTCTGGTCAGCGACTGGTCCTGGCAGCGTCTGCAAGGCTTGCCCGGCTTGCTGCAGCAGGTCCGTGGGGCGCTGAGCATGCTCATGCTGCCGGCCGCGGCCGAGGTGTTTGCCGGCTGCGCGGCGTACGTGCAAGGTTGGCTCGGGCAGTTGCCGCAGCCGCCTGAACGGCAGGCGCTGGCGCAGTTTGCCGACGCCTTGTGCGCAGCAGAATGCTACCTGCAATGGCGCGTGGCCGACCCCTTGGCCGACGCTGCGCCCTGGCTCGATCAGGCCTGTACGCACTTGGCGCAGTTGGGCGTGCAGTGCCAGCGTGAGCCGGCCCAGGCCGAGCACCTACCGCCTGCCGATGGCATCGACGCTGAGCTGCGCGAGGTCTTTCTCGAAGAGGCCGCGCAGTTGCTGCAGGCCGTCGAGCGCGAATGGCGGCGCTGGTGCGCCGATCACACCGCGCGCGAGGCGCTGATCGACCTGCGCCGCGCATTGCACACGCTCAAGGGCAGCGGGCGGATGGTTCAGGCTGAGGCCCTGGCGGCACTGGCCTGGGGGGCCGAGCACCTGCTCAACCGTGCGCTGGAAGGACGCATCGAACTGGGCCATGCGTGTCAGGTGGCATTGCAGCAGGTGTTCGTGCGCCTGCCTGACCTGCTGGCTGACGTGGCGGCGGGCCATGCGCCGGTCTCGCCTGACAACCAAGTGCTGGCAGACCACCTGCATGCCCTGGCCAGCGCCCGCGTGGCGGCGGGTGAGCCCGACGGCCTCGATCCGCGCCTGCTGAGCATTTTCGCCAGCGAAGCTGCGGGGCATGTGAAAGCGGTCGAAGATTTCCTGCACGGCGCTGCCGGTGCCCCCACCCAGGTCAGCGATGGCCTGCAGCGCGCGTTGCACACCTTGAAAGGCAGCGCGGCCATGGCTGGCGTGCTGCCGGTAGCCGAACTGGCCACCGCGCTGGACCGGCTGGCACGCGAATACCAGGCCCACGACCTGCCGTTGCAGGCGGCAGACCTGGAGCAACTGCACGCCGCCTGCGCGTTGTTGCAGGCGGCGCTGGCACACGTCGAGCAGGCGCCGTTGCAGCCCATGCGCGGTGCTGGCGAACTCATCGAACAGTTGCGACAACGCGTCGATGCGCGCCTGGCGAGCCTGCAGGTTGATGCGCAGACGCCGCAGCGGGGCGTGCGTGATCCCGAGGCCACCGGACGCTTCCTGGGCGAGGCCATGGACCACCTGCAGGACGCTGAAACATTGCTGGCCCGTTGGCAGGCGCACCCGGCGCAGCGCGATGTACTCGACGCACTGCTCGGTGAGCTGACCGCGCTGGGCCATGTGGCGCACTTGGCAGACCTGTGGGTGCTGGACGAGGTGTGCGAGGCCCTGCTGGACCTGCTCGGCGCGGTGGAGGAGGGCAGTCTGGCGCCCACTGCGCGCGTGTTCGCCCTGGCCGAAGAAGCCCATGCTGCGCTGCTGGACATGCTTGACGAACTGGCCGCAGGGCAGGCCGTGACCGGCCGCAGCGCGTTGCTAGCGGATTTGCACGGCGCCCTGCAAGACGCGCTGGACCCGGCCAGCCTGGGTGTGGTGAGTGCGCAAGGCGTGCGGACGTTGACCCAGGAGCAAGCACTGGCACTGACCCGCGAACCTGCGCCCGACCTGCCTGCGCCAGAACGTCCAGACGTGCCGCACGTTCCCGACCTTCCCGAGCCGCCAGACCTTCCAGACCCGCCCGCGCTGGATGACACGCCCGATGACACCGCGCTGCTGGATGTTTTCCTCGAAGAAAGCTCGGACATCGTCGAAAGCGCCGCCACGGCCCTGGCACGCTGGCAGGCCGAGCCGCGCAACACCGCCGAAGCGGAAACCCTGCTGCGCGACCTGCACACCCTCAAGGGCGGTGCGCGCATGGTGCAGATCAGCGCCATCGGCGACCTCGCCCACGAGCTGGAATTTCTCTACGAACTGCTCGCCGCCGGTCGCCTACCGCCCAGCGCGGCGCTGTTCAGCCTGCTGCAGAACTGCCACGACCGCCTGGCACAGATGCTCGACGCCGTGCGCCTGGGCCAGCCGCTGCACGCCGCCACGGCGTTGATCGACTACATTCGCAACTTCTCCAGCGCCGCGCTCACCGACAGCGCTGCCGGCACCCCAGCCAGCGAAACACCCCCCCTCGACGCCCCTGCAGCGCCCCACGAGCGGCCCACCGGCGACATGGTCAAGGTCGATGCCGAGCTGCTCGACGAACTGGGCAACCTGGCCAGCGAACACTCGATCATCCGCGGGCGCATCGAGCAGCAGGTCAACGACGGGCAGTTCGCCCTGGTGGAAATGGAGACCACCCTGGAGCGCATGCGCGATCAGTTGCTGCGCCTGGACAACGAAACCCAGAGCGGCATCCTCAGCCGGCACCCCGCCGAGGGCGACGCCTACGAAGATTTCGACCCGCTGGAAATGGATCGCCACTCGCAGCTGCAACAGCTGTCGCGGGCGCTGTTCGAGTCGGCCTCGGACTTGCTCGACCTCAAGGAAACCCTCGGCCAGCGCGCCCAGCTCACCCATGGCCTGTTGCAGCAGCAGGCGCGGATCAACAGCCAGTTGCAGGAGGGCCTGACCGCTACCCTGATGGTGCCCTTCGAGCGCCTGGTGCCGCGCCTGCAGCGGGTGGTGCGCCAAGTGGCGAGCGAGCTGGGCAAGCAGGTGGAACTGGTGGTGGGCAATGCCGAGGGCGAGTTGGACCGCAGTGTGCTCGAACGCATGGTCGCGCCGCTGGAACACATGCTGCGCAACGCCGTCGACCACGGGCTGGAAACCGGCGCCGCGCGACGCGCAGCGGGCAAGCCCGAGCAGGGCACGATTCACCTCAACCTGCTGCACGAAGGTGCCGATATCGTCATCGAGATGAGCGACGACGGCGACGGCGTGCCGCTCGACGCGGTGCGCAAGAAAGCCATCAAGCGCGGCCTGCTCGATCCGCAGGCCACCCTCAGCGACCACGAAGTGCTGCAGTTCATTCTGCGGCCGGGCTTTTCCACTGCCGAGAAGATCACCCAGATCTCCGGGCGCGGGCTGGGCATGGACGTGGTGCACGAAGAGGTCAAGCAACTCGGAGGCTCGATGAGCATCGAGTCCAGCCCGGGCAAGGGCGCGCGTTTTCTGATTCGGCTGCCGTTCACCGTGTCGGTGAACCGGGCGCTGATGGTGCACCTGGGCGATGAGCAGTACGCCATCGGCCTGAACACCATCGAGGGCGTGGTGCGCGTGCCACCGGCGGAGCTGGACGCCTGCTACCAGCTCGATCCGCCGCGCTACACCTATGCCGGGTTCACCTACGACCTGCGCTACCTCGGCGAGCTGCTGCAAGGCGCAGCACGGCCTGGCTTGCTGGGCCTGAGCGTGCCGCTGCCGGTGCTGCTGGTGCATTCGCAGGAGCAGTCGTTCGCCATTCAGGTCGACGGTTTGTCGGCCAGCCGCGAGATCGTGGTCAAGAGCCTCGGCCCGCAGTTTGCCGCAGTGCCAGGCCTGGCCGGAGCGACCTTGCTGGGTGATGGCCGGGTGGTGCTGATCCTCGACCTGCTCGGCCAGTTGCGCGGTCAGCAGCGGCGCATGGCGCGTTTGCCCTCAGCGGCGCGCAGCACGGCGCAACTGCCTGGCCCGGCGCCCAAGCACGCGCGGTTGGTGATGGTGGTGGACGACTCGGTCACGGTACGCAAGGTCACCAGCCGCCTGCTGGAACGCCATGGCATGAGCGTGCTGACGGCCAAGGATGGCGTCGACGCCATGACCCTGCTGCACGAGCACCGGCCCGATGTGCTGCTGCTGGACATCGAGATGCCGCGCATGGATGGCTTCGAGGTGGCGACCCGGATTCGTGCCGATGAACGTCTTCAGGACCTGCCCATCATCATGATCACCTCGCGCAGCGGGCAGAAGCACCGCGACCGGGCCATGGCCATTGGTGTCAACGAGTACCTGGGCAAGCCGTATCAGGAGTCGGTGCTGTTGCAGAGCATCGCCTATTGGAGTCCGCGTCATGCGTGAACTCACCCGTGTCCACTGGAGCCACCCGCATGCTTGAACACATCGTCGGTCAGCGCAGCAGCCTGACCGGGCTGTTGCTGCCTCTGGGCGACCGCACGCTGGTGCTGCCCAACGTGGCGGTGGCCGAGTTGGTGGGCCAGCGTCAGTTGAGGTGTGAGCGAGGCTCGCTGGACTGGCACATGGGCTGGCTCGACTGGCGCCAGCACCGTCTGCCCCTGATCGGCTTCGAAGCCGCGTGTGGCGGGCACACGCCGTGCGGCGAGCGTGCGCGGATCGTGGTGCTCAACGCGCTGGGCGACACCGGCCTGCGTTATCTGGCGCTGCTGCTGCAGGGCATTCCGCGTTCGTGCAAGCTCGACAGCCAGCTCAATTATGTCGACGTGGCGTTGGCCTCGCTGGAACTGGCCGCCGTTCAAGTGGCCGAACAGGTGGTACGCGTGCCGGACCTGATCGGGCTTGAGCGGTTGGTGCGCGACGCGCAACTGTAGAGGTCACAACCTAGGTTCTGTACGAAAAGCCTTGAGACGAAGGCCAGGCAAGGCGAAAACGGCCGAGGAAGCGGAGTGTACTGGAGTACATGAGCATTCCGAGGGCGTTTTCAACGCAGCATGGGCGAGTATCGAGGTTTTTCGTACAGAACCTAGTCAGCTTCGGGAGGATAATCGTTGCATGTATTACGGTGAACGTTTCAACGCCTGGACCCACCTGGTCGGTGCTCTGCTGGCCGCACTGGGCGCGATCTGGCTGATCATCGCCGCAGGCTTTCAGGGCGACCCGTGGAAGATCGTCAGTTTCTCCATCTACGGCTTCACGCTGATCCTGCTCTACAGCATTTCGACCCTGTACCACAGCACCCGCGGGCGGGCGAAGGTGATCATGCGCAAGCTCGATCACCTCTCCATCTACTTGCTGATCGCCGGGAGCTATACGCCGTTCTGCCTGGTCAGCCTGCGCGGGCCGTGGGGCTGGAGCCTGTTCGGTGTGGTCTGGGGGCTGGCATTGATCGGCATGCTGCAGGAAATCAAGCCGCGTTCCGAAGCGCGGGTGATGTCGATCGTGATCTATGCGCTGATGGGCTGGATCGTGCTGGTGGCCGTCAAGCCGCTGCTCGCGACCCTCGGTACGGCGGGCTTTGCCTGGCTGGCGACCGGTGGCGTGTTCTACACGGTGGGGATCATCTTCTTCGCCCTGGACCGGCGTCTGCGCCACGGACATGGTATCTGGCACCTGTTCGTGATCGCCGGGAGCCTGCTGCACTTCATTGCGATATTTTTCTACGTGCGCTGAGCGGCACCGGCTAACAGCCTGGCCAGGTTGGCGTTCAGATGAAGCGCGAGGGCTACCCGGCTAATGCCGGCCAGTCACGCCAATTGGGGCTGCACAGCAGCCCCTGAATCAGCAACCAAACCTCAACCGACCGGCATCAGGGGCTACCCGGCCCTCGTTCGTTCTACGCGTGCGCGGCGCATGATCAACCTTGGTCGGCGAGGATCAGAAATCCCCCCACAACTGCTGCGCCACCGCCAGTGCCACCACTGGCGCGGTCTCGGTGCGCAGCACCCGTGGGCCGAGGCGGGCGGCGTGGAAGCCGACGCGGCTGGCCTGCTCGACCTCGCTGGCGTTCAAGCCGCCCTCCGGTCCGATCAGGAAGGCCAGGCGGGCCGGTTTGGCGTGGTTGGTCAACGGTTCTGCCACCGGATGCAGCACCAGCTTGAGGTCGGCGTCGGTGCTGGCGAGCCAGTCGCCCAGCGTTTGCGGCGGATGGATCAACGGCAGGGTAGAGCGCCCGCATTGCTCGCAGGCACTGATCGCCACCTGACGCCAGTGCGCCAGGCGCTTGTCGGCGCGCTCGTCCTTGAGGCGCACTTCGCAGCGCTCGCTGACGATCGGGGTGATTTCGCTCACGCCCAGCTCGGTGGCCTTCTGGATCGCCCAGTCCATCCGTTCGCCTCGGGACAAGCCTTGGCCCAGATGCACCTGCAGCGCTGAATCCGGCTGGCCGGGCAGTGCCTGATCAAGGCTGACCCGCACGGTCTTCTTGCCCACTTCGAGCAGTTGGCCGAGAAATTCCTGGCCACTGCCATCGAACAGCTGCACGGCGTCGCCCACCGCCATGCGCAGCACGCGGCCGATGTAGTGGGCCTGCGCTTCGGGCAAGGCGTGCTCGCCGAGGGAAAGGGGGGCATCGATGAAAAAACGGGACAGTCGCATGTCAGGGCTCGAGTGGAGGATGTGTAGACGGGGTTGAGCGTGGCCTGGGCTGCTGAACGTGGTGTCCGCCAGGTAGGCCCTTTCGCCTCGCAAGCGCACACAGGGTGGCGCGAACGTTGGATGCGAGGCAACCCTGAGGGATCGAACCGGCAACTCCAGTCCAAGCCTGCGTGCACGCGCTAGCGCGGTGCACCGCGTTAAGACGATTCACCGCTCGCGGGCAGGCCTGCAGCCGTGGGCGGTGCCTGGCGTAGCGCTCAACCCGGATCACGAAAATCAGGATGGAAATCCGCCGGCACGGCCACGCTGACGCTGTCGCGCGTGGCGATGTCGATGCCTTCGCTGGCCACCTCGGCGAGGAAGTCGATCTGCTCAGGGGTGATCACATAGGGCGGCAGGAAATACACCACGCTGCCCAGCGGGCGCAATAGCGCGCCGCGGCTCAGGGCGTGCTCGAAGACTTTCATGCCGCGCCGTTCCTGCCAGGGGTAACCAGCCTTGGTGGACTTGTCCTGGACCATCTCGATGGCCAGGGCCATGCCGGTCTGGCGGATTTCTCCGACATGGGCATGGTCGGCCAGGTGCGCCGTGGCGCTGGCCATGCGGCTGGCCAGGGCCTTGTTGGCCTCGATCACGTTGTCTTGTTCGAAGATGTCCAGGGTGGCCAGGGCCGCCGCGCAGGCCAGCGGGTTGCCGGTGTAGCTGTGCGAGTGGAGGAAGGCGCGCAAAGTCGGGTAGTCGTCGTAGAAGGCCTGGTACACCGTGTCGGTGGTCAGGCACGCGGCCAGCGGCAGGTAGCCGCCGGTGAGCGCCTTGGACAGGCAGAGGAAGTCCGGGCGGATGCCGGCCTGCTCGCAGGCGAACATCGTCCCGGTGCGGCCGAAGCCGACGGCGATTTCGTCGTGGATCAGGTGCACGTCATAGCGGTCGCAGGCCTCGCGCAGCAACCTGAGGTACACCGGGTGATACATCCGCATGCCGCCAGCGCCCTGGATCAACGGCTCGACGATCACCGCGCTGATCGTGGCGTGGTGCTCGGCCAGGGTCTGCTCCATGGCCGCGAACATCGTGCGTGAATGGTCTTCCCAACTCACGCCGTCCGGACGGTGGTAGCAGTCCGGGCTCGGCACCTTGAGGGTGTCGAGCAACAGGGCCTTGTAGGTTTCGGTGAACAGCGGCACATCGCCCACCGACATCGCCGCAATGGTTTCGCCGTGGTAGCTGTTGGTCAGGGTGACGAAGCGTTTTTTCTGCGGCTTACCGGTGTTGTGCCAGTAGTGGAAGCTCATTTTCAGCGCCACTTCGATGCACGACGAGCCGTTGTCGGCATAGAACACCCGGTCCAGACCAGCAGGCGTCAGGGCCACCAGGCGCTCGGACAGCTCGATCACCGGCTGATGGCTGAAGCCTGCAAGGATCACGTGTTCGAGCTGATCGACCTGATCCTTGATGCGCTGGCCGATTCGCGGGTTGGCATGGCCGAACACGTTGACCCACCAGGAGCTGACCGCATCGAGGTAGCGCTTGCCCTCGAAGTCCTCGAGCCAGACACCTTCACCGCGCTTGATCGGGATCAGTGGTACGTGCTCGTGGTCTTTCATCTGGGTGCAGGGGTGCCACAGGACCTTGAGGTCGCGTTGCATCCACTGTTGGTTGAGCCCCATGGGCGCTTCTCCTGGCGGTAAGGCGTGTAAGAGCGCGTAAGCCTAAGAGAACAGGCCCGTAGGAACAACCCGCTAGTGGCGCTGGCAGGGCAGCCAGGGCTCACGTATTCTAGGCGGCTCTCTACGAGGGGGCAGTCCGCGCCCTCGCTTCTTCACGTTTTTTCTGATCTGGAGTTCGCCTCAATGGCTGCTGCTTGGGTGCGCGTGTGCGCGGTGATCATGATTGGCCTGTCCAGCACCGCTGCACAGGCGCAGGGCAAGACCCCGACGGCGATCGTCGTCGGTGGCGGCCTGGCCGGCCTGACGGCGGCCTACGAGCTGCAGAACAAGGGCTGGCAAGTGACCCTGCTCGAAGCCAAGGCTGGCGTGGGTGGGCGTTCGGGCCTGGCCACCAGCGAGTGGGTCGGCAACGACAAAGTCCAGCCCGCGCTCAACCAGTACCTGCAGCAGTTCAAGTTGCAGACGCTGCCGGCTCCGGAGTTCGTGCGCACCCCTGGCTACCTGATCGATGGCGACTATTTCAGCGAAGCGGATCTGGCGCTCAAGCAGCCTGCCACCGCCGAGGCCATGAAGCGCTACGAGAAGACCGTCGATGACCTGGCGCGCTCGATCGATGATCCGCTCAACCCGGCAGCCAACAGCACATTGTTCGCGCTGGATCAGATCAACGTTGCCAATTGGCTCGACCGTCTGCAACTGCCGACCACCGCGCGTCAGTTGATCAACCAGCAGATCCGCAGCCGCTACGACGAACCGTCGCGCCTGTCGCTGCTGTATTTCGCCCAGCAGAATCGGGTTTACCGTGGCGTGGATGACCACGACCGTCGTGCGGCGCGCCTGCCTGGCGGCAGCCCGGTGCTGGCTCAGGCCTTCGTCAAACAGATCAAGACCATCAAGACCAACGCGCCGGTCAGCTCTGTCGTGCAGGACAAAAATGGTGTCACGGTCAAAGTCGGTAGCGTTGGCTATTCGGCGGATTACCTGGTCATGGCCGTGCCACTGCGGGCGCTGGCCAAGATCCAGATGACCCCGGCGCTGGACAACCAGCACATGGGCGCCATCAAGGGCACCAACTACGGGTGGCGCGACCAGATTCTGCTGAAGTTCAAGCAGCCGGTGTGGGAAAGCCGCGCGCGGATGTCCGGTGAAATCTTCAGTAACGCCGGGCTCGGCATGCTGTGGATCGAGCCGGCGCTCAAAGGTGGGGCCAATGTGGTGATCAACCTGTCGGGCGACAACGCGCGTCTGCTGCAAGCCTTCGGTGACAAGCAGATGGTCGACCAAGTGCTGATTCGCCTGCACGCTTTCTACCCCAAGGCCCGTGGCGCCTTTACCGGTTACGAAGTGCGTCGTTACAGCACTGACGCGGGCACTGGCGGATCCTACCTGGCGTATGGCCCGGGGCAGATCAGCAAGTACTGGCGGCTGTGGGAGCGGCCCGTGCAACGCGTAGCCTTTGCAGGTGAACACACCGACGCGCTGTACCCCGGTACCCTGGAAGGCGCGTTGCGCAGTGGCCAGCGCGCGGCCAGCCAGGTGCAAGACCTGGCGGCGGGCAAATCCTTCGACCCGGTCAAGGTTGTGCCAGCCACGGCAGCGGCCGCAGCCGGCGCTGTGGCGGCGAAGAAGCCAGGCTTCTTCGCCAATCTGTTCGGCACTGGCGACAAGGCTGAGAAGGCCGCAGCCGCGCCCGAGAACAAGGCGCAAGCGGCGCCTGCTGAACCTGCCAAGGCGGGCTTCTTCTCGCGCTTGTTCGGTGGTGGCGACAAGGCAGAGAACGCCCAGCCCGCTCCTGAGAGCAAGGCGCAGCCGGGTGCTGAGCCGGCGGCCAAACCTGGTTTCTTCTCGCGCCTGTTTGGAAGAGGCGAGCAGCCTGCGGCCAAACCTGCCGAGGTGAACACGCCTGTGGAGGCTGCGCCAGCACCCGCCGTTGCACCGCAGCCGGCGCCAGCCCCAGCCCCAGCCCCAGCCAAACCGGCAGCGCCGACCAGCAAGGCTGCCGCGCCGGCCAAGCCTGCAACCAGCAAGGCGGCAGCGCACAAGGCCCAGCCTGCGCACAAGAAGACCCAGCCTGTACCGGCGAAAAAACCTGCACAGCCCGCCCAGAAGAAACCGGCTGCAAAACCCGCGCCGGCCAAGCAGCCAGCGGCGACGGACACTTCCGCCACCCACTGACAGCCGCGCCAGCCCTGCACGTTCCCGTGCAGGGCTGGCTGCTGGACACGTATCCCTTCGAAAATGCATGACTCGATTCATGCACAACCCTGTGTGGCGTCAGCCGCGCTGTTTCCAGTGCTGCCTGGTGGCTGATCCCACGCGATTGCCGTCACTCGCGCTGCGTCTTGGCTCATCGCAGCTAACGCCCCACAGGGATCTCACCCGGGCAGAAGGCCCTGTCTGCGCGGCCGCGCAGCGTCTTGCGCCAGACGGATGGTAAAAATAAGTCTAGGGTTAACGTTTCCTTAATAGTTCGTGCTGAGAATTACCATCGGCTAATTCGATATATCGCAGCAGTTTTTTCCGCTTTTATCCGATACGTTACGCGGTAGTCTTGGCACAGCTCTTCACGGGGAATCACAGCATCATGCAACTGCGCAATTCATCTTCTCGCTACGGTGTGGTCAGCATTGCGCTGCACTGGGGTGTGGCGTTGACGGTCTTCAGCCTGTTCGGGCTGGGGTTGTGGATGGTCGGGCTGGACTACTACGACCCCTGGCGCAAAGCCGGGCCCGACCTGCACAAGAGCATCGGTCTGGTGCTGCTGGCGGTGATGGCCCTGCGCGTACTGTGGCGCTTGGTCAGCCCGCCGCCACCCGCGCCGGCCACCCACGGGCGCTTGACCCGCGTAGCGGCGACCCTCGGCCACCTGGGGTTGTATGCGGGGCTGTTCGCCGTGATGCTCGCCGGTTACCTGATTTCCACCGCCGATGGCGTAGGCATCCCGGTGTTCAATCTGTTCGAGGTGCCGGCACTGGTGAGCAACCTGCCCGATCAGGCAGACCTCGCCGGCGAGGTTCATTACTACCTGGCCTGGGGGTTGGTGATCTTCGCCGGCCTGCATGGCCTGGCAGCACTCAAGCACCATTTCATCGACCGTGATGCGACCTTGCTGCGAATGCTCGGGCGCAAAGCATGAACCACCCACTCAATTGCAACGGAAGGAATCAAAGGATGTTGAAAAAGACCTTTGCCGCATTGGCGCTCGGTACTGCCCTGTTCGCTGCGGGCCAGGCGATGGCCGCTGACTACACGATCGACAAGGAAGGCCAGCACGCGTTCGTCGACTGGAAGATCAGCCACCTGGGCTACAGCTTCATTCACGGTACCTTCAAGGATTTCGCCGGTAACTTCAGCTGGGACAGCGCCAAGCCTGAAGCGAGCAAGATCAACGTCGACCTGAAGACCGCAAGCCTCTGGTCCAACCACGCTGAGCGCGACAAGCACATCGCCAGCGCCGATTTCCTCGACGTGAAGAAATACCCCGACGCCAAGTTCGTCTCCACCGCTGTCAAATCGACGGGCGAGAAGACCGCCGATGTGACCGGTGACCTGACCCTGCACGGTGTGACCAAGCCGGTGACCTTCAAGGCCACGTTCAACGGCGAGGGTAAAGACCCGTGGGGCGGCGAGCGCGCAGGCTTCAACGCCACCACCACGCTGACCTTGAGCGACTTCGGTATCAAGGGCCCTGGCCCAACGTCGCAGACCCTCGATCTGGACATCAGCCTCGAAGGCACGAAGAACAAGTAATGCGTACGGTGCAATGACAACGGCTGCTCAAGGCCGTCGTTCGACACAAAAAAACCGATGCCAGCGATGGCATCGGTTTTTTTGATCCCGCTCGCGAAACGGTCTTTCGAATCGACGGCGACAGCGATCTCAGAGACATGCAGTGACAGGGTGGGGCGGGTGACCGAGCCTGGCGGGGTGTGATGCTGTGCTGTAAACCGAAACGCCGCTTGCTCGTGATGAGCAAGCGGCGTTTCTCTGGGCTTCAACGATACCGACGGTCAATCGGTTGGCTCGCTAACCGCCCAAGCGCGTGACCGTTCAGGCGGGCATCAATCGCCTTTGCGGGTCAGCAGTGCCGGGCGTTCGCCACGCGGACGGCTAGGCACGTCTTCGAGCTGCTCGGGGGTCGGGTAGCGATCGAGCTTGGATTCCTTGCGGATGATCACCGGCTGGTTCTGCGGCTCGCGCGGATTGCGCACGGCAGGCTCCTGGCGAGGTGCGTCGTCGCGACGGACGCGGCTACCGCCCCCATCACGGCGTGCGCCGCCGGTGTTGCTGCCACTGCGTGGGCGTTTGTCTGCGCCAGCACCTGAACCGTTGGCGCGCGGTTGCCCGGCGCCTTGGGTGCGGCCTTGGCCCTGGCTGGGTGACTGACCCGGCGTGGACGCACCTGGACGGCGATTGCGGCCCTGGTTTTTGGCGTTCTGGTACGGGCTGACGTAGTCAGCGCGGTTGCCGAAGTTGTCGACGTCGTCGTCGAGAAAGGTTTCAGGATCACGGTTGCCGTCGGACTGCGGCTTGCTGGCCGGGGTCGACGCCTGCGAGCGGGGTTTCTGCTCACGCGGCTTGCGCGGCGGCTGCGCCTGGCGCTCGCCAGACCTGGCGTTCTCGGCGGGCTTTTCAGCAGCAGGCTGGCGTGCTTTGCCTTTGTCCTTGCCTTTGTCCTTACGGCCACCGCTGCCAGCATTGGCACCTTCGCCACGGGTCTGGCCGTTACGGCCGCCGCGGGCGTTGGGCTGGGTGCGCTCGCGCACTTCGGGCTTTTCAGCTTCGACCTGGCTGGCGTCAAAGCCCATCCACTCGCCGTCGGCGATCTTCTGCCGAGTGACGCGCTCGATGCTCTTGAGCAGTTTCTCTTCGTCTGGCGCAACCAGCGAAATCGCTTCGCCGGAGCGGCCGGCACGGCCGGTACGGCCAATACGGTGAACGTAGTCTTCCTCGACGTTGGGCAGCTCGAAGTTGACCACGTGCGGCAGCTGGTCGATGTCCAGGCCACGGGCGGCGATGTCGGTGGCGACCAGTACCCGCACGCTGTTGGCCTTGAAGTCGGCCAGGGCCTTGGTGCGCGCGTTCTGGCTCTTGTTGCCATGGATCGCGGCGGCGCTCAGGCCATGCTTCTCAAGGTACTCGGCCAGGCGGTTGGCGCCGTGCTTGGTGCGGGTGAACACCAGCACCTGTTCCCAGGCACCCTGGGTGATCAGGTGAGCCAGCAGTGCGCGCTTGTGCCCCGACGGCAGGCGATACAGGCGCTGTTCGATACGCTCGACGGTGGTGTTGGGCGGCGTGACCTCGATGCGCTCGGGGTTGTGCAGCAGTTTGCCGGCGAGGTCCGTGATGTCCTTGGAGAAGGTGGCCGAGAACAGCAGGTTCTGGCGCTTGCTCGGAAGACGCGCGAGGACCTTCTTGACGTCATGGATGAAGCCCATGTCGAGCATGCGGTCGGCTTCGTCGAGCACGAGGATTTCAACATGGGACAGGTCGATGCTGCCCTGGCCGGCGAGGTCGAGCAGGCGGCCTGGGCAGGCCACCAGCACATCGACGCCCTTGGCCATGGCCTGGACCTGCGGGTTCATGCCGACACCGCCGAAAATGCAGGTGCTGACCAGGCTGAGGTCACGGGCGTACAGCTTGAAGCTGTCGTGGACCTGGGCGGCCAGTTCGCGGGTTGGGGTCAGGACCAGCACGCGCGGCTGGCGCGGGCCGTGACGCTGGGATTTGTCCGGGTGGCCGGCGGGGAACAGTCGTTCCAGGATCGGCAGGGCGAAACCGCCCGTTTTACCCGTACCGGTCTGGGCGGCGACCATCAGGTCGCGGCCCTGCAACGCGGCGGGAATAGCCCGCTGTTGCACGGGAGTGGGCTGGGTGTAGCCCGCGGCCTCGATAGCGCGGACGAGTGCCTCGGAGAGACCGAGGGAAGCAAAGGACATGGGCAATCCTGTTCTGGTGTGGGCTGAGCCCTTTGGGGTGATCTGCCTGGCGCGACGGGCATTTTGAGTAATGCGATCGCGTCCGGTCCAGCTGGGCATGCACTTCGCATCGAGCAAGCGACGTAGAGGCACCGGAGTGCGTTCATGTCGATCGGGATGCCTGTTACGAGGCCGAGCGTCCGGGCGTGAGCCTGGCGGGAAGGCCCGAGTATAGCAGAGCAATCAACGTGTGCTGTCTTCGTGTTGCTCAACGGTGTCGGGAAAGGTCAGATGGGTCTTGGCATACCGCGCTACGATCGCAGCATAGGCCGGTTCGCGCTTGAACTGCCGAAGGGCCTGGGCAAAGGCTTGGGCCAAGCGCTCATGCCCCTGTTTGCGCGCCAGGCCGAGGTATTGCGGTTCGTTGCCGATCATCAGCGGCAGCGGCTCGATCTGCTGCTCGAGGTTCAGGCGCCGCAGCAGATAGCGGCCCGCATTCAGGTCCGTCACCACCAGGTCGACGCGCCCCAGCGCCAGCTTGCCCAGGTTGGCGGCATGGGTGGGGCCGGGTTCTCGGCGAAAGTAACGGGCTGTGTTGAATGCAGAGCTGTAGTTGTAGCCCGGTGATGTGCCAACCGTAAGGCCCTTGAGGTCTTGCAGGGTGTTGACCGAGTGGGGCCGGGCGCGGGCCTGGAACAGCACGAACTGGACCTGCGACAGCGGTTCGTCCGGATAGAGGATGAACGCTTCGCGCGCTGGCAGCTTGAACAGGCCGAGTATGCCATCCACCTGGCCTTGCTCGATCATCGCCAGGCAGCGCTTCCACGGCATGAACACCCAGTCCACATCGATATTCAGCCGCTTGAAGACCTCGTTGGCCACCTCGAAGTGCAGGCCTTTGGGCTGACCGTTTTCCTGATAGATGTAAGGTGCCCAGTCGTCACTGACAATACGCAAACGCTCGGCCTGAGCCAGCGGGCTCAGGCAAACGAGCAGCAGGATGCCAAGCAGGGTGATGAATTTGGGCATGGCGGCAGATTACGCGGCTGATCTGTCGATGACCAGATGCTGCGCAAGCGCACGTGTCAGCCGTGTGAACGGGCCAGCAAAAGCCTCTCGACATCCCGGCGGTGGCTGTCGAGGTCAGGCGCGGACCTCGCTGCGCAAGGTGCGCTCGCACAGGCGCTAGCCGCTGCAGCGGCAAAGGGCGGAAACGGTGTCGGTGTCGATCAGTACCGCCAGCGGATAGTTGCTCAAGCAGGTGGCGTGGCGCAGTCTGCTGGCTGCGTGAAGGCTAGCCAAGGCGCGAGCGCATCGGCCCCGTCTTGGCTATCGGTTCACCCAGGTGGCACAGGCCTCAGGCAAGGGTGCTCAGCGTGGCAGTTGCAGATTCTTCCACACCGCCAAACTCGCTTCAGCCTGGTTCAGCGTATAGAAATGCAGCCCCGGCGCGCCGCCGGCCAGCAGCTGCTCGCACATCCGGGTAATGACCTCTTCGCCGAATGCCTGAATGCTGGCGCTGTCGTCGCCATAGGCTTCCAGCTGCTTGCGCACCCAGCGTGGCAGTTCAGCGCCGCAGGCGTCAGAAAAGCGCGCCAGCTTGCTGTAGTTGGTGATCGGCATGATGCCCGGCACCACGGGAATGTCCACGCCCAGCTTCTGCGCGCGCTCGACGAAATAGAAGTAGCTGTCGGCGTTGAAGAAGTACTGAGTGATGGCGCTGTTGGCCCCAGCCTTGACCTTGGTGGCGAAATTCTTCAAGTCGGACTCGAAGTTCTGCGCCTGCGGGTGCATTTCCGGGTAGGCCGCCACCTCGATGTGGAAATGGTCACCGGTCTCCTCACGAATGAACGCGACCAGATCGCTGGCATGGCGCAGCTCGCCAGAGGCCATGCCCATGCCCGAGGGCAGGTCACCGCGCAGTGCCACGATGCGGCGAATGCCGGCCGCCTTGTATTCGGCGATCAGCGAGCGCAGTTCGGCTTTGGTGTCGCCCACGCAAGACAGGTGCGGCGCGGCAGGCACCTGAACTTCGTTTTCCAGCTGCAGCACGGTGTTCAGCGTGCGGTCACGGGTAGAGCCGCCCGCGCCGTAGGTGCAGGAAAAGAAGTGCGGGTGGTAGGTGGCCAGCTGGCGGGCAACGCTCATCAGCTTTTCATGGCCGGCTTCGGTCTTGGTGGGGAAGAACTCGAAGCTGTAACTGCGTTCTTTGGACATCGGCTGTTCCTGGGCAGCGAGTCGCCAGTTGCAAGCGGCTAGCTGCAAGTAGACGCCAGACCGCGAGGGCGGGTCTGGCTCGATAGCGTTCGAATGGGGCATTCGCGGCAGCACGCTGCACAGGCCCCGCTGCAAGCTGCAGGCAACCGCCAGGTTGCGTGAGCAAGCCTGGCGGTACCCCTCGCAAACCCTGCGGCGGCCGCGACAACCGGCCCAGGCAATCGGTGCCCGGACCTGCCGCGTGCAGCGCGCTGCGCGCTGCTTAGTAGCGGTAAGCCTCTGGCTTGAACGGACCTTCGACGGTCACGCCGATGTACTCGGCCTGTTGCGGGGTCAGCTGGGTAACCACGCCGCCGAAGCCGCGGACCATTTCCAGGGCCACTTCTTCGTCGAGCTTCTTGGGCAGCACCTCGACGGTCAGGCGCTCGACTTTCTTCGCGGCATCCAGTTCGGCGTACTTCTGGTCGAACAGGAAGATCTGCGCCAGGACCTGGTTGGCGAACGAGCCATCCATGATGCGGCTTGGGTGGCCGGTGGCATTGCCCAGGTTCACCAGACGGCCTTCGGCCAGCAGGATCAGGTAGTCATCGTTGTGCGGATCGAAGGTGCCAGCGCCGGTGCGGTGGATCTTGTGCACCTGCGGCTTGACCTCTTCCCACGCCCAGTTCTTGCGCATGAAGGCGGTGTCGATCTCGTTGTCGAAGTGGCCGATGTTGCACACCAAGGCGCGCTTTTTCAGGGCCTTGAGCATGTTGGCGTCGCAGACATTGACGTTACCGGTGGTGGTGACGATCAGGTCGATGCGGCCCAGCAGGTCGGCGTTGATGCCCGCTTCGGTGCCGGTGTTGATGCCGTCCTTGAAGGGGGAGACGACTTCATAACCGTCCATGCACGCTTGCATGGCGCAGATCGGATCGACTTCGGTGACCTTGACGATCATGCCTTCCTGACGCAGCGACTGCGCCGACCCTTTGCCCACGTCGCCGTAGCCGATGACCAGGGCCTGCTTGCCCGACAGCAGGTGGTCGGTGCCGCGCTTGATGGCGTCGTTGAGGCTGTGACGGCAGCCGTACTTGTTGTCGTTCTTGCTCTTGGTGACCGAGTCGTTGACGTTGATCGCCGGGACTTTCAGCTCGCCCTTGGCCAGCATGTCCAGCAGGCGGTGCACGCCGGTGGTGGTCTCTTCGGTCACACCGTGGATCTTCTCGAGCATGGCCGGGTATTTCTTGTGCAGGATTTCGGTCAGGTCACCGCCGTCGTCCAGCACCATGTTGGCGTCCCATGGCTGGCCGTCCTTGAGGATGGTCTGCTCGATGCACCACTCGTATTCCGCTTCGGTTTCGCCTTTCCAGGCGAACACCGGAATACCGGCAGCGGCGATGGCGGCCGCGGCCTGGTCTTGAGTGGAGAAGATGTTGCACGACGACCAACGCACTTCGGCGCCCAGCACGATCAGGGTCTCGATCAGCACGGCGGTCTGGATGGTCATGTGGATGCAGCCGATGATCTTCGCGCCCTTGAGCGGTTGTTCTGCCTGGTACTTGCGACGCAGGCCCATCAGCGCAGGCATTTCCGACTCGGCGATGATGACTTCCTTGCGACCCCAGTCGGCCAGGGACATGTCAGCAACTTTGAAATCGGCAAAACCGGCAGGCGTGTTTACAGCGCTCATCAAGAGCCTCCATTCGTCATGTTCGAATGGGCGCCGTTGTGCGTTTGGACGTCCGCAAAGCGGACAACGCCCCATCCGAGCCTGACAGGAACAACCTGCTGCAGCGCCCCTCGGACAGGTGGCGGGCATGGCCCCGCAGAGGGTGGCCATGTGAAACGGCGGTAATTATAGCTGCGCCGGTGACAGACCCCAAGGTTTTCTGTCGAATCGATCGCGACCATGGTCCAAGTAGGGTGCAGCAGCGCCAGCCGCTCTGCCATCATGGCCCGAGGTGAGTCCTGCCTCTATCCACTGTTCCGAGGAGTACCGATGAATTTCCATACGCGCAAATGGGTCAAGCCCGAAGACCTCAACCCCAATGGCACCTTGTTCGGCGGCAGCCTGCTGCGCTGGATCGACGAAGAAGCGGCGATCTACGCCATCGTCCAGCTGGGCAACCAGCGCGTGGTCACCAAGTACATGTCGGAAATCAACTTCGTCAGCGCCTCGCGCAAGGGCGACATCATCGAACTGGGCATCACCGCCACCGAGTTCGGCCGCACCTCGATCACCCTGCGCTGCGAAGTGCGCAACAAGATCACCCGCAAAAGCATCCTGACGGTCGATCGCATGGTGTTCGTCAACCTGGGTGAAGACGGCCTGCCGGCGGCGCATGGGCGCACGCAGATCAAGTACCTGGAAGATCAGTTTCCGGAGGGTTCGGTGGAGTGAAAGACGAGGGGCCGCATGTGCGGCCCCTGTCGGTTGCGGCTTTCTATTTAGCTGGGACTAGAATTACGATTTGGCGGATAAGTCACGTACGTTTGAAGTCAGGTTTGCCGTTAGCTGCGCGCCACTTCTTAATCTCGCTGATAATGCCGTCAGGGCCCTCAGCACCTGGCTCGGGATAGAAAATCAGATCGCTTCCGCTGGGGTGTTCTGTGATGGTTCTGAAATGGTCGACCAAGCGGTCCTGTTCCGCTTCATAAGCATCGATAGCGTCAAGCGCAGCCTGATCATTTTCATCAAAGTCGTCCTCGTACGAGCCATCTTCTCGCGAAAAGAACTGCTTGATGAGTTCAAGAAACTCAGCTTCCGTGTAGTCTTCGATTTTAAGTTTTTTGTTCATGACAAGCTCACCTTTGTTTGTGGATGCTGATGTGCTGTTTGGGCGTCAGAATTCGTAAGTTGTCCATGTCGTAAACTGCGCCGCCAGCGTGAATGGGGATCACATGGTGAATTTCGTACCGTGAACGACCGCCCACCTGTTCGCTTTCTTTTGTAAACGGAGCAGGTCCAGGCTTTGTTCCAAAAATATATCTATCCATTCCACTTGAAAGCTTCGCCTCTCGATGCATGGCCTTCCAAAGAGCTCGTCGGAATGTGCCAAACGATCGAAACTCTCTACCCCTCAGTGCCTCAGCAACAGATAGCGGGATAGGGGCACCTTGCGAGCTCGCAGCCGCATCTACCCAGCTTCCTACCGACGCTATGCTGCCTCCAGTCGCAACACCAGGCTCATCTCGCCGACTATTAAACATCGTGTAAATCGGCGCAAGACCAGAGTCTGCCGGGAACACGATGATGTAGTCGTCAAAGCTGGCATCTTCCAGCTCCGGGAAGCTGTCGATGCGCAGATCGATAGGCGTGATCGTGGCGCCTGGGTAGGTTGGCGGCTCCGGATTTGCTTCAGGAAGCGTGGTTGAAGCGTTACCTGGGTCTACTGCGGGCGTCCACGTAAGTGTCCGTGGCGGTATATCTGCGGTAACCGTGCTGTACAGCCCGCTAGCCGTGTCGTACACCGCCTCGATGACGCGCACGGCAGAGGGGGCACTGGCGTGATCGGTTCTTGCAACGAAAATCTCGGAATCGCCGGCTGCATTCGACCGCGAGCCGATCCGGTAGGGCAGATCTACCGCATCGCCGGCCCGCAGCGGTTGGGAGCTTGCCCCTGCGCGGTGCGCCAACAGATCGTCGGCAGGCAATTGCAGCGCGTAGCGTTCAGGCGACTTGCCATCGCCAAGGCGCGAGGTGTAGACGAGTGCCGCAACACCCAACACGAATCCAGCAGCCACGACAGGATTTGCGGCGACTACACCAATTGCGGCAGTCACCGCTGCACGCATTGCGGCGCTGGTGATGGTCGAAACAACCAAACCGGTAGGCGTTACGACCGCGACGCCCGCTTTGAGCGGTGCTGCCGACACTGAGTAGGTGTTTGCGAGACGGACCTTCATCGCTTCGGCTTGAGCAACTTCAGCGGCGATGCGCTGGGCTTCAGCTTGTGCAGCTTCAGCGGCGATGCGCTGGGCTTCAGCTTGTGCAGCTTCAGCGGCGATGCGCTGGGCTTCAGCTTGTGCAGCTTCAGCGGCGATGCGCTGTGCTTCGGCTTGTGCAGCTTCAGCGGCGATGCGCTGTGCTTCGGCTTGTGCAGCTTCAGCGGCGATGCGCTGTGCTTCGGCTTGTGCAGCTTCAGCGGCGATGCGCTGTGCTTCGGCTTGTGCAACTTCAGCGGCAATCCGGGCAGCCTCAGTTCTGATGGCTTTTGCGGCGGATCGCGCTTCGACCCTTTCATTTACTCCTTGCCACTGATCCACTGGAATTTGCTGGAAATAAAGCCAGCTTTGCCAAGTGGTAATTCTAAACAAATGAGTAACGATTAACGTGTCAGTAATACGTTGCTTGAAAAGCTCGAGATGGTCGACAGGATTGCCGTGGATGCGCTGATAGTCTGCTAAGTTTAAATGGTTGGGGACGTTATCGATCGTCCTTCCAAGTAGTGCTTTGGCCTGGGCTTCATAGTGTTGGCTAAGGTTGTTTTTCTCAACATATAGGTTTTCGATAGTGGTGTTTCTGCTGACGTCTACCGAAAATGGATCTGCCTGCTCTGCCGTCAAGCGTTCTACGATATTTTGTTCGATCTTGTTGGCAATTTCTTCGTAGGTCAAACCGTGAGTTTTAGCGACCTCTTGCTGCAGGCTGTGCAGATTCTCAATCAGTTGTTTCTGGGCGCTAGGTGATGTGGCGGTTGATGTAGGGGGGCCGAAACCGGGGTTGCGATGTCCGTTTGGGAAGCCTTGATGAGTATAGGGTGGTACGAATTTATGATCATCATGATCAGGATAAACAAATAATGTCGGCAGATCTACGTGGCCTTTCTGCATGGGTGCGCCCCTCGTGTGTTGAGAACGCGAGGATTGTCGGGTTTCCTATTTGATTGCAGAGAGAAGTATTACCCGGGTAGCGAGTGGCATCATGTTCCATAGATTTTTTTAACCTGAAAGTTTTTACGCTAGATAATTTTTGATCGATATTTGGATTGTTTTTTTGAAAATTAAATTTTTAGATATTTTTAATATCGAATTGATAGTTGCATCGTCTCACTTGCTTGATGTAGAGAGATCGCGGATGGGTTTGATAGCGTATTTCTAAATGGTGGGGGTTAGAGGTGAAACCATATAGTGGAAAGCAATATCGCGCGCGGTATTTGCAGCTGAAGTCAGAGTGACTCGCTACAGGTGAAAAGACGCTTATCAATGGCCCGCGATCATTTGCTGCGGCAGTGAGTTGGACCATCCTGCATCAAGGATGGCAGCTCGACCTGAACGAATCCTTCAATAAATGCGTTGCAGTTTTTGCGGCTCAGGTCTGTTTACAATACGCACTATTTTGACCAGCCATTGTGGATGGTGTTTCCAGAAGGGACGGGGTTAACCGCCCCTCATTGGCTTAGGCGATCAGCCTCAGTTGCATGAGCGATCCCATATTGGCTTCCTATCAGAAAGCTACGGCTGCTCGCTCACCCGCCGCACCACGCGCCCTACCGTCAACCCTTGGAACAGAATCGACGACAGCACCACGATGTAGGTAATCGACAGCAACAGGTCCCGCTCTTCACCGGCCGGCAGCGACAGCGCCAGGGCTACCGAGACACCGCCACGCAGGCCACCCCAGGTCAGCACGCGAATGGTGCCCTTGGGCACCGTGCGCCAGCGGCGCAGCAGCAGGATGGCCGGGGCCACGGTCAGCAGGCGCGAGCCCAGTACCGCCACCGCCAGCACGCTGCCGGCGGCCAGGTGCAACCAGTTGAACGGCAGCAGCAACAGTTCCAGGCCGATCAGGGCGAACAGCACGGCATTGAGCATGTCGTCGATCAGTTCCCAGAAACCGTCCATGTAGCGGCGCGTCATGTCGTTCATGGCCAGGTTGCGGCCCAGGTTACCGATGATCAGGCCGGCCACCACCATGGCGATGGGCGCCGAGACGTGCAGTTCGTACGACATGACCGAGCCGCCGAACACCAGCGCCAGGGTCAGCATGACCTCGACCTGGTACTGCTCGATGCCTTTGATCATGCGGTAGGTGGCGTAGCCGATCACCGCGCCGAACACGATACCGCCCACGGCTTCGTGCAGGAACAGCATGGCGGTGTCGGCCAGGCTCGGCGTTTCGCCCAGTTGCAGGATGCCCAGCAGCACGGTGAACACCACCACGGCGGTGCCGTCGTTGAACAGCGACTCACCGACGATGGTGGTCTTCAGCGGCTTGGGCGCATTGGCCGTGCGCAGTGCACCGAGTACCGCAATGGGGTCGGTGGGGGAGATCAGCGCGCCGAACAACAGGCAATAAATGAGGCTCACGTTCCAGCCGAACAGCGCGAACACCCAGTGGGCGAACAGGCCGATCACCACGGTGGCGATCAACACGCCCACGGTGGCCAGCAGGCCGATGGGCCAGCGGTAGCTGCGCAGATCGCCCAGGTTCACGTGCAAGGCACCGGCGAACAGCAGGAACGACAACATCCAGTGCATCAGCAGGTCGTTGAAGTCGATCTGGTTCATCAGGCTTTCGACGCGTGCTTCCAGGCCGGGGAAGCCGATCAGGCTCAGGCCTTGAAGAATCAGCGAGAACAGCAGGGCAGTGACCATCACGCCGATGGCCGGGGGTAACCCGATGAAACGGTAATTGACGTAGGTGAGGAGGGTGGTCAAGCAGATAAACGCAGCTACGAGTTCAAGCATCCTGAATCCTGTGGCAGTGGCTTCCAAGTCGAAACCCGAAGGGTTCGGGGAGTTGTTTGATGATCTGACCAGGCGGTCGGGCACATGCTCTGACCAGAAAACTGGCCAACGTTCCGTTTGTGTCCGGAATCGACTCCCCGTTCCGGCTCGGGGCAGGGTATGGTTACATACGAAACATTCACTTACCTTTCACGCCGTTGTAGAGCCTGATCGGTGCTGGCAACTTCCCACCTGCTGCTCGCTGCCCTTCCCGCGGGCGGCCGGGGTGGCGCAGCGTTCGGCGTTCCTGCTGTTCTGGCGAACGCAGTGGCGGCTGGGGCTTGCGGTGGGGGTGTGCGTGTTGCTCGGTCATGCCCTGGTGCTGTTCGCCAGGCACCTGGGCTCGATCGCCGAAGCGGCGGCGCTGCGTGAGTTGAGCGTGACCCTGGTGGTCGTGCTCGGCATGCGCTGGCTGAAAGAGCCGTTCGGCGGCCCGAGACTTCTGGCCTGTGGGCGGGTCCTAGCCACTGTGCTGGTGATGAAGTTATGACCCCTGTGACCCCTATGACCCTGGAGCTCCCGCTATGACCGTTGCCCTCTGGTGCATCCTGTTCGCCATGATCCTGCCGCCGCTGTGCGCCTTGGGTGCCAAGCTCTCGAGCGGGCGTTTCGGCTTTCGGGAAAACCGCGACCCACGTGCGTTTCTCGACACCCTGTCCGGCCTGCCGCGGCGCCTGCACGCGGCCCAGCAGAACGGCTTCGAGACCTTTCCGGCCTTCGCCGCTGCCGTGCTGGTGGCCGATGTCGTGGGCCATGCCGAGCAGGTGACGCAAGATGTGCTGGGTGTGCTCTACATCACCAGCCGCTTGTTGTTCATCATCTGCTACATGGCCGACCTGGCCGCTTTGCGTTCGTTGGCCTACTTCGCCGGCCTCGCGCTGATCGTGAGCTTGTTCGTCGTCTCGGTCTGAGCTCAGGGCACCTTGGGCACATCGGGCAACGCCTGGCCCTTGGGCCAGAGCATCCAGATCTGCCCTTGCTGCTTCATGTTGCCGGCCAGCTCGCCCGCCTCAGGGCCGGTGCCCCAGAACAGGTCTGCACGCACCTCGCCGGTAATCGCACCGCCGGTATCCTGCGCGCCCACCGGGCGTACCACCGGGCTGCCGTCAGGGCGGGTGGTCGACAGCCAGAGCAGGCTGCCCAGTGGAATCACCTTGCGGTCGATGGCCACGCTGTAACCGGCAGTCAGCGGCACGTTCAGCGAGCCACGCGGGCCTTCGTTGCTGTCTGGCCGGGCGCTGAAGAACACATAGCTGGGGTTGCTCGCCAGCAGTTCCGGGACGCGCTCGGGGTGCGCCTCGCCCCAGGCGTGGATGGCGCCCATGCTGACCTGGTCCTTGCTCAACTCACCCTGCTCCACCAGCCAGCGGCCGATGGGCCGATAGGGATGGCCGTTCTGATCGGCATAGCCCAGGCGCAGTTGACGGCCGTCATCCAGTTGCACGCGGCCCGAGCCCTGGATTTGCAGAAATTGCAGGTCCATGGGGTCGGTCAGCCAGGCCAGCACTGGCGCCTGCACGCCCTCACGGCCGATGACTTCGGCGGTGTCGTAAGGCTTGAGCACACGGCCATCGAGGCGACCGCGCAGGCGTTTGCCCTTGAGTTCGGGGTACACGCTGGCGAGGTCGACCACGATCATGTCGTCGGGAATGCCGTAGACCGGCACCGATGCCTGCGGTGTCTGGGTGAGGCTGCCGCGGTACACCGGTTCGTAGTAACCGGTAATCAGGCCCTTGGCCTGTTGCTCGGCCGAACGCAGGCCGTAGACCTCAAGGGTGCTCTGCAGAAAGGCACGAACCTGTGCAGGATCGCCCGGTACCGCCTGAGCGGCTTCGCAGGTGGGGGCCCAGACCGGGTTGCGGGCGAGCTTCTCACAGCCGTTGCGCCATGCGGTGAATCCGGCCAGCAGGTCAGCGTCAGTGACGCTCGGCAGGTCCTGCCAAGTGCCAGGGACGTAGGTGGCGAGGGCATGGGGGGCGGGCTTGGGCTTTTCCTCGTCGCCGCCGTTGCAGCCCGCCAGCAAGGCCAGGGCCGCAAGTGTGCCGGCGAGGCGGCGTAGGGGGAGCGTCATGGGCAATACCTTCAAGTGGATGCGAACCTGGGAAATTAGCCCTGGCTTCTGTAAGGGGATTGGTCTTTGCGACCGAGACGGGGATACTAGCGGCCTATTTTCGCCAGTCATAGGGATCGGGATGTCCAAGTGTTTCGCCGCAATGCTGTGTGTCGCTCTATTGCTGGTCGGTTGCGACCGCATCGACCCAGATTCGCCGCTGGGCAAGCGCAAGGCCATCTTCAAGGAGATGATGCAGACCAGTGAACACTTGGGCGGCATGTTGCGAGGGCGGGTAACGTTCGACAGCAGGGCCTTTGCCGACGGAGCAGTACGGCTCGACACCCTGGCCCACGCGCCATGGCAGCATTTTCCAGTGATCAGTGAAGGTGATCAGAGCAATGCCCGACCGCAGGTGTGGCAGCAACAGGCCCGCTTCACTGAGCTGGCGGGCCGGTTGGAGCGGGCGACCGCCGCATTGCGCGAGCAGACCCGTGTGCAGCCGCTGGAGGCTGCTCGGCTAAAAGCGCCGATGGACGATGTGGAGCAGGCCTGCACGGCCTGTCATCAGGTCTTTCGTAATCACTGAGACGGCGCCGGGCGCCGGTCGTGTTGTGCTCAGTGGTCAAGCTCGTCGGTGGCTTCCTGCAGTTCTTTTTTCGCTTCGGCGAGCTTGTCTTTGCGCTTGTTGATCTTCTCCGCATCGCCTTTTTTCATGGCTTTGTCGAGGTCTTTGGTGCGCTGAGCCACCTCGTGGCGAGCGTCGAGCACTTTCTGTTCACGCTCTTTGCGCAGGCTGGCGTCGGTGCAGTGCGCAGTGTTTTCCTGAAGCGCTTTTTCCAGTCCGCTGACCTGAAAGCTGTTGCCTTTGTCACGCGCGATCTGCAGCTGATTCTCGATGGCGCTGCGTTTGGCGGCGCAACCGGTCAGGCCGGCATCAGGTTGCGCGGCTTGCACACCTGTAGCGGCGAGTAACAGCGTGGTGAGCAGGGCGAGCGAGTACAGGCGTTTCATGAAGAGCCTCCTTGACGGGGCGAGGTCGCAAAAGTTGGGGGAAATCCTGCCTTGGTTTTCAGGTTTGGGAAAGCTTTGATAGCGGTTTAACCCATTAATCAGACTTTTCTCACATTAGAATTTCCCATCCGCTCTTGCATCGTCGGGTAACGGAGGTGGCGGGAAACCATCGACGCGCAGTTGCCCCAACTGCTCGGCCAGCGCCTGCACCGTGGGGTGTTCAAAGAAAGCGTGCAGTTGTTGCGCCCTGTGCGCGCCGACTCCGCTGAACCCTTGCCACTGTTCGAGCGGGCGGTGGCGCACGCTGGACCAGTCCGGACCCATCGCCAGTGCTTTGACCGGCGGTGCGCCCAAGGCGCGTAGCCATTGTGTGAAGGGTCGTGAGCGCGCGGCCTGGAAGCTGCGCAGCAACTGTTCAGCCCGTGCTTGGCCGATGCCTGGCACCTGGCGCAGCCGCGCGGCATCCAGGGCGAGCCAGTCGACCAGCCCCGTCACAGCGCCTGCCTCGAGCAGTTGCCGCCACGTACCGCTGCCCAGGCCTGGCAAGGCCAGGCCCTGCTTGCCGCTGAGCCAGGTGAGCCGAGCCACGAACTGCGCCTCGCACCCTTCGTCGGGTTGCCAGCAACTGAACGGGTGATAGGCCGCAGGGTCTGGACTCGTCAGCGGCTGACGAATGCTGGCGCGGTGAATCACCTGCTCGAAGCGCGCGATGGTCAGGCCCGCCAGGCTGATCTGCACCTGATCGCCCGGGCGCACGTCCAGGGCTTGCCAGCGTGCCAGCGAGCCAAGGCTGACGCGCGTGATACGCCGGTCATCGAGCTGCACCGGCTGCAGGTGCAACATCGGCGTGATGCGCCCGCTGCGGCCGACGTTGAAGCGCACCTCGCGCACCTCGGCCAGCACCTGGCTGAACGGGTACTTCCAGGCTGCGAGCCAGTACGGCGCTTGCGCCCGCCAGCGCGTGGCGGGTGGACGGTGATCCTGGCGCAGCACCACGCCATCAGTGGCGAACGGCAGTGGCGAGCGGTACCAGTGCTGACGCCAGTGCCCGGCCTGCTCGGGGGTGTCTATGGCGACACTGAAGCGTTGGGTGTCGGTAAAGCCCAGCGCGGCCAGCCGGGCATAACGCGCCTGCTGGGTAGCAGGCCCTTTGGGCCAGTCCCAGACGAACAGCCGGATTTGCGCGCCCTGAACATCGTTCATCTGCTTGCGCCCCAGCAGCCCGGCAACCGTGCCGCGGGCATTGACGCTGCCGCGCCTGGCCTGCACATGGTGGTCGAGGTGCAGGTACAGCTCGGCGTGCAGCACCAGGTCAAGCGGCTCTGGCAGGGTCTGCAGGACCTGGCTCAGCACCGGCAGGTGGCGGCTCCAGTCATGCCCGGCCGTGCCGTTGCCGCGGCTGATCACCTGTCGCAACTGGCCGGCGCGGTACACCAGCGTCGCTGCGACGCCATCGACCTTGGGCTGTAGCCACACGGCCCGCTTGCCGTGCAGCCAACGGCGCACGTGGGCCTGGTCGGTGAGCTTGATCAGCCCGGTGTGCGCAATCGGGTGCAACAACGGGCCACCCGCTGTCGCCAGAGGATCGGCCGCCCCGCGCACGGCGAAGCATGCCTGCAGCCTGTGCAGGCGAGAGCGGCTCTGATCGTAGACCTCGTCGGCGACCAGACCGATGCCCAGGCGGTGGTAGTGGTCGTCCCAACGGGCGAGGGTCGTACGCAGAACATCGATTTCGGTGCTGGCCTGCGCGGCTGGCCAGTCTGGGCAGGCCGAGGGCTCGGCATGGATCTGGCCGTGAACCAGCGCGCAGCAGGCGCACAGCACCCCTGCGATGAATTGTCTGAACGGCATGGCCGGCTTCCTTGCGGCGATGGGAAAGCGGCCAAGCCTAGTCAGCCCCTGCGGCTACGCGAGCCTGAGGTTGTCAGTGCATATGTCATGAAAAAGCCCCTGCCGATTGCTCGGCAGGGGCTTTGATGAACGCCTGTGGGCCGTTTACAGGCCGGCAGCGGTGCGCAGCTGTTCAGCGCGGTCGGTGCGCTCCCAGGTGAAGGTGGTGAAGGTGTCGTCACCCACGGTCTTCTGTTGCGGGGTGCGGCCGAAGTGGCCGTACGCCGCGGTCTCCTGGTACATCGGGTGCAGCAGGTCGAGCATGGTGGTGATGGCGTAGGGGCGCAGGTCGAAGCACTCGCGCACCAACTGCACGATGCGCGTGTCGGAGATCTTGCCGGTACCGAAGGTGTTGACCGCAATCGAGGTCGGCTGCGCGACGCCGATGGCGTACGACACCTGGATCTCGCAGCGCTCGGCCAGGCCCGCCGCCACGATGTTCTTGGCCACGTAGCGACCGGCATAGGCAGCGGAACGGTCGACCTTGGACGGGTCCTTGCCCGAGAACGCGCCACCACCGTGACGGGCCATGCCGCCGTAGGAGTCGACAATGATCTTGCGCCCGGTCAGGCCGCAGTCACCCACCGGGCCACCGATGATGAAGTTGCCGGTGGGGTTGATGTGGAACTGGGTGTCCTTGTGCAGCAGTTCGGCCGGCAGGGTCTGCTTGACGATCAGCTCCATGACGCCGTCGCGCAGGTCTTTGTACGACACATCCGGGTTGTGCTGGGTCGACAGCACCACCGCATCGATCCCGACCACCTTGCCGCCTTCGTAACGGCAGGTGACCTGGGATTTTGCATCCGGGCGCAGCCAGGGCAGCAGGCCGGACTTGCGCGCTTCGGCCTGGCGCTCGACCAGACGGTGCGAGAAGCAGATCGGCGCCGGCATCAGCACGTCGGTTTCGTTGCTGGCGTAACCGAACATCAGACCCTGGTCGCCTGCGCCCTGATCTTCGGGCTTGGAGCGGTCGACGCCTTGGGCGATGTCCACCGACTGCTTGCCGATGATGTTCATCACAGCGCACGTGGCGCCGTCGAAACCGACGTCGGAGCTGTTGTAGCCGATGTCGATGATGACCTTGCGCACCAGGTCTTCGAGGTCAACCCAGGCCGAAGTGGTCACTTCGCCGGCAATGATCGCCACGCCGGTCTTGACCAGGGTTTCGCAGGCCACGCGGGCGTACTTGTCCTGGGTGATGATGGCATCGAGGATCGCATCGGAAATCTGGTCGGCGATCTTGTCCGGATGCCCTTCGGACACGGACTCGGACGTGAAAAGGGAGTATTCGCTCATCTCGAAGGGTTCCTAACGGTATCGGTGAAAGGGGTAAGAGGGGCCCGCTGGAAGTGCCGGACCTGAATCTGGAAGCCGTTGCGCAAGCCCACATAAAGGCTTTCGCCGGGGGTCAGCCCGGCCTCGCTGGCCCAACGGGCCAGGTCGTGCTGGTCAAAGCCCAGCCACAGGTCGCCGCAGGCATCCCGGGCCCAGCGCTGATCATGGCTGCACAGCTCGGTGACCAGCAGGCTGCCGCCGTGGTTCACCCGTTGGGCCAGCTGGCGCAGGGCCAGCGCCGGGTCGCTGAAATGGTGCAGAACCATGTTCAGCACCACGCAGTCGGCCTGGGCCTGGGACGCGTCAAGGGCGTCGGCCAGTTGCAGGGTGACGTTGCCCAGGTGCTCGCGCAGGCACACCTGACGCGCCAGTTCGAGCATGGTCGGGCTGTTGTCCAGCGCCGTGACCTGGGCAAAGCGCCGGGCCAGATCGGGCAGGAAGCCGCCGTCGCCGGGGCCGACTTCCAAGGCCGTGGCCTGAGCTGCAAAGCTGAGTTTGTCGAGCAGCGCCAGCAGGCTTTCGCGGTATTGCGGCAAGCCGGCGATGAGGTCTTGCTGGGCACGAAACTTCTCTTCCACGCGCAGGAAGAAATCCTGACTGGTCACGGCGCGGCGCTGTTGCACCTGCACGATGCGCTGCTGGATAGCGCTGGCCAGGGGCAACTGATCGACTTCTTCGAGCAGCGCGGCATGCACGCGCCCGCCCAGGCGCAGGCCATCGGGCAAGGCACGGCGATAGAAGATGGCGTTGCCCTCGCGGCGCGTGGCCACCAGGCCGGCCTGGGACAATACCTTCAGATGGTGGCTGATGCCGGACTGGCCAATGTCGAAGATCTGCGCCAGTTCCAGCACCCCGAAGGAATCGCTGGCCAGCACCCGCAGCACGTTCAGGCGCAGCACATCGCCGCTGGCCTTGCACAGGGCGGCCAGGTCGTCGGTCGATTGCACGGGGAACGATTGCACGGGTAGGTTCATGGGTGGGCAGTCTAGTCAGGGCGGGCAAGGCTCGCAATAGCAATATCAAAAAGTTTTGATATTGGCGGCTGGCCAGGCGGGTAAGGGCTGAGCGTGGCGCCCTGCGCGCTAAAAAGGCGCGCTCGCTCTGCCGCCGGCCGCCGGGAATGCACGGGCGGCAGGCATAAACCCAGGGAATTTTTCCCCTACTGACCATCCGTCATTGCCCCGGGCACCACCACTAGGCGAAAATGTCCGACTCTTTCCGTGTTACCTCTTTTCCAGCCTTCAGGAGACCAGCGATGCCTAGCCGTCGTGATCGTGCCAATGCCATCCGCGCCCTCAGCATGGATGCCGTGCAAAAGGCCAACAGCGGCCACCCCGGTGCCCCGATGGGCATGGCGGATATCGCCGAAGTGCTGTGGCGTGATTTCCTCAAGCACAACCCGAGCAACCCCAAGTTCGCCGACCGCGACCGCTTCGTGCTGTCCAACGGCCACGGCTCGATGCTCATCTATTCGCTGCTGCACCTGACCGGCTACGACCTCAGCATCGATGACCTCAAGGGCTTCCGTCAGTTGCACAGCCGCACCCCGGGCCACCCCGAGTACGGCTACACCCCCGGCGTGGAAACCACCACCGGCCCGCTGGGCCAGGGCCTGGCCAATGGCGTGGGCTTCGCGCTGGCCGAAAAAGTCATGGCTGCGCAGTTCAACCGTGAAGGCCACGACGTGGTCGACCACCACACCTATGTGTTCATGGGTGATGGCTGCATGATGGAAGGCATTTCCCACGAAGCGGCTTCGCTTGCCGGCACCCTGGGCCTGAACAAGCTGATCGCCTTCTACGACGACAACGGCATCTCCATCGATGGCGAAGTGCACGGCTGGTTCACCGACAACACCCCGGCGCGCTTCGAGGCCTACAACTGGCAGGTGATCCGCAACGTCAACGGCCACGATGCCGACGAGATCAAGACCGCCATCGAGACCGCGCGCAAGAGCGACAAGCCGACCCTGATCTGCTGCAAGACCATCATCGGCTTCGGCTCGCCAGGCAAGCAGGGCAAGGAATCGTCCCACGGCGCCCCGCTGGGCGACGACGAAATCATCCTGTCGCGCAGCGGCCTGAACTGGAGCTACGGCGACTTCGAAATCCCCGCCGACATCTATGCCGAATGGGATGCCAAGGACGCTGGCGCCAAGGCCGAAGCCGAGTGGAACCAGCGCTTCGACGCCTACGCTCAGGCGTTCCCGGAACTGGCTGCCGAGTTCAAGCGCCGCTCCAGCGGTGAGCTGCCAGCCGATTTCGCCGCCAAGGCTCAGGCCTACGTGGAAGAAGTAGCGGCCAAAGGCGAGACCATCGCCAGCCGCAAGGCCAGTCAGAACACCCTCAACGCCTTTGGCCCGCTGCTGCCGGAACTGCTTGGCGGTTCGGCCGACCTCGCCGCCTCCAACCTGACCTTGTGGAAAGGCTGCAAGGGCGTCGAAGCGGGTGATGCCAGCGGCAACTACGTGTTCTATGGCGTGCGCGAGTTCGGCATGACCGCGATCATGAACGGCCTGGCCCTGCACGGCGGCCTGGTGCCGTACGGCGCGACCTTCCTGATGTTCATGGAATACGCCCGCAACGCAGTGCGCATGTCGGCACTGATGAAGCTGCGCGCCATCCACGTCTACACCCACGACTCCATCGGTTTGGGCGAAGACGGCCCGACGCACCAGCCGATCGAGCAACTGACCAGTCTGCGCACCACGCCGAACCTGAACACCTGGCGCCCGGCCGATGCGGTCGAGTCTGCGGTGTGCTGGAAAGAGGCGCTGCTGCGTAACGATGGTCCGTCGGCACTGATCTTCTCGCGCCAGAACCTGCAGCATCAGGACCGCAGCGCCGCGCAGATCGCCGAGATCAGCCGTGGTGGTTATATCCTGCGCGACTGCGCCGGTGAACCTGAGCTGATCCTCATCGCCACCGGTTCCGAAGTGGGCCTGGCGGTCGAGGCGTACACCCAGCTGAGCGAGCAGGGCCGCAAGGTCCGCGTGGTATCGATGCCGTGCACCAGCGTGTTCGACGCCCAGGATGCGGCCTACAAGCAGTCGGTACTGCCGGTTGAAGTGGGTGCGCGGATCGCCATCGAAGCAGCGCATGCCGACTACTGGTACAAGTACGTGGGCCTGGACGGCCGCGTGATCGGCATGACCACCTACGGTGAGTCGGCGCCGGCCGGTGCGTTGTTCGAGGAGTTCGGGTTCACCTTGGAGAACGTGCTGAGCACGGCTGAAGAGCTGCTGGAAGATTGAGGCGTTGGCCTGATGCGAAGGGCAGAGGCTTTTGCCGTCATGGCCCTGCCTGAGCATTGGGCCATCCCTGCTGAATGAGGCTTGCAGTAGCGGTCCGGCGTAGCCGGCCTGATTCAAGCGACGCCGCAACAGCAGGTGGATAGCCATTGCAGTCTGTGGGCGGCCCCCGGCCGCCCCCTCTGTCCAACCACCGCTTCACAACATTCTTTGCCCTACGAGCCCCGAATGCCCCACTCGCGTCCCTACAAAGTTGCACTCAACGGTTATGGCCGCATTGGCCGCTGTGTCCTGCGCGCCTTGGTCGAACGTGGAGCGAGGGCGGGTTTCGAGATCGTTGCTCTGAATGACCTGGCCGATCAGGCCAGCATCGAATACCTGACGCGCTTCGATTCCACCCACGGGCGATTCCCCGGCGAGGTGAAGGTCGAAGGCGACTGCCTGCATATCAACGGTGACTGCGTAAGAGTCTTGCGCAGTGCCACCCCCGAAGGCATCGACTGGGCAGCGCTGGGCATCGACCTGGTGCTTGAGTGCTCCGGTGCCTACACCTCGCGTGCCGACGGCCAGCGCTTTCTCGATGCCGGCGCGCCGCGGGTGCTGTTCTCCCAGCCCATGGCCAGCGAAGCCGACGTGGACGCCACGGTGGTCTACGGCATCAACCAGAATTGCCTGAGCGGCGCCGAGCGGCTGGTGTCCAACGCCTCGTGCACCACCAACTGTGGCGTACCGCTGCTGCGCGTGCTCGACCAGGCGTTTGGCATCGAATACGTACAGATCACCACTATCCACTCGGCCATGAATGACCAGCCGGTGATCGATGCCTATCACCATGAGGACCTGCGCCGCACGCGCTCGGCGTTTCAGTCGGTGATCCCAGTGTCCACGGGCCTGGCCCGGGGCATCGAACGGCTGCTTCCGGAACTTGCCGGGCGAATCCAGGCCAAAGCGGTACGTGTGCCCACGGTGAATGTCTCGTGCCTGGACATCACCTTGCAGACCGCGCGCGACACCACGGCCGCCGAGGTCAATCGGGTGTTGCGCGAGGCCGCCTTGAGTGGCCCGCTGCACGGCCTGTTGGCCTACACCGAACTGCCGCACGCCAGTTGCGATTTCAACCATGATCCGCATTCGGCCATCGTCGATGCCAGCCAGACCCGCGTCTCAGGCCCACGCCTGGTGAACCTGCTGGCCTGGTTCGACAACGAATGGGGGTTTGCCAACCGTATGCTCGACGTTGCCGACCATTACCTGCACGTCGTCCACCAAACCTGCACCCCACAGCCCTGAAGGACCGCATTGATGACCGTGTTGAAGATGACCGACCTCGACCTGCAAGGTAAGCGCGTACTGATTCGCGAAGACCTCAACGTCCCGGTGAAAGACGGCGTGGTGGCAAGCGACGCGCGTATCCAGGCCGCGCTGCCGACCATCAAGCTGGCGCTGGAAAAAGGCGCGGCGCTGATGGTCTGCTCGCACCTGGGCCGGCCGACCGAAGGCGAGTTCTCGGCCGAGAACAGCCTGCAGCCGGTGGCCGACTACCTGAGCAAGGCCCTGGGCCGCGACGTACCGCTGATCAAGGACTATCTGGGCGGCGTCGAGGTCAAGGCCGGCGACCTGGTCCTGTTTGAAAACGTGCGCTTCAACAAGGGCGAGAAAAAGAACGCCGACGAGCTGGCGCAACAGTATGCGGCGCTGTGCGACGTGTTCGTCATGGATGCCTTCGGTACTGCCCACCGCGCCGAAGGCTCGACGCACGGGGTTGCCAAATTCGCCAAGGTCGCGGCGGCAGGCCCGCTGCTGGCCGCCGAGCTGGAGGCCCTGGGCAAAGCTCTGAAAGCCCCGGCTCAGCCGATGGCGGCCATCGTTGCCGGCTCCAAAGTGTCGACCAAGCTCGACGTGCTGAACAGCCTGAGCCAGGTGTGCGAGCTGCTGATCGTCGGTGGCGGCATCGCCAATACCTTCCTCGCTGCCGCTGGCCACCCGGTTGGCAAGTCGCTGCACGAGCCTGACCTGGTCGAGACCGCCAAGGCCATCGCCGCCAAGGTCAACGTGCCATTGCCGGTCGATGTGGTGGTGGCCAAGGAGTTCGCCGAAAGCGCCGAAGCCACCGTCAAGGCCATCGCCGACGTCGCCGCCGACGACATGATCCTGGACATCGGCCCACAGACCGCTGCCCACTTCGCCGAGCTGCTGAAAACCTCGAAAACCATTCTGTGGAACGGCCCGGTCGGCGTGTTCGAGTTCGATCAGTTCGGCAATGGCACCAAAGTTTTGGCCCAGGCCATCGCTGCCAGCACTGCGTTTTCCATCGCTGGCGGTGGCGACACCCTGGCGGCCATCGACAAGTACGGCGTCAGCAGCGATATTTCCTACATTTCTACGGGCGGTGGCGCCTTCCTCGAATTCGTCGAGGGCAAGGTGCTGCCGGCCGTTGCCATCCTGGAAGAGCGGGCCAAGGCCTGATAACGCTGGCGCCTGGCAAAGGGAGCGACCCGATGGTCAAGCAATTGCCCGTGATGCTCATGGCAGGTCTGCTCGGCGCGTGCGCCAGCAGCCCGGCCCCCGACGTCGACTCGCCGCAAGCGCCCAAGGGCGGTTGCTACCAGTCGCAATGGCAGGCCGAGACGGTTCCGGTGATCAGCAAGCGCCTGGGCCAGGAAGGTCTGGAGAAGTACGACGACGAGCATCAACGCAAGGCGCCGGGGTGCCCGTGAGGGGCCCAGGCCGCCAGGCACGGATTCGACGAGCCGGGAGAGGTTTATGAAAGCATTGATGGCCGCCGTGGCCTTCACGGCCCTGGCCGGTTGTTCGTTGCTGCAACCGTCCACGCCTGAAGGGGCGGCGGACAACTGGACGCGCTGGGTCTGCGACAGCCAGACCGAAGTGCTCTGGCGCTTCACCGACAGCTCGCGCAAGGCTGTCGATGTGCGTCTGGGCAGCCGTGCCTACCGGCTGCTGTCCGAGCCGAGCGGTTCCGGCACACTGTACAGCGATGGCGTGCTGGCCCTGCACACCAAAGGCGATGAAGGCCTGGTGTACTGGGTGGCAACCAACTATCTGATTGGGCGGGGCTGCAAGGCACCGTGAATGGCCGGGCTGCCCTACCGAGCGCGGCCCACATAACATGAACAGCAACCGCCCCAGCGGCAGGCTTGCACGACACTACGACGCTTGTCGGGAGAGAGAGACACCATGGCACTTATCAGCATGCGCCAGATGCTGGACCACGCCGCCGAATTCGGCTACGGCGTTCCAGCTTTCAACGTCAACAACCTTGAGCAGATGCGCGCCATCATGGAAGCGGCCGACAAGACCGACTCCCCGGTCATCGTCCAGGCCTCGGCCGGTGCGCGCAAATACGCCGGCGCTCCGTTCCTGCGCCACCTGATCCTGGCAGCGATCGAAGAATTCCCGCACATCCCGGTGTGCATGCACCAGGACCACGGCACCAGCCCTGACGTCTGCCAGCGCTCGATTCAGCTGGGCTTCAGCTCGGTGATGATGGATGGCTCGCTCAAGGCCGACGGCAAGACCCCTGCCGACTACGACTACAACGTGCGCGTCACCCAGCAAACCGTCGCCTTCGCTCACGCCTGCGGCGTGTCGGTCGAGGGTGAGCTGGGTTGCCTGGGCAGCCTGGAAACCGGTCAGGCCGGTGAAGAAGACGGCATCGGTGCCGAAGGCACCCTGGACCACAGCCAGATGCTGACCGATCCGGAAGAAGCCGCCGACTTCGTCAAGCAGACCCAGGTCGACGCCTTGGCCATCGCCATCGGCACCAGCCACGGCGCTTACAAGTTCACCAAGCCGCCGACCGGTGACATCCTCGCCATCGACCGCATCAAGGAAATCCACAAGCGCATCCCCAACACCCACCTGGTGATGCACGGCTCTTCCTCGGTGCCGCAAGAGTGGCTGGCGATCATCAACCAGTACGGCGGTGACATCAAGGAAACCTACGGCGTGCCGGTCGAAGAGATCGTCGAAGGCATCAAGTACGGCGTGCGCAAGGTCAATATCGACACCGACCTGCGCCTGGCCTCCACCGGTGCCATGCGTCGCCACATGGCGGTGAACCCAAGCGAGTTCGACCCGCGCAAGTTCTTCGGTGAAACCGTGAAGGCCATGCGTGACGTGTGCATCGCCCGTTACGAAGCCTTCGGCACCGCCGGCAACGCCTCGAAGATCAAGCCGATCACCCTCGAAGCGATGTTCCAGCGTTATGCCAACGGCGAGCTGGCTGCCAAGGTCAACTAAGCTGGCCGCATCACCAGAAACCCGCAGCGATGCGGGTTTTTTTATGCCCGGGCTTTGCCCCGCAAAGCCGCGCCATAGACCGTTAGTCGCCTGCTCGGTCCAGCGCTGGCTTAATGCTATCGGGCATGTTGCGTCCCGCCTGCCGCTGGCTAGAGTTGTAAGCGCAAGCCCGGCGCATGTTGTAGCGGGTCATAACAAGAGAAGCAGCATGGATTGCGCGCAAACACACTGTCCGGACGGCATGCCCGTCCTCTTGGTCGTTGACGATTACCCGGAAAACCTCATCAGCATGCGTGCCCTGCTGGCCCGCGAAGACTGGCAGGTCCTGACCGCCAGCTCTGGGGTAGAAGCGCTGGAGACCTTGCTCAGCGAAGAGGTCGACCTGGTCATCCTCGATGTGCAGATGCCGGACATGGATGGCTTCGAGGTGGCCCGCCTGATGCGTGGCAGCCAGCGCACGCGCCTGACCCCGATCATCTTCCTCACCGCCAATGAACAGTCCAGCGCTGCGGTGCTCAAGGGCTACCAGAGCGGCGCGCTCGATTACCTGTTCAAGCCGTTCGACCCGCAAGTGCTCAAGCCCAAGGTGCAAGCCTTGCTCGAACAGCAGCGCGACCGACGCCTGTTGCAGCAGCTGGCCCGCGAACTGGAGCAGGCCAAGGCGTTCAACGCCTCGATTCTCTGCCACGCCGCCGAGGGCATCCTGGTGGTGGAGCAGACCGGCACCATCAGTTTCGCCAACCCTGCCATCGCCGCTTTGCTGCAGCGGCCCGTGGAGACGTTGCAAGGCGCGCAGGTGCTCGACCTCATCCAGCTGCCCGGCAACGGCGCCTGGTACGACTGCGATCTGTACCAGGCCTACCGCAACCGGCAGACCCTCCGGGTGCCTGAGGCTCATGTGCGGACCTCATCCGAGCATCTGCTGCCGGTTGCGCTGTCGTGCGCGCCGCTGCCGCAGGAGCAAGTGGCCATGGTCGTGACGGTGCTGGACATGTCGATGGTGCGCCACCTGCATGAGCAGCTGGAGCAACAGGCGGTGACCGACCCGCTGACCGGGCTGCTCAATCGCCGCGGCTTCTACCAGTGTGCAGAGCGCACACTGCTGCGCCTGGAGCGTCAGGCAAACGCTCAGGCCTTGCTGTACATGGACCTGGACGGCTTCAAGCGGATCAACGATGCGGTCGGCCATGACGCAGGCGATACCGTGCTGCGCTGGGTTGCGCAGCAACTGCGCGAGTGCCTGGGCGGCCATGTGCTGCTGGCCCGCATGGGCGGTGACGAGTTCACCGCGTTGCTCGAAGACTTGCCGTACCCCGAACAGGCCGGTCGCTTTGCCGAACAGCTCATCGAGCGGATGTCGAGCTTTCAGCAGGTCGAAGGCGTGGAGGTGAACCTTGGCATCAGCATCGGCATCGCCACCTACCCCGACTGCGCGGCGCAGGTCGACAGTCTGGTCCAGGCCGCAGACCAGGCGATGTATGCCGCCAAGCGCGCAGGTCGCCAGCAGTACCGCTTCTACGACAGCGAGCTGAACGGCCGCGCGCGCTCGCGCATGTTGCTCGAAGACAGCGTGCGCACGGCCATCGACCAGCAGGACTTCAGCCTGGTCTATCAGCCCCAGGTGGCCTTCGCCGATGGCCGGCTGCGCGGCTTCGAGGCTTTGCTGCGCTGGCAGCATCCCAGCGTCGGCGATGTGCCGCCGGGGCTGTTCATCCCGTTGCTCGAGGAGGTCCGGTTGATCAACCGGTTGTCCAGCTGGATCTACCGCAAGGGCGCTGCGCAGCGACGCGCGTGGCAGCAGCGGTTTGACCCTTCGCTGGTGCTGGGCATCAGCCTGTGCCGCACGCAGTTCTTCACGCCGGGGCTGGCGCACGCGCTGCTGCAGGTGCGCCAAGAGCACGGGCTGCTGCCGGCGCAGCTCGAAGTGGAGGTGGCCGAGAAATCGCTGATGTACAACCTCGATGAAGCCATCAGGCAGGTACAGTGCCTGCGTGAGCAGGGCATGCGTGTGGCCCTGGATGATTTCGGGGCGGGCGATTGCTCGCTGCGCATGCTGCGCGAGCTGCCGGTCGATACCCTCAAGCTCGATCGCCACGTGATCGCCCGCTTGCCGTCCTCGGTGATCGACTGCACCTGGGTGCGCGGGGTCATCGAGCTGTGCGCGCAGCTGGGCGTCACGGTCATCGCCGAGGGCGTCGAGACCCTGGCCCAGGCCCTGTGGCTGCGTGACAACGGTTGCGCCTACGTGCAGGGGTTTCTGGTGGCGCGCCCCTTGACCGTGGGCGATGCCAGCGACTTTCCGACATTCGCGCCCTGCCCATGGCAATGATTGGCTAGAATCGGCGACCCCTTTCGTTGAATGTTCGCCATGACCGTACTGCGCTATCTGCAAGCCTACCCTCAGCACCTGCAGGACCAGATCCGCCAGTTGATTGCCAGCGACCGTCTGGGGGCCTACCTGCAGCAGCGCTATACCGAGCAGCATGCGGTGCAGAGCGACAAGGCACTGTATGCCTATGCCCAGGACATCAAGCAGCAGTACCTGCGCACGGCGCCGCCGCTGGACAAGGTGCTGTTCGACAATCGCCTGGACCTCACTCACCGCGCCCTGGGCTTGAACACGGCGGTGTCGCGGGTACAGGGCGGCAATCTCAAGGCGAAGAAGGAAATCCGCATCGCCTCGCTGTTCAAGACGGCCGCGCCGCAATTTCTGCGCATGATCGTGGTCCACGAGCTGGCGCACCTGAAAGAGCGTGACCATAGCAAGGCGTTCTATCAGCTCTGCGAACACATGGAGCCGAGCTACCACCAACTGGAATTCGACCTGCGCGTGTACCTGACCTATCGGGAACTGCCGGGCAGCGTTTAAAGGAACGAGCAGCATGCAGGTCAGCAAAACCAAAAGCAGTTTCTACCGCCGCCTGTACGTGGCCTGGTTGATCGACAGCCAGGCCGCCGCCACGGTGCCGGCGCTGGTCGATGCCACCGGCATGCCGCGGCGCACCGCGCAAGACACCATCGCCGCCCTGGCCGACCTGGACATCGTCTGTGAGTTCGAGCAGGCGCCGGGCGCGCGCAACCACGCCGGGCAGTACCGCATTCGCGACTGGGGCGCCATCGACCGGCAGTGGATCGCGGCGCATCTGCCGGCTCTGCGCGAGGTGCTGGGTTACCCCTGAGCGGTGTCGGCGGGGCCGACCTGCTTGATCAGGTGGCCGGCCAGGGTGCGCAACGGGCCCAGTTGCCGGCAGATCAGCGCCAGTTGCGTCTGCACCAGGCGCTGATGTTCGTCGAGCTCTTCGGGCATCTGCTCCAGCGCTGCGGCCAGGGCCTCTTCGGCGTCGCTCTGGATGGCCACCGCCGTGCGCGCCTCAAGGCCGCTGGCGATTTCGTCCAGGCTGTTGGCCAGGGCCTGCCCCGCACCGTCGATCAGTTGCTCGTGCACCTCTGCCGGCAGGGCGGTTTCGCGGTGCGCGCCGAGGCCTGACAGGTAGCTGAGCAAGGTGTGCGAGAGCACCAGGAAGCGGAAACCGACATCGGCCTCCTTACGGAAATGCCCCGGCTCCATGAGCATGTTGGCCAAGGTGGTCGACAACGCCGCATCGGCGTTGTGTGCGTTGCGCCGGGCCAGGCGGTAGGCGAGGTCATCGCGCTTGCCATGGGCGTACTGCTGCATGATCTGACGCAGGTAGGCACTGGCGCAGGTGAGGGTGGTGGCCAGCACCTTGTTCAGACGTCGGCCCTGCCAGTCCGGCAGGAACAGGAACACCGCCAGAATCGCGATCAAGCTGCCCACCAAGGTATCGAACAGCCGCGGCAGGAACAGGCCGTAGCCATCACCGATCTGGTTGAAGCAGAACAGCACCATCAGCGTGATGGCGGCGGTGGCGAGGGTGTAGCGGCTGGTACGGTTGACGAAGAACACCACGCCCGCAACCACCGCGAACAGCGATTGCACGATGGGGTTGGGGAACAGATCGAACAGCGCCCAGCCGGCGGTCAGGCCGATGGCCGTGCCGAAGATCCGTTGCACCAGCTTGCGCCGGGTAGCGCCGTAGTTGGGCTGGCAGACGAACAACGTGGTGAGGATGATCCAGTAGCCTTGGCTGGGGTGGATCAGGTGCACCATGCCGTAGCCGATCGACAGCGCCAGAGGCAGACGCAGGGCGTGGCGGAATAGCAGCGACGTAGGCGTGAGCTGGGTGCGCAGGCGTTTCCAGACATCCTTGAAGGTGCGCGGCGAGCGGTCCAGCAGGCTGCTGTCGCTGGCATCGGCCAGGGTTTCTGGATTGCTCGCGGCGGCCAGCAGCCGTTCCAGCGTGCCCAGGTTGGCCGCCAGCGCCCGCAGGGAACGCAACAGGCCGCGCCAGGCGGGATTGTTCTGCGCGCGCAGGTAGTCGAGCGAGGCGTGCAGGTCTTCGAGCGTTTCGGCGAACTGCGTGTCGTACTCGAACGGCTGACGCAGACGAATCGAGTGCGCCAGCCGCTGGCAGGCCGAGCCTTGCTGGCGCAGCAGGCGCTGGCAGCGGAACATCACATCGCTGTGGAAGAAGGCGTCGGCCAGGGCGTTGTAGGGGTAGTGCGACGCGCTGACCCGCTCGTGAATGTCCTGGGCGAGGAAATACAGTTTCAGGTAACGGCTGACTTTTGAGTTGGGCTGGGTATTGCCGACCCGGTGCAGGATGATTTCCTTGGCCACGTTGAGCGCCGCCACCACCTTGCCATTTTGCTGCGCCAGCTCCAGGCGCCGGGCTTCGAGGTCCACGTGGCGGACTGGCTCGAACAGTGCGGCCTTGAGCTTCAGGTAACGCCCCAGCTCGAAGAACAGCTTGGCCAGGCTCTGCTGCACCGGCTGGTTGGAGAACAGCAACTGCCACAGCACCGACAGCAATCCGTACCATGCCGCGCCGGCCACCAGCAGCAGTGGCTCGTGCCAGAAGTCCGTGAGTTGCCCGCCGCGCTGGTCCACCGCGATCATGGTGTACACCGCCAGGATCAGCGTGGCCGAAGCGATGGCGCCATAGCGTTCGCCCAAGGCGCCGAGCATGGTCAAGGCGAAGGTGGCCACGGCCAAGGCCACGGCGAATAGCCACGGGTAGGGGAACAGCAGTTCCACCGACAATGCGGCAATGGCAAAACACACCAGGGTGACCGACAGTGCACTGAGCCGGCCGCGCCACCCGTCGTCGGTTTCGGCCAGGGCGCTGGCGATGATGCCAAGAAACAGCGGGATCAACAGGCTCATTTCGTTCTGGTACCAGCACCAGGCCATGCTCCCGGTGAGCGCGACGGTCACCCGGATGCTGTAGCTGAACTTGTCTTGGCCCCACAGGCGACGCAGTGAATGGCGCAACGAACTCGATGACATGAAAGGACCTGGGCCGTGATCGGAAACGTGTCGTCCAGCAAGAACCGTTCCCGGCGGCTGGACGGGGGCTACTTTACCTGAAGTAGACCGTTTCCACGGCTGGCATCTAAACGAACTGCGCCGCTGCGTTAGCCGAGGCCCAGGCCCATTGGAAGTTGAAGCCGCCCAGGTGGCCGCTGACGTCCAGCACTTCGCCGATGAAATACAACCCAGGGGCCTTCAAGGATTCCATGGTCTTGGACGACACCTCGCGGGTGTCCACGCCGCCCAAGGTCACCTCGGCCGTGCGATACCCCTCGGTGCCTGCCGGAATCACCTGCCAGGCGCTCAGTCGCTCGGCGATCTGCACCAGCTCCGCCGGGGTGTACTGCTTCAGCGGGCGCGACTCGAACCACTGCTCGGCCAGCAAGGTCGCCAGCTTGCGGGTGAAAACCTCGGCCAGCACGGTTTTCAACTCGCTGTTGCCGCGCTCGCGTTGCAGGGCCTGCAGCCACTCCAGCGCATCACGGTCGGGCAGCAGGTTGATTTCTACCGTATCTCCGGCCTCCCAGAACGACGACACCTGCAGAATCGCCGGGCCGCTCAGGCCGCGGTGGGTGAACAGCAGGTTCTCGCGAAAGTGCACGTCATTGCAGCTGGCGATGCAATCCAGCGAGGTGCCCGACAGCTCCGTGCACAGTGCCTTGAGTTGGGGCTCGGTGATGGTGAATGGCACCAGTCCGGCGCGGGTTGGCAGCAGGCTGTGGCCGAACTGGCGTGCCACCTGGAAACCGAAACCCGTGGCGCCGAGGGTGGGGATCGACAGGCCACCGGTAGCGATCACCAGTGACTGGCAGGCCATTGGCCCGGCACTGGTCTGCAGGGCGTAGCCGCTCTGGGTCTTGTCGATCCGAGTGATTTCAGTGTGCATGCGCAACTCGGCACCCGCCTCGGCACACTCGCTGAGCAGCATGTCGAGAATGTCGCTGGCCTTGTTGTCGCAGAACAGCTGGCCGAGCTTCTTCTCGTGATACGGCACGCCGTGCTTGCTGACCAGGGCGATGAAATCCCACTGGGTATAGCGGGCCAGTGCCGATTTGCAGAAGTGCGGGTTGTGCGAGAGGAAATTGCCAGGCTCGGTGTACAGGTTGGTGAAGTTGCAGCGCCCGCCACCGGACATGAGGATCTTCTTGCCCGGTTTGTTGGCGTGGTCGAGCAGCAGCACCCGGCGCCCGCGACGGGCGGCAAGTTGGGCGCACATGAGGCCGGCAGCGCCGGCGCCGAGGATGATCACGTCGGTGGTGGTCAAAAGTAGAACCTTCAAACGGTGGATGCGGGTGATAGGGTGCGTGGCTTACAGAATCCGCACCTTCAACACACGGCCCTTGATCTTGCCGCTGTTCAACCGCTGCATGGCCGCCTTGGCCACGGCGCGCTCGACGGCCACGAAGGCCTGGAAGTCGAAGATGGCGATCTTGCCAACCTGCGTGCCGGGAATTCCGGCGTCACCGGTCAGTGCCCCGAGGATATCGCCCGGGCGCAATTTATCTTTGCGTCCGGCCGCGATGCACAAGGTGCTCATCACCGGCAGCAAGGGTTCGCCCCCCTTTTGCTTGAGGCTGTCGAGCTGTTCCCAGCGCAGCGGATGGCCCTGCAGCACTTCGATGGCCTGGGCGCGATGGCCCTCGGCAGGCGCCACCAGGCTGATCGCCAGGCCCTTCTCGCCAGCCCGACCGGTACGGCCTACGCGGTGGACGTGGATCTCGGCATCGCGCGCCAGCTCGGCGTTGATGACCATGTCCAGGCCATCGATGTCCAGGCCGCGCGCGGCCACATCTGTGGCCACCAGCACCGAAATGCTGCGGTTGGCGAACATCGCCAGCACCTGGTCGCGGTCACGTTGCTCCAGGTCGCCATGCAGCGCCTGGGCCACGATGCCCTTGGCGTTGAGGTGCGCGACCACCTCTTCGCATTGCTGTTTGGTGAAGCAGAACGCCACGCACGACTGCGGGCGGTAGTGACCCAGCACACGGGTCACGGCCTCCAGGCGCTGCTCTGCGTCGATCTCGATGAAGCGTTGTTCGATCTGGCTGTCGCTGTGCTGGCTCTCGACCTTGACCTGCTGCGGCTTGCGCATGAAGTTCGCGGCCAGTTGCTCGATCCCGGCCGGGTAGGTGGCTGAGAACAGCAGGGTCTGGCGGCGCGCAGGGGTCTTGCCGAGGATGCTGGCGATGGCGTCGAAGAAGCCCATGTCGAGCATGCGGTCGGCTTCATCGAGCACCAGGGTGTTGAGGCCATCGAGCACCAGGGTGCCTTTGTCCAGGTGCTGCTGGATGCGCCCAGGCGTGCCGACGATGATGTGCGCGCCGTGCTCCAGCGAGGCGATCTGCGGGCCGAGCGAAACGCCGCCGCAGAGCGTGAGGATCTTGATGTTGTCCTCGGCGCGGGCCAGCCGGCGCAGCTCTTTGGCCACCTGATCGGCCAGCTCGCGAGTCGGGCACAGCACCAGGGCCTGGCAGCCGAAAAAGCGCGGGTTGATCGGGTTGAGCAAGCCGATGCCGAATGCGGCGGTCTTGCCGCTGCCGGTCTTGGCCTGGGCGATCAGGTCCAGGCCGCGCAGGATGACTGGCAGGCTTTGTGCCTGGATCGGGGTCATCGCGCTGTAGCCCAGGGCGTCGAGGTTGGCCAGCATGGCGGAGGACAGCGGCAGAGTGGCGAAAGCGGTGGAGTCGGTGGTCACGGGGCAGGCCTGTGGTGATGGCGCGTAAAAATGCCGCACAGTCTACCAGCCCCGTGACGTAGCGCCTAAGACTCCAGGTCCTGTTCCGGACGCCGAGCACGCCGTCCGTCCGTGGGCGCCAGCTGCAGGAAGATCGCCGCCGCCAGCATGGCCATCACACCGATGGTCACGAAGGTCAGCTGGAACGCCTCTAGCGTGGTTTCCACCGCATCACCGCTGCCCGCTGCGGTGAAACCGCCGAGCAAGGCCCCTGCGCAGGCCACCCCAAGGCTCAGCGACAGCTGCGCCACCACCGACAGCAGGCTGTTGCCGCCGCTGGCATTGTCATCGTCCAGATCGATCAGCGTGACGGTGTTCATGGCGGTGAACTGCAGCGAATTGATCGCCCCGAGCACGCCCAGGTGGGCCAGCAGCAGCGGGTAGGGCGTCTGCGCATCCACCAGCGCCAGGCTGGCCAGGCCAATCCCCAACAGCAGGGTATTGCCGGTCAGCACAACCCGATAGCCCAGGCGCTCGATCAGCGGCCGCGCCACCCATTTGGCCAGCATCGCCGCGGCCGCCAGGGGAATCATGCTCATGCCCGCCTGCATCGGCGAGTAGCCCAGCGCCACTTGCAGTAGCAGCGGCACGAGGAAGGGCAAGGCACCGCTGCCCAGGCGGGCGAACAGGTTGCCGAGAATGCCGATGGCGAAGGTCCGTACGCGGAACAGATTGGGCGAGAACAGCGGTTCCGGGTCGCGGCCCGCGCGCAGCCAGTAGGCGGCCAGGCACGCCATACCGGCGAACAGCAGCAGCATCACGCGCAAGTGCGGCAGGTGCAGCTCGCCCAGCCCTTCCATGGCGATGGTGATCAGCACCATCGCCGCGCCGAACAGCAGAAAGCCCGGCCCGTCGAAGGAGGTGCGCTCGGCACCGCGCAGGTCAGGGATGTACTTCCACACCGCCCAGCAGCCCAGCGCACCCACGGGAAGATTGAGCAGGAAGATCCAGTGCCAGCTGAGCACCTCCACCAGCCAGCCGCCCAGGGTCGGGCCCAGTAGCGGCCCGAGCAGCGCGGGGATGGTGATGAAACTCATGATGCGCACCAGTTCCGAGCGCGGATAGGCGCGCAGCACCACCAGCCGCCCGACCGGCAGCATCAACGCGCCGCCCAGGCCCTGCACGATCCGCGCGCCGACCAGAAAGCCCAGGCTGTTGGCGACTGCGCACAGCAGCGAGCCGAAGCTGAACAGCACAATGGCGCTGAAGAACACATGCTTGGTGCCGAAGCGGTCGGCGATCCAGCCGGACGCCGGGATCAATAGCGCCACGGTGAGCATGTAGGCGATGATCACGCCCTGCATGCGCAGGGGGTCTTCGGACAGCGAGCGGGCCATGTCGGGCAGGGCGGTGTTGAGGATGGTGCCGTCCAGGGCCTGCATGAAGAAGGCAATGGCCACCACCCAAGGGATCAGGCGTGCGGTGGCGGCATCGAGTGGAGCGCGTTCGGGCATGGAGAACCTCACTGTTCTGAAGGGCCTGGACTGGCCGCACCCGGGTCTTGCGAGGGTGGCGGCAACCGCGCAGGCCCTGGCGCTTGTCCGTCGTGCAGCACGCCGCGTGGCCGCGGCCGTGCCTCACAAGGTCAGGGTCAACGCTTTGACCAGCGCACCGGGCAGATGATTCGACCCGGTGCTGCGTTCGCTGTAAGTGCTGGTCGAGAGGATCATTTCGCGTTCCTCGGTCAATGCCTCCAGCTGGCTGCCGAGCAGGCTGTACAGCGTGTCGTCAAAGCGCATGGTGCGCACCGGTCCCTGGATCTGGCCGTTTTCCACCCAGAAAGTGGCGAAACGGGTCAGGCCGGTCATGCGCGCTGCGGGCAGGTCGGAGTAATTCAGGTACCAGAGGTTGCTGATGTACAGACCGGTGCCCAGGCGTTCCAGCACCGCTGCACTGGGCAGGTCACCGGGCGCCAGGCTCAGCGCGCAGGGCGCCTCATGGCTGTCGGCACCATTGGCTTGCAACCCGAACTCGACCGCACTGCGGGCACTGACCAGGCGGGCCTGGGCCGTGCCTTGGTGAATCAGGCGTACATCCTGGCGCGGCGAGCCCTCATTGGAGAAGGCCGGGCTCAAGGAGCCACTGACCTGCTCGCTGAAGCTCACCTGAGGGCTGAGCTGCGCATCCCCGCTATACAGACGCTGCAGAGCGCTGGCGCCGGTCGCCAGCCCTTGTGCGGAGAAACCGCCCCAGGCAAGCATGCCGGCGATTTCGTCCATCGCTGCTGGCGCCAGGTAGGCGCGGTATTGGCCGGGCTTCAAGGTCACGGCAGGGCGACCGAGGACATCCAGCTGTTCACGCGCCAGACGCAGACGCGCGGCGAACAGCTCGGCGTTCCAGTCCTGACCCGCGTAGTTGGCCTTGACGGCCTCGCCATTGGCATGGAACAGGCTCCAATCCATGTTGAAACTGTTCGCCTGGTGCCAGCCGAAGGCGCCGAACGAGGTGGCGAAGCCGCGGCAGATCGGTCCGGCAGCGTAGATGCCGACGAGGTCCAGGTCACCGGCTTCACGCTCGATCAGCGCCAGCACCTGGTCCAGTGCGGGCAGTGGGGCGCTCAGCAGGCTGTGGCTGTGCCAGGCGTTGGCATCCAGGCTCAGGTACGGGTCGACGGGCAGCAGCGGCAAGGTTTGCCGCAGTTGCCTCAGCCCGGCCATGAGCCGCTGGCGATCCACGGCATCGTCGTCGCTCAGGGTGATGTGCTGCTCGGCCTGGCGGCCTGCGCTGACCAGGCGCAGTTGCACGCTGGCCTGGCTGACCTCCCCGGCCTGGCGCACCTTGGCGTGGTTGAGGCGCACGAACTGCGAATGCTCGGCGTTGTAGCTCAGGGTGAACTGCTCGTCGGCGGTCACGGCTGCGCGCAGTGCGCCGAGCAAGGCCTGAAAACGATCCTGGTACGCGCTCATCAGGCGTCTCCTCCGAACACATCGATCTGACTGAACACGCAGGCCGGTGACGCATGGCCGACGCGAATCACTTGGTTGGGCTCGCCCTTGCCGCAGTTGGGTGTGCCCAGCACCTGGAACGTGCTGCGATCACCGACGGCGCTCAGGTTGCGCCAGAATTCGGCGGAAATGCCGCGGTAATTCGGGTTCTTCACCACGCCTTTGAGTTGGCCGTGCTCGATGAGCTGGCCCCATTCGCAGCCGAACTGGAACTTGTTGCGTGCATCGTCGATGGACCAGGAGCGGTTGGTACGCATCAGGATGCCGTGCTCGATGCCGCCGATCAGTTGCTCCAGCGGCTGATCACCGGCTTCGATGTTGAGGTTGGCCATGCGGTCGATCGGCGCACGGTTCCAGCCGCACGCCCGGCTGTTGGCGACACCTTCCAGGCCGCTGCGCCATTGCGACAGGGCACCGCCGAGCGGGCGCAGCAAGGCGCCATCGCGAATCAGGAACTGCTTGCTCGCGGCGCTGCCGTCGTCATCGAAGCTGTAGCTGGCCAGCTCCTCGGGCAAGGTCGGGTCGAACGTCACGTTGAGCAGCGGTGAGCCGTACTGCAAATGGCCGAAGTCGCTGGCCTTGACGAAGCTGGTGCCGGCGTAATTGCGCTCATCGCCGAGGATGCGGTCCATCTCCAGCGGGTGGCCGATGGATTCGTGTATCTGCAGCATCATCTGGTCGGGCATCAGCAGCAGGTCGCGCCGGCCGCTTGGGGTGTTGGGCGCCAGCAGCAGTTGCAGCGCTTCGTCTGCCACGCGCGGCGCAGCGCCCACCAGGGCGCAGCGCTCGATCACGTCGAAGCCGCCTTGCTGGCCAAAGTTGTCGCGGCCCAGGGTACGGCTCTGGCTGTCCTGGCCATCACTGGCGGTGACGCCCAAGCCCGGGAACATGAAGCGCTGGGCATGGCGCAGCTCGGCGCCGGCCGAGTTCAGGTAGGTCTGTTCGACCACGGTGATGCCCAGGTTCAGTTGCCAGTCCACCAGGCGCGCGTCGTTGGGTACGCTGGCTGACTCACGGGCCAGCAGGGCCAGGCAGTCGGCGAGGTCGGGCAGGGTCTGCTCGAAGTTCGGCGAGACATGGTCGTGGCGCCCGCTGGGCACCGGTTGCTCGCTGAGGTCCAGCAGGCTGTGCGCCTTGATCTGCCGCGCCAGCGCCTCGGCCCGTTCCAGCGCACGCTGCAAGCCGCTTTGCGACAGGTCTGCCGTGGCCGCGTAGGCCTCCACGCCAGCCAACCGCACCGTGAGCATGGCGCCTTCGTCCTGGCTGAAGTACGGCGGTTCGGCCACATTACGGCGCACAGCAAGGGACTGGTGCGATTGTTTCACATGGCGCAGGGAAAACAGCTCCGCGCTGCTGCGCAATGCAGCGAAGCGCTGGCGCAGCAAGGTGCTGGCGTCGAACATGAGCGAGGCTCCGTTAGGCGGGGTATAGAGAGCGATAGAGTATCAGGGTCAAGGGTCAGGGAATGTGCAGGCGGGGGCGGCGTTGACGTGCCGTTTGTGCCACACAAAAAAAAGGAGCGCCGAAGCGCTCCTTTGTCGTCATGGTCAGCCTTCAACCAATGGTCATCAGGCTCGCATTACCGCCCGCGGCTGCGGTGTTGACGCTCACCGCGCGCTCGATCACCAAGCGCTCCAGGGCGATCTGGGTTTCGCCAGACGACAGTCCATGAACCCCGATGATCGCTCCGCCGCGCTTGGCTACCTGCTCGCAGACGCCGCGCAGCTGGTCGCAATCACCGTGGTGCAGCACAGCGTCGAAGGCCACTTCATCCTTCTGCCAGTCGGCCACCAGAGCGACCTTGGCCTGCACGTCTTTGGGCAGGCGCGCGCGCAAGGCCTTGCCCGGTTCGCCGTCCAGCCACAGCGCTGAACTGCCCACGGCCAGCACCGCCGCCAGTTGGCTGAGCAGGTCCTGTTCGTGGTCGGCCAGGCACAACACGTGCTCGCGCGGCAGAATGGTGTAGCTGTTGCGCTCACCCGTCGGGCCGGGCAGCAAGCGGGTCACGCCACTTTGCGACTGCTCGGCGAACTGCTCGCAGAGGCTGGCGAGTTCGCCGTGCTGGTTGCTGCTGGCCCACGCCTTTAAGGCCTGCAGCGGCTTGAGCTGCTGCTGACGCAAGGTGTCGTCGACCTGGCCTGCGACATCGCTGCGCTCGAAGTGGCGAGCGATGGCGTCGCTTGGGCGGGTCGACAGCAGGCGATACAGGTACAGCGGGCCGCCGGCTTTCGGGCCAGTGCCCGAGAGGCCTTCGCCACCGAAGGGTTGTACCCCGACCACAGCGCCGACGATGTTGCGGTTGACGTACAGGTTGCCGGCGTTGACGTTGTCCACCACCTGGGCGATGGTCTCGTCGATGCGGGTGTGCACGCCGAGGGTCAGGCCATAGCCCGAGGCGTTGATCTGCTCGATCAGCGCACCGAGGTTGCGCCGGTTGTAGCGCACCACGTGCAGCACCGGGCCGAAGATCTCCCGCTGCAGCTCGTCGAGGCTGTCCAGCTCGATCAGCGTTGGCATCACGAAGGTGCCGCGCTTGCACTCGGCGCCATCGGCGATGGCCACCTGGTACACCGAGCGGCCTTTTTCACGCATGCCCTGGACGTGTTTCTCGATGCCGGCCTTGGCCTCAGCGTCGATCACCGGGCCGATGTCCACCGACAAGCGCTCCGGGTTCCCCAGACGGCTCTGCGCCATGGCGCCCTTGAGCATGTCGATCACCCGGTCTGCACAGTCTTCCTGCAGGCACAGCACGCGCAGGGCCGAGCAGCGTTGGCCGGCGCTGTCGAAGGCCGAAGACACCACGTCGATCACCACCTGCTCGGTCAGCGCCGAGGAGTCGACGATCATCGCGTTCTGCCCGCCGGTTTCGGCGATCAGCGGAATCGGCCGGCCTTGGGCATCCAGACGGCCGGCGACGTTGCGTTGCAGCAGGCGAGCGACTTCGGTGGAGCCTGTGAACATCACGCCCTTGACCCGCTCGTCACCGACCAAGCGCGCACCGACCGTCTCGCCGCGCCCTGGCAGCAGTTGCAGCACGCCTTCGGGAATGCCGGCTTCAAGTAAAAGGCGCACGGCCTGGGCGGCGATCAGTGGGGTTTGTTCGGCGGGCTTGGCCAGCACCGGGTTGCCGGCCGCCAGTGCGGCGGCCACCTGGCCGGAGAAGATCGCCAGCGGGAAGTTCCAGGGGCTGATGCACACCACCGGGCCCAGCGGGCGGCAGTCGGCGTTGCTCAGGTCGGTGCGCGCCTGCACGGCGTAATAGCGCAGGAAATCCACGGCCTCGCGCACTTCGGCGATCGCGTTGGCGAAGGTCTTGCCGGCTTCGCGCACCAGCAGGCCCATCAGCGGCTGGATCTCGGCCTCCATGGCGTCGGCCGCACGTTCCAGAATGGCAGCGCGCTCGGCGGGCGGGGTGGCCTGCCAGATCGGCGCTGCATTGATGGCGCACTGCACCGCGTTGTCGGCGTCGGCCACGGTGGCTTCCTGAACCTGGCCGACCACGTCACGGTGATCGGACGGGTTGAGCACGTTCACGGCTGCTTCATCGGCGGCCGCGCAGGCCAGCATGGGCGCGGCATGCCAGTCGTGGTGCGCGGTCGACAGCAGCGCGCAGGACAGCGACGCCAGGCGATGTTCGTTGGCCAGGTCGATACCGGCCGAGTTGGCGCGCTCGGTGCCATACAGGTCACGCGGTTGCGGGATGCGCGGGTGTGGCAGGCCGATGCTGCCTTCCTGAGCCGCCATGCGCTCGATGCTGGCAACCGGGTCGGCCACCAGTTCCTGAATCGAAATCGAATGGTCGGCGATGCGGTTGACGAACGAGGTGTTGGCGCCGTTTTCCAGCAAGCGACGCACCAGGTAGGCCAGCAGCGTTTCGTGGGTGCCGACCGGGGCATAGACCCGGCAGGGTCGGTTCAGCTTGCCTTCGGAAATCTTGCCGACCACTTGCTCATAGAGTGGCTCGCCCATGCCGTGCAGGCATTGGAATTCGTACTGGCCGGGGTAATAGTTCTGACCGGCGATCTGGTAAATGGCCGACAGCGTATGGGCGTTGTGGGTGGCGAACTGCGGATAGATGGCTTCCGGCACCGCCAGCAGCTTGCGGGCGCAGGCGACGAACGAAACGTCGGTGTACACCTTGCGGGTATAGACCGGGTAGCCCTCCAGGCCTTCGACCTGGGCGCGCTTGATCTCGCTGTCCCAGTAGGCGCCCTTGACCAGGCGGATCATCAGGCGATGGCGGCTGCGCTTGGCCAGGTCGATGACGTAGTCGATCACGTACGGGCAGCGCTTCTGATACGCCTGGATGACGAAACCGATGCCGTTCCAGCCGGCCAGCTGCGGCTCGAAGCACAGGCGCTCGAGCAGCTCCAGCGAGAGCTCCAGGCGGTCGGCTTCCTCGGCGTCGATGTTCAGGCCGATGTCGTACTGTTTGGCCAGCACGGTCAGGGCCAGCAGACGCGGGTACAGCTCGTCCATGACACGCTCGTACTGCGCGCGGCTGTAGCGCGGGTGCAGAGCCGAGAGCTTGATCGAGATGCCTGGGCCTTCATAGATGCCGCGGCCATTGGAGGCCTTGCCGATGGAGTGAATCGCCTGTTCGTAGGACGCCAGGTATTTCTGTGCGTCGTGTTCGGTCAAGGCGGCTTCGCCGAGCATGTCGTAGGAGTAGCGGAAACCCTTGGACTCGAAGCGGTTGGCGTTGGCCAGGGCTTCGGCGATGGTCTCGCCAGTGACGAACTGCTCGCCCATCAGGCGCATGGCCATGTCGACGCCCTTGCGGATCATCGGCTCGCCGCTCTTGCCGATGATGCGCGTGAGCGAGGAGGTGAGGCCGGATTCATTGTGGGTCGAGACCAGCTTGCCGGTCAGCAGCAGGCCCCAGGTGGCGGCGTTGACGAACAGCGACGGGCTGTTGCCCAGGTGTGGCTGCCAGTTGCCGGTGCTGATCTTGTCGCGGATCAGGGCGTCACGGGTGCCCTTGTCGGGGATGCGCAGCAGCGCCTCGGCCAGGCACATCAGTGCCACGCCTTCCTGGGACGACAGCGAGAATTCCTGCAGCAGGCCTTGCACCACACCGGCACGGCCACCGGCGCTCTTCTGGTTGCGCAGCTTCTCGGCGATGCCGGCGGCCATCTTGTGGGTGGCCTCTGCCTGAGTGCTGGTCAGGCGCGCCTGCTCCAGCAGCATGGGCACCATTTCCTGTTCCGGGCGGCGGTAGGCAGCGGTGATGGCCGAGCGCAGCACCGACTGCGGCAGAATGCTTTCTGCGAACTCCAGGAAGCATTGCAGGCTCTGTTCGGCAGGCAGTTCGCCGATGTCTTCGGCCAGTGCAGCAGCCTGGCCGTTGAGGTCTTGCAGGGTGGCGCCCCCCTCGAGCTTCTCCAGGTAGTTGAAGATGGCCTGCTTGATCAACCAGTGCGGCGTGCGGTCGATGGAGTGCGCAGCGGCCTTGAGTCGCTCACGGGTAGGGTCGTCGAGTTTGACCCCGAGGGTGGTGGTCGCCATTTCTTGTCCTCTTTATTGCCACGGCGTGGCTTGTGCAGGCGGCAAGATTAGCGCCAAGCAGCGCGAAGGTGCAACCGGGTGCAACCCGTTTTTTCAAGGGTCGGGAGTGCTGTTCGTCTGCCGCTGACAACTAATGTCTGAAAGCGGCATAAAAGCGTCGTTTTACGGTCTGGGCGCGCAAACGTGCACGAAAGTGGGGCGAAATACTCAGGGTTTTTTCAGAAAATTCCGAAGGTGCAACTGTCAAATGAAAAATGGTTGCACCTGATTTGAGTTGTCACCTAGGATGCGTCGCCAGGTGCAACCGTGTCATCACGGGTCGCTGTTTTCATAACAACAAACGCCAGGACACCACCACATGAGTAATCCAATCACGATCACCTTTGTGATCTACATCGCGGCGATGGTTCTCATCGGCTTCGCCGCCTATCGCGCTACCAACAACCTCTCCGACTACATTCTGGGCGGCCGCAGCCTCGGCAGCGTCGTCACCGCGCTGTCGGCCGGTGCTTCAGACATGAGCGGCTGGCTGCTGATGGGCCTGCCGGGCGCCATCTACATGTCGGGCTTGTCGGAAATCTGGATCGCCATCGGCCTGACCGTGGGTGCCTATCTGAACTGGCTGTTCGTTGCCGGGCGCTTGCGCGTACAGACCGAGCACAACGGCGATGCGCTGACCCTGCCGGACTACTTCGCCAGCCGTTTCGAAGACCGTAGCGGTCTGCTGCGGATCATCTCGGCCATTGTCATCCTGGTGTTCTTCACCATCTATTGCGCCTCGGGCATCGTCGCCGGTGCGCGGCTGTTCGAAAGCACCTTCGGCATGTCGTATGAAACGGCGCTGTGGGCCGGTGCGGCGGCGACGATTGCCTACACCTTCGTCGGTGGTTTCCTGGCAGTGAGCTGGACCGACACGGTGCAGGCCTCGCTGATGATCTTCGCGCTGATCCTCACGCCGATCATCGTGCTGCTCTCCACCGGCGGTATCGACACCACGTTCCTGGCCATCGAGGCGCAGAACCCTGCGAACTTCGACATGTTCAAGGGCGCGACCTTCATTGGCATCATTTCGCTGATGGGCTGGGGCCTGGGCTACTTCGGTCAGCCGCACATCCTGGCGCGCTTCATGGCTGCCGATTCGGTGAAGTCGATCGCCAAGGCGCGTCGCATCTCCATGACCTGGATGATCCTCTGCCTGGCCGGTACTTGCGCCGTCGGCTTCTTCGGCATCGCCTACTTCGCGGCCAACCCTGAGCTCGCCGGGCCGGTGAACGACAACCCTGAGCGGGTCTTCATCGAGCTGGCCAAGATCCTGTTCAATCCGTGGGTCGCCGGTGTGCTGCTGTCGGCCATCCTGGCTGCGGTGATGAGCACCTTGAGCTGCCAGTTGCTGGTGTGCTCCAGCGCGCTGACCGAAGACTTCTACAAGGCCTTCCTGCGCAAGAACGCTTCGCAGGGCGAGCTGGTCTGGGTCGGCCGCCTGATGGTGCTGGGCGTGGCGCTGATAGCCATCATGCTCGCGGCCAATCCGGAAAACCGCGTGCTGGGCCTGGTGGCCTACGCCTGGGCCGGCTTCGGTGCAGCGTTCGGTCCGGTGGTGCTGATCTCGGTAGTGTGGAAGGGCATGACCCGTAATGGCGCCCTGGCCGGTATCGTGGTCGGTGCACTGACCGTGATCCTGTGGAAACGCTACGACACCCTGGGCCTGTACGAAATCATTCCAGGCTTCCTGCTGGCCAGCATCGCCATCATCGTGGTGAGCAAGCTGGGCCGTCCGTCCAAAGACATGGTGTCGCGCTTCGAGGCGGCCGATAGGGCCTACCACATCGGTAAGTGACACCTCCCTCGGGGCGCGTACCGACGCCCCGTCTTGCCTGCGCTGGGCCGTGCCACGGCCCCAGCCGCAGCGTCTGTCTCAAGGATGCCTGCACAGCCGTTGTGCCTGATTCGCAGGGGCTTGGCGTTCGTCATCTCCCTGCCACCTGACTCCGCCTTTGCGACAAGGTAAACTTGCCGGCCGCGCAGGAGTTGCCATGAACTATCGTCACGCCTTTCACGCCGGCAACCATGCCGACGTCTTCAAACACATCGTGCTCACCCGCCTCATCGCCCTGATGTCGCGCAAGGAACAGCCATTCGCCTACCTCGACACCCACGCCGGCCTTGGTCTGTACGATCTGCAGGGTGACCAGGCAACGCGCACCGGTGAGTACCTCGAAGGGGTCGCCCGGCTGTGGGGGCGGGAGGATCTCCCCGAGGTGCTCGCTGACTACCTGCGCATCATCAAGCGCCTGAACCCTGAGGGTGAACTGCGCTACTACCCCGGCTCTCCCGAGCTTGCCCGGCGCCTGATGCGCCAGCAGGACCGCGCCCTGCTCAACGAGAAGCATCCCGAAGACGGGCAGCTGCTCAAGGACAACATGAAGAAGGACCCGCGTGTGGCAGTCCATCTCGGCGAGGGCTGGCACGTGCCGCGGGCGCTGCTGCCGGTGCAGGAAAAGCGCGCCATCATGCTCATCGACCCGCCGTTCGAGCAGGCCGACGAGCTCAAACGCTGTACCCTGGCCATGAAAGAGGCCATTGCCCGCATGCGTCAGACCGTGGTCGCCCTCTGGTACCCGATCAAGGACCAGCGCGCGTTGACCCGCTTCTACCAAGACCTCACCAGCACCGGCGCGCCCAAGCTGCTGCGGGTGGAGCTGTACGTGCACCACCAGGACAGCCCACAGGGCCTGAACGGCTCGGGCCTGGCCATCGCCAACCCGCCGTGGGGCCTGGAAGAGGAGCTGCGCAGCCTGCTGCCGTGGCTCGCCCAGGAGCTTCAGCAAACGGCGGGCAGTTTCCGCATGGACTGGCTGATCGCCGAATAAAGCCTGCCGCTGCCACGCCTTCGGGGGGTGGCGATGCGGCGGTACGTCCGTGCCGCTGGTAAGGCCAGCCCCCATTGTTTGCGTTATAATCCCGCGCTTTAGCCGCCGGTGGCCGTTGTCGTCGCCAGCGCACCTTTACCGATTGAAGAGGCGAGTCCCTTGGCATTGACGATTCTTGGCCTGTCCGGCGCCCTTAGCCATGACCCTTCCGCGGCCTTGTACATTGACGGCAAGCTGGTTGCCGCCGCCGAAGAAGAGCGCTTCGTGCGTGACAAGCATGCGAAGAACCGCATGCCCTACGAGTCGGCGAAGTTCTGCCTGGAGCAAGCCGGCATCAAGCCGTCCGACGTCGATGTGGTAGCGATTCCCTTCGCCCCCATCAGCCTGTTCGGCAAGGCTCGCTGGCACTACGCCAAGCGCTACTGGTACGCGCCAGACCGCGCACTCGATGCCATTCTCATGGGTAACCGCCGCTACAAGCGCTACCGCAACAAGATCGTCTGGTGCCTCGAGCAGCTGGGCTTCGATCCGAAGAAAATCAAGATCGAGCCGGTCGAGCACCACCTGGCGCACGCCTCCAGTGCCTACCACTGCTCGGGCTTCAAGGAAAAGACCGCCATCCTCGGCATCGACGGCAAGGGCGAGTACGCCACGACCTTCTTTGGCTACGGCGAGAACGGCAAGATCCACAAGATCAAAGAGTTCTTCGACCCGGATTCGCTGGGTGGCCTGTATGGCGCGATCACCGAGTTCCTCGGCTTTGAAATGCTCGACGGCGAGTTCAAGGTCATGGGCATGGCGCCGTATGGCGATGCCAGCAAGTACGATTTCTCGCGTTTGGCCAGCTTTGAAAATGGCGAGTTGGTCATCAATACCGAGTACGCCAACGTCATTGGCCTGCGCCGCTATAAAGAGAAGGGCAAAGGCTTCTACTTCTCGCCCAAGCTGATCGAGTGGCTGGGCCCCAAGCGCGAAGGCGACATCGCCGACGAGCCGTACATCCACTACGCCGCCAGCATGCAAGCGCTCTTCGAAAAGCTGGCGCTGCAGATGATCGACCATTACCTGGGCGACATCCTGCGTGAAACCGGCAAGCTGGCCTTTGCCGGCGGCTGTGCGCTGAACGTCAAGCTGAACCAGAAGATCATCGCTCGGCCAGACCTCAAGGAGCTGTTCGTTCAGCCCGCTTCGGGTGACGCCGGCACCGCCGTTGGCGCGGCGGCCTATGTCTCCCACGCCCGTGGCGTGCCGGTCGAGAAGATGGAGCACGTCTACCTCGGCCCAGCCTATTCCAACGAAGACGTCATCGCCGCCTGTGCCCGCCATCCGAGCGCGCCGACGTGGCGCAAGCTCGACGACATGCCGCAGCGCATCGCCAAGATCATGGTCGACGGCAACCCGGTGGCCTGGTTCCAGGGCCGTATGGAATTCGGTCCACGTGCCTTGGGCGGCCGCTCCATCGTCGGCTGCCCGAGCGTGCCGGATGTGGCCAACCGCATCAACGAACAGATCAAGTTCCGCGAGCGCTGGAGGCCTTTCTGCCCCTCGATGCTCGACACCGTCGCCCCGCAGATGATCAAGATCGATCACCCCGCACCCTTCATGACCTTCACCTTTGAAGTCGCCGAAGAGTGGAAGACCCGCGTGCCAGAAGTGGTCCATGAAGACGGCACCTCCCGCGCCCAGGTGCTCAAGCGCGAGTACAACCCGCGCTACTACGACATGATGAAGGCGCTGGAAACCCTGACCGGCAACGGCGTGTCGCTGAACACCTCGCTCAACCGTCGCGGCGAGCCGATGATCTGCTCGCCAACCGATGCGTTGAACATGTTCTACGGCTCTGATCTGCAGTACCTGATCATGGAAGACATTCTCGTGGTCAAGGACGGCGCCGCCGCGTATGACCAGCCGCTCTGAACGTCGCGTCCTGCAGTTCTGCCACGGCTATGACGGCCCGTTCCTGGACTGCGCGCGGCAGTACGCGAGCCTGTTCCAGGGGCGTGGCTATCAGGTCACCACGGTCTTTCTGACCGGCCGCGCTGACCCGGCGGTGGCCGCAGGCTGCGCCTCGGACGAGGTGTTGTTTCTCGAATTCAGCTCCAAGGCCGTGCGCGGCCTCAAGCTGGGTGCGATTGCGGCGCTGCGCAAGATCGCCGCACAGCGCCACTTTGCGTTCTGCATCGCCCACCGGTTCAAACCCCTCTATGTTGCGCTGCTGGCCACCGATTTACCGGTGATCGGCGTGCACCATGCGTTTGGTGACTATGAGCGCAAGGGCCGCCGGCTGTTTGCCAACCTGTTTTCCAAGCGCCTGAGCCTGCTGGGCGTATCGAACGCGGTGCGCGACGACATGCGCCGCTGCCTGCCCGGCTGGCCGGCCGAGCGTATCCAGACCTTGTACAACCGCATCGATGTGGCGGCCCTGCACGCTGCGCTGCTGCCGCGCCAGGCAGCCCGCGAGGCGCTGGGCCTGGATGCGCAGGCATGGATTGTCGGCAACGTGGGCCGGCTGCATCCCGACAAGGACCAGGCCACCCTGCTGCGTGGCTTCGCCCAGGCTCTGCCGCAGTTGCCGGCCGCTGCGCGGCTTGCGGTGCTGGGCGAAGGCCGCCTGGAGCAGCAGCTCAAGGCGCTGGCGGTCGAGTTGGGCATTCACGAGCGGGTCGATTTCCTCGGCCAGGTCGCTGACGCCCGGCGCTATTTCGCAGCATTCGACGCATTTGCGTTGAGTTCCGACCACGAACCCTTTGGCATGGTCTTGCTCGAAGCCATGGTGGCGGGTGTGCCGGTGCTGGCGACTGCCTGTGGCGGCGCGCTGGAGGTGGTCGAGGGCGTGGGCGAGCTGTTCCCGCTCGGCGACGCCGGCCAGCTGGCCGCGGTGCTGCAGCGCCTGGCCGTGATGGATCAGGCGCAACGTGATGCCTGCGCCAGCGCCATGCACCAGCGTTTGCAGCAACGCTTCTCGGACCACGCCGTGCGGGAAGCCTTCTGGCAGCTCCCGCAGGTCAAAGCGCTTGAGGCAGCCAACTGATGCTCAATTCCATTCAGGCCTGGCGCGAGCGCGGCTGGACGCCCATCGATGCCGACGCCTATGCGCAAGCCTGGCAGCGTTTCGGCGGCAGCGTCGCGACCTACCCACAGGTGGTTGCGCAACTGGCCGAGCTCGCAGAGATTCCGGTGCGTTACCTGGGCTGGTGCGAAAACGGTGAGTTGAAGGCGGCCATCCCCACCTGGGGGCGGTACTTGGCGCTGTCCAAGGACATGCTCAAGCGCCATGGCAAGAAAGGCCTGTTCGACCTGGGCAACGCTGAAATCATCTTGCCGGCCGATGCTCAGGCCGCCGCGCCATTGCGGCACAAGGCGCGCTACCTGTCGGAACTGAATCAAGGCCGTTTCAGTGGCCTCAAGCCGCAGGCCGAGCAGTTGGCGATGGCCCGCGCCCACGAAGACTTGTCGAAGAAGTTTCGCTATAACCAGCGCCGCGAACTGCGTCTGCTGGAAGAGGCGGGCGGTGAAGTGCGGGCCATTGCCGACTATGCGGCGAGTGACATCGCTGCGATCTACTGTGACCTGTTCCTGCGCCGCTGGGGGTTTGCTGCCACCGGTGCCGAGCGCATGGCCGAGGTGGTCGAGCGGTTGCGTGAGCTGCTGATCGGTTCGGTGTTGCTGCTGGAGGGCAAGCCGATTGCCATTCAGCTGGTGTATCGGGTCGAAGCGCCGCAGTGGGTCAGCGTCGAATACGTCAATGGCGGCGTCGACCCCGACACCAAGGCCTTCAGCCCCGGTAGCGTGCTGAGCTTTCTCAACACCCAGGCCGCCTGGGAAGACGCCAAGGCGCTCAACAAGCCGCTGCGCTTTTCTTTCGGTCGTGCCGACCGCGAGTACAAGGACCGCTGGTGCACGCCGGTCTCGGTGCTGCAGTCGTGAGTCGCAAGCAGGCATTGCTCAAGCGTCACCGGCGCAACAAGCGTATCGGGCTGCTCGTGGCGCTGGTGTCGCTGCTGGCGTTGGGCGTGCTGGGCCCTTGGTGGCTGCCGTGTGCGGTGCTGCCGCTGCTCTGGATTGCCCACGAAGCCTGGCTGGCCGATCACCTGTTCTACGACCCAGGTGACGACTACGTGTACGACTTCCCGCCAGCGGCCGAGGTGACAGGTATCAGCCTGGTCTCAGGGCGCTTGCAGGTACCGTCGCTGCCTGTGCAAGGCAACGAGACCCTGCTATTGCAAGTGCGCCTGCGCGCGAGCTGGCTGGGCCGTTTGTTCGACCCGGCGGTGCGCCTGCACGGGGGGGCGCAGGACGACCTGCAAGTGTTCGAGCGCGGTGTCCGTGGCGTGCGCTATCTCAATCTCAGCGACCGCGCCGAGGCCGTTGCCGCCAGTGAACTCCAGCTCAGTGGGCGCTTCTGCCGGCTGTTGGGCCAACCGCGGCTGTGGCTGTTCCGCCAGGCTGATGCCCGCCAGCAACGGGTGATGGTCATTGCGCCGCATGCCGATGATGCAGAGCTGGCCGCCTATGGGCTGTACAGCCAGGCCAGGGAGACCTGGATCGTCACCCTGACGGCCGGCGAAATCGAGGCGGAGCACTATCAGCGCATGGGCCTGACCAAGGCCGAGGCCGCTCGCCTCAAGGGTCGGCTTCGGGCCTGGGACAGCCTGGCGGTGCCGCGCTGGGCGGGTGTTCCAGAGGCCCAGTGCGTGCACCTTGGCTATTTCTGCTTGCAACTGCCAACCATGCGCCAGCGCCCGGACCAGCCGGTCGCCTCGCGCGAGGCCGAGCTTGCCGACACGCGCCTGTTCCGCCAGCTCAATACGCTGGCCCTGCCGGGCGATGATGGCGTACCGAGCTGGAACAACCTGCTGGCCGACCTGCGCGCGGTGTTGCGTGAGGCCCGCCCGCAGGTGATCGTACTGCCCCACCCGGTGCTCGACCCGCACCCTGATCACGTCTGCGCGCAGCAAGCCGTTCTGCAAGCTCTGCAAGGCTTGGAGTGGCAGCCCGAGACGCTGTTGGGCTATGCCAACCATCTGCACGACAACGATCGCTGGCCGATGGGTGGCAGTGGCGCTGGCGTCGCCTTGCCACCGGTGTTGCAGGCGCAGGCGATGGGCCAGCCCTACAGCCTGACCCTGCCCACTGCGCTGCAGCACGACAAAGCCATGGCCTTGGGCATGATGCACGACCTGCAACCACGCCTGCCGTTCAAGCGCCGCCTGCGTCGGCTGATCCAGCGCTACCTGGCCGGGCGCCGCGCATCGCCCTACGGCGAAAACGAATTCTTCCGTAAAGCGGTCCGTCGCCATGAGCTGTTCTGGATTCTCGAATCACCAGCGCATTCAGGCGATATCGACCCCGAGTAGCATCGACATGAAGTCACCGACACCGAGCGTTGTTTTCGTCATTCCCTATTTCGGCAAATGGCCGTTCTGGATGCCGTTCTTTCTGGAAAGTTGCCGCCGCAACCCGGACATCGACTGGCTGCTGTTCAGCGACTGCGGCGTCGTCGAAGACCTGCCGGCAAACGTGCACATCGAGCCGATCAGCTACGCTGCGTACTGTCGGCTGGTCTCGCGTCGGCTCGACATCGACTTTGCCCCCGTCAACGCCTACAAGCTCTGTGATATCAAACCTGCGTTGGGTTACATCCATGAAGAACACCTCAAGGGCTATGACTTCTGGGCCTTCGGTGACCTTGACCTGGTGTACGGCGATCTACGCGCCTATTTCACCAACCAGCGTCTGGCCAGCCGCGACTTTTTTTCCACCCATGCGCGTCGTGTGGCAGGCCATCTGTGCCTGATGCGTAATACCCCGTGCAAGCGTGAGTTGTTCATGCGCATGCCCAACTGGCGCGAGCGTTTCTGCGACGAGACCCACCACGCGCTGGACGAAGGCACGTTCAGCCGGCTGTTCCTGCGCCGCAAGAACCTGCCCGAGCCGCTGTTCACACTGCTCGGCCAGTTCAACTCGCTGCGTCGACGCAGTGAATTCGTCGAGGCCTACAGTACCCCCAATGGGTGCATTCCCTGGCACGACGGCAGCAAGACCTTTCCCACGCGCTGGTATTGGAACGACGGGCGAGTGAGCAACGATCTGGACCGCCAGCGGCTCTATCCTTATTTCCATTTCGCGTGCTGGAAACGTAACCAGTGGTCAGCACTCGCGCAACCCGATGCGGACGACGTGCGTCGGCTTGCGGCGTCGGCACGTTGGGTCATCAGTGACCGCGGCTTTCATCAGGACGACCTATGAAACAGCGTTACAAAGTCCTGCAACTGCAGCCGGACTACAACATCAAGCAGCATGATTTCGCCGACCTCGCCGAACAGGTGTTCAAGGCGCTGCCAGCCGAGCGCTTCGCGACCACCATGGCCTTTCTCAAGGGCAGGCCCGAGCCCGGCCAGCCGGTCAGCCGCGCCGATCACTCGGTGTATTTCGAGTTTTCCGACAAGGCGCTCAAAGGCATGCGCCTGAAGGCGCTCTGGCAGGTGTTCAAATTCTGCCGTCGAGAGCAGTTCGACGTGGTCATCTGCAACCGCTTCAAGCCGGTGAACATGATGCTGCAGCTCAACCGCTGGTTGAAGATCCCACTGTGCATCGGGATCTCCCACGGTTTCGGCGAATACGACAGGCTCTATCGCCGCCGTCAAACCCGGCGCCTCATCGATCGGCGCTGGCAGTTCGTCGGTGTTTCCCCAGCGGTCAGGCAGTACCTGATCGATTGCCAGTGCGGCTTTACCGAGCACAACACCCATGGCATCACCAATGCCATCGACATCGAGCAGGCCGCAGGGCTGCAGCTGTCGCGCAGCGAGGCGAGGACGCAGTTGGGGCTGTCTCAGGACGCACGGCTGATCGGTGCGCTGGGCCGTCTGGTGCCGGTGAAAGGGCACACGTACCTGATCCAGGCGTTCGCCGCCTTGCAGGGTAAATACCCTCAAGCGCAGTTGGCGATCATCGGCGCGGGCCGTGAACAAGCCCGCCTGCAGGCTGAAATCGAGCGTCTGGGCCTGGCCGGGCGCGTTCATCTACTGGGGTTTCGCGAGAACGCCCTGCAGTACGTGCGCGCCTTCGACCTGTGGGCCATGCCGTCGCTGGCAGAGGGGTTGGGGCTGGCGCTGCTCGAAGGCATGAGCGGCCATCTGCCGGTGATCGCCAGCGATGTGCCGGCGATGCTGCCGTTGATCCAAGGCGCAGGAGGGTTGGCGGTCAAGCCTGCCGATGTCGATAGCCTCACGGCGGCGTTGGACAGCTACCTGGCCCTCGACGACCAGGCCCTGCGCAGCAAAGGTGAGCAAGCCTATGCCTACCTGACCCAAGAACACGATATCGAGGTCTTCCGCCAGCACTACCTGCGGCTGATCGAGTCTGGATTGTCTGCTGCCAAGGAGCCGCAATGAGTACCCAGCGACCCCTGGTGACGGTGATCATCGCCTCCTACAACCACGGCCCCTATATCGAGGAAAGTATCCTCAGCGTGCTGGGCCAGACCTACCCCAACATCGAGCTGCTGGTGATCGACGACGGCTCGACCGATGACAGCGTCGAGCGCATCGAGCGCCTGCAGGCGCAACACGGCTTCGATTTTCGCGTACAGCAGAATCAGGGGCTGACCTACACGCTCAACGCTGCCGTCGAGCGGGCACGTGGCGAGCTGGTCGCCCCGTTCGGCTCCGATGACGTCATGCTCCCCGAGCGTATCGCCGTGCAGGTCGACTACATGGCTGACAAGCCAGAGGTTGGCATCTGCTGCGGCAACATCGAGCTGATCGACAGCGAAGGCAAGCTGTTCCCCGAAGCCCGTCAACGGCGCGACATTGCGTTCCGACGCATGGACTTCGACGATATGTTCCTCGAGCGCAAGGCCTATCCGCCCGCCCCGACGCTGTTGCTGCGCCGCCAGGCGTTGTTGGACGTCGGTGGCTTCGACCCGCAGATCCGTCTGGAAGACCTGCTGATCGAACTGAAGATCACCCGCGCCGGTTACTTCATCGATGGTCTGAACGTGGTGATGGCGCGCTATCGCAAACACGCGACCAACTCCTATCGCAATCATCGCTTCATGATCGAGAACATCCTGCGCACCTATGCGCTGTTCGCCGATCACCCGGCCTACGAACAGGTCAAGTTCAAAGCCCTGAACTCGATGTTCCTGAAAGTCGCCAACCGTGATCGGCAGCTGGCCCGCGAGCTGCTGGCGCAGATTCCGTTGCGCGCGTTCAACCGCAAGACCTGGCGGGGGCTGGGTCGGCTGTATTTTTCCCCGCTCGAACGGCACTAAACGAGGACACAGCAGTGGGATGGTGGTCGCGATTTCTGCAAAAACGCGCCAAGCGCGCGATTCGTAAGTTGCCGGCAAGCGAACGCGGGCAGGCGCGCTTCGCCGCGCGTTACCCGCAGTACGCGTTTGGCGTGGGCAGCTATGGCATGCCGCAGGTGCACGACTGGCAGGAGGGCGCCAGCCTGCGTATCGGCGCCTACTGCTCGATTGCCGAAGGTGTGCAGATTTTCCTGGGCGGGCATCACCGTACCGAGTGGGTCAGCACGTATCCGTTTCCGGCGATGATGAAGGAGGCGGCGCACATCGAGGGCTATGCCTTCAGCCGCGGTGACGTCGTGATCGGTAACGATGTCTGGCTCTGCTCGAACTGCAGCATTCTTTCTGGTGTGCAGATCGGCAGTGGTGCGGTGATCGCTGCCGGTGCGGTGGTCACCCGCGACGTGCCGCCCTACGCGGTGGTCGGCGGCAACCCGGCGACGCTGTTGCGCTGGCGGTTTTCCGAGGAGGTGCGTGAGGCATTGCTCGCCTCGGCCTGGTGGTCCTGGCCGGTGGAGGAAATCGGGCGCGTCTCGGAGAAACTCTGCAGTGATGACATTCAGGCGTTTCTCGACTACGCCCGCCAGCGTGCAGATCGTTCAGCGCCCCTCGCTTGAGGCTGCCGCCGCGCTGACCTTCGGCGCGGGCGAGCGCTTGGCCCAGCGTTTGCCCAGGGCAATGCCCGGCTTTTCGAACAGCAGGTAGGTCGCGCTGCTGAGAACGACCAATATCACGCAACCCACGGCGATCACGCCGATGAACGGCCAAGGCGCGTCCATGGCAAATCCCCACTGCGGATAGAGCCGGTAGACCAGCCACCACAACACGAAACCGTGCAGCAGGTAGGTGCTGTAGCTCACTTCGCCCATCCAGCGTGCACTGCGCAGGCTGAGCGCACCGAGCAGGTCGTTGCCGGAAACGATGATGCAGAAGGCCAGGCTCAGCAGCAGCAGGGGGAAGACGGCAAAGGTCTTGCTCAACAGCGTCAGCACCACCACCAGCAACGCCAGCGCCACCCAGGTGCCGGCTCGGCTGCGCGACCAGGCCAGCAGTGCGGGGCGCCTGACCCAGTAGACCGCCGCGATCCCACCCAGAAAACTCAGCAGGTACTTCTTCTTCAGCGCATGCTCCAGGCCCACCACCTGGGCCAGCAGATAGAGCCCGACAAGACAGCCCAGGGTGGTCCACAGCGTGCCGCGATACAGCAGGATCAGGCCCAGCAGGGGCAGCGCCAGGTAGAAGTAGGCCTCATAGATCAGCGTCCAGGTGACGTTGGAGATCAGGTTGCCGGTGCCGCTCACCAGGTTGATGTCCGGGCGGTGGAAGAGCAGCCACTGCGCGATCTGCTTGAGCAGTTGCAAGGGTTCGCTGCGCAGTTGCCAATGCTGCAGGTAGAACACCGTCACCAGCACGGCCGCCAACAACGGCAAGTACAGCGGATAGAGCCGCAGCGCCCGGGAAATGGCGAAGGCGCGCCAGTCGAAATCACGCCGCTGCCTGGACAGCCGATCCCAGAACAAAAAGCCGGTGATCATGAAGAACAGCGCCACCCCGACCTGGCCGATCTGCGCGAAGAAGCGCTCCGGCGGCATGCCGATCTGCCCGGTTTGCTGGTAGTGCCAGGCAATTGCAGCGTGGTGGATGAACACGCCCAAGGCCAGGTAGCCGCGCAGTCCATCCAGGCTCGCCCAGCGGCCAGCGGCAGGTGCGAGGTTTTTCGCGACCAGCGGCAGGCGCAGCAATAGCCCCGCCGTGAGGAAGGCCAGTGCGTAGGTGAGCGCCGACAGCAGTGGGGCGAGGTACGCCATGTCAGTGTACCGTTCCGGCGGGCAGGCTCACGTAGGCACGCAAGGCTTGGCTCATGGCCTTGTCTGCGCCGTGGGCATAGCCCTCGAGCAGCGCCTCGACGTTCTCTTCGAACAGCCAGTGACGGTCTTGCGGGTAGCGCTGCATGTGCCGCAGATTGCGGCGGCGCAGATTTCCCGGCAGGGCAGAAGGGCGCATGCGCATGTCGGCCAGGTCAATCAAACCGAAGTCACCCGTGTCCAGCAGCAGCACGTTGCCCAGGTGCAGCGAGCGGAAGTACACGCCGTGCTCATGCAGCGCCGCGATGAAGTGGCCCAGGCGCCGCACCAGCGCCTGTCGCTCGGCCGTCGAGCTGCAGCCCTCCAGTGCCTGGCGCAGCGTACGCCCTGGTAGCGGGGTGTACTGCACGCCCTGACTGCCGTCGGCATAGCTGATAAGCCTCAGCACTGGAGGTGTGGCGATGCCTAGCAGGGCCAGTTGCTGCCCGTTGAGGACGAAGCGTTGCGCATAAGGGTACAGGCTGCCCCAGGTGTACCACGGGCGGCGTCGGAACAACTTGAGGAAGCTGCCATCGTGCAACTGCAGCACCTTTGGGCCCAGGCCATCTTCCTCGATGACTCGCGCAGCGTTGGCCAGTTGTTGTGCCTGTGCCGGGTTGAGTCGCACCTGTGCGGCCAGGACCAGGCGTCCACTGCGCCGGGCGATGTGCAGGCCGGCCAGCAGGGCAAGCGGAATCCACAGCAGGAACCAGTGCTCCTTGGGCCGCGAGAGAATGCCGCCGCCTTCGGTGAGCCCTGCGCCGATGCCGAACATCAGCAAGGTCGAGGCCAGCCGGAAGGCCGCGCAGGTGCGGTGCTTCCAGCCGTAGTAGAGCGCGCATCCGAGCATACCGATCCAGGGCAGGAAGCCGATGATGCCCACGCTATGAAGCACGCCCAGAGCGAAGTTGTGCGGCTCGGTCAGCACGTAGCCCAGGCCGACATCGAAGCCCATGGGGGCGTCGTAGCCGTGGCCGAACACTGGATGGTCGAGAAAGCGATCCCAGGCGAGTTGCCAGATGTCGAGGCGCGAAGACGTGCCACGGTCGGTGATCAGGTGGGGCGCACAGAGGTAGATAAGTGCAAGCGCCACAGGTGCGGCGGCGACCAGCGCAATGGAGCGACGATCCAGGCGCAGCAGGGCGATCCAGTTCACCACCAGCACCAGGGCCAACAGCGGCGTTCTGGAGCCTGTGGCCAAGACCGCCGCCAGCATGACCGCGAAGCCGGCCAGGTACACGGCAATCAGGCTCAAGCGCTTGCAGTCCAGCGCCATGCACAGCCAATAGACGCAGAAAAAGCCGTACAGGTGCGAGCTCAGCAGCGGGTTGTCCAACGCCCCGGCGCCGATGAACCGTGCGCCGGGTGTGTAGCCGCTGGCGAACGCCGGCAGGTCGCGCAGCACGGCCAGCAGCGCCAGCGTTGCGGCGCCGAGTAAAATCGGCTTCAACGTTTCCGGGCGATACAGCAATAGCAATGCGACGCCCATGAACAGCATGAGGGTATGCAGCGGCCGCTTGATCAGGTCCGAAAGGCTGGTGGTGGGCGACCATAAAAGGCTGAGCAGGGCGAAGCCTGCGAACAGCATGAACAGAATCACCAGGGGTTCGCGCAGCAGGACCAGCAACGCGCGTGGACGCGCGCACACCGCCAGCAGGGTCGGAATGCTGAACAGCCCGTAATACAGCTTGTGGTAAGGGCTGCGGTCAGGCAGGAAAAACAGTGCACTGAGCAGCACGAGCAAACCTGCCGGGAGCACCCAGAGGCAGACCAGATCAAAAAAACGATTGCCAGTGCTGTTGAGACTGATGGGAGGCATAAAGTGTAGGCGCTGGGGCAAAGGGACGAGGATGTTACCTCACCTCGTAGGCCATTGCTTTGGGTATGGCCCAATCGCCTCGCTGGATTCACCGACGTGCGAACTTGGCTGTGATAAAGTCACTCCCCCATTTTTTGACACATCTCGTGATATGACAGACGCCAGTGGCTCCGCCAGCCCATCGAGCATGAAGATCTATTTCCGTCTACTCGGCTACGTGCGGCCGTACATCGGCCTGTTCCTGCTAAGTATTCTGGGCTTTCTGATTTTCGCATCGACGCAGCCCATGCTGGGCTACATCCTCAAGTATTTCGTCGACGGCCTCTCCAATCCGAATGCCGCGCTGTTTCCCAACGTCCCTTACCTGCGCGACCTGAACCTGCTGCATACCGTGCCGGGGCTGATCATCCTGATCGCCGCCTGGCAAGGGCTGGGCTCGTTCCTGGGCAACTACTTTCTGGCCAAGGTATCGCTCGGCCTGGTGCACGACCTGCGCGTGCAACTGTTCGACAACCTGCTGAACCTGCCCAATCGCTATTTCGACCAGCACAACTCCGGGCACCTGATCTCGCGCATCACCTTCAACGTGACCATGGTCACCGGCGCTGCCACTGACGCCATCAAGGTCGTGGTCCGTGAGGGCATGACGGTGATCTTCCTGTTCATCTCGTTGCTCGTGATGAACTGGCGCCTGACCCTGGTCATGGTGGCCATTCTCCCGCTCATCGCGCTGATGGTCGGGCGAGCCAGCCGCAAGTTCCGCAAGCAGAGCAAGAAGATCCAGGTGGCCATGGGTGATGTCACCCACGTCGCTTCGGAAACCATCCAGGGCTATCGCGTGGTGCGCAGCTTCGGCGGTGAAGCCTACGAAAGCGACCGCTTCGTCAAGGCCAGCCAGAGCAACACCGACAAACAGCTGCGCATGACCCGTACCGGCGCCATCTATACGCCGATGCTGCAATTGGTCATCTACATCGCCATGGCGGTCTTGATGTTCCTGGTGCTTTACCTGCGTGGCGATGCGTCGGCAGGCGACATGGTCGCTTACATCACGCTCGCCGGCCTGCTGCCCAAGCCGATTCGTCAGCTGTCGGAAGTCAGCTCGACGATCCAGAAAGGGGTGGCCGGTGCGGAAAGTATCTTCGAGCAGCTCGACGAGCCAACGGAAAAAGATGAAGGCAAGGTCGAGCGTGACGCCGTCAGCGGTCGTCTGGAAGTGCGCAACCTGAGCTTTACCTACCCAGGCACCGATCGCCAGGTGCTGACGGATATCGACTTCACCGTCGAGCCTGGGCAGATGGTGGCGCTGGTCGGTCGATCGGGCAGTGGCAAGTCCACCCTGGCCAGTCTGATCCCGCGGTTCTACCACCACAGCAGCGGCGAAATTCTGCTGGACGGCGTGGAAGTCGAGGACTTCAAGCTGATCAACCTGCGCAAGCACATTGCCCAGGTGACTCAGCACGTCACCTTGTTCAGCGACACCATTGCCAACAACATCGCCTATGGCGACCTGGCCGGTGCGCCGCGCGCCGACGTCGAGGCAGCAGCCCAGGCGGCCTATGCCAAAGACTTCGTCGATCAGTTGCCACAAGGCTTCGACACCCAGGTCGGTGAGAACGGCGTGCTGCTGTCCGGCGGCCAGCGTCAACGCCTGGCGATTGCCCGGGCACTGCTCAAAGATGCGCCATTGCTGATTCTGGACGAGGCCACCTCGGCGCTGGACACCGAATCGGAGCGGCATATCCAGGCCGCCCTTGACCACATCATGCGGGGCCGCACCACGCTGGTGATCGCCCACCGCCTCTCGACCATCGAGAAGGCCGACATGATTCTGGTCATGGATCAAGGGCGTATCGTCGAGCGCGGTAACCATGCAGCACTCATGGCACAGGCAGGCTATTACGCACGCCTGCACACCTTGGGGCTCGATGCGCCGACCAAGGCCGACATCACCTGAAACGGTCCTGACGGGGCCTTCACGGCCCCGCTGTTGCGCGGACATCTGCACACGTGATCTGGCGTTAAAGCCGCCATCTGCCCTGTGCTAATATCCCGCCCCTGTTCATTTTTTACATATGGGTTGCCCATGAAGTTGTCCATGCCGCGTTTCGATCAAGCCCCGGTTCTGGTGGTCGGCGATGTCATGCTCGACCGCTACTGGCATGGCGGTACTTCGCGCATTTCTCCCGAGGCGCCGGTGCCTGTGGTCAAGGTCGATCAGATCGAGGACCGTCCCGGCGGCGCGGCCAACGTTGCGCTCAACATTGCGGCCCTCGGCGCCCCGGCGTCCCTGGTCGGCGTCACCGGCCAGGATGAAGCGGCCGACAGCCTGGCCAACAGCCTGCATGCCGCCGGCGTGCGTTCGGTGTTCCAGCGCATCGCCCACCAGCCAACCATCGTCAAGCTGCGGGTCATGAGCCGCCATCAGCAATTGCTGCGCATCGATTTCGAAGAGCCGTTCGCCACCGACCCACTGTCGTTGGGCAGTGAGGTCGAAGCGCTGCTCGAAGGCATCAAGGTGCTGGTGCTGTCGGATTACGGCAAGGGCGCGTTGAAGAACCATCAAAGTCTGATTCTGGCTGCCCGCGCGCGCAACATCCCGGTGCTGGCCGACCCCAAGGGCAAGGATTTTTCGATCTACCGCGGCGCCAGCCTGATCACCCCGAACCTCAGCGAGTTCGAGAACGTCGTCGGTCGCTGCGCCGATGAGGCCGAGCTGGTCAGCAAAGGCGTGCAGCTGCTGCGTGACCTGGATCTGGGCGCTGTGCTGGTGACCCGTGGCGAACACGGCATGACCCTGCTGCGTCTCGACCATCCACCGCTGCACCTGCCGGCACGTGCCCGTGAAGTGTTCGACGTCACCGGTGCCGGCGATACCGTGATTTCCACGCTGGCCGCCGCAATCGCCGCCGGTGAGGAACTGCCCCATGCCGTGGCCCTGGCCAACCTGGCGGCCGGCATCGTGGTCGGCAAGCTGGGTACGGCGGCCATCAGCGCCCCGGAGCTGCGCCGCGCCATTCAGCGCGAGGAAGGCTCCGAGCGCGGCGTGCTGGGTATCGAGCAGTTGCTGCTGGCCATCGATGATGCCCGCGCGCACAACGAAACCATCGTCTTTACCAACGGCTGCTTCGACATCCTGCATGCCGGCCACGTGACCTACCTGGAACAGGCCCGCGCGCAAGGGGATCGCCTGATCGTGGCGGTCAACGATGATGCTTCGGTCAGCCGCCTCAAGGGCCCGGGCCGGCCGATCAACAGCGTCGACCGGCGCATGGCGGTGCTGGCAGGTCTGGGGGCGGTGGACTGGGTGATCAGCTTTGCCGAAGGCACTCCGGAAAACCTGCTCAAGCAGGTCAAGCCTGACGTGCTGGTCAAGGGCGGCGACTATGGCATCGACCAAGTGGTTGGCGCCGACATCGTCAGCGCCTATGGCGGCACGGTGAAAGTGCTGGGCCTGGTGGAGAACAGCTCCACCACGGCCATTGTCGAGAAGA
>NZ_JAXQNS010000008.1:0-266787 GCF_034427815.1 Pseudomonas gebzensis
CCCCCCCCCCCCCCCCCCCCGCGGCCCCGGGCCCTGTGCTTCAACCGCGCATCGTGGTTCGCGCCCGGCGCATCAACGCTTTCGCCGTCAGCTTGAAACGTTGCAGCGGCGAGTGCGGTTCGGGTTTGCTCAAGCCCTGCTGCCGCATCCAGTCCTTCCAGCGAATCCGCTCCGCCTTCACCACCCAACCGTCCTGTGCGGCGAAGCTTTCCGCCAGATAGATGCCGCGGGTTGCGGCAGGCACCAGTTCGCTGCGGTGCAGGGTGTACAGCTCAGCCAGCGGCTGGCCGTCTACTACGGGCATGAGGTACAGGTCAGGGCGCTTGCGGTTGAGCCGGGCGACCAGTTGATCACCCTCCAATCGTTCATCCACATGGAACAGGCTCAGCGACTTGGCCTCGCGCGGTACCTGCAGGCGCAGATCGTAGATCAGCTGTAGCGAGGCCGTAGGCAGGTGCACGTAGGCACGTGGGCGTTCCAGCAGGGTGAGGTTGCCACACTGCACCGGCAGCGCGGCGCCGGAGGCCGGGCTCAGCACAAAGGGCGCCGACTCGCGGTAATGCAGGGCCGCGGCATAGGGGGCGGGCAGCCAGGTGTCGTTGAAACGACCACCCAGCCAGCCCTCCGGCGTTTCCAGCAGGCACTCTTCGGCCACTTCCTGAATGGCCGTGTGCAGCGGCAGGTTCAGTTCGTGGGCCGGCACGTAGCCTGAGATCAGCTTGAGCACCACGTCGCCGCGGTCCTGGCGGCGTTGGCGCACCAGTACCCAATAGTCGCGGTTCTGCCAGTGCAGGGTCAGGCGTACCGAGACGCCGAGGTTGGCCAGTTCCAGAGAAAAGCGCTCGGAGTCGGCCACCTCGATGGCCTTGCGCCGTTGCAGGGTCTGGCTGAAGTTCAGCGGCATCCCCACACCCTTGTAGCTCAGCCCCTCGGGGCTGGCGTCGACGTGCACGGGCAGGGTCTTGAAGTTGCTGGGGTTCTTGCGGATCAGCGTTCTCGCCACGTGCATCTCCTTAGCCTGGGCCCTGTTTGAAAAACGTTGAGACTCGTTCGTGCGGCGTTGAAGGCAGTCGGGGCGCCTGGCCTGGTCTTCGCTCAAGACGTTTCAGCCAGCGCCCAGGTGCCCGCGCGGGGCCATCAACGTCGGCCCAGGATCCGGGCCACGGTGGCCGCATTGTGCGCCAGATGCAAAGGGTTGATGGTGCCGACGATGGCGCTGCTGACGCCCGGATGGGCAAACAGCAGTTCGAAGCTGGCGCGCACCGGATCGACCCCTGGCGACAGGCACACATGGCCGCTGGCCAGGGCCTTCTTCACCAGGATCGCCTTGCCGTGTTCGGCAGCGTAGTCCAGCACCGGGCGCTCGCCTTGCTCGGTGAGGTTGTAGGTGACCATCGCGCAATCGCCTTGTTCCAGGGCCTTCAGCCCACCGGCCGCGGTCTTGCCCGACAGGCCGAAGCCGAGAATCTTGCCTTCCTGCTTGAGCGCGGCAAGGGTCGCGTACACCTCGTGCTGCTCAAGAATCGCCACGTCATTACCGTCGGAATGCACCAGCACCAGCTCGATGCGATCGGTCTGCAGGCGTTGCAGGCTGCGCTCGACAGAGCGACGGGTGTGCGCGGCGCTGAAGTCGAAGTGCGACTGACCGGCGTCGAACTCCTCACCCACTTTACTGACGATGATCCAGTCATCGCGCTGACCGCGCAGCAGCGGGCCGAGGCGCTCCTCGCTACGGCCGTAGGCCGGCGCGGTGTCGATCAGGTTGATGCCCAGGTCGCGCGCTTGCGCCAATAACAGGCGGGCCTCGCCATCGTTCGGGATGGTGAAGCCGGTAGGGTATTTCACCCCTTGGTCGCGGCCCAGCTTGACCGTGCCCAGCCCGAGCGGCGAGACGCGCAGCCCTGTGCTGCCCAGCGGCCGGTGGTAATCATGCAGGGTGGGCAGGCTCATGGCAGCAGTTGCTCCCACGCGGGGATGCCCGGGGCCGGGCGCGGCAGGTCGCTGAGGTCGGGGTGCGCGGCCGGGCGCACGCCATCGCGCGTGAAACTGGCCAGTACGCGATCACTGAAGTCGGGCGCCAGTGCCAGCTTGGTCGGCCAGCCCACCAGCAGGCGCTGGTCTTCGGCGAGAAAGGCGTTGTCGGGGCGTACCAGGCCCGATTGCGAGGGCTCTGCGCGGTCGACGCGCAAGGTGGCCCAGCGCAGCGACGACTGGTCGACCCAAGGCAGCAGACTGGCCACTTCCTTCTGCGCTGCCGAGATCTGTGCAGCGGGTTCGCGGGCCACGCCGTCGGCTTCGGCCAGATCGCCGCCCAGGTACCACACCCACTGGCCGTCAGCCCCGGGGTGAGTGGTCACGGTCATGCGCGGCTTCGGCCCGCCGCCCAGGCAGTGCGCGTACAGCGGCTTGAGGTTCGGCCCCTTGACCATGACCATGTGCAGCGGCCGGCGCTGCATGGCCGGCTGTTGCAAACCCAGCGCCTGTAGCAGCTGTTCGCTGCCAGCGCCGGCACTGAGGACGATGCGCTGCGCCTTGATCGCCCGACCATCGACTTGCAGCCCGATCAGTTCGCCGTTTTCACGTAATGGTGTGACCTGCTCACCGGCCAGCAAGCTGTCGCCGGCCAGCTGCGCCAGGTTGTGCAGCAAGCTCGGCACGTCTACCACCAGCTCGGCCAGGCGGTACACCTTGCCCTTGAAGGCACGGTCCTGCAGGGCGGGGGGCAGTTGCTCGCCCTTGACCTGATCGACCCGCCCGCGCACCGCCTTGCTGGCGAAGAAACTGGTGAGGTTGCCGGCCAGAGTCCCGGGCGACCACAGGTAATGCGCTTCAGACAGCAGGCGGGTGTCGCTCAGGTCCAGTTCGCCCTGGCCGGCCAGCGCTTCGCGCCAGCGTCGCGGCATGTCGGAGATGGCTTCCGAGGCGCCGGTCAGCTTGCCGTGCAGGGCGTACTTGGTGCCGCCGTGGATGATTCCCTGAGACTTGATGGTCTGCTCGCCGCCCAATGTGGCGCGTTCCACCAACACGGTCGAATAGCCCAGCCGCCGCAGCCGGGCGTTCAGCCACAGGCCTGCGACCCCGGCGCCGACGATGAGAATGTCGGTGGAAATAGCGGTTGGCATGCAAAGCCCTCACAGTTAAGACAGGCGCGCAGTATACAGGGCTGTCTGGGCGTGCAACGGTTTCCGCAACTTGCATCATCGGAGCCACATGCGTGGTCGCGATGGGCTGCGCAGCAGCCCCAGCACCCGATCTGCTCAGTGCCCGGTGGTTTTCGAGAACACCTGAATCACCACCACGCCGGCCACGATCATCGCCATGCCAAGCATGGCCGGCAGGTCGAGCTTCTGCCCGTAGATTACCAGTGCCGCCACACTGATCAGTACGATGCCCAGCCCCGACCACACGGCGTAAGCAATGCCCACCGGCACCGTGCGCACCACCAGCGTCAGCATCCAGAAGGCAATGCCATAGCCGACCACCATCAACAGCAACGGCAGCGGCGTGCTCAAGCCCTTGACGGCTTTCATGGACGCGGTGGCGATCACTTCGGCGCAGATGGCGATGGCGAGGCAGGTGTAGGCATTCATGGCGAAGGTCTCCGGTAGGTGCCGCACATTCTAGGGGCTGCGCGAATGCGGTAAAGTCATTACCTATCCGAGGGGGAGATAGGTTGATGGCCGAGTACTGGAGCCTTGAGCAGATGCGCACTTTTCTGCGCGTCGTGGAGTTGCGCTCGTTTTCTGCAGTGGCGCGCGAGCAGGGGCGGGCACAGTCTGCCGTCAGTACGGCCATCGCGCTGCTGGAAGCAGACCTGGGCGTCACCCTGTTCGAGCGCAGCAGCGGGCGCCAGCCGAAACTCACCGACAACGGCACGGCGCTGGTAGAAGATGCCCGTGAGCTGCTGCGCCAATGCGAACGCTTGGAAGGGCGCGCCCTGGCCCTGATGCGTGGCCAGGAAGCCTTGCTGCGTGTAGCCCAGGACGAAGCCATGCCCTATCAGCCGGTCATCGACAGCCTCGACGAACTGGCCAGCCGCTACCCTTACCTCGAAGTGCAACTGGCCAGTGGTGCCCAGGGCGATGTGGCGCGCAAGCTGGCCGAGCGCCGCGCCGACCTTGGGCTGTTTTTCCACCATGAGCGCATTCCGCCGGCGCTTGAGCGGCGTGCACTGGGCAGCGTGGAGATGGTGACGGTGTGCGCCGTCGATCATCCATTGGCCCTCGAGCCGCGCGTGACCCGCCAGCAACTGGCGCGGCATCGGCAACTGTTGATCACCCCGCAGCAAAGCGGCTACCCCGGCGGTGAGGCCATCAGCCCACACGTCTGGCGCGCCGACAGTTTCTACGCCATGGCCGAACTGTTGATGCGCGGGCTGGGCTGGGCCTGGCTGCCGCGCCATGTGGTGCAATACCCGATGTATCAAGCACAGATGGTCGAACTGCACAGCGAATGGCGCCCGCCGGCGCTGGTGGTGGAGCTGGCCTGGCGACGCGATGCGCCTCTGGGGCCGGCCGCGCAGTGGCTGGCCGAGCGCTTTGCAGTGCACCTGCGTGCAATCGGGTAATATTTCCCGCCATGAACAGAACCCTCTACACCCTGCTGTTTCACCTGGGCCTGCCGCTGCTTGCGCTGCGCCTGTACCTGCGTGCGCGCAAAGCGCCGGCCTATGCCCAACGCATCGGCGAGCGGTTCGCCTGGCGCCTGCCGGCCATGGCCCAAGGCGGGTTGTGGGTGCATGCGGTGTCGGTGGGCGAGAGCATCGCGGCAGCGCCGATGGTCCGCGCGCTGCTCAAGGCCTACCCGGAGCTGCCGATCACGCTCACCTGCATGACCCCCACCGGCTCGGAACGCATCCAGGCGATGTTCGCTGACGAGCCGCGCGTCCAGCACTGTTACCTGCCTTACGATCTGCCCTGGGCCATGGGCCGCTTTCTTGATCATGTACGCCCGCGCCTGGGCGTGATCATGGAGACCGAACTGTGGCCCAACCTCATCCACCAATGCGCCCGGCGCGGCATTCCAGTGGCTCTGGCCAACGCGCGGTTGTCGGCGCGTTCGGCGCGCGGCTACGCGCGTTTTGCCAGGCTGACCCGGCCAATGCTCGCTGAAATGGACCTGATCGCGGTGCAGACCGCCACCGAAGCGCAGCGGTTTCGCGACCTGGGCGCCAGGCCTGAGTGCGTGCAGGTGACCGGTTCGATCAAGTTCGACCTCAAGCTCGATGACCACCTGGTGCCCCGCGCCAGGGCCTTGCGCGAGCAGTGGGCTGCCGCGCAGCGCCCGGTGTGGATCGCGGCCAGTACCCATGACGGCGAGGATGCGTTGATTGTGCAAGCGCATCAGCATGTGCTCCAGACCAACGCCGACGCGCTGCTGATTCTGGTGCCACGCCACCCCGAACGGTTCGCGGCGGTCTCGGCGCAGTGCAGTGAGCGGTTCACCTGCGTGCGCCGCTCTACCGGCGAGCCGGTGCAGCCGCAGACCCAGGTACTGGTCGGCGACACCATGGGCGAGCTGCTGTTTCTTTACGCCTTGGCCGACATCGCCTTCGTCGGCGGCAGCCTGATCCCCCGCGGCGGGCACAACCCGCTGGAGCCTGCCGCGCTGTCGTTGCCAGTGCTGATGGGCCCGCATGTGTTCAATTTTCTCGATATCAGCGCGATGCTGCGTGATGCCGGTGCGATGCAGCAGGTGGACGATGCTGAGGCGTTGGCTGCGGCGGTGTGTCGCCTGCTGGAATCACCCGCAGATGCACAACGCATGGGTGAAGCGGGCAGGGCGGTGATGCAGGCCAACCAGGGCGCGTTGCAGCGGTTGCTCGACGGCTTGGCCGGGTTGCTGCGCTGAGGCATAGCGCCAAAGCGACCGGTTGGAGCGGCCATCCTCATAGAACCGCACACAGCCTTCTGATTTCACAGGGGGCTGCAGGAGCCAAGTGCCTGTCGTTCAACTCCGCTCACAGGGGCTGGTTGGGTGGGTGTGATCAGTTGAATCGAAGTTGCCTGTACTGGGCCGGCCATCGCGACCAAAGTCGCTCCTAAGGGTTGCTGCCGCTCGAGCCTCTGTAGGAGCGAGCTTGCTCGCGATGGACGTCAACGATGACGCGAAAGCCCGACACAGCGCGGTGGCTGGGCCTTTTTCGCGAGCGAGCTCGCTCTACAGGAGCGCGAAGTGTTCAAAAACTCACACGGTCAGGCAGGAAAGGCTTCAGCCGCGATGGACGGCGAAGCCGTCCCAGCTCAAGCAACCCCTACCGTTCGATGCAGCGCCACCGCAGCCATCGGTGCTGCCTTGCAGCCATCGGTGCTGCCTTGCAGCCCATCGTGGCTAACCGAAGCGTGGATCGACGCCTCGCGCAAGCGCTGTCATCGCCCAACGAGGACGCTCTTGCGTTTGGCTACCTACGCTCGAAATTCTTCGCCGCCTCGGTCGCCAGGTCAGGCGGCAGGAAGTCTCTGTCGGGGTTGTAGTCGGTCTTGAGGAAGCGCCCGAGGTCTTGCAGGTCTTGCGGGCTCAAGGTGCCGGCGGCCTGCTTGAGGCGCAGGTTGTCGAGGATGTAGTCGTAGCGGCTGTTGTTGTAGTCGCGTACCGAGTTGTACAGCTGGCGCTGGGCGTCGAGCACATCGACGATGTTGCGGGTGCCCACCTCAAAACCGATCTCGGTGGCTTGCACCGCGCTCTGGCTGGAAATGATCGACTGCTTGCGCGCCTGTACCTGCTCCACGTCGGTGTTGACCGCGCGGTGCAGGTTGCGGGTGTTTTCCACCACCTGGCGGCGCAGGCTCTCGCGTTGCTGTTCGCTCTGGCTCAGGCGCTGGTAGGCCTCGCGCACCTGCGAACTGGTCAACCCGCCGCTGTAGAGCGGGATGTTCAGTTGCACGCCGAGGGTGGTCTGTTCCACATCACCGCCATAGCGCACGTTTCGCAGAGGCGACGGGTTGCTGAAGCCGAGGTTGTCGTTGTCGCCTCGTTGGTAGCGTGCCACCGCATCAACGGTCGGCGCGTGACCGGCCTTGCGCTGGCGCACGGTCTGCTCGGCAGCATCGACCGCGTAGTTGGTCGCCAGCAGGTTGAGGTTCTGGCGCCCGGCGGTTTCCACCCAGGCCTTGGCATCGTTGGGCACCGGCACCTGCACCGGCAAGGTGTGCACCACGCCCTGCAGCGAGCCGTACTCACGGTTGGTCAGGGTCACCAGGGCCTGGAAGGCGTCTTCGACCTGGCGCTGGGCGATGATGCGGTTGGCGCGGGCGGTGTCGTGGCTGGCCTGGGCCTGAAGCACGTCGGTCTTGTCGGACAAGCCGACTTCGAAGCGGCCATTGGCCTGATCAAGCTGGCGCTTGAACGCGGCTTCTTCGGCCTTGGTCGCCGCCAGGCCGTCTTGCGCGCGCAGAACGGCGAAGTAGCTCTCGGCGCTTTGCAGAATCAGGTTCTGCTCATTGGCCGACAGCTCCAGCGCGGCCTGTTCGCTCACCGCTTCAGCCGCCTGCAACTGGAACCAGCGGTCGGCACGAAAGATCGGTTGCGACAGCGTGGCGGTCCACGCGGTGCCGCTGCGGTTGGTGGTGGCAGAGGGCTCGTCCAGCTGGGTGCGCGTGTGCATGGTCTCACCACCAGCAGACAGATTCGGCAGCAGCCCGGCGCGGGCCTGCGGCACGATCTCACGGCGTGCACCGTAGTCGGCACGGGCGGCGGCGAGGTCGGCGTTGTTGCCCACCGCTTGCTGGTAGACGCTGATCAGGTCGGTCTTCACCGTGGTCGGTACGTCCACAGCCCCGACTGCAGCGTGGGAGGCACACGACACGGCAAGCGCCAGCGAGAGTTTGCGCAGCATGAGGCGATCCTTGAATTTCTGAACTGTTGAGTATTGAAATATGGCCAGTGTAGTGCTGCGCGGGCTCGGCAACAATCGCCTCTGCACCTTTCGTCATCGATGTGCTGGGCCGCTTGGCTTTGGCAGGCGCTTGAGTCTAGACTGCAGGCGTTCTTGTCGGGGTGCCTTGAATCGAAGGCTGAGATCGGATAGTTCCGGATCCCGTTGAACCTGATCAGGTTAGCGCCTGCGTAGGGAACAAGATTGCTCGCTTTCCCGGCGAGATCTTGTGTCGAATCCGGGATCGTCGCAGCTCAGACTCATTGCGCCCCCCATCCGACACCGTACTCGTCCATGAGTGCGTCCGCTTTTTTCAGGTTCTTCCCCGACATTCCGCCTGTAGGAAACCGTCTGGAGAGCCCGTGATGAGCAAACAACAACAGTCCATTCACCTCAGCGAATCGGCCCAGGTCGATCAGCAGTCCGTGCAGCCGTTTCCCCGTTCGCGCAAGGTCTACGTAGAAGGCTCGCGTCCGGACATCCGCGTGCCGATGCGTGAGATCAGCCTGCTTGATACCCCCACCGACTTTGGCGGCGAGGCCAACGCACCGGTGCTGGTCTACGACACTTCCGGCCCCTATACCGATCCCGACGTGGTCATCGACGTGCGCAAGGGTTTGGGCGATGTGCGCTCGGCCTGGATCGACGCGCGCGGCGATACCGAACGCCTGGCCGGGCTCAGCTCGAATTTTGGCCAGCAGCGCCTGAGCGACCCGGAACTGACCCGCCTGCGCTTCAATCATGTGCGCAACCCACGCCGCGCCAAGGCCGGCGCCAACGTGTCGCAGATGCACTACGCCCGCCAGGGCATCATCACCGCCGAGATGGAATACATCGCCATCCGCGAGAACATGAAGCTGCAAGAGGCGCGCGCCGCCGGCCTGCTCACGCAGCAGCACCCCGGCCACAGCTTCGGCGCCAGCATTCCCAAGGAAATCACCGCCGAGTTCGTCCGTGAGGAAGTGGCCCGCGGCCGCGCCATCATTCCTGCCAACATCAACCACACCGAGCTTGAGCCGATGATCATCGGCCGCAACTTCCTGGTGAAGATCAACGGCAACATCGGCAACAGCGCACTGGGCTCGTCCATCGAAGAGGAAGTGGCCAAGCTGACCTGGGGTATCCGCTGGGGCTCGGACACGGTCATGGACCTGTCCACCGGCAAGCACATCCACGAGACTCGCGAGTGGATCATCCGCAACTCGCCGGTGCCGATTGGCACGGTGCCGATCTACCAGGCGCTGGAAAAGGTCGGTGGCGTGGCCGAGGACCTGACCTGGGAGCTGTTCCGCGACACGCTGATCGAGCAGGCCGAACAGGGCGTGGACTACTTCACCATCCATGCCGGCGTGCTGCTGCGTTACGTACCGCTGACCGCCAAGCGGGTCACCGGTATCGTCAGCCGCGGCGGCTCGATCATGGCCAAGTGGTGCCTGGCGCATCACAAGGAGAACTTCCTCTACACCCATTTCGACGACATCTGCGAAATCATGAAGGCCTATGACGTCAGCTTCTCGCTGGGCGATGGCTTGCGGCCGGGTTCGATTGCCGATGCCAACGACGCCGCGCAGTTCGGCGAGCTGGAAACCCTCGGCGAGCTGACCAAGATCGCCTGGAAACACGATGTGCAATGCATGATCGAAGGCCCGGGCCACGTGCCGATGCAACTGATCAAGGAGAACATGGACAAGCAGCTCGAATGCTGCGACGAGGCGCCGTTCTATACCCTCGGCCCGTTGACCACCGACATCGCGCCGGGCTATGACCACATCACCTCCGGTATCGGTGCGGCGATGATCGGCTGGTTCGGTTGCGCCATGCTCTGCTATGTCACGCCCAAGGAACACCTGGGCCTGCCGAACAAGGACGACGTCAAGACCGGCATCATCACCTACAAGATCGCAGCCCATGCCGCCGACCTTGCCAAGGGCCACCCGGGCGCGCAGATCCGTGACAACGCGCTGTCCAAGGCGCGCTTCGAGTTTCGCTGGGAAGACCAGTTCAACCTCGGCCTGGACCCGGACACCGCGCGGGCCTACCACGACGAGACGCTGCCCAAGGAGTCGGCCAAGGTGGCGCACTTCTGCTCGATGTGCGGGCCGAAATTCTGCTCGATGAAGATCACCCAGGAAGTGCGCGAATACGCGGCCAACCTGCGCATCGAGGCGGTGGATGTGTCGATGGAGGAGGGCATGCGCGAGCAGGCCGAACGCTTCCGCCAGGAGGGCAGCCAGCTGTACCAGAAGGTCTGATCCAAGGCTTTGCGCGTGCGGGGGGCCAACCTCCGCTTCGCGCGTGATCGCCGGGCTTGTGCGCTCGAGGCGCCAGCTCACTGCGGTCGCTGTCAGGTTGCAGGGGCTGCACCAGACCGGCATAGCCGGCCCAATCCGGCCCATGCCGCCTCCATCGGTCAAGGCCGGTCTCTTCCTTCACTTCACTCCTGCGCGAGCGCATCCATGACTCAGATCAGCGCGTTTTCCCCCGATCACCCCGTTTCCCCCAGCCAGCGCGTGCTCGGCGGCCGGGACCTGTTTTCGCTGTGGTTCTCCCTGGGCGTCGGTCTGATGGTATTGCAGGTCGGCGCGCTGCTGGCGCCGGGCCTTGGCCTGGCCGGGGCACTGCTGGCGATCGTGCTCGGCAGCGCCGTGGGCGTGCTGTTGCTCGCCGCGGTTGCGGTGATCGGCTGTGACACCGGCCTCTCGGCCATGGCCACCTTGCGCTTGACCCTCGGGCGCGGTGGCGCACGCGTGCCGGCGCTGCTCAACCTGCTGCAGCTGGTGGGCTGGGGCGCCTTCGAGATCATCGTCATGCGCGATGCCGCAAGCCTTCTGGCGGCACGCACGTTCGGCGCGGACAGCAGTTGGACCAGCCCCATGCTCTGGACCCTGTGCTTCGGCGCCCTGGCCACGCTGCTCGCCGTCAGCGGTCCGCTGACCTTCGTGCGCGCAGTGCTGCGCCGCTGGGGCATCTGGCTGCTGCTCGGCGCCTGCCTGTGGCTGACCTGGAACCTGCTGGCCAAGGCCGACCTGGCGGCGCTGTGGGCCCGGCCGGGTGACGGCTCGCTGTCGCTGGCCCTGGGTTTTGACATCGTCATCGCCATGCCGCTGTCGTGGTTGCCGCTGATTGCCGACTACTCACGCTTCGGTCAGCGCGCCAGCCGGGTGTTCGGCGGGACGGCGCTGGGTTTTTTCCTGGGCAATGCCTGGCTGATGAGCCTGGGCGTGGCCTATACCCTGGCATTCGTGCCAAGCGGTGAGGTCAATGCGCTGCTCATGGCGTTGGCCGGCGCCGGGCTGGGCCTGCCGTTGCTGCTGATTCTGCTGGACGAGTCGGAGAACGCCTTTGCCGATATCCATTCGGCGGCGGTGTCCAGCGGCACGCTGGTGCGGGTCAAGGTCGAACACCTGGCACTGGCCATCGGCCTGCTGTGCACGCTGATCGCGCTGCTCGCGCCCCTGGCCCAGTACCAGAACTTCCTGCTGCTGATCGGCTCGGTGTTCGCGCCGTTGTTTGGCGTGGTGCTGGTCGATCACTTCATGCTGCGCAGGCGCCAGACGATGCAGATCGACCGCTTGCGCTGGAGCGCGCTGGTGGCCTGGGCGGCAGGGGTGGCGATCTATCACGCTATCGCCCAGCTGGCGCCGGCGTTCGGCGCCACCCTGCCAGCCTTGCTGCTGGCAGGTGGGCTGTATGCGCTGCTGGGGCTTAGCCGCGGCCGGGGAACAGCTCGGGCTTGAGGATGCCGTTCAGGCGCGGGTAGGGGATTTTCAGCTCGACGTGGCCCATGGAGTAGGGGGCGATGGCATAGACCTCGTACTTCACGATCAGCGCGCCGTAGGTCAGGGCGATGTGCGGCGATTTACGGAAGGGCCAGGTCTTGATGAACTCCGGGTCCTTGTCCATCTCGACGCTCATCAGCCAGGCGCGGTGCGATTCGGCGACGGTTTTCCAGAAGGTGTCTTCCTGGCCTGGCAGCAACATGTCCTGCAGGGTCAGCACCTTGTCTTGCGGGCGCGAGTAGTTGATGAACGCACGGCCCGGCATGCCGTGGGCGCCGCCGCTGTCGAGGTAGCTCGACAGCTCGACGATCACCAGTCCGTCATGCTGCTCGCGTACCTTGGCCTGCAAGTAGCTGCTGTTGCGCTGTTGCGCGCTGGCCAGGTACTGCTGTTCGTAGGCCTTGAGCGTGGGCGCGGTGGCGCTGCGTTGGTTGTCTTCGGTGAGTTGCAGCAGGCGGCTTTCGACGATGCCATCGAGTTTGGGCAGCGCGGGGAACGACACCGTGTCGATGTTCACCAGTGGGCAATCGCGCTCGCTGCAACCGGGCTTGACGTGCTCCCAGGCTTCCCGCTTGACCTCAAGCGGCGCGCGGTAGTTGGGCGCAAACACGCTCTGGCAGGCGCCGAGCGCCAAGGCCAGCACGGCCACGGAAGTCAGTTTGGCAAGCGTCATCGAGGTTCCTTGCAAGACGAATTGATCGGTCTTCGACCGTCGGCGAGGCAGTCAGTTCGCCACTAAGCTAACAGAGTGTCGGTGCACTGTTCCAGCCACTCAAACAGCGCGAGAAGTGGATGAAACACAGCGATACGCGGAGTAGGATGGCGCGATTACGCCGTAGATGTAACGAGGAATTTTCATGTCGAACCCGTTGTTTTCCGAGCCCAAGAACGTCGAGATCACCGAGCGTGAGCAGTGCTACAAAGGCTTTTACCGGCTCGACAAAGTGCGCCTGCGCCATGAGCTGTTCGACGGCGGCATGAGCCGCGAGATCAGCCGTGAACTGTTCGTGCGCCACGACGCCGTGTGCGTGTTGCCCTACGACCCGCAGCGCGACGAAGTGGTGCTGATCGAGCAGTTTCGCGTCGGCGCCCTGGACAAGGCGGCCAACCCCTGGCTGATCGAGCTGGTTGCCGGCCTGATCGACAAGGACGAGCAGCCCGAGGAGGTCGCCCATCGCGAAGCCGAGGAAGAGGCCAATCTGACCTTCTCCGCGCTATGGCCCATGACCCGCTACTTCCCATCGCCCGGTGGCAGCGATGAATTCGTGCACCTGTTCCTCGGCCGCTGCAGCAGCGAAGCGGCGGGCGGTGTGCACGGGCTCGAAGAAGAAGGCGAAGACATCCGCGTCCACGTCTGGCCCTTCGAGGATGCCCTGCAAGCGGTACGCGATGGGCGCATCAACAACGCCGCCAGCATCATCGCCCTGCAATGGCTGGCGCTGAATCGGGCGGAAGTCAGGGGGATGTGGTCGTGAGCCCGTCGCGTGAGCGCTACCGCGTAGACCTCGCCGGCCTTCAGGCCGCCTGCGAGGCCAATTACGCGCGGCTCATGCGGCTGCTGCCGGAGATGCGCAGTACGCAGAGCGAACGGCGCATCGGCATGACCCAAGGCGAGCAACTGCTCGGTGTGCTGGCGCTGGAAGTGGTACTGGCCTGCCCGTACACCACGACCTTGCGCGTGCGCCAGGAGCACAGCCTGCCGTGGTTGCCGGTGCCGCAGATGGAGGTGCAGGTGTACCACGACGCACGCATGGCCGAAGTGGTCAGCGCCGAGCATGCGCGGCGCCTGCGCAGCATTTATCCGTATCCCAACGACGCCATGCACCAGCCTGACGAGAAAGCCCAGCTCAACCTGTTCCTGGGCGAATGGCTCAATCACTGCCTGGCCTGCGGGCATGAACTGGCCGTTGTTCGCTGAAATGTGAAGCCGGTCGGCTTCTACCCGTTGCATGCGCGGTCACGGTAGCCATAATTGCGCCACATCCGTTCAAGGAGACGGCCGTTGGCTCAGCCAGACCCCTCGTATACCGACGCACCCGTTCATGTGGTGCAACTGACCGATCCTCACTTGTTCGCCGACCCGGCCGGTGGGCTGCTGGGCGTGAAAACCCGCGACAGCCTGCGCCATGTCATCGCTCAGGTGCGTCGCGAACAACCGCGCATCGACCTGCTGCTGTGCACCGGCGATCTGTCGCAAGACGCCAGTGCGCAGTCCTATGCCGCGTTTTGTGAGCTGACCGACGGCCTGGCCGGCGTTACGCGCTGGTTGCCAGGCAACCACGATGACGCCACGGTAATGGCCAAGATTGGGCAGGGTGCGTTCCTCCAGGCCGTGACCGATATCGGCGCCTGGCGCGTGGTGATGCTGAACTCGGCTGTCGTCGGTGCCACCCATGGCTTCCTGCCGCCGGCGCAGCTCGACCTGCTGGAGCAGGCGCTAGCCAGTGCGGGCCAGCGCTACTGCCTGGTCTGCCTGCATCATCAGCCGGTGGACATCGGCTGCGCCTGGATCGCTCCGATTGGCCTGCGCAACGCCGATCAGCTGTTCGCACGGCTGCAAGCTCATCCACAGGTGCGCGGGCTGCTGTGGGGGCATATCCACCAGCCGTGGGACGAACAGCGTGGCCCTCTGCGCTTGCTGGCCACACCGTCTACCTGCATCCAGTTCGCCGCCGGCAGCGAGGATTTCCAGGTCAGTGAAGAGTCTCCCGGCTACCGCTGGCTGCGGCTGCACAGCGATGGCTCGATTGACGCGGCAGTGGTGCGCGCAGACGATTTCGTGATCGCCCTGGACTTCGACAGCCCCGGCTACTGACCCACTGCGCCGGCCAGGCGCGGCACGTGCGACAGCCCGCAGCTGCACCAAAGTCCCATGAACGCGATACACTGCGCGATTCCCAGCACCTGCCCAGCAGGTGCTGTATTGCAGATGCAGAGGGCACGATGTCGGGTTCGATCCTTTATCTACATGGTCTCAACAGCTCGCCGCTGTCCACCAAGGCAAGCCAGCTGACAGCCGTCATGGCGCGCCTCGGGCTGCTCGAGCAGCTGCGGGTGCCGGCCCTGCATCACCATCCGCGCCAGGCCATGGCCCAGGCCGAAGCCGCCATTGCCGAACTCGGCGCGCCGCTGCTGGTGGGCAGCTCGCTCGGCGGTTACTACGCCACCTATCTGGCCCAACGGCATGGCCTCAAGGCGTTGCTGATCAACCCGGCCGTAGCCCCGCACCGTTTGTTCGATGGCTACCTGGGCACCCAGCGCAACTTTTACAACGATGAAACCTGGGAACTGACCCTCGACCACATCGCCGCGCTGGCCGCGCTGGAAGTCCCGCCGCCGCAAGAGGCAGGGCGCTTTCAAGTGTGGCTGCAGACCGGCGACGAGACCCTCGATTACCGCCACGCCGAGCGCTACTACCAGCACTGCGAGCTGCGCATCGAAGCCGGGGGCGACCACGGTTTCCAACACTTCGCCGAGCACCTGCCGGCCCTGCTGAGCTATGCCGGCATCGATCGCGAGCGCTTCGCCGCCCTCGATTTTTCTGCTTTTTGACGCTCCCCCGCATTCACCAGACTGACGACGAGAACCCATGGCCAATCCCAGCGCTAGCGCCTATAACGCAGACGCCATCGAAGTCCTCTCCGGCCTTGACCCAGTGCGCAAGCGGCCGGGCATGTACACCGACACCAGCCGGCCCAATCACCTCGCCCAGGAGGTCATCGACAACAGCGTCGACGAAGCCCTGGCCGGGCACGCCCGTTCCATCCAGGTCGTGCTGCATGCCGATCACTCGCTGGAAGTCAGCGACGATGGCCGCGGCATGCCGGTGGACATTCACCCTGAAGAGGGCGTGTCGGGCGTCGAGCTGATCCTCACCAAGCTGCACGCCGGCGGCAAGTTTTCGAACAAGAACTATCAGTTCTCCGGCGGCCTGCACGGCGTGGGTATTTCGGTGGTCAACGCCTTGTCGAATCTCGTGCGGGTGCGCGTCAAGCGCGACGGCAACGAGTACCAGATGACCTTCGCCGACGGCTTCAAGGCCACCGAGCTGGAAGTGATCGGCACGGTGGGCAAGCGCAACACCGGCACCAGCGTGTACTTCAGCCCTGACCCGAAGTATTTCGACTCCCCCAAGTTTTCCGTCAGCCGTCTCAAGCATGTGCTCAAGGCCAAGGCCGTGCTCTGCCCGGGGCTGTCGATCAGCTTCGAGGACAAAGGTACCGGCGAGAAGGTCGAGTGGCATTTCGAGGACGGCCTGCGTTCCTACCTGGTCGATGCCGTCAGCGAGTTCCAGCGCCTGCCCGACGAGCCGTTCTGCGGCAGCCTGGCCGGTAACAAGGAAGCGGTGGACTGGGCGCTGTTGTGGCTGCCAGAAGGCGGCGACAGCCTGCAGGAAAGCTACGTCAACCTGATTCCCACCGCGCAAGGCGGCACCCACGTCAATGGCCTGCGCCAGGGACTGCTCGACGCCATGCGCGAGTTCTGCGAGTTCCGCAACCTGCTGCCGCGCGGGCTGAAGCTGGCGCCTGAGGACGTCTGGGAACGGATTGCCTTCGTGCTCTCGATGAAGATGCAGGATGCGCAGTTCTCCGGGCAAACCAAGGAACGGCTGTCGTCGCGCGAGGCCGCGGCGTTCGTCTCAGGCGTAGTCAAGGATGCCTTCAGCCTGTGGCTCAACGCCCACCCGGAACTGGGCCTGCAATTGGCCGAACTGGCCATCAGCAACGCCGGTCGGCGGCTGAAGGCGAGCAAGAAGGTCGAGCGCAAACGCATCACCCAAGGCCCGGCCTTGCCCGGCAAGCTGGCCGACTGCGCCGGCCAGGACCCGATGCGTTCGGAACTGTTCCTGGTCGAGGGTGACTCGGCCGGTGGTTCGGCCAAGCAGGCACGCGACAAGGAATTCCAGGCCATCCTGCCGCTGCGCGGGAAGATCCTCAACACCTGGGAAGTCGACGGCGGCGAAGTGCTCGCCAGCCAGGAAGTGCACAACATTGCCGTGGCCATTGGCGTCGATCCCGGTGCGACCGACCTGGGGCAGCTGCGCTACGGCAAGATCTGCATCCTCGCCGACGCCGACTCCGACGGCCTGCACATCGCCACCTTGCTCTGCGCACTGTTCGTCCAGCATTTCCGCCCGCTGGTGGATGCCGGGCACATCTATGTGGCCATGCCGCCGCTGTACCGCATCGACCTGGGCAAAGAGATCTACTACGCGCTGGACAACGATGAGCGCGACGGCATCCTCGACCGCCTGGTGGCCGAGAAGAAACGCGGCAAGCCGCAGGTCACGCGCTTCAAAGGCCTGGGCGAAATGAACCCCCCGCAGTTGCGCGAAACCACCATGGACCCCAACACCCGGCGCCTGGTGCAACTGACCCTGGAGGATGTGGCCGCCACCTGCGAGCTGATGGACAAACTGCTGGCCAAGAAACGTGCAGGTGACCGCAAGAGCTGGCTGGAGACCAAAGGCAACCTGGCCGAGGTCATGGTGTGATCCGTCGTTGGCTGGCGGCGCTGCTGACGCTGTCGACACTTCCCACCCAGGCCAGTGACTGGCCTGAGTTGAAGATGCTCGGCGAACATCCGATCGACGGCATGCGCGGTGGCAACCTGTCAGGGCTGGCGCTGTGCCGCGGCAGTCTGTGGGGCGTCTCGGATCGTGATGACGAGCGCCTCTACCGCTTCGACCGGAAGGGCCCGGTGTGGGCCGCGCAAGCCCTGCCGTTCACCCCCCCGCCTGTGCCCGAAAGCGGCCTGCCGTGGGGGCTCAAAGTGCGCAACTGGGCGGTTTCTTGGGTGCGCGGTGGCGAGCTGGACTATGAAGGCATCACCTGCGACAAGGCCGGCAACCTGTACCTGGTCAGCGAAGCCCATGCCGCGGTGCTGCAGCTGCCGCTCGAAGGCGAGCCCGACTGGCTGAAGATCGACCCGGCCATGCTTCGCCAAGCCCGCGCCAGCGGCATGCTGCTGCACTTCAATGCCCAGTTCGAAGGCCTGGCGATCAACCCCGCCGGTGACCGCCTGTGGCTCGCCGCCGAGCGCGAGCGCCGTGGGCTGGTGGCGATCGAGCGCCAGCAGTCGGTGTGGAACTGCGGCCACAGCTGCGTGTTGCTCAGTGAAGCGGGGGTGGAAATGCAGCCCGCGCAGATGCCCAACCCACGCAACCGCAGCCGCGACTTTTCCGATCTGGCCTGGTACCAGGGCAAGCTGTTCACCCTCGAGCGCAACGCTTACCGCATCTGCCGCCGCAACATCGGCAGCGGTGAGGTGGAGCGCTGTTGGTCGTTCGCCGAAGAAGGGCTGACCGAAGCCCGCCGCTACGACCATCCCTTCGGCTTGGCCGAAGCGCTGGTCATCGACGACAAGGGCGCCTGGATCGGCCTGGACAACAACAACGCCCACCGCGCTGACGGCGAGCGCCGGCCGATCGTCTGGCGCTTCGCAGCGCCTGCCGGTGGTTGGAGCGCCAAGCCATGAGCCAACCGGCCGGCAAGCGCGCAGGCAAGGTGCTGATGATCGTGGCCTGGGCGGCGGCGCTGTTTCTTGCCACGCGTTTCTTCGGCGAGTGGGAAGCGCGTCGGGACAACCCCAACCGCCAGGTGCAGTCCGAGCATGGTGCGGGTTTTATCGAGGTGCGCTTGCTGGGCAATGGTCAGGGCCACTTCGTCGTCGACGGGCTGATCAACGGCCAGGCCGTGCACTTCATGCTCGACACCGGGGCCACCGACGTCGCCATTCCCGAAGGCGTGGCGCAGCAGCTGGCGCTGGCGCGCGGTGCGCCGGTCACGGTGAGCACGGCCAATGGCCGCGCCGAAGGCTATCGCACCCGCCTCGACGAGCTGGCCCTGGGTGATATCCACCTGCGCAACGTGCGTGCCCTGGTGGTGCCTGGCCTGGATGGCGAGCAGATACTGCTGGGCATGAGCGCCCTGAAACAACTTGAATTCACCCAGCGTGGCGGCACCTTGCTGCTGCGCCAGAACTTGAAATGACGAGGCTCGCATGAGCGACTTACAAGACAGTCTCGACGGTGTCGAGCGCCGCTCGCTGGCCGCGTTCACCGAACAGGCCTACCTCACCTATTCCATGTACGTGATCATGGACCGGGCCTTGCCGCACATCGGTGACGGCCTCAAGCCCGTGCAGCGGCGCATCATCTACGCCATGAGCGAGCTGGGCCTGGATGCCGACGCCAAGCACAAGAAATCGGCGCGTACCGTCGGTGACGTACTCGGCAAGTTCCACCCTCACGGCGACTCGGCGTGCTACGAGGCCATGGTGCTCATGGCCCAGCCCTTCAGCTATCGCTACACCCTGGTCGACGGCCAGGGCAACTGGGGTGCACCGGACGATCCGAAGTCGTTCGCGGCCATGCGCTACACCGAGGCGCGGCTGTCGCGCTACGCCGAAGTGCTGCTCGACGAAGTCGGCCAGGGCACCGTGGACTGGGTGCCGAACTTCGACGGCACCTTGCAGGAGCCGGCCGTGCTGCCCGCACGCCTGCCCAACATCCTGCTCAACGGCACCACCGGCATCGCCGTGGGCATGGCCACTGACGTGCCGCCACACAACCTGCGCGAAGTCGCCGCTGCCTGCGTGCGTCTGCTCGACGATCCGAAAGCCACCGTCGAGCAGTTGTGCGAGCACATCCAGGGCCCTGACTACCCGACCGAAGCCGAGATCATCACGCCGCGCGCCGAACTGCTGAAACTCTACGAGAGCGGCCGTGGTTCGATCCGCATGCGTGCGGTGTACCGCGTCGAAGATGGCGATATCGTCGTGACCGCGCTGCCGCACCAGGTCTCCGGGGCCAAGGTCATGGAGCAGATCGCCGCGCAGATGCAGGCCAAGAAGCTGCCGATGGTGGCGGACCTGCGCGATGAGTCGGACCACGAGAACCCTTGCCGGCTGGTGATCATCCCGCGCTCCAACCGAGTCGACGCCGCCGAGCTGATGCCGCACCTGTTCGCCACCACCGATCTGGAAAGCAGTTACCGGGTCAACGTCAACATCATCGGCCTCGACGGTCGCCCGCAGCTGAAGAACCTGCGCGCTCTGTTGCAGGAGTGGCTGCAGTACCGCATCGGCACCGTGCGCCGCCGTCTGCAGTACCGCCTGGACAAAGTCGACCGGCGCCTGCACCTGCTCGACGGTTTGCTGACCGCCTTCCTCAACCTGGATGAAGTGATCCACATCATCCGCACCGAGGACCAGCCCAAGCAGGCGCTGATCGAGCGCTTCGAGCTGAGCGAAATCCAGGCCGACTACATCCTCGAAACCCGCCTGCGTCAGCTGGCGCGGCTTGAGGAGATGAAAATCCGTGGTGAGCAGGAAGAGCTGCGCAAGGAGCAATCCAAGCTGCAAGGCCTGCTGGGCAGCGAAGCCAAGCTGCGCAAGCTGGTGCGCAGCGAGCTGATCAAGGATGCCGAAACCTATGGCGATGCGCGCCGCTCGCCCATCGTCGAGCGCAGCGAAGCCAAGGCGCTGTCGGAAAACGAGCTGATGCCGGCTGAGCCGGTGACGGTGGTGCTGTCGGAAAAAGGCTGGATTCGCTGCGCCAAGGGCCACGACATCGACGCCACGGGGCTTTCCTACAAAGCCGGCGATGGTTTCAAAGCGGCAGCACCTGGGCGCTCGAATCAGTTTGCGGTGCTCATCGATTCCACCGGCCGCAGTTACTCGCTGGCGGCCCATAGCCTGCCGTCGGCGCGTGGCCAGGGCGAGCCGTTGACCGGCCGCCTGACGCCGCCGCCAGGCTCGACCTTCGAGTGCGTACTGGTGCCCGAGGATGATGCCTTGTATGTGGTGGCCTCCGATGCCGGCTACGGCTTCGTGGTCAAGGGCGAGGACCTGCAGGCCAAGAACAAGGCGGGCAAGGGCCTGTTGAGCTTGCCCAACGGCTCCAAGGTCATGGCCCCGCGGCCGGTAGCCGATCGCAGCAGCGACTGGCTGGCGGCGGTCACCACCGAAGGCCGGCTGCTGGTGTTCAAGATCAGCGACCTGCCGCAACTGGGCAAAGGCAAGGGCAACAAGATCATTGGCGTGCCGGGCGACCGGGTCGCCAGCCGTGAAGAGTACGTGACCGACCTCGCCGTGCTGGCCGAAGGCTCCACCCTGGTGCTGCAAGCCGGTAAACGCACCTTGTCGCTCAAGCCTGACGACCTGGAGCACTATAAAGGCGAGCGCGGTCGGCGCGGCAGCAAGTTGCCGCGCGGATTCCAGCGGGTCGACGGCTTGATGGTCGAGCGTCCGGCGTGAACACCACGGGGCAGGGCGGCAGTTTCACCGTGGCTGGCGCTATAAACGCTGGAGTCGCGCCGCCATTTCACGGATGATAGTGCCCCCGCGGCGCCAGGGTCCCTGGCGCGCAGGCGGATTTACCTGAGTATCACTGCGGCCTGCCTCGGGCAGCCGCCTGGATGGGATGAATGAAATTTCCACGCCTTCCATTGACGTTGTTGATGACTGGCTTGTTGGGCCTGGCCGGATGCTCGACGCACCCGTCGGTTGCCCTGTATCAGCTCGACAGCGGTCAGCCTGGCCAGCCCACTCAGGCTTCAGGCATGGCAGTGGTGGTAGGCCCGGTATCGGTGGCCGACTACCTGCAGCGCGAAACTTTTCTCCAGCGTCAGCCTGATGGCAGCTTGAGCGCGGCGATCGACGGTCGCTGGGCGGGCAGCCTGTCGTCGGACATCGACCAGCTGCTGGTCCGCCAGTTGGCCTGGCGCCTGGACAGCCAGCGCGTGGTATTGGCACCGGCCGGCACCGGCTTCGCGCCAGACGCCCAGGTGCTGCTGTCGATCACCCGGCTCGACTCGGGCGCCAAGCAGCCTGCCATTCTCGACGCGCAATGGCGCGTGCTCGACCGCCGCGGCCAGGTGCGCGACAACCGCATCGTTCACCTGGAGCAGCCGCACGCAGGCAGCGAGAGCGCACAGGTGCAGGCCCAGGGGCAATTGTTGCAGAAACTCGCCGAGCAACTCAGCACCGCCCTCAAGCCGCTGGCCAATCAACCGGCCGTAGCCGAGGTGCCTGCCAAGAAGCCATCGGCTCCGGCGCAGGTCAAGAAAGACCCCGAGAAATCGCGTATCCCGATGGCCGCACCGATCCGTACCGACATGGAAATCTATCGGTTCTGAGCCGATGTACAGCCATGAAAAAGCCCGCAGCGATGCGGGCTTTTTCATGGGCGGTAGTTGATCAGCTGCGGTGCTCGTGCATGCGTGCGAGCTGGCGTTCGAGCATGGACGGGTAGGGCTCGAGCAGGCGCTCCACGCAGCAGGCGCCTTCAGGGCTGGCAATCGGCCGGATGCGCGCCCGTTGGCGGATCAACGAATCATCACCGATCTTGCGCTCCACCAGCAGCAGGTTGCGGCTGTGCTGCGACAGCGCCAGGGCATCCTGAGCCTTCTCGGCCATCAGCAGGTCGACCTGGTCCAGGCCATACAGGTCATCGTCCATGGTCAGGCCCAACTGCAATTGCAGGGTGATGCCGCTGTCTGCGACCTCGATCTGCAACGCATGGCCCAAGGCCCGTAGCAGCTCGCCGCAGCAGATGGCGTTCGTGAGGTAGTCGTCGCCGCACTGGCGGCTGTGGAACAGCAGCAGCGCGCTGCCATCGTTGAGCGAATGCAGCTCACCTTCGTACAGCGACACGGCCTGGTTCAGGCACTCGCGGTAGCGGTCCAGCAGCTCGGCAAGGCGGGTGCGCGGCAGGCGCCGCAGTGGCTCTTGCGAGCCCAGCTGCACGGCGAGAATGGCGGTGAACTGTGGCTCGCCGGGTGCGTCTTCGTGGACCGCCTGCAGCGGTGCAGGTACTTCGTCGTCCAGCAAGCCGGCGAAGGCTTCGTCGTCATCGTCATCGGCCACGACCTGCGCGCGCTGGCTCGGCTTGGGAATGGCGGCGCGTTCGCGCAGGGTCATCGGCGCGTCTTCAACGAAATGCTCGTCCTGCTCTTGGTCTTCGTCGTACGCGTATTCAGGCTCCGGATCAGGCTCGGGCGGCGCTGGCGGCGCCAGGCGCGCGTGCAGCTGACGGGCCAGGTCGCCGATTTCGTCCTGGCGCTCGGTGCCGGGGGTGAGGTGGTGCGGGTCGCGCAGCCAGACCCGCAGCTGCAGCAGCGGGGTGCTGATGTAGCGGCCCAGGCGCAAGCTCAGGGTCAGCGCCAGGACCAGCAGGATAGCCGCCATGATGCCCATGCTCTGCAAGCTGATCAGCATCGGTTGCTGGAACTGGTTCATGTCCAGGCTGATGCGCAACTGGCCCGCAGCGACGTCCTGGAAGGTGATCTTGCTCTGATACAGCCCCTCGGCCTCACCCAGCAGGGTGTTGCGCGGTCGCTCGCCGGCTTCGGCAAGGATGCGGTTGTCCACGCTGTAGATGGCCGCATGGGCCACCAGCGGGTTCTTCACCAGGTTACCGAGCAGCACGTTGAGACTGAGGATGTCATTGGCCACCAGCAGCTCGGTGGCCGAGGTCGCGGTCTGAATGGTCAGGCTCTGGCCCAATGCATCGGCTTGGTCATGCATGGCCTGCTTGAACTGCAGGCCCATCACGCAGGCGTAGATCACCAGCGCCAGCGCCACCATGAAAACAGTGTGGCTGGCGATACGCAGAACCAGGGGAATGCGACGTTGGCGCAGGGCGCGAAAGAGCATCACGAAGAAGTTTTCGGTTTTGACGGGCGTGGGCCGGATCACAGAGCGCGGCTCTTTATGGCAAAAAGTGTGGGCGGAGTATAGCGACCCGACATATGCCGGCAAAGTAGGCGAGGTGCCCGGTGGTCATGGAAAGTCGGTAGAATGCGCATTTTTCATCATTTCGGAGCCAGGTCTTGCGCGAAATCGTCTTGATCAACATCACCGGCGAAGACCGACCCGGTCTCACTGCCGCTCTCACCGGCGTCCTGCTCCAGGGCGGTGTGAACATTCTCGACATCGGTCTGGCCGTCATGCATGGCACGTTGTCGTTCGGCATTCTGGTCGACATCCCCGACAACGAGGTAGCCACTCAGCTGTTGCAGCGCGTGCAGGCCAAAGCCCACGAACTGAACCTGCAGGCCCGCTATACGCCGATCTCCGAAGCCGACTACCAGCATTGGGCCGAAGGCCAGGGCGATGCGCGGCATGTGGTGACGCTGCTGAGCCGGCAGATCACCCCCGAGCAACTGCAGCGTGCCAGTGCGGTGATTTCCAGCTATGGCATGACCATCGAGCGCATCGAACGGTTGTCTGCACGCGTCAGCCTTGACGCGCCGCTGGATAACAGCCGGGCCGCGGTGGAAATCTCCGTGCGCGGCGAGCCAAGCGATGTGCAGGCCCTGCGCGCCGATTTCTTCGCGTTGTCCGGCGAGTTGAGCGTCGACATCGCCTTCCAGAAAGACGACCTGTTCCGCCGCAATCGGCGCCTGGCGGTGTTCGACATGGACTCCACACTGATCGAGGCAGAAGTCATCGACGAGTTGGCCAAGGCCGCCGGCGTTGGCGAGCAAGTGGCCGCCATCACCGAACGGGCCATGCGCGGCGAGCTGGATTTTCGCGCCAGTTTCAAGGAGCGCATGGCGCTGCTCAAGGGCCTGGACGTCAGCGTGCTGGATGAAATCGGCGCCTCGCTGCGCCTCACCGAGGGTGCCGAAAACCTGTTCGCCGAGCTCAAGCGCCTGGGCTACAAGACGGCCATTCTTTCCGGTGGCTTCAGCTACTTCGCCAAACAGGTGCAGGCACGCCTGGGTATCGATTACGTGTTCGCCAACGAGCTGCAGGCGGTCGACGGCAAACTGACTGGCATGGCGGTCGAGCCGATCGTCGATGCCCAGCGCAAGGCCGAGCTGTTGCAGGAGCTGGCGATCAAGGAAGGTGTGCAGCTGGAGCAGACCATCGCCGTCGGTGATGGCGCCAACGACCTGCCAATGCTGGCCCTGGCCGGGCTGGGCGTGGCTTTCCGCGCCAAACCACTGGTGCGTCAGTCGGCCAAGCAGGCCATTTCCACCCTCGGGCTCGATGGCGTGCTGTACCTGCTGGGCCTGCGCGACCGCCAGACCCGCAACTGAGGGCCCCCCAGCGCCTGCGTCGGCAGTTCACGCGCCGCAGCCTGGTAGCGTCCTGAACCGCTGGAAGGGCTGTGATGCCGCCCTTTACCTCGACGTTGCTCAAGCACCTCGCAGCTGTCTGGCCAGTGCGCGCGCACAAAAAAACGCCCGATGCAGAACATCGGGCGTTTTCCGTGAAGCTGAGCCGCGATGGCGCTAGCCGGCGATCCCGGCGGTCAAGCCTGCGTCGGCATGGCCAGCAACTGGCCCATGCGCACGGCTGAGCCCGCGCCCACATCGCCCCATTGCATCTGTTCAGGGCCAAACAGCACGACCACGGTCGACCCCAGCTTGAAGCGGCCCATTTCGGCGCCTTTCTCCAGGTGGATCGGCGCGCGGCTGGCTTCGTCGTAGCGCACGCTCTTGAGTTCGCGCTTGGGCGGCGTGACCAGCCCGGCCCAGACGGTTTCGATCGAGGCCACGATCATTGCGCCGACCAGCACCATGGCCATCGGCCCGCGCTCGGTGTCGAACAGGCACACCACACGCTCGTTGCGCGCGAACAGCTCGGGAACGTTTTCAGCCGTGGTCTGGTTGACCGAGAACAGTTGGCCCGGCACATAGACCATTTCGCGCAGGGTACCGGCCAGCGGCATGTGCACGCGGTGGTAGTCCTTGGGCGACAGGTAAACGGTGGCGAACTCGCCGCCCATGAACGGTGCGGCCAAGGCGGGGTCACCGCCGAGCAGTTCCTGGGCGCTGAAGCTGTGGCCCTTGGCCTGGAAGATGCGGCCATGCTCGATCTTGCCGACTTGGCTGACAGCGCCGTCGGCCGGGCAGAGGATGGCGTCAGGGGTTTGATCGAGCGGACGAGCATCGGGCTTCAATGCGCGGGTGAAAAAGGCGTTGAAGTGCTCGTAGGCGGTGAGGTCTTCGACCTGAGCCTGAGACATGTCCACTTGATAGCGCTTGGCGAACCAGGCAGTGAAGGCGTTCTTGAACCAATGCACGCGGCACTCGGCGATGCAGCCGGCCAGGCGCGAGAGCAAATGGTGGGGCAGCAGGTACTGGCTGAGAATGAACAAACGGGATTTCATTGGGTTTCCTTAAACGTCTACAGGCGTGTCCGGGTGGTTGCCCCACTCGCTCCACGAGCCGGCGTAGGCCTTGACCCGTGGGTAGCCGAGGGATTTTGCCACCAGATAAGTGAAGCCGGACCGGCGATGACTCTGGCAGTGGGTGACCACTTCCTTGTCCGGGGTGATGCCGTGGGCGTGCAACAGCGCAGCAGCGTCGGCGCGGATGCGCAAGCAGTCGGCAGGGTTCATGGCAGCGGTCCACTCGAGGTTGATCGCACCGGGAATGTGCCCGCCACGGGCTGCCAGTACCTTGGTGCCGGCGAACTCGTCAGGTGCGCGGGCATCCCAGATGGCCAGGTCCGCTGCGCCCAGGCGGCTTTGCAGGTATTCGCGGGTGGCGGTGGGTTCGGTGTGCAGTTGCAGGCTCACATCGGTGCACACGCTGGCCGGCGTCTCGGTGGACAGCGCCTCCACCGGCCAGGCCTGGATGCCGCCGTTGAGGTAGTGATAGCGGTGGTGGCCGATCACATCGAGCAACCAGATGAAGCGGCCGGCCCAGCTGCCGCCCTCTTCGTCATAGACCACGTACACCGCATTGTCGTGATGACCGAGCTCGGCGAACAGCTTCTCCAGGTGGGCCTGGCTGGGCAGCAAGCCGGGTGCCGGAGGCTGGCCGAGCTGGGTGCGTTTGCTGTCGACCCAGTGCGCGCCGGGGATATGCCCGGCCGCGTAACGGCTGGCGCTGGTCAGGTCGACCAGAATCAGCTCAGGCGAATCCAGGCGCGGCAGCAGGTCTGCCGCCTCGATCACCAACGGCAAGCCGGAAAAGTCAGTCATCCACGGTCTCCGAAAAAAGAGCGGCGATTGTAGCCCAGGCGTTGTATGAAAACTGCCTGCGCGGTGATGGAGCTGCGCGCAAAGAAGCATCGCGGGCGTTGGTCGACGGTGCAATGCCTGGCTCTTTTCGCGGTGCCGGGGTGGTTCACGGCCATGCGGGCAGCGTCAGGCGCTGCGATGGCTGAAGGTCGCCAAGGCGCGTTCGATGCACTGCACGGTCTTGGCAAACGCCTGTACGCTGACCTCCGACAGGGGCCGGGCGCTTTGGTCGGCCAGCACCAGCATGGCGACATGGCCGTTGACGGCCAACGAGCGCATCAACAGGTGCTCGCTGCGCAGGAAGGGGCGCAGCGGGGCAGGTATCAGGGGGGCGTACTGGCGGTGGTTTTCCGGCGTCAGGCGCAGCTGGCCTGCCTGGCTGGTGAGCCGCGCCAGCAGCCTGTTGTCGGCCACTGGCAAGGTCTGCGCCAGCGCTTCGGTGGGCAGACCGGCGATCTGCTGTACGCGCAGGCATTCATTGACGCGGTCGAACGACAGCAGCATGACCCGCGTGAAACCGCAGGCGGTCAAGGCATCGCGCGCCTGGGTGGCAAGGTGCACGGCATTGGTGAAGCGATTGCTCTGGGCCAGCAGTTCAGTGCACAGGGTGCGCCAGGTGACCAGGTCTTCTGCCGAGGGCGGCGGGGGCGGCAGCATGTCCGGGTGCAGGCGGCGCTGCTGCCAGGGCCAGAGCAGCGCTTCGGCCGGGTGGAACAGGCCGGCTCGGGCATGGCGCCGGGCGCTGGCGGCAGCCTGTTGGTGCACCTGGTTCTGCACATCGTCCAGGCTGGTCTGCAGGTACAGCGCGGTGAGCAACTGCCAGCGCAACAAGTGCGGGTTGTCCCAGCCCACTTGCGCGGCCAGCGCTAAATTGTTGGCCAGCAACACGGTGTTGGCGGGTTGGTTGAACCAGCGGCGCAGGCCGGGTTCCTGGTCCAGGCGGTGTTGCTGTTCCAGCGGATCCTGCTCACGGGAGATGCTGATCACCTGGGCCAGATGCTCACGCTCTTCGAGCAGCAGGCGGTAACCCTGGGTCACCCACTCTGGCAGCCGCCAGTGTTCGGCCACCGCGCGGCACAGCGCCATGATGCGTACGCCGAACAGCTCCTGCTCGACCTGCGCCGCGTCCTCACCGCGGTGAATGACCCGCAGCTCCCAGGTATCGAGCAATGCGGGGTAGGTCAGCGCCAGCGGCCACAGTGGCGACAGAAACAACAGGCTGCCCCAGTGGATTTCCTGCCATAGCCGTGCCAGACGGCTGGCGAACAGGCCGCTGGCCTGCTGGCTGGCGTGCTGGCTGATCTGCACGAACTGGTTGAGCGTGGGCGGCAGGTCGCTGCTGGGTATCGCCGGCAGGCGGGCGAGCAGTTGCGCGCAGCGCGCCAGGCCCAGGCGATTGAGCGCCACTTCCAGGCTTTCGGCCGGTTCTGCCTGGCTGGCGTTGGCCGAGTGGTTGGCCTCACGCATCACCGACAGCACCAGCGCGGGGCTGCCCTGCATCAGTTCAGCGATGTCGCGCAGCGAGCGGCGTGAGTCGTTGATGGCCGACAGCACGCGGTCGTGGCTTTCCTTCGGAACAGGAAGCCGAACGCCATCGAGCACCTTCACCCACGCCTCTAGCGTCGATGGAGTCTGACTTGGGACCTTGGTTTCACTTGGCATTTTGACATCAGTCCGAACTGGCTTTTCGCTAGGAGTGGCTATAGTCTGGCGCAGTTCTGCCGATAAGTAGAAGAAGAGTTTCAGAGCCCCCCTCAAGGTCCTTTTTCACATCTGCTAATACGTTGAATTTATGGCAAAAATTATCGGCATTATCATCGTATTCGCCAGCGTGCTCGGCGGTTACGTTCTCTCGCACGGCAAGATCGGTGCCCTGATTCAGCCGTTCGAAGTGCTCATCATCGGCGGCGCCGCACTGGGTGCGTTCATCCAGGCCAACCCCGGCAGCATGACGATGCACGTCTTCAAGAAATCCCTGAAGATGTTCAAGTCGCGTTATACCCACGCTTTTTATCTGGAAGTGCTGAGCCTGGTGTACGAGATCCTCAACAAGAGCCGCCGCGAAGGCATGATGGCGATTGAGGCCGACATCGAAGACCCCGCCGCCAGCCCCATCTTCAGCAAGTACCCGAGCATCATCGGTGACGCATCGATGATCGCGTTCATCTGCGATTACCTGCGCATCATGTCCACCGGCAACATGGCGCCCCATGAGCTTGAAGGCTTGTTCGACATGGAGCTGCTGAACATGAAGGAAGAGCTCGAGCACCCCTCTCATGCGGTCACCGGCATTGCCGATGGCATGCCTGGTTTCGGTATCGTCGCGGCGGTACTGGGCATCGTGGTGACCATGGCGTCGCTGGGTGAGGGCGACCAGGCGGCCATCGGTATGCACGTCGGTGCGGCGCTGGTCGGTACCTTCTTCGGTATTCTCGCGGCCTACGGCTTCTTCGGCCCGCTGGCCAATTGCCTCAAGCACGATGCCAAGGAAGAGATCAACGTGTACGAGGCGATCAAGGCCTCGTTGGTGGCTTCGGCCTCCGGCATGCCGCCCACGCTGGCCGTGGAGTTCGGCCGCAAGGTGCTCTACCCGGGCCATCGTCCAAGCTTCGCCGAGCTGGAACAAGCGGTCCGCGGTCGCTGAGTCATGGAGAACAACCAGCCCATCATCGTCAAGCGCGTCAAGCGCTTCGGCGACGGACACCACGGCGGCGCCTGGAAAATCGCCTTCGCCGACTTCGCCACGGCCATGATGGCGTTCTTCCTGGTGCTGTGGCTGATGTCCACGGCTACGCCGGAGCAGAAGATCGCCATTGCCGGCTACTTCCAGGACCCGATCGGTTTTGCCGAAAGCGGCACGCCTTACGTCATCGACCTGGGCGGCACGCCGGAGATGGCGCCGGACAAGACCATCAATCCTGAACAGAACATGGAATCCACGCCGCCGCTCAACCCGCAGGTGAACAAGGACCAGGTCGAAAGCATGGCCGAGCAGGTCGAGCGCGAGCGTCTGGAACTGTTGCTGCAAGAGCTGCAGAACAAGGTCAACGAGAACCCCGAGCTACAGAAGTTCAAGGACCAGATCCTCTTCGAGATCACCCAGGACGGCCTGCGTATCCAGATCATGGACGCCGAAAACCGGCCGATGTTCGACCTGGGCAGCGCTCGCCTGCAGCCGTATTTCGAAGACATTCTGCTGGCCATGGCCGACACCATCAAGGCGGTGCCGAACAAGATCAGCGTCAGTGGCCACACCGACGCCAAGCCCTTCGCCGGCAGCGGCGGCTTTGGCAACTGGGAGCTATCGGCCAACCGCGCCAATGCCGCGCGCCGTGCGCTGGTCACCGGGGGTTACCCGGATGAGCAGGTGGCGCGGGTGGTGGGCTATGCGTCGTCTTCGCTGTTCGATCGAAAGGACCCGCTGAACCCGGTCAACCGCCGCATCGATATCGTGGTGCTGACCAAGAAGGCCCAGCGCGACATCGAAGGCGAGCAGGGCACCCAGCCGCCCGCCACACCGAGCGCTACGACTCCACCGCCGGCCGGCGCTGCAACGGGTGTGCCCGCCGCGAACGGGGCCAGTGCCGACAAAGCACCGATGCAGCCCCGCGAACTGCGCCAGAAGCTGAACATCTTCGAGGACGGCACACTGCGCATGGAGGATAGCCAGGAATAACGGGCTGACGGCCCTGTAAAACGCCCATGACCGCCAAGCGGTTCATGGGCGTTTTAGGTTGGGGCACAACGGCGCGCTTGCAGTTCAGGCGCTCTTGAAGATCAGTAGGACTCTTCGGGCAAACTGGCGATGATCGAGCGGTAGCTGCTCATTCGTGGCGCCGAGATGCGTCCCTCATCCAGCGCCTTGAGCAGTGCGCAACCGGGTTCACGCTCGTGCTTGCAGTCGCGGAAGCGGCAGGTGCCGAACAGGTCGCGAAACTCGATGAAGCCTTCCTCGACATCATCCCGGCTGACGTGGCCCAGGCCGAATTCACGGATGCCCGGGGAGTCGATCAGGTCACCGCCGTTGGGGAAGTGGTACAGCCGTGCGGTAGTGGTGGTATGGGTGCCTTGCCCTGACCATTCCGACAGATCGCCAACCCGGGTCTGCGCCTGTGGCAGCAAGCTGTTGACCAGAGACGACTTGCCCACACCCGATTGCCCGACGAACACGCTGATATGCCCATCGAGCAGGCCCTGCAGGCGCTGCATGCCATCACCGTGGTGCGCCGAGACTTCCAGCAACGGATAGCCCAGGTCGCGATAGACCGCGAGCAGGGCATTGAGCCCCGGGGCGTTGTCTTCGTTGATCAGGTCTGCCTTGTTCAGCAGCAGCAACGGGCGCAGCCCGGCATGCTCGGCGGCCACCAGGTAACGGTCGATCAGGTTGGGGTGTGGCTCTGGCGCCGGGGCGAATACAATGACGATCAGGTCGACGTTGGCCGCCACCGGCTTGAGCTGGCCGTGGTTGTTCGGGCGGCGCAGCTCGGTGCTGCGCGGCATCTGCGCGACGATTACGCCAATGCCCTGGTTGCCCGTGCGCCAGACCACGCGATCGCCGGTGACCAGCGCCGGCAGGTTGGCGCGTAGGTGGCAACGGAACACTTCGCCTGCGTTTTCGCCTTCTTGCGCCTCGACTTCCACCTGTACGCCGAAGTGCGCGATCACCAGGCCCAGTTGCTCAGGGCCGAGGTCGCCACCTTCCAGTTCCTGCAAGGTGTGTTGTTCACGTTTGGCGGCACGAGCGGCGCGCTCGTTCTGGATCTTTTCGATGCGCCAGTTTTGCCGGCGATTGAGTTGGCGTTTGGCCATGAGGTTTCCGTTGTGGCGGCTTGGAGAAAAACAGCACGCAGTCTAGCACGCTGCGCCTTGCGCTTATCGGCTGCCTTTGGGCCAGCCGACGGCTAGGCTACTATGGGCGGCTACCCGAGGAGCCTTTATGCACAACCCACAGAACCTGATCTGGATCGACCTGGAAATGACCGGCCTGGATCCCGACAACGACGTCATCATCGAGATGGCCACCATCGTCACCGACAGCGACCTCAACACCCTGGCCGAAGGCCCGGTGATCGCCATCCACCACAGTGACGAGGTGCTGGCGCGCATGGACGAGTGGAACACCCGCACCCATGGCAATTCCGGGCTGACCCAGCGCGTACGCGACAGCCGCGTCAGCATGGCCGAGGCTGAAGCCCAGACCGTGGCGTTTCTCGAACAGTGGGTACCCAAAGGCAAGTCACCGATCTGCGGCAACAGCATCTGCCAGGACCGCCGCTTCCTGTATCGCCACATGCGCACGCTGGAGAACTACTTCCACTACCGCAACCTCGACGTCTCGACCCTCAAGGAACTGGCCGCACGCTGGGCGCCCCATGTGCGCGACAGTTTCCACAAGGGCGGTACGCACCTGGCGCTGGACGACATCCGCGAGTCGATCGCAGAACTGCGTCACTACCGCGAACATTTCATCAAGGTCTGACCCGCACGGGCATCGATTCAGTCGCTGCCCCCTTCTGGTGCGTCGAGAGACTGGGTAGACTGCGCGCCTTTTGCGCACGGGCCTGCACCATGTTGTTGATGCTCTACCTCATCGCTATCACGGCCGAAGCCATGACCGGCGCATTGTCGGCCGGTCGCCGCGGCATGGACTGGTTCGGCGTGGTGCTGATCGCCTGCGTCACGGCCTTGGGCGGTGGCTCGGTGCGCGACGTGCTGCTGGGCCACTATCCGCTGACCTGGGTAAAACACCCTGAATACCTGGTGCTGACCAGTCTTGCGGCCATCGTGACGATGATCATCGCGCCCTTGATGCGTCGCTTGCGCGCGCTGTTTCTGGTGCTCGATGCCCTGGGCCTGGTGGCTTTCACCCTGATCGGCTGCATGACTGCATTGGAGATGGGCCAGGGCATGCTGGTGGCGTCGATCAGCGGGGTGGTCACGGGGGTGTTCGGCGGCATCTTGCGGGACATCTTCTGCAACGATATTCCCTTGGTGTTTCGCCGCGAGCTGTACGCCAGCGTGTCGTTCGCGGCGGCGTGGTTCTATCTGGGCTGCGTGCATTTCCACGTAGCGGCCGAGCAGGCCATGCTGCTGACCTTGTTCGGCGGCTTCCTACTACGGCTGCTGGCCATCCGCTTTCACTGGGAAATGCCCAAGTTTCACTACAACGATCAGCAGTGATCGGCGCGGCGCCGGTGTTCGTCCAGCGCCCATTGCACGTGTTCCCTGACCAGCTCGGAAGAATCCTCACGGCGTGCACCCAGTGCTTCAAGCACGGGGATGGTCGAGGGTGCATTGCCCAATCCTACCGCCAGGTTGCGCAGCCAGCGCTCGTAGCCTGCACGGCGCAGCGGTGAGCCTTCCGTCAGGCTGAGAAAGCGCGCTTCATCCCAGAGAAACAGCTCGGCCAGCTCAGCGTTGTCCAGGCCGTGGCGCGGCATGAAGTCGTTTTCCTGGGTGGGGCGGGCGAAGCGGTTCCACGGGCAGACGATCTGACAGTCATCGCAGCCGAATACGCGGTTGCCGATCATCGCGCGCAGCTCGACGGGAATGGCACCCTTGAGCTCGATGGTGAGGTAGGAGATGCAGCGCCGGGCGTCCAGCACATAGGGGCCGACGAAGGCCTGGGTCGGGCAGATGTCCAGGCAGGCGCTGCAGCGGCCGCAGTGCTCGCTGGTCTGGGCCGGGTCGACCGGCAGCGGCACGTCGACGAACAGCTCGGCGAGGAAGAAGTAGCTGCCCGCCTTGCGGTTGAGCAGCAAGGTGTTCTTGCCGATCCAGCCGAGGCCGGCTTCCTGGGCAATGGCCTTTTCCAGTACCGGCGCGCTGTCAACGAAGGCGCGGTAGCCGAACGGACCAATCGCCTGCTCAATGCGGTCGGCCAGGTGCTGTACGCGCTTGCGCACCAGCTTGTGGTAGTCGCGGCCCAGGGCGTAACGCGACACGTAGGCCTTTTCCGGTTGCGCCAGTACCTGGGCCATGCGCGTGTCACCGGGCAGGTAATCCATGCGCAAGGACACCACGCGCAACGTGCCGGGGATCAGTTGTTCCGGGTGCGCGCGCTTGCTGCCATGGGCGGCCATGTAGTCGAGCTCGCCGTGGTAGCCCGCTGCAAGCCAGCGCTCCAGGTGCTGTTCGTGCTCGCCAAGGTCGACCCCGGCGATGCCGACATGGGCAAAACCGAGTTCGCGGCCCCAGTCTTTGATCGATTGGGTCAGTGTGGGCAGGTCGGGAAGGAAAGCAGGCATGGATGGGCAGGGCAATACAGGCTCAGGTGCGTATAATTCTGCCAGACATCGGAGCCCTTGACCCTATGCCTCAGACCAAACACCGCACGAACGCCGCGCAAGTGCTCGGTGCGCACAACCTGCCACGCCTGGCGCCCCGCCCGCCAGATGCCCATAAAGGTGCCTTCGGCCACGTCCTGGTAGTCGGTGGCGACCTCGGCACCGGCGGCTCGGTGCTGCTCAGCGCCGAGGCCGCCCTGCGCTGCGGCGCCGGGCTGGTGAGCGTGGCGACCCGCCCCGAGCACGTCTCGGCGAGCCTTGCCCGGCTGCCGGAAACCATGTGCCTGGGCGTGGAGTCGGCCAATCAGCTGATGACGGTCCTTGAGCGGGCTTCGGTGCTGGTCGTGGGGCCCGGCCTGGGCCAGACCGCCTGGGGCCGCAGCCTGTTGTCGGTGGTCGCGCGCAGCGAGCAGGCGCAGGTCTGGGATGCCGATGCGCTGAATCTGCTGGCCGACCATCCACTGGCCATGCCGGCCGGTAGCATCCTCACCCCGCACCCGGGCGAGGCTGGCCGGCTGCTGGGCATGTCCACCGAAGCGGTGCAGGCCGACCGCCCGTGGGCGGCGCGCACCTTGGCCCGGCGTCACGCCAGCCACTGCGTGCTGAAGGGCGCCGGTACGCTGATCGCGGCGCCGGACGGGGAACTGGCCGTGTGCAACCGTGGTCATTCAGCGATGGCCGGGGCCGGCTTCGGCGACGTGTTGACCGGCGTGCTGGCCGCGCTGCTGGCCCAAGGCCTGGCGCCGTGGCAGGCGGCCACGCTGGGCGTATGGCTGCACGCCTGCGCCGGTGAGCGGCTAGGGCCACGGGGCAGGGGGCTGGCGGCAAGCGATGTGATACCGGTCATTCGAGAGTTGTTAGAGGAACATTCAACGTGTCAGGCATAACCCTTTTTCTTGCCGATGAACCGGCCACCGTCGCCTTTGGCGCCCGTCTGGCTGCGGTCACCGGCGGCCATGGCATCATTTTTCTCGAAGGCGACCTGGGTGCTGGCAAGACCACGTTGTCGCGCGGCCTGATCCGTGGCCTCGGCCACACCGGCGCGGTGAAAAGCCCGACCTTCACGGTGGTCGAGCCCTACGAAATCGGCACGCTGCGCGCCTACCATTTCGACCTCTACCGCCTGGTCGATCCAGAGGAGCTAGAGTTCATGGGCATTCGCGACTATTTCGAAGGCGATGCCCTGTGTCTGTTCGAGTGGCCAGAAAAGGGTGCGGGCATTTTGCCAAAGCCTGACCTGACCATTACCATGAGCCCCCAGGCGGGCGGACGCTCCCTGGTCCTGACGCCGCAGGGCTCTCGTGGCGAAGCATGGTGTGCCGCTCTGGCCGCCGATAATCATAAGTGAGTGGGGTAGGTATGCGCATACGCGCACTGGTCGCCGTGGTCGGGCTGTTGCTCAGCGCGGTGACCCTGGAAGCGTTGGCCGTCACGCAGGTCAAGAGCATGCGCCTGTGGCGCGCGCCCGATAACACGCGGCTGGTCTTCGACCTGTCCGGCCCGGTGCAGCACAGCGTGTTCACCCTCAGCGCCCCCGACCGGCTGGTGATCGACATCAACGGCGCCACCCTCGGCGGCGCGCTGAATGCATCCACCTCCAACACCCCGATTACCAGCGTGCGCACCGCGCAGCGCACGCCCACCGATCTGCGTGTGGTCATCGACCTGAAAAAGTCGGTCACACCCAAGAGCTTCACGCTGGCGCCCAATGCCCAGTACGGCAATCGCCTGGTGGTCGACCTGTACGACCAGGAGTCCGATGCCATCGCAGCGTCCAACCCCACGCCCCCCCCCGTGCCGACGGTCATACCGCCGATCACCACGCCTGCCGTGCCTGTGACGCCGGCACAGCCGCAAATCAAGCTGCCGCCCGTGCCCAGTGGCAAGCGCGACATCGTCGTGGCCATCGATGCCGGCCACGGCGGCGAAGACCCGGGCGCCTCCGGCTCGCGTGGCCAGCACGAGAAAGACATCGTGTTGCAGATCGCCAAGGAGCTGCAGCGCCAGATCAACGCGGAGCGGGGCTTCCGTGCCGAGTTGACCCGTACCGGCGACTATTTCATCCCGCTGCGCAAGCGTACCGAGATCGCGCGCAAGAAAGGTGCTGACCTGTTCGTCTCGATTCACGCCGATGCCGCGCCGTCCAAGGCCGCGTTTGGTGCGTCGGTGTTTGCCTTGTCCGATCGCGGCGCCACCTCGGAAACCGCCCGCTGGCTGGCCGACACAGAAAACCGCTCCGACCTTATCGGCGGCGCCGGCAACGTCAGCCTGGACGACAAGGACCGCATGCTGGCGGGCGTGCTGCTCGATCTGTCGATGACGGCCACGCTCAGTTCCAGCCTCAATGTGGGGCAGAAGGTGTTGGGCAACATGGGCCGTGTCACCTCGCTGCACAAGCAGCGTGTCGAACAGGCCGGGTTCATGGTGCTGAAGTCGCCGGACATCCCGTCGATCCTGGTCGAGACCGGCTTCATCTCCAACGCCAATGAAGCGGCCAAGCTGGCCTCCAGTAGCCACCAGCAGGCCCTGGCGCGCTCCATTCACACCGGCTTGCGGCAGTTCTTCCAACAGAATCCGCCGCCCGGCACCTACATTGCCTGGCTGCGTGACAGCGGCAAGATCGCCCAGGGGCCGCGCGACCACACCGTGCGGCCCGGCGAAACCCTGGCCATGCTCGCGGTGCGGTATCAGGTCAGCGTGGTCAGCCTGCGCTCGACCAACAGCCTCAAGACGGACGAGCTGAAAGTCGGCCAGCACCTGAACATTCCGGCGACCACGCTGGCGTCGCAGCAATGAGTGGCGGGTCACGCATCGAGCTGCTCAGCCCGCGGCTCGCCAACCAGATCGCGGCTGGCGAGGTGGTCGAGCGCCCGGCCTCGGTGGCCAAGGAGCTGCTGGAAAACAGCCTCGACTCTGGCGCCCGGCGCATCGACGTCGAGGTTGAACAAGGTGGGGTGAAACTGCTGCGGGTGCGCGACGATGGCGTCGGTATCTCGGCAGACGATTTGCCGCTGGCGCTGGCGCGCCATGCCACCAGCAAGATTCGTGAACTCGAAGACCTCGAAGGCGTGCTCAGCCTGGGCTTTCGCGGTGAAGCGCTGGCCTCGATCAGCTCCGTGGCGCGTCTGACCCTCACCTCGCGCACCGCCAGCGCCACTGAGGCCTGGCAGGTCGAGACCGAAGGCCGGGACATGTCGCCGCGCGTGCAACCTGCGGCACACCCGGTCGGCACCTCGGTGGAAGTGCGTGACCTGTTCTTCAACACCCCGGCCCGGCGCAAGTTTCTCAAAACCGAAAAAACCGAATTCGACCACTTGCAGGAAGTGATCCGCCGCCTGGCCCTGGCCCGTTTCGATGTGGGCTTCCATGTGCGGCATAACGGCAAAAGCGTGCTCAGCCTGCACGAGGCCTCGGATGAGGCTGGCCGCGCGCGGCGTGTGGGCGCCATCTGTGGCCCAGGCTTTCTCGAGCAGGCCTTGCCGGTGGATGTCGAGCGCAATGGTGTGCGGCTGTGGGGTTGGGTCGGCTTGCCGACGTTTTCGCGCAGCCAGGCCGATCTGCAGTACTTCTTCGTCAACGGCCGCGCGGTGCGCGACAAGCTGGTGGCCCACGCGGTACGCCAGGCTTACCGGGACGTGCTGTTCAACGGCCGGCATCCGACTTTCGTGCTGTTTCTGGAGCTGGAGCCGAGCGGCGTAGACGTCAACGTGCACCCGACCAAGCATGAAGTGCGCTTCCGTGAAGGGCGCATGGTGCATGATTTTCTCTACAGCACGTTGTATCGGGCGATTGCCGAGGTGCGGCCAGAAGATCAATTGGCGGCGCCGGCCGCGGCCAGCGAAATCGTCAAGCCTACCGGCTTGCAGGCCGGTGAGTTTGGTGGTCAGGGCGAGATGCGCCTGTCAGCGGCAGCCTCAGAGCAGCCCCAAGGGCAACCCTACTCGGCGCCTTCTGGGGGTGGCGGCAGTGGCAGTGGCGCCGGTTACGGCTACCCGTACACGCCCCGCACGTCACAGTCATTGCCGGTTGCCGAAGCTGGCGCTGTGTACAAAACCTATTTCGCCCCGCTGGGGAACGGCGCGCCCGCGGCGGCAGCGCTGCCCGAGCAACAAGGCGATGTTCCGCCGCTGGGCTTCGCCTTGGCGCAGCTCAAGGGCATTTACATCCTCGCCGAAAACGCTGCTGGTCTGGTGCTGGTGGACATGCATGCCGCCCATGAACGGATCATGTACGAGCGCTTGAAAGTGGCGATGGCCAGTGAGGGTCTGAGCGGACAGCCACTGTTGGTGCCGGAAAGCCTGGCGATGAGCCAGCGCGAGGCCGATTGCGCCGAAGAACATGCGCAGTGGTTCCAGCGCCTGGGCTTCGAGCTGCAACGGCTCGGCCCGGAAACCCTGGCGATCCGGCAGATTCCGGCGCTGCTCAAGCAAGCCGAGGCCAACCGCCTGGTGCAGGACGTACTCGCCGACCTGATGGAATATGGCACCAGCGACCGTATTCAGGCGCACCTTAACGAGTTGCTCGGGACCATGGCCTGCCATGGTGCGATCCGTGCCAACCGCCGGCTGGCCATCCCGGAGATGAACGCCTTGCTGCGCGACATGGAAAGCACCGAGCGCAGCGGCCAGTGCAACCATGGCCGCCCGACCTGGACCCAGATGGGCCTGGACGATCTGGACAAACTATTCCTTCGCGGTCGATGACATGAGTGGCAAGCCCCCCGCACTATTTCTGATGGGCCCGACGGCGGCCGGCAAAACCGACCTGGCGATCGAACTGACCCGCCATCTGCCTTGCGAACTGATCAGCGTGGATTCGGCGCTGGTCTACCGAGGCATGGACATCGGTACTGCCAAGCCTGATGCCGCCACCCTGGCGGCTTACCCGCACCGGCTGATCGACATTCTCGACCCGGCACAAAGCTATTCGGCCGCCGAATTCTGCCGTGATGCCTTGCAGGCCATGGCCGAAATCACCGCCCGCGGCAATATTCCGCTGCTGGTCGGCGGCACCATGCTGTATTTCAAGGCATTGCTCGAAGGGCTGGCGGACATGCCGGCGGCCGATGCGCAGGTGCGCGCCGAGCTTGAGCGGATCGTGGCTGAGCAGGGCCTGGGGGAGCTGCATCGGCAGTTGGCCGGCGTCGACCCTGAGTCCGCTGCGCGGATCCATCCCAACGACCCGCAACGCCTGATACGTGCCTTGGAAGTGTACCGCGTGAGCGGCCTGAGCATGACCGCGCATCGGCAGCGTCAATTGGCTGAAAGTCGCGATTCAGACACAGGCGCTGCGGGGCATTTGCCCTATACTGTCGCGAGTTTGGCGATCGCTCCTACACATCGTCACATTTTGCATGAACGAATTGCGTTACGATTTTCCCAGATGCTGGAACAGGGCTTTGTTGACGAGGTCCGAGTGCTGCGAGCGCGAGCCGATTTGCACGCCGGCCTGCCTGCCATACGGGCAGTGGGCTATCGACAGGTCTGGGATCATCTCGACGGTAAACTGGATGAGAATGAGATGCAGGAGCGCGGTATCATTGCCACGCGCCAATTGGCCAAACGGCAGTTCACCTGGTTGCGCGGATGGTCCGATGTGCACTGGTTGGATAGCCTGGCTTGCGACAATCTGTCCCGCACCTTGAAATACCTGGGAAGCGTCTCCATATTGAGCTGAGTCCCTGCCTATTGCCGGCTATTCTTGCGAAGGGTCGGCGAAATTCGTAGTTTTTTCTGATTTCCCATTATTGATCCTTACAGGAGTGCGGCATATGTCAAAAGGGCATTCGCTACAAGACCCTTACTTGAACACCTTGAGAAAAGAAAAGGTCCCGGTTTCCATCTACCTCGTCAACGGGATCAAGCTGCAGGGCTCGATCGAATCCTTCGACCAGTTCGTCGTGCTGCTGAAGAACACCGTCAGCCAGATGGTCTACAAACACGCCATTTCCACGGTCGTGCCGGCGCGCCCCGTACGCCTGCCAAGCCCGACCGATGCCGAGTCTGGTGATAGCGAACCAGGCAACGCCTGATAGGAGCCCGCATTGTTCTTTGAGCGCCACGGTGGTGGTGAACGGGCGTTGCTCGTTCATTTGGAAGGTCAGAACCCTGAGGCGCGCGAAGACCCGCAGGAGTTTCAGGAGCTGGCACTGTCGGCTGGCGCGGAGATCGTGCAGCTGTCGACAGTGATGCGTCATCAGCCTACGGCCAAGTTTCTGATCGGCAGTGGCAAGGTCGAGGAGTTGCGCGACCTGGTCAAGGCCGAGCATATCGACCTGGTCATCTTCAATCACACCCTAACGCCCAGTCAGGAGCGTAACCTCGAGCGCGTGTTCGAGTGCCGTGTGCTGGATCGGACGGGTCTGATTCTCGATATCTTTGCCCAACGCGCCCGCACCCATGAAGGCAAGTTGCAGGTCGAACTGGCCCAGCTTGAGCACATGAGCACGCGTCTGGTACGCGGCTGGACCCACCTTGAGCGGCAAAAAGGCGGGATCGGCATGCGCGGTCCGGGTGAAACCCAGCTCGAAACCGACCGTCGTCTGTTGCGGGTGCGCCTGCGGCAGATCAAGTCGCGTCTGGAAAAAGTCCGCAGCCAGCGCGAGCAGGCTCGCCGTGGTCGGCGTCGCGCCGATATCCCCTCGGTGTCGCTGGTGGGCTATACCAACGCCGGCAAATCGACGTTGTTCAACGCGCTGACGGCCTCGGACGTGTTCGCCGCCGATCAGCTGTTCGCCACCCTCGACCCGACGCTGCGCCGGTTGGAGCTCAAGGATCTTGGGCCGATCGTGCTGGCCGACACCGTGGGCTTCATTCGCCACCTGCCACACAAACTGGTCGAGGCGTTCCGCGCTACGCTCGAGGAATCGAGCAACTCCGACCTGCTGCTGCATGTCATCGACGCCCATGAGCCCGAGCGCATGGAGCAGATCGAGCAGGTGCTGGCAGTGCTGGGCGAGATCGGTGCCGAAGGCTTGCCGATCCTTGAGGTGTATAACAAACTCGACCTGCTTGAAGGCGTTGAGCCGCAGATCCAGCGCAATGCCGATGGCAAGCCGGAACGGGTCTGGGTCTCGGCGCGCGATGGTCGGGGGCTGGAGCTGGTGGGCCAGGCGATTGCCGAACTGCTGGGGCATGACCTGTTTGTCGGAACATTGCGTCTTGGGCAGCAGTTTGCCCGCTTGCGTGCCCAGTTGTTCACGCTGGGCGCGGTGCAGAGCGAAGATCACGATGAAGAGGGCAGCAGCTTGCTGAGCGTGCGGTTACCGTGGATCGAGCTCAATCGGCTGGTCAGCCGTGATGGGCATGAACCCCAGGCGTTCGTTGAACAACACACTTTGCAATAAATGCCCGTTGCAGTCTCCGGGCAGTGATATCAGGCATTCTGTAGCATTGGACGGCGCGCCGTGGGCGCGTCTTTGCTTTATCAGATGGAGAGCGCTATGGCTTGGAATGAGCCGGGTGGCAACTCGAACAATCAAGATCCCTGGGGCGGTCGACGCGGTGGCGGCGGCGGTGGTGGCGGCGATAAAAAAGGCCCACCGGATCTCGACGAGGCCTTCCGCAAGCTGCAGGACAGCCTTAACGGCATGTTTGGTGGCGGCAAGAAACGCAGCGGCGGCGGTGACCGCCACACGCGCAAGGGCGGTGGCCTGGGCTTGCTGGGCATTGGCCTGGCCGTGCTGGCGGCCATCTGGCTGTACAGCGCCGTGTACGTGGTCGACGAGCAGGAGCAAGCCGTTGTGCTGCGCTTTGGCAAGTACCATGAAACCGTGGGGCCTGGCCTGAACATCTATTTCCCGCCCATTGATCGCAAGTACATGGAAAACGTCACGCGTGAACGTGCGTATACCAAGCAGGGGCAGATGCTCACCGAAGACGAAAACATCGTCGAAGTGCCGTTGACTGTGCAGTACAAGATCACCAACCTGCAAGACTTCGTGCTCAACGTCGACCAGCCTGAAATCAGCCTGCAACACGCCACCGACAGTGCCTTGCGTCACGTGGTGGGTTCGACCTCCATGGACCAGGTCCTGACCGAAGGCCGTGAGCAGATGGCCGTGGACATCCGCGAGCGCCTGCAGCGTTTCCTCGACACCTACCGCACCGGTATCACCGTGACCCAGGTCAACGTGCAAAGCGCGGCCGCTCCGCGTGAAGTGCAGGAAGCCTTCGATGACGTGATCCGCGCCCGGGAAGACGAGCAGCGTGCCCGTAACCAGGCCGAATCCTACGCCAACGGCGTGGTGCCCGAAGCCCGCGGTCAGGCCCAGCGCATCATCGAAGACGCCAACGGCTATCGCGATGAAGTCATTGCCCGCGCCAAGGGTGAAGCCGACCGCTTCACCAAGCTGGTTGCCGAGTACAACAAGGCGCCTGACGTGACCCGCCAGCGTCTGTACCTGGAAACCATGCAAGAGGTCTACAGCAACACCAGCAAGGTGTTGATCACGACCAAGGACGGGCAGAACAATCTGCTCTACCTGCCGCTGGACAAGATGGTCGAAGGCAGCCGCAACGCGCCTACGTCCGCGTCTGGCAGCACCTCGTCGTCGAATGCCGACGCTGCTGCGCGCACCGCACAGGACGCGCAATCGCAACAACAGGCACCACGCAGCAGGGAGAGCCGCTGATGAGCAATAAATCGCTGTTCGCCCTGATCGCCCTTGCGGTGATCGCCCTCATCGGCTGGAACTGCTTCTACATCGTCGCGCAGACCGAGCGTGCGGTGATGCTGCAGTTTGGTCGCGTGGTCCAGGCCGATGTTCAGCCTGGCCTGCATGTGAAGGTTCCTTACGTCAACCAGGTACGCAAGTTCGACGCACGCCTGATGACCCTCGACGCTCCGACTCAACGCTTCCTGACCCTCGAGAAGAAAGCTGTCATGGTCGACGCCTATGCCAAATGGCGCGTCAAGGATGCCGAGCGTTACTACACCGCCACCTCCGGCATGAAGCAGATCGCTGATGAGCGTCTGTCCCGTCGTCTGGAAAGCGGTCTGCGTGACCAGTTCGGTAAACGCACCTTGCACGAGGTGGTGTCGGGTGAGCGTGACGCGCTGATGGCTGACATCACGGCTTCGCTGAACCGCATGGCCAACAAGGAGCTGGGTATCGAAGTCGTCGACGTTCGCGTCAAGGCCATCGACCTGCCCAAGGAAGTCAACCGCAGCGTGTTCGACCGCATGAGCACCGAGCGTGAGCGTGAGGCCCGTGAGCATCGCGCCAAAGGTAACGAGCTGGCTGAAGGCATCCGTGCCGACGCTGATCGTCAGCGCCGCGTACTGTTGGCCGAAGCCTATCGCGAAGCTGAGGAAACCCGTGGTGATGGTGACGCTCAGGCGGCTTCCATCTATGCTAAGGCCTACGGCCAGAACGCTGATTTCTATGCGTTCCACCGCAGCCTGCAGGCTTATCGCGAGAGCTTCTCCAGCAAGAGCGACGTGCTGGTCCTGGATCCGAAGAACGAGTTCTTCCGTTACCTGGACAAGAGCAAGCCGTAAGCGATCGAACCCCGCCGGGCGGCGAAAGCGCCTGGCGGGGTGCATCCTGATTGAAAAGGGGTGTATGATCAGGCAGCCGGGAAATTCCCGGCTTTTTTGCGTCTGCAAGGTCCATTCGCGTTTTGCGCCGGACCTGTTTCGTCAGGATGCAACGTATTCACAGGGTGTTGGTACGGTGGCTGCGCTGGGATCAGTGCTGCCTGCTGTTGCGTGCCGATGCCTGCTTTACTCAAGGCTGCCCATGGGCAGACCGCCCGGACCAGAGGGGAAATGGCGTAATGGCAACGGTAGACCGCTGGCTTCTGCCAGATGGCATCGAGGAAGTACTGCCACCTGAAGCGGCGCGCATTGAAATCGCGCGGCGTCAGGTGTTGGACCTGTTCCAGAGCTGGGGTTACGAACTGGTCGTCACCCCCCATATCGAGTACCTGGAATCGCTGCTCACGGGCGCCGGCCAGGACCTGGACCAGCGCACCTTCAAGGTCGTCGATCCGCAGTCGGGTCGCCTGATGGGCTTTCGTGCCGACTTCACGCCGCAGGTTGCGCGTATCGACGCCCATACCCTGCGCCGCGAAGGCCCGAGCCGTCTGTGCTATGCCGGCAGCGTGCTGCACGCCGAACCGCGTGCCCTGTCGACCTCGCGCAGCCCCATTCAGCTCGGCGCCGAGCTGTACGGCGATGCCAGCCCCACCAGCGATGTCGAAGTCATCAGCCTGATGCTCGCCACCTTGCAGCTGACCGATGTCGCCGATGTACACATGGACCTTGGCCATGTCGGCATCTACCGCGGCCTGGCTCGCGCTGCCGGGCTGTCCGGCACGCTTGAACAGCAGCTGTTCGACGCCCTGCAACGCAAAGCGGTCGATGAAGTGCATGTGCTCACTACCGGCCTGCAGCCTGACCTCAGCGCCATGCTGCGGTCGCTGACCGAACTGTGCGGCAGCCGTGAAGTGCTCAATGAAGCGCGCGTACGCCTGGGCCGTGCCCCGGCTAGCGTCCTGGCGGCACTGGATGACCTGCTGGCCATCGCCGACCGCCTGGCGGCTCGTTTCCCCGAGCTGCCGCTGTACTTCGACCTTGGCGAGCTGCGCGGCTACAACTACCACACCGGCGTCGTGTTCGCGGTGTTCGTGCCGGGCGTCGGGCAGTCGATCGCCCAGGGCGGTCGCTACGATGACATCGGTGCGGATTTTGGTCGCGCACGCCCAGCCACCGGTTTTTCCACCGACCTCAAGACACTGGTCACGCTGGGGCGCGCCGAGGTAGTGATGCCAAGCGGTGGGATCTGGATGCCCGACAGCGGCGACAGCGCGCTGTGGCAGCAGGTCTGCCAGCTGCGCAGCGAAGGCCAGCGGGTGGTCCAGGCGCTGCCGGGCCAGCCGCTCAGCGCCGCACGTGAGGCCGATTGCGATCGGCAATTGATTCAGCAAGACGGGCACTGGCAGGTACTGCCGCTCGCCCTTTAGTTTCTGCGTCGGCAGTGGCCGGCACCAAGTTTGCGAATGAGGACAAGTATCATGGGTAAGAATGTCGTCGTCCTGGGCACCCAATGGGGTGATGAGGGCAAAGGCAAGATCGTCGATCTGCTCACCGAACATGCCGCTGCCGTAGTGCGCTACCAAGGCGGCCACAATGCTGGCCACACCCTGGTGATCAACGGTGAGAAAACCGTCCTGCACCTGATCCCGTCCGGCATCCTGCGCGAAGGCGTGCAGTGCCTGATCGGTAACGGTGTGGTGGTGGCACCCGATGCGCTGATGCGCGAAATCACCAAGCTGGAAGAGAAGGGCGTACCGGTGCGCGAGCGCCTGCGCATCAGCCCGGCTGCCCCGCTGATTCTGTCGTACCACGTGGCCCTGGACCAGGCCCGTGAGAAAGCCCGTGGCGAAGCCAAGATCGGCACCACCGGCCGTGGCATCGGCCCTGCGTACGAAGACAAGGTCGCCCGCCGTGGCCTGCGCATCGGTGATCTGTTCCACCGCGAGCGCTTTGCCGCCAAGCTCGGTGAGCTGCTGGACTACCACAACTTCCAGCTGGTCAATTACTACAAAGAGCCGGCCATCGATTTCCAGCAGACCCTGGACGAGTGCATGGTCTACGCCGAGCAGTTGAAACCGATGATGCTCGACGTCACCGCCGAACTGCACCAGCTGCGCCGCGCCGGCAAAGACATCATGTTCGAAGGCGCTCAAGGCTCGTTGCTGGACATCGACCACGGCACCTACCCCTACGTCACCAGCTCCAACACCACTGCCGGCGGTATCTCTACCGGTTCCGGCGTGGGCCCGATGTACATCGACTACATCCTCGGCATCACCAAGGCCTACACCACCCGCGTGGGTTCCGGTCCGTTCCCCACCGAGCTGTTCGATGACACCGGCGCCACCCTGGCCAAGCGTGGCCACGAGTTCGGCTCGACCACCGGCCGTGCCCGCCGTTGCGGTTGGTTCGATGCCGTCATCCTGCGTCGCGCCATCGACGTCAACAGCATCTCGGGCATCTGCCTGACCAAGCTGGACGTGCTGGACGGCCTGGAAACCATCAACATCTGCGTTGGCTACAAGAGCGCCGAAGGCGATGTGATCGAAGCGCCGACCGACGCCGACAGCTACATCGGCCTGCAGCCGGTGTACGAAACGCTGCCAGGCTGGACCGAATCGACCCTGGGCGTGAAGAGCCTGGACGGTCTGCCAGCCAATGCGCGTGCGTATATCTCGCGCATCGAGGAGCTGGTTGGCGCGCCGATCGACATTATCTCGACCGGACCGGACCGCAACGAAACCATCGTGCTGCGTCATCCGTTCGCCTGATCAGCCTGAGCTGACCAACAAACGCCGCGCCCCTGCCAAGGGGGCGCGGCGTTTTTGTATGCCTGGCTGAGCCCCTCGTGCAAGGTGGCTTATCGGCCAAGTGCTAGACCTTGGTAGCTAAAACCCCTGTACCGGCATAACCCTTGCTGTAAGAAATTTCTGTAGATGCCATCAAAATAGTGGCGCCAGAAAACACGAGGGATACACCGTGTCTGCCATCCTCTCATTGTTACGAAGCCGCCTCTTGCGGCCTGTGTTTGTTGCCTTGGGTATCGCTCTGTTGCTGCAAGTGGTGGTGGCGGTGGTGCTGACCCGCAGCACCGTGAGCGAACTGGAAGCTGACCTCGAGCAGCGTTTCGGCCGCGATAGCGCGACCCTTGCCAACGAGCTGCAACAGGCCGGCCAGGAGGTGCGTTCGGGGCTGGACGGGTTGTCCAGCAGCACCAAGCAGCGCCTGAGTGCCGGCTTGTCTGCCCGATTGCAGAGCGAGCAGCAGCAGTTGCGCACCACCTTGGAGAACAGTCTGAGGGAGTCGGCCAACGACATGGCCGAGTTGCTCGCCTCGGTGGCGCCGCGCGCCATCTGGGACAGCGATGTACCCGTGCTGTCGGACTTCGCCCGGCGCGCCCAGCGCAATCCCAACGTGCTGTTCGTGGTCTATGACGACGCCCAGGGCCAGCACCTGACCCGCTACCTGAACCGGCAGAACCCGATCAACCAGGCGTTGATCGAGAGGGGCCAGGGCGAGCGCGCGCTGGACAAAGTGATCGACGCGGCGCGCCGTGATCCGGCGGTGTACTTCGTCGAGGCCTCGATCAATCCCAATGGCGCCGAGATCGGCAAGGTCCTGCTAGGCGTTTCCACAGCCTCGATCGACCAGCAGCTCACCGCCCTCGACCAACGCTTCAGCGCGCTGATCGCCAGCGGTGAGCAACTGGTCGAGGACAGTCTCGGCGGCGCGGCGGCCGACAGTGGCAACGTGCTGCGCCAGCGTCTGGAAAAAGCGCAGTCCAGCGCCGCCGCCATGCAAGCCAACACCGCCCAGGCGGTGGCCAGTGCGGCCTCAGAGCTGCGTTGGCGGATTGGCCTGATGCTGGCACTGGTCGGCCTGGGCGTGCTGCTGTTGGTGGCCGTGGTGCTTGGCCGACGCGTGCTGAGCAAGGTGCGCCTGTTGATTGGTGCGCTGGATGACCTGGCGGCAGGTGAGGGCGACCTGACTCGCCGCGTCCCGCTCGATAGCCGTGACGAGCTGGGCGACATGGCCTCGGCCGTGAACCGCTTCATCGACAAACTGCAACCCATCGTCCGTGAAGCCGGTGAGGTGGCGCAGCGTACCGGCGTCGAAATCGATGCCATGGCCCAACGCAATGCCGGTGCCGACACCGCTGCAGCGTTGCAGCGCGATGAAGTGGCCGCCAGCCTGCGCGACCTGTCGAGCATGGCTGACGAAGCGCAGTCTGAGAGCCAGGCCATGCAGGCCGCTTTGCAGCAGGTGGTGGACATCCGCCAGGCCACCGACGAAAACAGCCGCAGCTCCACCCAGCTGGCAGGCCTGATCGAAAACCTGGCCGGCCAGGTGGAATCCGGCTCCCAGGTCATCGAGCGCCTGGCCCGGCAGAGCGAGCAGATCGAAGTGGTGCTGACGGTGATCCACGGCATTGCCGAGCAGACCAACCTGCTGGCCCTGAACGCCGCCATCGAAGCGGCGCGCGCCGGGGAAACCGGGCGCGGCTTTGCCGTGGTGGCCGACGAGGTGCGGGCGCTGGCAAGCAAGACGCAATGCTCCACCGGAGATATCCAGGCGCACATCACCGCGTTGCAGCAAGGCGCCAAGGACGCCGTGGCGACCATCAGTCAGGCTGGCCTCAAAGCCAGTGAGGGCTTGAAAGTGCTACGCGACAACGAGCGCCGTCAGCAATCGGTGCAGGTTGCCGTGGAGCAGGTCCATGCTGCCATCGGCCTGGCCACCCGCGCCGCCGAACAGCAGGCCAGTGGTGCCCAGGCCGTGCGCGGCCGGGTGCAAACCATCCATGCCCAGGCCGAGCGCTCGGCCGCGGTGGTGATGCAGACCACGGCCAGCAGCAAGGTGCTGGATAACCTGGCGGCGCAGTTGCGGGCGAGTCTGGGGCAGTTCAAGGCCTGAGCCGGGACGCCGTTCGAGCCGGCTGTGCCGGCTGCAACGGTTCTGCCCAGGCAACATCAGCAGGGTTGCGAGGGCCGATGAACCCTTTCGCAAAGCCAGCGTCACCCGTGTCGGCTAAGCCCGGTTCAGGTACATCCGTGTCGTCAACAGATACACCGGCAACCCCGACACCACGATCAGCAACGCCGCATACGGCGCCGCTGCGGCGAACTCGACATTGGCCGTGTGCGACCACACCTCGGTGGCCAGCGTGGTCATGCCGGTCGGGCTGAGCAGCAGCGTTGCAGTCAGCTCCTTCATGGCGTCGAGGAACACCAAAGCAAACGCAGCCGCCAGCGCGGGGAAGATGATCGGCAGGGTCACTCGGCAGAACGCTGCAAGGCTGCTGGCGCCCAGCGTGCGAGCGGCCTCTTCCAGGGTCGGCGAGGCCTTGTTCAGCGCGGTACGCACCGGCGCCTGCGCCAGCGGCAGGAACAACAGGGCGTAGGCCAGGATCAGCAGCGCTGTGGTCTGGTACAGCACCGGCACGTAGTGCAGGGCAAAGAACACCAGCGTCAGTGCGATCACCAGGCCTGGCAGCGCGTGCAGCAGGTACGGCAGGCGCTCGGCCCAGATCGCCAGGCGACCCTTGTAGCGCACCACCAGAAAGCTGATCGGCAGTGCCAGCAGCACACAGAAGGCCGCGCCGCCCAGCGACACCGACAGCGACGTGAGCAGCGCCGTACCGATTTCCGCCACTGGAAAGGCTGCCGAAGAGCCCACACTGAGCCAGTAACCGAGCATCGCCAGCGGAATGCCACTGCCCAGAATGGCCAGGCCCAGGCAGAACGCCTGCGCCAGTGGCGCCCAACCCCGTAAACGTATGGGCGCGGCGCGGCGCGCCACGCCCTGGCCGATGCGCACATGCCGGGCCTTGCCGCGCACGCGCAGCTCCAGCCAGAGCATGATCAGGCACAGCGCCAGCAGCACGGCCGAGAGCATGGCCGCGTTGGCGTTGCTGAACTCCAGCTCGAACTGCTGGTAGATCGCCGTGGTGAAGGTCTGCAGGCCAAGGATCGACAGCGCGCCGAACTCCACCAGCATGTGCAGGGCGATCAACAGCGCTCCGCCCAGCATCGCCGGCCACAGCAGCGGCAGGGTGATCTTGAAGAACACCCCCCAGCGGTTGCAGCCCAGGGTGCGCGCCGACTCTTCCAGCGAGGTGTCGACGTTACGCAAGGTCGCGGCCACCGGCAGAAATACCAGCGGGTACTTCGACAGCGCCATCACCAGAATCGCCCCGCCCAAACCCTCGAAATCAGCGCTCAGCGACACCCAGGTAAAGCTGCTGACAAACGACGGCACCGCAAAAGGCAGGCACAGCACCACGCCCCACAGACGCCGGCCGCGCAGGTCGCTGCGCTCGAGCAGCCAGGCCAGCGCCATGCCCACCACCATGCACACCGTGGTGACGCCGAGCATCAGCATCAAGGTGTTGCGCAACAGCCCCCATACGAACGGGCGCCAGAGCAGGTGCAGCGCTTCCTGCCATCCCGCCTCCCACGCTTTCATGGCGACATACAGCAACGGCAACAGGCTCATCGCCACCAGCAGCAACACGGGCAAGAGCACCCAGATCGAAGGGCGCTTGCGCTTGGGGACGTAACGCAGAGTAGCCGTGTTCGGCAGGGCGGCAGTCATCAGAGCAGACCGACCTCACGCTCGAGTTCCAGTGCTTCTTCGGCATTGCCGAGGTCTGCCGGGGTGATTTTCGGCGGACGCAGGTCTTCGAACGGTTTCAGGCCACGGTCGGAGACCATGCCTTTGTGCAGCGGGTACTCAGCCGTGGTCTGGGTGATGACCCGCTGACCTTCCTCGCTGGCCATCCAGTTCAGCAGGGCCTGGGCTTCCTTGGGATGCTTGCTGGCCTTGACCGCCGCCGCACCGGAAATGGTCACCAGGCCACCGGCGTCACCGTCGGCCAGGTAATAGAGCTTGGAGTCCAGCTTGCCGCGCTCACGCTCCAGGGCGTACCAGTAGTAGTTGTTGACCAGCACCGCAGCGACTTCGCCTTTTTCCACGGCCTTCAACGCGACCATGTTGTTGGTGTAGGTCTTGCCGAAGGCCTTGAGGCCGGTCAGCCAATCTTCGGCGGCTTCGCGACCGTGCATTTTCAGGATGGCCACGGCCTGCTCCTGAAACGCGCCGCTGGTAGGCACGAAGCCCACACGGCCTTCCCACTCGGGATCGGCGAAATCCATGACCGATTGCGGCAGGTCTTTTTCGTCGATCTTCTTCGGGTTGAACACCACCACGCGGGTGCGCGCCGTCACGCCCATCCAGGTGCCGTTGGCGGCAACGTACTCCTTGGGCAGCATGTCCAGGGTGGCGGGGTCGATCTTGGCCAGCAGGCCCAGCTCGCCGAGGTTGTTCAGGGGCGGGGATTCTTCCGTGTAGATGATGTCGGCCGGCGAGCGATCGCCTTCCTCGATGATCTGGCTGGCCAGCTGGTTGCTGCTGCCCTTGCGGATGTTGATATGAATGCCGGTCTTGGCCTCGTAGGCCTTGGCGATGGCGTCGCCGATTTCCTTGTGCTGACCGTTGTACAGGGTCAGCGTGACCGGGTCGGCGGCCATCGCAGCGGGGGCGCCGAGGGCCAGGCCAAGCACGGCGGCGGCCAGGGTGCGCATCAGCGAATTCGTGCGGATCGTCATGCGGGTAGTTCCTCGCGTACGGCTACATATTTGGAAACAATGGTAAACGAAATTGTTTCTCAAGTGGCTGCATGGAAGAAAATTCATTCGTGTCGTGATTGGCGTTTGCGGCAACCAGGCCTGAAGACGATCCAGCGCTCAAGGGGTCGAGTCAGCTGCACTGTGCGTCGCGTTGGAGGGTGCTGTCGTGCAGCCTTGCACCACCGTTACGGCGCGGTCTTGCGCTGGCGCAAGCGTGGTATCCAGGCATTCCCCACTGAGCAGTGAAACGCTTTCGACATCTGCGCGGCGGTCGCTTTGCAGTCATGATTCAGCACTGCCGGCAATGCTGTGGCGCACCCGCCAGGCCACTAGCAACGCCAGCACCAGGCCCGCGCTCAGGCATGGACCAGCAGCATCACGCCGCCGCCCACGATGGCGCCGATGAACAGCGCCGCCGAACGGATGCTGCCGGCGCGCAGCTGTTCGCTGCGCGGCAGCCATTGCACGGCCAGGGCGTTGAGTGGCACGTCCATCCAGGTTGCGAGGGTGCTGATGGCCAAGGTCATGGCGAACAGCGCCATGCGCTGCTCGATGAGGTCGTGGCGGCCGATCAGCCAGTACAGCACCAGCAGTGCGGCGCTGAGCAGCAGCATCCAGTGCACCAGATGACCCTTGCCCAGGCGCACTCGCTGCACCGGCACGGCCAGTAGAAACTTGAACACCGCCGGCAGGGCGGCGAGCTGGAACAGGCCAATTTCAGTGCGCTCCAGCCGTACTGGCGCATGACCAGGGGCATGCCGAACATCAGGTAGATGCTGGGCACCGCCAGGGCCAGGTTGAGCCAGCCGAACAGCAGTTGCAGGCCGGCGTTTCGTCCAGGCGTCATCGGGTCATCCTCGCGGGCGTCGGGCGATCACCGCGTTCACCGGAGTCACCGGGAAACGCAGGCCGCTGAGCTGTTCCACGGCGTTGAAGCCGGCGTGTTGCAGGCGTTGCGCCAGGTCGCCTTCCTCCAGCACATGACGGCCCTGCAAGCGCATGTGCAGGTAGTAGGGCAGCACTTGGGCAGCGGCCTGGCGCTCACGCGGCACTTCGGCCTGGCAGCACACCAGTAGCCCGCCGGGGCGCAGGGCGGCGTAGAGACGGCGCAGCATGGCCGGCAGGTCGTCGACGAAATGCAGTACCGAGGAGCACCAGATCAGGTCGAACTCGCTGCCGATGTCATCCTCGTTAAGGTCGCCGCCCCGGGCTTGCAGGCGCTGCTGCAGCCGGGCGTGCTCGATGTTGCCGTGGGCCACTGCGGCGGTTTCGGGATACTCGAACACCACCCCGTGCAAGTCGGGCAGTGCCTGGGCCAGGGCGATGGCCACCAGCCCCGGGCCACCGCCAAGGTCGAGCATGCGCTGCAGGTGACGACATTCGGGCAGGCGCTCAAGCAGCGCGCAGGCCACCTCGCGGGTCACGGCGCGCTGTTCCTGGGCGATCTGCAAGCGCGCGGCATTGGCCCAGGCGCTGTCCATGGCCGTAGGCGTGGCAGCGGCAGGGGCCATGCCGTTACGCAGGTAGTCGCTCAGCTGGCTGCCGGTATGGCGCAGCACCCGGTGACGAAACTGCAGGGCATCGCCGCAGTACTGGTTGGCCGCGCTGTGCAAGTGCTGGTCGGCCACCGGCAGGTTGCGGTAGTGCGGCGGTTGCTGGGCATCACGCTCCAGCAACGCCAGGCTCCACAGCAGCTCGAGCACCAGGCCGGTGCTGTGGCGGTCCAGGTTCAGCCTGTCGGCCAGGCGCTCGGCCGGCGTGAAGTGTTGCAAGTGATCGAACAGGCCGCAATCCAGCGCGGCTTGCAGCGCATCGGCGCCAAGGCCGCCAAGTTGCAGGTCCCAGCACGGTTGCAAGGGGTGCGATTGGCCCAGGTCCTGGGCCTGCGGGTGCGGCTGTGAGCGTTGAGGCACGGTAACTCCCTGTCCATGGCCACGACTTGATGTAAACAACGCGTGGCCGAATCACTGATAAAGGTGATATATATTAAATGAGAATCATTCAGTATAAGTATGCGAGCCGGAGCCGTTTCTATGCGCTGCACCGGCCGCTGCACTTCAGGGACGTCTGTCATGAACATATCGAAAGGGAGCTGCCGCCTCGGCCTGAACTCACCGCGCCAGCGCAACGTGCAAGCCGATGGCCGCTTGTGCCTGCAGCTGGACGAAACCCTCGGCCAGTGCCACTCCGAGCTGTTGCAGCTCGAGCAGGGCCTGTCGCTGGGCCGGCTGCACTACCACCCGGTACGCACCCTGATAGAGGAAACCGCAGGCCCGCATGACGGCCATGTGATGGTGGTCACCCTCGGTCTGCAGGGTAGGTCGGGTTTCATCGGCCAGGACGGCAGCAGCCTCGCGTTCGAGGCCGGACACACCACGATCACCGCGTTTCGCGCCACCCCCGGCGAGCGCCGTTACCAGGCCAATGAAACAGCCTCACAACTGCGCGTGGTGATCGACCAGGCCACCTTGTGCAAGTACGTTGGCCAGGCCCGTGCCGAGCAGGTGCTGGGCAGCGGGCGGCTGCAGCGGCTGGATTTTCGCCCCAGCTCCAAGGCTGCACAGGCCCACGCCGCTGCGCTGGTGCGCTACCTGCAGCCCGGCCTGCTGGATCCGGCCAACCGCCTTGATCTGCACATCCATACGCTCAGCCTGCTGGCGGAACAGTTCAACCTGCTGGCGCCACCACAGACCACTGCTGCACCGCTCAGCACGCAGGACATCGAACGCTTGGAGCGCGCGCGGAACCTGCTCTGCGAGCAGTTGCACACACCGCTGACCGTGGAATACCTCGCCACCTCCGTGGGCATGAACGAGCACAAGCTCAAAGAAGGCTTTCGTCATCTGTTCGACAGCACCCCGGCCAAGATGCTGCTCGACCTGCGCATGCGCAAAGCCATGACCCTGCTCGAATCCGGCCAGCAGGTTGCGCAGGCGGCCTGGCAGGTGGGCTACAAGTACCCGAACAATTTCACCGTGGCCTTTACCCGCTACTTTGGCCGCGCGCCAAAAACCATCTTTGGCCGCAAGCGCTGATCGTTTGTCTGAGCACCTTTGGTGGGGCCTATGCGTATCGGCAAACCGAGGGGGCGTTGAAAGGCGAGAAGACCTGCTGATCGCAGCGGGTCGTTCGAGGGGCGGGGAGGGGGAGGGGAATCAAAAAACGCAGACAAGAAAAAACCCACTAGCAAGCTAGTGGGTTTTTAATATGGTGCCCAGGAGAAGACTCGAACTTCCACGACCGTTAAGTCACTGATACCTGAAACCAGCGCGTCTACCAATTCCGCCACCTGGGCAAAGCTTTTCATCTACAGCGTACTGCGTGAATCTGTTGCTGATCGACAGACAAACCTGCTATCTATCAATCCGAATATTTGGTGCCCAGGAGAAGACTCGAACTTCCACGACCGTTAAGTCACTGATACCTGAAACCAGCGCGTCTACCAATTCCGCCACCTGGGCACACATGTCAAGATCATCTAGTACATCGCAAACTGTTCAAGCTTTACAAGACCGTCTATCTCGACTACAACGTCGGCTGTCCGTCGTTGTGGTGCGCACTATACGGACGCACCCTAACCCTGTAAACCCCCGCGGTGAAAAATTTTTGAAAAAGTCCAAGCCGTTGATTCCGCAGGCCTTAGTAAGCGCAACGTCAATCAGCAGGGGGCTGTCCAAGGCTGAGATTTCCAGTTTCAATACGCCTATGCCAAACTTCTTCTCTATATATACCAAGGTGAACCCCTTCTGATGGCCGATTGGCAATCCCTCGATCCCGAGGCCGCTCGTGAAGCGGACAAATACGATAACCCTATTCCCAGCCGCGAGCTGATCCTGCAGCGCCTGGCTGAGCGCGGTGAACCCGCTGCCCGCGAGCAACTGGCAGAGGAGTTCGGCCTCGACGGGGAAGAGCAGATCGAAGCCCTGCGCCGCCGTCTGCGTGCCATGGAGCGCGACGGTCAGCTCATCTACACGCGCCGCGGCACCTACGCCCCGGTCGATAAGCTCGACCTGATCTGTGGCCGCGTCTCCGGCCACCGTGACGGTTTCGGCTTCCTCATCCCCGATGATGGCAGCGATGACCTGTTCCTCAGCCCTTCGCAAATGCGCCTGGCGTTCGACGGTGACCGTGGCTTGGCCCGGGTGTCCGGCACCGACCGCCGTGGCCGGCGTGAAGGTGCGTTGATCGAAATCATCTCGCGCGCCCATGAAAGCGTGGTCGGCCGCTACTTCGAGGAGGGCGGAATCGGCTACGTGACCCCCGACAACACGAAGATCCAGCAAGAAGTGCTGGTCACCGCTGGGCGTAACGGCGGTGCCAAGATCGGTCAGTTCGTCGAGATCAAGATCACCCATTGGCCCACCCCGCGCTTCCAGCCGCAAGGTGATGTGGTCGAGGTGATCGGCAACTACATGGCCCCGGGCATGGAAATCGACGTTGCCCTGCGCAGTTACGATATTCCGCACGTCTGGCCGCAAGATGTGATCAAGGAAGCGCGCAAGTTCCGCTCCGAAGTCGAAGAAAAGGACAAGGAGCGCCGGGTCGACCTGCGCCACCTGCCGTTCGTCACCATCGACGGCGAAGACGCCCGCGACTTCGACGACGCCGTGTACTGCGAGCCGCTTGGCAAGCTGCGCCTGTTCTCCGGTGGCTGGCGCCTGTTCGTGGCCATCGCTGACGTGTCCAGCTATGTACGCCTGGGTTCGGCGCTCGATGTCGAAGCCCAGCAACGCGGCAACTCGGTGTACTTCCCCGAGCGCGTGATTCCGATGCTGCCCGAAGAGCTGTCCAACGGTCTGTGCTCGCTGAACCCGCACGTCGATCGCCTGGCCATGGTCTGTGAAATGACCATGAACAAATCCGGCCAGATGGTCGATTACCAGTTCTACGAAGGGGTGATCCACTCCCATGCGCGCCTGACCTACAACAAGGTCAGCAGCATGCTCGAACATGCCCGTACCCGTGAAGGCAAGGCGCTGCGTGACGAGTACAGCGCGGTGCTGCCTGACCTCAAGCACCTGTATGCGTTGTACAAGGTGTTGCTGTCGGCCCGTCATACCCGTGGCGCGATCGACTTCGAGACCCAGGAAACCCGCATCATCTTCGGCGATGACCGCAAGATCGAAGAAATTCGCCCAACCGTGCGCAACGATGCGCACAAGATGATCGAGGAATGCATGCTGGCGGCCAACGTCGCCACCGCCGCGTTCATGCAAAAGCACAATGTGCCGTCGCTGTACCGCGTGCACGATGGTCCGCCGCCCGAGCGGCTGGAGAAACTGCGCGCCTTCCTCGGCGAGCTGGGCTTGTCGCTGCACAAGGGCAAGGACCCGTCGCCCAAAGACTACCAGGCCTTGCTGGCGAGCATTTCCGGTCGCCCGGACTTCCACCTGATCCAGACCGTCATGCTGCGCTCGCTGAGCCAGGCGGTGTACAGCGTCGAGAACAACGGCCACTTCGGCCTGAACTACGAGGCGTACACCCACTTCACCTCGCCGATTCGTCGCTACCCCGACCTGCTGGTGCACCGCGCCATTCGCAGCGTCATCCGTTCGCGGGTGGAAACCCCGCACGTCAAACGTGCGGGTGCGGTGAGCATTCCCAAAGCGCGTATCTATCCGTACGACGAGCCTGCCCTCGAGCAGATGGGCGAGCAGTGCTCGATGACCGAGCGCCGCGCCGATGAGGCCACGCGCGATGTGGTCAACTGGCTCAAGTGCGAGTACATGCGTGACCGCGTCGGGGAAACCTTCCCTGGTGTGATCACCGCCGTAACCGGCTTTGGCTTGTTCATCGAGCTGACCGATATCTACGTTGAAGGCCTGGTGCACGTCAGTGCGCTGCCGGGGGATTACTACCACTTCGACCCGGTTCACCATCGTCTGTCTGGCGAGCGTACCGGCCGCAGCTTCCGCTTGGGTGACACCATCGAAGTCAAGGTGATGCGTGTCGATCTCGAGCAGCGCAAGATCGACTTCGAGCTTTCTGAAGCGGCGGTCAACGCACCGGTCGGGCGCAAGCAACGTGGCACTGCCAGCGCTGCTGCCCCCGCCGCCGAGCCTGCGGCAACGCCGGAAGCGGCGCGGATCAACCCCAAGCCGCGCAGCCGCAAGAGCGAAACTGCCAATGCCTATTTCCCCAAAGACGCCGTAGAGCGCAATGCCGAAGTGCGCAAGAGCCGGGAAATGAAAAAGGCCCTGATGACCGATGCGCGCAGCAGTGGCGGCGGCAAATCCGACAAGTCGTCTGGCAGGTCCGATGCCGCTGGCAGCAAGACGGCGAGCAAGAACAGCAGCGGCAAAACCAAGCACCGCAAGGGCAGCACGTCCAAGCCCGGCGCAGCACGTAAAGGCAAGAGCACCTCATGAGTCAGCTGGAAAAGATCTACGGCGTGCATGCGGTGCAGGCGCTGTTGCAATACCACCCCAAGCGGGTCAAGCAGATCTGGCTCTCCGAAGGGCGCAGTGAGCCGCGCCTGCAGGCGCTGCTGGCGCTGGCCGCAGAGAACCGTGTCGCGGTCGGCCAGGCCGAGCGCCGCGAGCTCGATGCCTGGGTCGAGGGCGTACACCAGGGCGTGGTGGCCGATGTCAGCCCCAGCCAGGTGTGGGGCGAGGCGATGCTCGACGAGCTGCTCGAGCGCGCGGAAACGCCGCCGCTGATTCTGGTGCTCGATGGCGTTACCGATCCGCATAACCTCGGCGCCTGCCTGCGCACCGCCGATGCCGCCGGCGCCACTGCCGTGGTCATCCCCAAGGACAAGTCGGCAACCCTGACCGGCGTGGTGCGTAAAGTGGCCTGTGGTGCTGCCGAGGTGATTCCGCTGGTGGCCGTGACCAACCTGGCGCGCACGCTGGAGAAACTCCAGCAGCGCGGTTTGTGGGTCGTGGGCACGGCAGGCGAAGCCGAGCAGGAAATCTACCAGCAGGACCTCACCGGCCCGCTGGTGATGATCATGGGCGCCGAAGGGCGCGGCATGCGCCGGCTGACCCGCGAGCACTGCGATTTCCTGGTCAAGCTGCCGATGTCGGGCAGTGTCAGCAGCCTGAACGTGTCGGTCGCGACGGGTGTCTGCCTGTTCGAGGCGGTACGCCAGCGCCAAGCCAAGCGCTGAGGCCTGGCGGGGCAACGGTGTGGCGTCGGTTCTGCCGCGGCACACCGTCTACGGGCTAGCCCTGGACGTGCCCTGGCTGTTCAAATAATCGCCAATTACCTTGCGTGTGCCACCCACCTTCTCTACAATTGCGCGCCTTGCCCTGCAGGCCGGTACACAAGTGCCTGTTTTCCGTGGCAAGCCTCACCGTTTCATTCACTCCTTGTCTGACCAGTGTTCCTGGCAGGCTACTAACCCGTAAGGAGCATTCATGCGTCATTACGAAATCATCTTTCTGGTCCACCCGGATCAGAGCGAGCAAGTCGGCGGCATGGTTGAGCGTTACACCAAGCTGATCGAAGAAGACGGCGGCAAGATCCACCGTCTGGAAGACTGGGGCCGTCGTCAACTGGCCTACGCAATCAACAATGTTCACAAGGCTCACTACGTGATGCTGAACGTTGAATGCACCGGCAAGGCGCTGTCCGAGCTGGAAGACAACTTCCGCTACAACGATGCCGTGATCCGTAACCTGGTCATCCGTCGTGACGAAGCCGTTACCGGTCCGTCCGAGATGCTCAAGGCCGAAGAGAACCGCAGCGAGCGCCGTGAGCGTCGCGAACGTCCTGAATCTGCTGATGGCGCCGAAGGCGATGACAGCAATGACAGCGACAACAGCGATAACGCTGACGAGTAATCCACGGACTTTTTGAGGAGCCTATTACATGGCACGTTTCTTCCGTCGTCGTAAATTCTGCCGCTTCACCGCTGAAGACGTGAAAGAGATCGACTTCAAAGATCTCAACACCCTGAAAGCTTACGTATCCGAAACCGGCAAGATCGTTCCAAGCCGTATCACCGGTACCAAAGCTCGTTATCAGCGTCAGCTGGCTACCGCTATCAAGCGCGCCCGCTTCCTGGCCCTGCTGCCCTACACCGACAGCCACGGCCGCTGAGACCGGGTTTATCGACAAGTAGCAAGGGATACGCATGCGAGCGTTAGCTGATTTCATCATGCGCGGTCGTGTGCAGGCCACGGTAATCGTGGTCGGTTGTGCGGCATTGCCGCTGCTGTTCTGGTTGAGTGCCGCCGCTGTGAGCCTGGTGTTCCTGCGGCGCGGTTTCAAGGATGCTTCTCCGGTCATCGCCTGGGCATTATTGCCCATGCTGGCCTGGTGGAGCCTTGGCGATCCGCTGATCCTGTTCGGGATGTGCGGAACGTTGGGCCTGGCGGCGCTGTTGCGCGCCGGGCATTCCTGGAACCGGGTGCTGTTGGTCAGCGTCGCCCTGGGCCTGGTGTATGGGTTACTTCTGAGCTCGGTGTTCCGCGAACCGATCGAAGCTCTGGCGCGAGCGCTTGAAAAAGCCCTGCCGCAGATGCTCGACGGCTTCTACCAGAAACTCTCGGTAGAGGAACGAACCCGGCTCGGAACGCACCTGTTCCCCCTGGTCACCGGAATGATGGCAATAGGGTTACAGGTTATCTGTGTCCTGACCTTGATGTTGGCTCGCTACTGGCAGGCCGCGTTGTACAACCCCGGTGGTTTCGCCCGCGAGTTTCAGGCGGTGCGTTTCACCCCGGTGCCAGCCATGATGTTGCTGGCAGGTGTCATGTTCGGCCCGACCCTTGGTTCGGGGCTGGCGTTGTTGACACCGTTGTGCAGCGTGCCGCTCGCGCTCGCAGGCGTTGCCCTGGTGCACGGTCTGGTCGCGCAAGGACGACTGTCGAGGTTCTGGCTGGTTGGCTTGTACGTAAGCCTGTTGTTCATGCAGTTGACGTATCCGTTGCTCGTGGTCCTGGCCATTGTCGATAGCCTGATTGATTTTCGCGGTATCAAGTCCCGTCAACGCGACGATGACCCCGCGAACGGTGAAGGTTAAAAGTTAAGAGGTTTTACCAAATGGAACTGATCCTGCTGGAAAAAGTCGCTAACCTGGGCAACCTGGGCGACAAAGTTAAAGTCAAATCCGGTTACGGTCGTAACTTCCTGCTGCCGTTCGGCAAGGCCGTTAGCGCCACTGCCGCCAACCTGGCTGCATTCGAAGAGCGCCGTGCAGAGCTTGAAAAAGCCGCTGCAGACCGCAAAACTTCGGCTGAAAGCCGTGCTGCCCAACTGGCCGAGCTGGAAGTGACCATCACTGCCACCGCTGGCGACGAAGGCAAGCTGTTCGGTTCGATCGGCACCCACGACATCGCTGACGCCCTGACCGCCTCCGGCGTTGAAGTGGCCAAAGCTGAAGTTCGTCTGCCGAACGGCACCATCCGTCACGTCGGTGAATACGACGTTGCCGTGCACTTGCACAGCGACGTTGAAGCCACCGTTCGTGTGGTTGTGGTCGCTGCCTAAGCTGCGATGATCGGCTGGCCCCTCGCGGGGCTGGCCGGTTAACATCGGGCACGCTCCTGCATTGCAGGTCGTGCCCTTTGTCGTTTTCATCCCCCCAGATTTTCGCGTGGCCATGAACGAACTCAGCACTCCCGAACAACTCGACCTGCAAACCGCCGCCCTCAAGGTGCCGCCCCATTCCATCGAGGCCGAACAGGCCGTGCTCGGTGGTCTGCTGTTGGACAACAGTGCGTGGGAGCGTGTGCTCGATCAGGTCTCGGATGGTGATTTCTATCGGCATGACCATCGCCTGATCTTCCGTGCCGTGCACAAGCTGGCAGACCAGAACCAGCCGTTCGACGTGGTGACCCTGCACGAGCAGTTGGAACAGGAAGGGGTGTCCTCGCAGATCGGCGGCCTGGCGTACTTGGCGGAACTGGCCAAGAACACGCCTTCTGTTGCCAACATCAAGGCCTACGCCGCGATCATCCGCGAGCGTGCCACGCTGCGCCAACTGATCAGCATCAGCACTGACATTGCCGACAACGCCTTCAACCCGCAGGGGCGCAACGCGGCCGAAATTCTCGATGACGCCGAACGGCAGATCTTCCAGATCGCCGAGGCGCGTCCGAAGACCGGTGGCCCGGTGGGCGTCAATGACCTGCTGACCAAGGCCATCGATCGCATCGACACCCTGTTCAACTCCGACAGCGACATCACGGGCATTTCCACCGGTTACACCGATCTGGACGGCAAGACCAGCGGCCTGCAGCCGGCGGACTTGATCATCGTTGCCGGTCGTCCGTCGATGGGCAAGACCACCTTCGCCATGAACCTGGTAGAAAATGCGGTGCTGCGCAGCGACAAGGCGGTGCTGGTGTTCTCGCTCGAGATGCCCGGTGAGTCGCTGATCATGCGGATGTTGTCCTCGCTGGGTCGTATCGACCAGACCAAAGTGCGCTCCGGCCAGCTCGATGACGACGACTGGCCACGCCTCACCTCCGCGGTGAACCTGCTCAATGACCGCAAATTGTTCATTGACGATACAGCCGGTATCAGCCCGTCGGAGATGCGCGCGCGCAGCCGCCGTCTGGCCCGTGAGCACGGTGAGATCGGCCTGATCATGGTCGACTACCTGCAGTTGATGCAGATTCCTGGTTCCTCCGGCGATAACCGCACCAACGAGATTTCCGAAATCTCCCGGTCCTTGAAAGCCCTGGCCAAGGAATTCAACTGCCCGGTAGTGGCGCTGTCGCAGCTCAACCGCTCCTTGGAGCAACGCCCGAACAAGCGTCCGGTCAACTCCGACTTGCGCGAATCGGGTGCGATCGAGCAGGACGCCGACGTGATCATGTTCGTCTACCGCGACGAGGTGTATCACCCCGACACCGAACACAAAGGCATCGCCGAGATCATCATCGGTAAACAGCGTAACGGCCCCATCGGTTTCGTGCGCCTGGCCTTCATCGGCAAATACACCCGCTTCGAGAACCTCGCGCCGGGTAGTTACAACTTCGATGACGATGAGTAACGAGTAAGCCTCAGCCGCGTCCTTCTGCGCGCGTGGGCCTTTCACGCGCAGTGACCGATGCAACCGTATTCAGGCGTGCCCTCTGGCCGTCTGGATGTTGCAAGCCGTCACGCCATGAATCCGACAACCCTAGTCGGATTTGATCAAAATTTGTGCTATATTCCGCGCCCGCGATTTCCCTGCACCCCCAAGACTGGTTCCTGACATGCACGCAGCCAAGCCTCTCTACGACTATCCCAAATACTGGGCCGAATGCTTCGGGCCCGCGCCGTTCCTGCCGATGAGCAGGGAGGAGATGGATCAGCTCGGCTGGGATTCGTGCGACATCATCATCGTCACCGGCGATGCCTACGTCGACCATCCGTCGTTTGGCATGGCCATCATCGGCCGTTTGCTGGAGGCGCAGGGTTTCCGGGTAGGCATCATTGCGCAGCCGAACTGGCAGTCCAAAGACGACTTCATGAAGCTCGGTGAGCCGAACCTGTTCTTCGGTGTCGCGGCCGGCAACATGGACTCGATGATCAACCGCTACACCGCCGACAAGAAAGTCCGCTCCGACGATGCCTACACCCCAGGCGGTGAGGCGGGCAGCCGTCCGGACCGTGCCAGCCTGGTGTACAGCCAGCGCTGCAAGGAAGCCTACAAGCACGTGCCGATCGTGCTCGGCGGCATCGAGGCTTCGCTGCGCCGCATCGCGCATTACGACTATTGGCAGGACAAGGTCCGCCATTCGATCCTGATCGACGCCTGCGCCGACATCCTGCTGTTCGGCAACGCCGAGCGTGCCGTGGTGGAAGTGGCCCAGCGCCTGTCCAACGGCGAGCGCGTCGAGCACATCACCGACGTGCGCGGCACCGCTTTCGTACGCCGCGATACGCCCGAAGGCTGGTACGAGATCGACTCGACGCGTATCGACCGCCCGGGCCGTGTCGACAAGATCATCAATCCTTACGTCAACACCCAGGACACCCAGGCCTGCGCCATCGAGCAAGCCAAAGGCGAGGTGGAAGACCCGAACGAAGCCAAGGTGGTGCAGATTCTCGACAGCCCGCGGGTCACTCGTGAGAAGTCGGTGATCCGCCTGCCATCGTTTGAAAAGGTACGTAACGACTCGGTGCTGTACGCCCACGCCAACCGCGTGCTGCACCTGGAAACCAACCCCGGTAACGCTCGCGCCCTGGTGCAGAAGCATGGCGAAGTGGACGTGTGGTTCAACCCGCCGCCCATTCCCATGACCACCGAGGAAATGGACTACGTGTTCGGCATGCCGTACGCCCGCGTACCGCACCCGGCCTACGGCAAAGCGCGTATCCCGGCGTACGAGATGATCCGTTTCTCGGTGAACATCATGCGTGGCTGTTTCGGTGGCTGCACCTTCTGCTCGATCACCGAGCATGAGGGCCGCATCATCCAGAACCGCTCACATGAATCGATCCTGCATGAGATCGAGGAGATGCGTGACAAGGTGCCGGGGTTCACGGGTGTGGTTTCCGACCTTGGCGGGCCGACCGCGAACATGTACCGCATCGCCTGCAAGAGCGAAGAGATCGAGAAGCACTGCCGCAAGCCGTCGTGCGTGTTCCCGGGCATCTGCGAGAACCTCAACACCGACCACAGCTCGCTGATCTCGCTGTACCGCAAGGCCCGTGCCCTGCCGGGGGTGAAGAAGATCCTGATCGCCTCGGGTCTGCGCTATGACTTGGCGGTAGAGTCGCCCGAGTACGTCAAGGAGCTGGTGACCCACCACGTTGGCGGCTACCTGAAGATCGCCCCGGAGCACACCGAACGCGGCCCGCTGGACAAGATGATGAAGCCGGGCATCGGCTCCTACGATCGCTTCAAGCGCATGTTCGAGAAGTACTCGAAGGAAGCGGGCAAGGAGCAATACCTGATCCCGTACTTCATCGCCGCCCACCCCGGCACCACCGATGAAGACATGATGAACCTGGCCCTGTGGCTCAAGGGCAATGGCTTTCGCGCCGATCAGGTGCAGGCGTTCTACCCATCGCCCATGGCCTCGGCCACGGCCATGTACCACTCGGGCAAGAACCCGCTGCGCAAGGTCACCTACAAGAGTGAAGGCGTGGACATCGTCAAGAGCGACGAGCAGCGCCGCTTGCACAAGGCGTTCCTGCGCTACCACGATCCGAAAGGCTGGCCGATGTTGCGTGAAGCGCTCGAGCGCATGGGCCGTGCCGACCTGATCGGCCCGGGCAAGCACCAGTTGATCCCGCTGCACCAGCCGCAGAGCGACAGCTACCAGAGCGCCCGGCGCAAGAACTCCACCCCGGCCGGCAGCCACAAGGTGGGCAAGGAACAGAAGATCCTTACCCAGCACACCGGCCTGCCGCCGCGCGCCAGCGACGGCAGCCAGCCGTGGGACAAGCGCGAGAAAGCCAAGGCTGATGCCTTCGCCCGCAACCAGCAGGCGGCCAAGGAACGCAAGGAAGCGGCCAAGGGTGGCAAGGCGGTGAAAGGCAAGAAGCCGCGCCAGCCGGTGATACCGCGCTAAGCGAACGACACGGGGGCCGCAAGGGCCCCCGAGTCGTATCTGTAGTGTGCTCTGGACGCGCACGAAGGTGATCGTCAACAAAGCGTTCTGATCTGCGCTCAGGCGCACCGCCCGAGGCCTGGCTGATGCTTTTCGCGAGCACGCTCGCCCCTGCATATAACCACAGCTCGTTGAGCTAGGTTCTGTACGAAAAACCTCGATACTCGCCCATGCTGCGTTGAAAACGCCCTCGGAATGCTCATGTACTCCAGTACACTCCGCTTCCTCGGCCGTTTTCGCCTTGCCTGGCCTTCGTCTCAAGGCTTTTCGTACAGAACCTAGCAGGGCTCTGTAGGAGCCATCTTTCATTCAAGCCCCTGGCGGCGGGTGGGCGCCTACAGTGGCAAAAGGTCGCGGCTGGAGGGCGCGCGGCGTCGGTTCACTCTGGCCGGGCGAACTCACAGACCGCCGCACCACTGGCACCACAGGCATAAGCGGCGAGCATGCCGCGCATCAAGCTACCAAGGGACATTGCAATTACTCCTAAATGAGCGGTTGTTGCATCGTCTTACAAGGGTGCATCATGCGCACTTAGATTAGTTGTATACAATCCATTGAACAATTCTACCGACTGCCCCCTTGACGCTGTGCTTGACCCACGTCAGCGCAGGTCGGGGCGCAACAGGGCAGTCTCGCAATCCAATACCCTGCCTAGGAGATTCAAGATGTTTGCGAAAGCCGTAGCGGTATCCCTGCTGACCCTCGCCAGCACCTGCGTGTTCGCCGCCGAGTGCTCGGTCACCGTCGACTCTACCGACCAGATGTCCTACAACACTAAAGAATTCACTGTCGACAAAAGCTGCAAGGAATTCACCGTCAAGCTGACCCACTCGGGCAACCTGCCGAAGAACGTGATGGGTCATAACCTGGTCATCAGCAAAACCGCCGACATGCAAGGCATCGCCACCGAAGGCATGAGCCAGGGCGAAGCCAACGACTACATCAAGGCCGACAACGCCGGCATCATCGCGCATACCAAGCTGATCGGCGCGCCTGAGAAAGAAACCGAAATCAGCTTCGACACCGCCAAGCTCGAAGCCGGCGGCGACTACAGCTTCTTCTGCACCTTCCCTGGCCACATCGCGATGATGAAAGGCAAGGTGGTGGTGAAGTAATCCACCGCAGCACAGAAAAGGGCGGCCTGTGAGGGAGCGTCAGTCAAGCAATAGGGGCCGCTTTGCAGCCCCTCGCGGCTGACTGGATGGCCGGGCCAGCCGCTCCTAGAAGGATATGCATAGTCTGTAAGAGCGGCCTTTAGCTGCGATGGACGGCGCAGCCGTTCCGAGGCTGCAACCTCCATTCGCCCGCTGGTGCGCAACGCCTGGATCAGGCCGGCTTCGCCGCCCATCGCGGCTAAAGCCGGCAACCTCGATCGCGTTGTCTATCAAAGCCGACAATCTCGACCGCGTTGTCCATCAGCAATGATCCACCGTTGTTACGGCGCGAACGGCAGCTCGCGCTTGTGCTGGGTCTTGCGATACGAGGCGACGATGATCTCGGCGGCCTCTGCATCCACCTCTTCGCCCTGCAGGAAAGCGTCGATCTGCTGATAGGTCACCCCGTGGGAAGCTTCGTCCGGCTTGCCCGGCTCCAGGTCTTCCAGGTCGGCGGTTGGCACTTTTTCCACCAGCGATTCCGGGGCACCGAAGCGCCGAGCGATGGCGCGCACCTGGTTTTTTACCAGTCCGCCCAGGGGCGTCAGGTCGCAGGCGCCGTCACCGAACTTGGTGAAGAAGCCCATCACGGCCTCGGCCGCATGGTCGGTACCGATCACCAGGCCACTGCGCGCGCCGGCAATGGCGTACTGGGCCAGCATGCGCATGCGCGCCTTGGCGTTGCCCAGTACGAAATCGACATGGGCCGGGGTGCCTTCCTGCAGCGCCTTCACTTCAGCGGCCAGGGCCTGCACGGCGGGGGCGATGTCGACGGTGTGCACTTCATCGGCCTTGATCACCGCCAGGCAGGCCTGGGCGTCGTCTTCGTCTTTCTGTACGCGGTACGGCAGACGCACGGCGATGAAACGGTAGGCCTGATCACCGCTGGCGCTGCGCAGTTCTTCGATGGCGCGCTGGGCGAGCAGGGCGGCGGTGAGCGAATCCACACCGCCACTGATGCCCAGTACCAGGGTTTTGAGGTGTGCATTGGCCAGGCACTGCTTGATGAACTCGACGCGTCGAGTGATCTCGGTATCGAGCGCGTCGTTATCAGCGAAGCGTGGCTGGACGTTCAGTTTCTGAGCAATTTCGAGTTGGACGGCGTGCATCGGTCACTCCTTGTACGGAACGTTGAAGACATGACGCAGGTAGGCCACGAAGTTGGCATCGCGGCACTGAGTCTTGGCGGCTTCGTCAGAAATCTTGGCAACGGGCGAGCCGTTGCAGTCGGTCATCTTCAGCACAATGCTCATCGGCGCCACGCCAGGCAGGTCGCAGGTGAGGTTGGTGCCGATGCCGAAGCTGACATTGATGCGACCACGCATCGTGCGGAAGATTTGCAGCGCACGCGGCAGGTCGAGACCATCGGAGAACACCAGGGTCTTGGTCATCGGATCGATGCCCAGGCTTTTGTAGTGCGCCACGGTCTTTTCCGCCCAGACGATCGGGTCGCCCGAATCGTGCCGCAGGCCATCGAACAGCTTGGCGAAGTACAGATCGAAGTCGCCCAGGAAGGCATCGGTGGTGATGCAGTCGGTCAGGGCGATACCGAGCAATCCGCGGTATTCGCGCACCCAGCAGTCGAGCGCGGCGGCCTGGCTGTCGATCAGCCGGGGGCCGAGCTGCTGGTGCGCCATGATCCATTCGTGGGCCATGGTGCCGAGGGGCTTGATGCCCAGCTTCCAGGCCAGGTCGACGTTGCTGGTGCCCACGAAGCGCGCGGGGAAATCGTCGCGCAGCACCTTCACCACTTCACCCTGCACCTGGCTGGAGAAGCGTCGGCGCGTGCCGAAATCGGCCACTTGCAGCTCGCTCAGCTCTTCGCTGCTGGCGTGCTGGCGCAGCCAGTCGAACTTGCGGTGCAGTTGATCGCGGGCGGCCGACAGCGGCATGTCCGGGTGCAGGTGGCGGTTGCGCACTTCGCTGATGATCGCCAGTAGCGGCACCTCGAAGAGAATCACATGCAGCCAGGGTCCGCGAATACGCAGGCTCAGCTGGTCGTTGTCGATGCCGATGTGCAGGTAGCGCAGGTTGAAGCGAAACAGGCCGAGAAAACGCAGAAAGTCCGGTTTGAGGAAGCTGATCCGTTCCAGAAAGCCCAGTTGGCCCTCGTCGAGGGTCAGGTCAGCCAGGGCCTCGACCTGATGGCGGATCTCGCTCAGGTACGGGCGCAGGTCTTCGCCATTGCGACAGCGAAACTCCCATTCCACATCGGCATCGGGGTAGTTGTGCAGCACGGCCTGCATCATGGTGAGCTTGTACAAATCGGTGTCGAGCAGGTTATGCACGATGCGCTCGGAAAATGCGCTCTCGCTCATCAGGTGGCTCCAGGTCAGCGGCGCTGGCTGAACGGCACGAGCGCGCGGGGGTGCGCGCCATTGTGCCAGTCTTTTTTGCCCAGGAGCCATTTCCTCGTGGGCGTGGCGCATCGCGCCAGCGCCGACTGCGGCCGCTGCGCGGCCTGCAAACAGTGCTCTGCGTAGCAGCCTCGCACCGATAATGTGCAGTTCGGTGACGTCGCCTGTTACAGATGCGTCGCGCGCAGACAACCGCCGGGGTTGCACTGATGGCATCGCCGGGTGGCGCCTTTTCCGGCCAATGGTGGCGCTATGCCTTTTCTAGACGGTGGCGCCGCCAATGCGCACGAGCCGGTCTGACCGGCATAGAGCGGCAGCGCGGGTTTTTTTCGAGGGATCAAAACCGCTGGCACGGCCCTTGCTCTGAGCACAGGGTAGTGAAGTTGCAGTGCTGACCAATAAAAACTCCAGGAGCACCACCTCATGTCGCAAACGTTTTACAAGAAAGGTTTCCTGGCCATGGCCGTCGCCATGGCGCTGGGTGTTTCTTCCTATGTACAGGCCGACGTCAAGATCGGTGTCGCGGGGCCCATGACCGGTGCCAACGCGGCGTTTGGCGAGCAATACATGAAAGGTGCGCAAGCCGCAGCTGACAAGATCAACGCTGCAGGCGGCGTGAATGGCGAACAGATCGTGCTGGTCAAAGGCGATGATGCTTGCGAACCCAAACAGGCGGTGGCCGTAGCCAACCGTTTGGTCGATCAGGACAAGGTCGTCGGTGTCGTGGGCCACTTCTGTTCCTCCAATACCATTCCGGCCTCAGAGGTGTATGACGAAGCGGGCGTGATCGCTATCACCCCAGGCTCCACCAACCCCCAAGTCACCGAGCGCGGCCTGAGTGGCATGTTCCGTATGTGCGGGCGTGACGATCAGCAGGGCATCGTGGCCGGCGACTACATCGTCGATGTGCTCAAGGGCAAGAAGGTCGCGGTCCTGCATGACAAAGACACCTATGGGCAGGGTCTGGCCGACGCCACCAAAGCGCAACTCGAAAAGCGGGGCGTCAAGCCGGTGCTGTACGAGGGCCTGACCCGCGGCGAGAAAGACTTCAGCGCCGTGGTCACCAAGATCCGCTCCACCGGGGCTGACGTCGTCTACTTCGGCGGCTTGCACCCTGAGGCAGGTCCGCTGGTTCGACAACTGCGCGAGCAGGGTCTGAAGGATGTGCGCTTCATGTCCGACGACGGCATCGTCACCGACGAGCTGGTTTCCACCGCAGGCGGTGCCAAGTATGTCGACGGCGTGTACATGACCTTCGGCGCCGACCCGCGTCTGCTGCCTGACAGCAAGGCGGTGGTGGAAGAGTTCCGCAAGGCAGGCACCGAGCCTGAGGGCTATACCCTGTACGCCTACGCTTCCCTGCAAGCCCTGGCCGCGGCCTTCAATGGCGCCAAGTCGAACAAGGGAGAGGATGCTGCAGAATGGCTCAAGGCCAACCCTGTACAGACCGTCATGGGTGAGAAGAAGTGGGACAAGAAGGGCGACCTGACCGTCTCCGACTACGTGGTCTACCAGTGGGATGCCCAAGGCAAGTACCACCAGCTGGACAAACAAAAATAATCACGGCCTAGGCCCGGGCGCCTGCCCGGGCTATCGCCCCAGCGGTACCTGTCTCTACCCGGAGATGCGTACGCAGCTGCGTTGCGAGGGCCGTGTGGTTGCTGCCCTGCCGTGATCAGTGCGCGTGCGATCTCACCTACGCGAGATTGCGTTTATGGATGGTATTTTCCTGCAGCAACTGGTCAATGGGCTAACCCTCGGGTCGGTCTATGGCTTGATCGCCATCGGCTACACAATGGTCTATGGCATCATCGGCATGATCAACTTCGCGCACGGCGAGGTGTATATGATTTCCGCGTACCTCGCGGCAATCAGTCTGGCATTGCTGGCGTATTTCGGTATCGAGTCGTTTCCACTGCTGATGTTGGGCACCCTGTTGTTCACCATCGTCGTTACCGGTGTGTACGGTTTCACCATTGAACGCATCGCCTACCGCCCCCTTCGCAACTCCACCCGCCTGGCCCCGCTGATCAGCGCCATCGGTATCTCGCTGATCCTGCAGAACTATGCCCAGATCAGTCAGGGTGCCCGCCAGCAAGGCGTGCCGACCCTGCTTGAAGGCGCTGTGCGCCTGGACGTCGGCAGTGGCTTCGTGCAGCTGACCTACACCAAGATCTTCATCCTCGTCGCGGCGTTCGCCGGCATGGCCTTGCTCACCTACGTGATCAAGTACACCAAACTGGGGCGCATGTGCCGGGCCACTCAGCAAGACCGCAAGATGGCCTCGATTCTGGGCATCAACACCGACCGGGTCATCTCCTATGTGTTCGTGATCGGTGCAGTGATGGCGGCGCTGGCGGGTGTGCTCATCACCTTGAACTACGGCACGTTCGACTTCTATGCAGGCTTCATCATCGGCATCAAGGCATTCACCGCAGCGGTACTGGGCGGTATCGGCTCGCTGCCGGGCGCGATGCTTGGCGGGATCATTCTCGGGGTCTCGGAGTCGTTGTTCGCCGGGCTGATCAACTCCGACTACAAGGACGTGTTCAGCTTCTCGCTGCTGGTCCTGATCCTCATCTTCCGACCCCAGGGCCTGCTGGGTCGCCCGCTCGTGGCCAAGGTGTGAACATGTCCTCTGCCTCTACTGCTTCTTCATCGATCGATATCAAACGCAGCCTCATCGAAACCGTGGTCGCCGGCCTGCTGGCGCTGATCGTGTTCGGCCCCGTGGTCGGCGTGGTGCTTGACGGTTACAGCTTCAACGCCCAACCGGCCCGCGTGGCCTGGCTGGTCGGCGCGGTGATGATCGGGCGTTTCCTGCTCAGCCTGTACCTGCAGACCGCGCCCGGCAAACGCCTGTTGCAAGGCTTCGAGGGCAACAGCTCGGGTGTGCATGTGCGCCCCGTGGACTACAAGTCGCGGCTGCGTTACATCATCCCGGCGCTGGTGGTGATCGCCATCGTGTTCCCGATCTTTGCCAACAAGTACCTGCTGACCGTGGTGATCCTCGGCCTGATCTACGTGCTGCTCGGGCTCGGCCTGAACATCGTGGTCGGCCTGGCGGGCCTGCTCGACCTGGGGTATGTGGCGTTCTACGCCATCGGCGCCTACGGCCTGGCGCTGGGCTATCAATACCTGGGGTTGGGTTTCTGGAGCGTGCTGCCACTGGCGGCCATCGCCGCGGCGCTGGCGGGGTGCATCCTGGGCTTCCCGGTGCTGCGGATGCATGGCGACTACCTGGCGATCGTCACCCTGGGCTTTGGCGAGATCATTCGCCTGGTGCTGAACAACTGGTTGTCGTTCACCGGTGGCCCGAACGGTATGCCGGCGCCTTCGCCGACCTTCCTCGGCCTTGAGTTCGGCCGGCGCGCCAAAGACGGTGGCGTGCCGTTTCACGAGTTCTTCGGCATCGACTACAACCCCAACGTGAAATTCCTGTTCATCTACATCGTGCTGTTCCTGGTGGTGCTGGCGGTGCTGTACATCAAGCATCGGCTGACCCGCATGCCGGTGGGTCGGGCCTGGGAAGCGCTGCGTGAAGACGAAATCGCCTGCCGCTCCATGGGCCTGAACCACGTGCTGGTCAAGCTCTCGGCCTTCACCCTGGGGGCCTCCACGGCCGGCCTGGCCGGGGTGTTCTTCGCCACGTATCAGGGCTTCGTCAACCCGTCGTCGTTCACCTTCTTCGAGTCGGCGCTGATCCTCGCCATCGTCGTGCTGGGCGGCATGGGCTCGACCGTGGGGGTGGTGATCGCAGCCTTTGTGCTGACGGTGGCGCCTGAACTGCTGCGCAGCTTCTCCGAGTACCGGGTGCTGCTGTTTGGCGTGCTGATGGTGTTGATGATGATCTGGCGACCGCGTGGGCTGATTCGGATCAGCCGCACGGGCGTGCCGGTACGCAAGGGGGTGGCGCCATGAACGATGAAGTCATTCTGTCGGTCGAGCACCTGATGATGCAGTTTGGCGGCATCAAGGCCCTCAGCGACGTCAACCTGCAGGTCAAGCGCAACCAGATCTTCGCCCTGATCGGGCCTAACGGTGCGGGCAAGACCACGGTGTTCAACTGCCTGACCGGTTTCTACAAAGCCACCGGTGGGCGCATCGAGCTGAATGTGCGCGGCGCCCGCACCGACGTGATCCAGCTGCTCGGCGAGCGCTTCCAGGCGGCCGACTTCGTTTCCCCTGCGCGCTTCGGCAGCCGGGTGTACTACAAGATGTTCGGCGGCACCCACCTGGTGAACCGCGCAGGCCTGGCGCGTACCTTCCAGAACATCCGTCTGTTCCGGGAAATGTCGGTGGTGGAAAACCTGCTGGTGGCCCAGCACATGTGGGTCAACCGCAACCTGCTGGCCGGCGTGCTCAACACCCCGGGTTACCGCAAGGCCGAGAGCGACGCGCTGGACCATGCGTTCTACTGGCTGGAGGTGGTCGACCTGGTGGACTGCGCCAACCGCCTGGCCGGCGAATTGTCCTACGGCCAGCAGCGGCGTCTGGAGATCGCCCGGGCCATGTGCACCCGGCCGAAGATCATCTGCCTGGACGAACCCGCTGCCGGCCTCAACCCCCAGGAAACCGAAGCGCTGAGCCGCATGATTCGTGTGCTGCGCGACCAGCACGACATCACCGTGGTACTGATCGAACACGACATGGGCATGGTCATGAGCATCTCCGACCACATCGTGGTGCTCGACCACGGCAACGTGATTGCCGAAGGCACACCGCAGGCCATCCGTGACAACCCGACGGTGATCGCCGCCTATCTGGGTGCCGACGAAGAGGAAATCGTATGACCGCACCCATTCTCGAACTGCGCGACCTGAACGTGTTCTACGGCCCGATCCAGGCGCTCAGGGGGGTGTCGATGCACATCGCCGAAGGCGAGACGGTGAGCCTGATCGGCGCCAACGGGGCGGGCAAGTCGACCCTGTTGATGTCGATTTTCGGCCAGCCGCGGGCGGCTTCCGGGCAGATCATCTATCAGGGCACCGACATCACCCGCAAGAGCTCGCACTACATCGCCTCCAACGGCATCGCCCAGTCCCCCGAAGGGCGCCGGGTGTTTCCCGACATGACGGTGGAAGAGAACCTGATGATGGGCACCATCCCCATCGGCGACAAGCACGCCGATGAGGACATGCAGCGCATGTATGACCTGTTCCCGCGCCTCAAGGAGCGCCGTTCCCAGCGCGCCATGACCATGTCCGGGGGGGAGCAGCAGATGCTGGCCATCGCCCGCGCCTTGATGAGCCGGCCGCGCTTGTTGCTGCTCGATGAGCCGTCGCTTGGCCTGGCGCCGATTGTGGTCAAACAGATCTTCGCCACCTTGCGCGAGCTGGCCAAGACCGGCATGACCATCTTTCTGGTGGAGCAGAACGCCAACCACGCGCTGAAGCTGTCAGATCGCGCCTATGTGATGGTCAATGGGCAGATTCGCATGACCGGCACCGGCGCTGAACTGTTGGCCAACGAAGATGTGCGCAACGCTTATCTGGGCGGGCACTGATCAGCCGCCCCTGGCAAATGTGGACAACATGTCGCACCCCGCCCTCACGGTACGCGAATCACGTGCTGTGGGGGCGGTTGTGCACAGCGCTTGAGCTGTCCACCGTTTGTGTTGAACCGCCTGTGGAAAACATGGTGGCATGTTGCTGTAGGCCACGTCTTTAAGGGGCTGTAGCGTTCTGCCTATTTTTTGATCAGTTGGCCTGCAACACTGCTCTGAACGGCTGGATACAGTGGCCATGCTCAGGCTGTGAATGCACCTTCAGCCTGTGGATAAAACTGTGCAAAAACTCTGCACAGAAGGCTACAGGCGCCAGTGTTGAACGCCTGAGGCGGTGGATGGGATGCGTGCCCCGCTCGCATTGCGGTGATCGACGCCCTAGTTGCCCCCAATCCGTGGGGGTAGCCTTGTGGATAAGGTGCGCATACCTGGCGCCAGGCCTTATGGATCAAGGCCTGCAGAGCTCTGGTCGTTTTTCGTCCAACCGGCCATGGCTTGCTGCGCAGTGGGTCGACCGGGCATCCTTCCAAGCCCTTACTTTTCCAGTGCCCAGGAGCTTCCCCATGACAGCCACAGTATTCATCACCGGTGCCACCTCCGGCTTCGGCGAAGCCACGGCTCGGCGCTTTGCCCAGGCCGGCTGGAAGCTGGTGCTCACGGGCCGCCGCCAGGATCGCCTGGACGCCTTGTGCAACGAGTTGTCCACAAGCACCGAAGTGGTAGGTCTGGTGGTGGATGTGCGCGACCGGCAGGCCATGGAGGCCGCCATCGCCAGCCTGCCGCCAAGCTTCGACACCTTGCAGGGCCTGGTCAACAACGCAGGTCTGGCCTTGGGTGCTGATGCCGCGCAGCATTGCGACCTGGACGACTGGGACACCATGGTCGATACCAACATCAAGGGCCTGATGTACACCACGCGCCTGTTGCTGCCCCGGCTGATCGGCCATGGCCGCGGGGCGTCGATCCTCAACGTGGGGTCTGTAGCGGGCAATTACCCCTATCCGGGTAGCCACGTGTATGGCGGCACCAAAGCCTTCGTCGGGCAGTTCTCGCTGAGCCTGCGCTGCGACCTGCGCGGCACCGGAGTACGGGTGACGAATATCGAACCGGGCTTGTGCGAAAGCGAGTTCTCGCTGGTGCGGTTTGGCGGCGACCAGTCGCGTTACGACGCCACCTATGCCGGCGCCGAGCCCATTCAGCCGCAAGACATCGCCGAGACCATCTTCTGGGTGCTCAACCAGCCGGCCCACGTCAACATCAATTCGCTGGAGCTGATGCCGGTGAGCCAGGACTGGGCAGGGTTCTCGATCAATCGTACCGCCAAGGCCTGACAGCGGCGCGGGCGTTCTGCGCCGAGTGCAAGCTGCACGTCACTGGCGCGCCCCGGGCCTTGGCGGGCGCGCGGCTAACGAGGGGCGGCTGGGCTTGTATGGCGTCTGGCTCATCGTCCAGGTATTGATCCAGCACCAGGCGGGTGAGGGCGCCGTCTGGCTGCCGGGGTCCTGAGCCTGGCAGCCGCCCAGGATCGGGTGGCTGAGCGCTGTCAGCTCAGCCATCGCGCTCGGCAGCCGGCGCTAGCGCAGGTGCTGCAAACCTTGCAGCGCCGTAGCCAGGTGATAGGGCGTGGTAGACGGCATGTCGTGGCGGCTCACCGCACCCTGGGCGTCGCGGCATTCGTGCCAGCCGCCGGGGTGCAGGAACTGCGCTTGCAGTGCGGTCAGTTGCGCGAGCAGGCGCGCGTCGTGCTCAGGGCGCAACACCAGGGCGCGGATGTACTCGGCCTTGGCCCAGATGCGTTGGGTGGCGTCGAGCGTGCGGCCTTCGGTGTCGAGCATCGCTACCACGGCGGTGCCCTGTATGCCGTATCGCTCGGCATGTGCGAAGGCTCGATCAATGGCGTGGTGAAGCGGGGTCTCGCTCAGCAGCGGTGAGGTGTCGAGCAGGAAGAACCATTCGAACTGATGGCCCGGTTCGAACCAGTTGTCCACAGTGCCCAAGGGCTTTTCCAGCATCACGCCATGCTGCGGGTCGATGAACTGGGCGTGCAACGCCGCGCACAGGGTCAGCAGCGCCGCTTGCACCGGGGCGTCTGCACGCACGCTCAGCACCTGCAGAAAGGCTTCGGCCAGGTGCATCAGTGGGTTCTGCAGCGGGCCACTGCCAAGCGAGCTCCAGTCTTGGCCAAGGCTTGCCTCATACAGCCCGTCGTCACGACCAAAGCGCTCTGCGATCAGGCTCAGCGCCGAGTCCAGCACCGCCGCCACCTGTGGCTCGCGTACCTGGCCCCAGTAGTGGGCACAGGCAAACACGATGAAGGCATGGGTGTAGAGGTCCTTGCGTCGGTCCAGCGGCTGGCCCTGGGCATCGACACTGTAGAACCAGCCGCCGTGCTCGGCGTCGTGGAAGTGCCGCTGCAACGAGTCGAACAACGCCGCTGCCCGCAAGGCCGCGCCGGGTTGCTCGATACGGCTGCTGAACAGGTAGAGCTGCCGCGCGCATGCCATCGCGCGGTACCGCTTGACCGGCTCAGGCTGGTGATCGGCCGCCAGCGACTCGAAGGGCAAGGCCATTTCGGCATTCCAGCCCGGGCCCTGCCACAGCGGCACGATGCAGTCGGCGAAGTGTTGGCGCACCTGGGCCAGGCGCTGGGTCAGCGCGCAGGGGCGAGAGGGGGTATTGGGCATGGCGAGGCTCGTCACGATCAGGCAGGGCGCAATGGTAGCAGATGTGCCCGCACCCCCCAGCACCTGGCCCATACGGTCAGCTGGAGTGGCTGGAGCCGTGCCAGTGGCGCCCACCGATGAAGATCAGGCGCAACTGCTGGGCGATCTTTTCCTGGGCGGTGAAGGGTTGCGGGCAGTCTGGGTCAGGGCTGTCGATCAGCTCCGGAAGGGTGGCGAACACGGTCTTGACCACCAGGTCGGCCATCATCGACAGCGCACCGGCGTTTATGTGCTGCCAACGCGGCATGCGCGCCAGGTCGGTGGCCAGGTCCGAGCTGATGCCATTGCGCAGCCGAGCGATGGCCTGACGCACGGCGTGGGAGCCGCCGTACTGCTCGCGGGCCAGAAACAGAAACTGGGTGCGGTGCGCCGCTACCACGTCGAGAAAGATGCGCACCGAGGCGTCGGTGATGCCGCCCAGCTCTAGCTCGTTGTGCCGCACCCGGCGAATGGTGTCCCGGAAGGTCGCTTCGACCTCAGCGACCAAGGCCAGGCCGAGGGCGTCCATGTCGGGGAAGTGACGGTAGAAGCCAGTGGGCACGATGCCGGCGCTGCGGGCGACTTCGCGCAGGCTGATGCTGCCGAACCCGCGGCCACTCTGCATCAGCTCGCAGGCTGCATGGAGCAATGCCTGGCGGGTCTGGAGCTTCTGTTCGGCGCGCGGCGACATGGGCAGGCTTCTTGGAAGGTACGGCAGCGCACTCTAGTGAAAAGCAGGAAGGCGGGTCAATCCGCCAGAGGTGGTTGCGTGTGGGTTGGGGTGGGGCGGCAGGGGCCCTTCGCACGCTTAGTGCAGCAAGGGCCGGGGCTCAGGTGGCAGGTTGCGCGGTGGACGATCGGGGGTGCCAAGCGGTTCAGCTCACATGGCCGGCTGCGATCAGGCGGTCGGAGCCACCTTCGGCGAGGCGGTTGTTGCGTTCGATCAAGCGGTCGGAGCCACCTTCGGCAACGCGGTTGCTGCGTTCGATCAAACGGTCGGAGCCGCCCTCGGCAACGCGGTTGTTGCGTTCGATCAGGCGGTCGGAGCCGCCTTCGGCAACGCGGTTGTTGCGTTCGATCAAGCGGTCGGAGCCGCCTTCGGCAACGCGGTTGCTGCGTTCGATCAGGCGGTCGGAGCCGCCTTCGGCAACGCGGTTGTTGCGTTCGATCAGGCGGTCGGAGCCACCTTCGGCGACACGGTTGCTGCGTTCGATCAAGCGGTCGGAGCCCCCTTCGGCGACTGGCTGGATCGGCTTGAGAATGACCGCATCGCTGGCATGCGCCTGGGCAGTCGGGCGCTGATCCTGTGCGGGCAACGCCTGCGCTTGAGCGGCGAGGGCGGCTAACAGCAGGCTGAAAATCAGTGAACGTTTCATGGCGGGGCGCTCCTTGGGGGCGCTGATCAGTGGGTATGTCGGCCATGCTACGCGCGCTTGGAAAAGAGACCATTTCATCGGCGTGATGATGAACATCAGTCGCTTTCATAGTGCTTAAAAATCGTTACCTATCAATGAGTTGTCAGCGATTCAGCGCCAAATGGGGGTTGTCTTGGGTGGCGTCTGGAAATCCTTAACCCCGGCATAACCTCCGGGTGCAGTGAATTTCTCCACTAAGCTTGGGGAAGGGATTAAACCCAGGCGGTTTTCATCAGTCCCACTATCAATCAGTCCTTTTCCGCCTGCTGAAATGGCATGACGTCAGGAGACACCCGCAATGACGCGCCCCATCCGAGTCCTCGTCTGGACCCTCGCTACCCTCTTGACCCTGCTGGCGATCCTGGTGATTGTCATCGCCACGTTCGACTGGAACCGCGCCAAACCGCTGCTCAACGAGAAAGTCTCCGAGGCCCTGCACCGGCCCTTCGCGATCAATGGCAATCTCGCCGTGCACTGGCGCACGGCGCCGGAGGAGGGCGGTTGGCGTGCCTGGGTGCCCTGGCCGCACTTCACCGCTGAAGACATCACCCTGGGCAACCCCGATTGGCTCAAAGAGCCGCAGATGGTCGGCCTCGAGCGGGTCGATTTTCGCCTCGCGCCGCTACCGCTGATTGCCCAGACCATCAGCATTCCGCGCATCGATCTGGTCAAGCCGGTCGCCAGCCTCACCCGTCTGGCCGATGGCCGGGCCAACTGGAATTTCGATTTCGGGCCCAAGGATGAAAAGGCCGAGCCCTCGAAGTGGACCCTCGACATCGGCGCCATCGGTTTCGACGAAGGCAATGTCAGTTTCGACGATGAGACCTTGAAGACCCGGGTAAAGGTGAAGATCGATCCGCTGGGCAAGCCGATTCCCTTCAGTGAGATCGTCGGCAAGGCCAGCGCCGAGAAAGCCAGCGGTACCCAGGACTACGCCTTCGGCTTCAAGGCCGATGGCCGCTACCAGGGCCAGACGGTGGCGGCCACCGGCAAGATCGGTGGCCTGCTGGCACTGCAGGACGCCAGCCAGCCGTTCCCGCTGCAGGTGGACGCCCGCGCGGGTGATACCCGCGCACGGGTGGCAGGCACCCTGACCGACCCGCGCAACCTCGGTGCGCTGGACCTGCGCCTGCGCCTGTCGGGCAAAAGCCTGGGCAACCTCTATCCGCTGACCGGCGTTACCTTGCCCGACACCCCGCCGTATTCCACTGACGGCCACCTGCTCGCCAACCTGCACGATGCCAATGGCGCGACCTTCAAATACCAAGGCTTCAACGGCAAGATCGGCGACAGCGACATCCACGGTGACCTGGCCTACGTGGCCAGCACGCCACGGCCCAAGCTCTCGGGCAAGCTGGTTTCGAACCAGTTGCTGTTCAAAGACCTCGCGCCGCTGATCGGTGCCGATTCCAATGCCGAGCAGAAGGCCCGCGGCGGCGCCAGCAAGCAGCCCGGTGACAAGGTACTGCCGGTCGAAGAGTTCCGCACCGAGCGCTGGCGCGCCATGGACGCGGATGTCGCGTTCGCCGGCAAGCGCATCGTGCAGACCGAAGAGCTGCCGTTTACCGACCTTGCTGCGCACCTGGTGCTCGACGATGGAGTACTGCAACTGACTCCGCTGCGTTTTGGCGTGGCCGGTGGCAACCTCAAGGCCGACATTCGCCTGAATGGCCGTGACACGCCAATGCAGGGCCAGGTGAAAATGACGGCGCGTGGTTTCAAGCTCAAACAGCTGTTCCCGACCTTCGCCCCGATGCAGACCAGCTTCGGCGAACTCAACGGTGATGCCGATCTCAAGGGCCGGGGAAATTCGGTATCGGCCTTGCTCGGCAGCGCCAACGGCGACCTGCGCATGTTGATCAACGATGGCGCGATCAGCCGCAGCCTCATGGAGATCGCCGGGCTCAACGTCGGCAACTACATCGTCGACAAGCTGTTCGGCGATGAGGACGTGAAGATCAACTGCGCGGCCGCGGATGTCGGCATCAAGGACGGCCTGGGCAGCACGCGGGTGTTCGTCTTCGATACCGAGAACGCCATCATCTACATCGACGGCACGGCCAATTTTGCGACCGAACGCCTGGATCTGAAGATCACCCCGGAATCCAAAGGCTTCCGTCTGTTCTCATTGCGCTCGCCGCTGTATGTGCGTGGCCCGTTCGCCAAGCCCCAGGCAGGCGTGCAAGCGCTGCCACTGGCACTGCGTGGTGCTGGCATGGTTGCGCTCGGTGTGGCCGTGGGCCCGGCTGCCGGCCTGCTGGCGCTGATCGCCCCTGGCGACAGCGACAACAATCAGTGCACCCCGTTGCTGCAACAGATGAAAGCCGGCAAGGCCCCGGCGGCGGTGAAGGGCAAGAAGTGAGTCATCGAGCGTGTGGCCAGTCCGGTGCGCTTGGCGGCTAACGGTGTACCTTGAGAGGGTCGCCATAACGGCTGCAACAGCGTAGTGCTGGGGAGTTGGGCTGAGTTGGGTACGGTCAGTGCTGCTTCGCAGCCGATCGCGACCAAGGTCGCTCCTACAAGGCCGCCGTGGTTAGAAAGCGCTTGTACTGCAGGAACAAGCGACCCCTGTAGCAGCGACCTTGGTCGCGATGGCCGGCGCAGCCGGCCTGGCCCAAGCCACGCGTATCGACAGGCAGCCATTGGGCCGGCTACGCCGGCCATCGCGACTGAAGTCGCTCCCACAAGACAGGTAACGCACAGCTGCAGCCATTGGGGCGGCTACGACAATGCATGACTGCAGCCATTGGGCCGGCTATGCCGGCCTGACTGAAACTTGATACGGGACCTGCCCACACGGCCGCCCTGGCGTTGCGATCAGCCGCGATAGGCGACGCAGTCGTCACGTTGAAGACCGCTGCGCACCGAGCAACAAAAAGGGCCGCATCAGCGGCCCTTTTTTCATCCAGCGCGTGGATCAACGCAGGCTTACAGCCCTTGCAGCAGGTCCGCCATGTCGTCGGCGTGCTCTTCTTCCTGGGCCAGGATGTCTTCGAAGATGCGACGGGTGGTGGGGTCCTTGTCACCGATGAACTTGATGATTTCGCGGTAGCTCTCGACGGCAATCCGCTCGGCGACCAGGTCTTCCAGGACCATTTCTTTCAGGCTGTTACCGGCCACGTACTGAGCGTGCGAGTTCTTGCTCAGGTTGTCCGGGTTGAAGTCCGGCTCGCCGCCCAGTTGGACGATGCGCTCGGCCAGCTTGTCAGCGTGCTCGCTTTCCTGCTGGGCATGCTCCAGGAACTCCTCGGCTGCATTGGCACCCTTGATGCCGCTGGCCATGAAGTAATGGCGCTTGTAGCGCAGTACGCACACCAGCTCGGTGGCCAGCGAGTGGTTCAGCAGCTCGATGATTTGTTCGCGGTCAGAGGTGTAGTCCTGGGTCACCGGGCCGTCTTCGACGTTCTGGCGGGCGCGTGCACGCAGGGTTTGGACATCGGTCAATTCAGCGTGGCTCATGGTTTTCTCCGAACAGATCAGGATTAGGCTTGGGTCTTGTGGGAAGCATTACGCACCTGGGGTGGCGCGACGTTCTTCCTCGCGTTGTTTGCAGGTCTTGAAGCCTTTGGCATCGACATGCCCGGTGGCGTCAAAACGCACGTAATAGGGCTGCTGATTACCGTCTCGATTGAGGATGTAATCGTTGCAGGTGCCGCCGTTTGGCAGGTCCACCACGTTCGACGGGCTACCCCCAATGGCGATGACCTTCTGCATGGTCATGCCGTCTTCGACCTGCCTGACCAGCGGCTCGTGGCGGAAGGTGACATGGTCAACCGGGTTTTCCGGGTGGCTGCTGCAGGCGGCCAGAGACGCGCCCACCAGGAGAAGTGCCAAGGTCTGTTTGTACATGGGTCCCGCTCCGTGCTGAGGTTGTGTTGCTTTGAACCGCACGGCGCTTTGGGAGTTCGATCCGAATGCTGGCGATCTGGTCAAGCCGGTTCGATAGCGTGCAACTGGGTAAGGTGTTGCAAATCTTGTCTACACTCATTCGCACACCGCGCAGCGGGCGCGGCGCCCAGGAGATCCACCATGAAAATGCTCACCGTGCCAGCGCTGGTGCTTGGCCTGCTCATCAGCGCCCCTGGCGTTGCCGCCACCGCGCAACAGGAAAAGATGAAGTCATGTAATGCAGATGCCACTGGCCAGTCACTCAAAGGCGACGCGCGCAAAACGTTCATGAGCCAGTGCCTGAAAGCCAAGCCCGCCACCCAGCAGGACAAGATGAAAACCTGCAATGCCGACGCCAGCGGCAAGGCGCTCAAGGGTGATGAGCGCAAGGCCTACATGAGCAGTTGCCTGAAGAAAAAATAACCGTCGCACGAGCGCTGCACCCGGCCAGGTGACGGGCACAGGGCCGGGCGGGCGGGCGCAGGCGGCGGTATTTCCCACCGTCGCGCGCAGCGCCATCAATACAGTCCGACGTCACCCCGAGCGCTGTCACCGACCCGTATGCCCCGGCACAGCGCGGCGCAGGCACATTCCGTACTGCGCCTGATCACTATGTTTGTAGGACGAAGGCTGGCAGACTGCGGATCTTTTCTGATGTCTGCCGTAGAGGCTGTATGACCTTCACCCCCCGCCAGATCACCATTGCCAGTTGGATCATTGTCGCTGCCGGGTTGTTACTGGCGCTCCCGTTGAAACTCCTACCCAGCCTGCTCGCGGGCCTGTTGGTGTTCGAGCTGGTCAATATGCTGACCCCGCGCTTGCAGCCCTTGATTGCCGGGCAGCGCGCACGCTGGCTGGCGGTCGCGTTGCTGGGCACGCTGGTGGTGTGCACCTTGTCGCTGCTGATTGCTGGCGCGTTCAGCTTCCTGCTGCACGAAGCGGAAAACCCCGGCGCCTCGCTGGACAAGTTCATGGCGTTGGTCGACCGCGCACGTGGCCAGCTGCCGCCATTCATCGATCGTTACCTGCCGGCCAGCGCGGCCGAGTTCAAGGTGGCCATCGGCGATTGGCTCAAGGGGCATTTCAGCGAGCTGCAACTGGTCGGCAAAGGCATGGCGCACATGTTCGTGACCCTGCTGATCGGCATGATCCTCGGTGCTATCGTGGCCTTGCAGCGCCTGCCGGACATCTCCCGGCGCAAGCCCCTGGCCGCTGCGCTGTTCGAACGCCTGAGCCTGCTGGTGCAGGCGTTTCGCAACATCGTTTTTGCGCAGATCAAGATCTCGCTGCTCAACACCGCCTTCACCGGCATCTTCCTGGCCGTGGTGCTGCCGCTGTTTGGCGTGCACCTGCCGCTGACCAAGACGCTGATCGTGCTGACCTTCCTGCTGGGCCTGCTGCCGGTGATTGGCAACCTGATCTCCAACACCCTGATCACCATCGTCGGGCTGTCGCTGTCGATCTGGGTGGCGCTGGCGGCGTTGGGCTACCTGATCGTGATCCACAAGGTTGAGTACTTCCTCAACGCGCGCATCGTCGGTGGGCAGATTCGCGCCAAGTCGTGGGAATTGCTGCTGGCGATGCTGGTGTGCGAAGCGGCGTTCGGCCTGCCGGGCGTGGTGGCGGGGCCGATCTACTACGCGTACTTGAAAAGCGAGCTGCGGCGCATCGAGCTGGTCTGAGCGCCAAGCTGCGGCGCGCCTGCAGAGGCATGGAGACGCTTCAGGCCGCCGGCACGATGCCATAGGCGGCCAGTTGCTCGACACTGCCACGGTGCTCGATCAGGCGCGGATCGTTCAGCGGCAGGCGCTGGCCCAGCTCGCTTTCCAGGATCGCCTGCAGCTTGACGCGGTCGACGGTGTCATCGGCATTGAGGGCCGGGCGCAGCTTTTCGGGAGCCACCTGAGCCATCTCACCCTCGCTGTAGTAGATCGCGCCCGTCGCGAAGTCGACACCCAGGGCGATCAAGCCAGGAATCACGTAGAACACCAGGCCGACGATATCCAGCGCGAGGATGCCCGGATCGATCTTGCCGTCGATCTGCCCGCGGCGGTCGGGGTAGAACAGCGTGCCGCAGGCGGTCAGCTGGGTCAGCAGGGCTGCGACGAGCGCGCCACCGATGAGGCGAGAGGGGATACGCATAGACAATCTCCTAATGAGCAGTACAAGACCTAGCCAGCGGCTGGACGCAATCAGCCCTGCGCTGGGTTCGCCGTTATACTCGCTGGCCCGCCTGAGGACCACCATGATTTCACTCCCCATCGATGCCGCACTGCCGGCGCTGCGCACAGCCCTTTCCAGCCGCCATGAGGCGGTACTCGAAGCGCCGCCCGGGGCCGGCAAGACGACCCGTGTGCCGTTGGCGCTGCTCCAGGAGCCGTGGCTCGCCGGGCAGAGCATCCTGATGCTCGAGCCGCGCCGGTTGGCGGCTCGCGCCGCCGCCGAACGGCTGGCCAGTGAATTGGGCGAGCGCGTCGGCGAGACGGTCGGCTATCGCATTCGCCTGGAGAGCAAGGTCGGCCCGGCCACGCGCATCGAAGTGGTCACCGAAGGCATCCTCGCCCGCCGTCTGCAGGACGACCCGTCGCTGGACGGCGTGGGCCTGGTGATCTTCGACGAGTTTCACCTGCGTAACCTCGATGCCGACCTGGCCCTGGCGCTGACGCTCAATGGCCGCGAGATGCTGCGCGACGACCTGCCGCTGAAAGTGCTGTTGATGTCGGCCACCCTGGAAGGTGAACGCCTGTCGCGGTTGCTCGACGACGCCCCGGTGGTGTCCAGCGAAGGGCGTATGTTCCCCGTGCAAACGGTGTGGGGCGCACCGTTCCAGACTGGCGAGTTCATTGACCAGCGTACCGTTGCCACCTGCTTGCAGGCGTTGGCCGAACAACCCGGAGGCCTGCTGGTGTTTCTGCCCGGCCAGGCCGAGATTCGCCGCGTGCAGCAAGGCTTGGCCGAGGCGCTGGGAGCGCGTGCGGACATCCTGCTGTGCCCGCTGCACGGCGAGCTGGACTTGAACGCCCAGCGCGCGGCCATCGAGCCTGCGCCTGCGGGTGTGCGCAAGGTGGTGCTGGCAACCAACATCGCCGAGACCAGCGTCACCATCGAAGGTGTGCGCGTGGTCATTGATGCGGGCCTTGAGCGGGTGCCGGTGTTCGACCCGCGCAGCGGCATGACCCGCCTGGCGACCCAACGCATCGCCAAGGCCAGCGCCACCCAGCGTGCCGGGCGGGCCGGGCGGTTGGCGCCGGGGGTGTGCTACCGGCTGTGGTCCGAAGCGCAGCATGACCTGTTGGCGGCCTACGCCGCGCCGGAAATCCAACACGCCGATCTTTCCGGCCTGGCCCTGCAACTGGCGCGCTGGGGCGTGCAGCCCAGCGAGTTGCGCTGGCTCGATGCACCGCCGGGCGCAGCCTTCGCCCAGGCCCGCGACCTGCTGAGCCGCCTTGGCGCCTTCAATGCAGACGGCGCGCTGACCCGCCACGGCCAAGACATGGCGCAACTGCCCGCCCATCCGCGCATCGCCCACCTGCTGCTGCGCGGCCACGCCTTGGGCCTGGGCCCGTTGGCCTGTGACCTCGCCGCGCTGCTCGGCGAGCGCGATATTCAGCGTGGCGCCGACGGCGCTGATATCCACAGCCGCCTGGCCCTGCTCGGCAGCGAACAGCGGGCGCAGCGCGGTGAACAAGGCGGGGTACAACGTGCCCGGCAACTGGCCCGCCAGTACCGCAGCCATTTGCGCGGCACGCCTGGCATGCCGGTGGCTGACCCGCAGCACCCCCGTTGGGTCGGCGCACTGCTGGCTTTTGCCTACCCCGATCGCATCGCCCAGCAGCGCCGCGCAGGCGGCGGCGAGTATCGCTTGGCCAATGGCCGCGCAGCGCTGTTCGCCAGCCCGGATGCGCTGATGAAGCACCCTTGGCTGGTGATCGCCGACCTCGGCAGCCGCCAGGGCCAGCGTGAAGAGCGTATCTACCTCGCCGCAGATTTCGATCCGCAGATGTTCGACGAGGTGCTACGCGAGCAGGTCAACGAGGTGGACGAGCTGGACTGGAATGAGCGCGAAGGCGTGCTGCGCGCCGAGCGCCAGCGCAAGGTGGGCGAGCTGGTGCTCTCGAGCGCCCCGCTGAGCAACCTCGACACTGCTACGCGTGTGCAGGCGCTGGTCAATTACGTGCGCCGCAAGGGCCTGGAGTTGCTGCCCTGGACCCCCGAGCTGCGCCAGTGGCAGGCCCGCGTGGCGCTGCTGCGCAGCCTGGAGCAGGACGGCGCGCAGACCTGGCCCGACCTCAGCGATACGGCCCTGCGCAACAGCCTTGAGCACTGGTTGGCACCGTACCTGGAGCGGGTCAGCCGGCTTAGCCATTTCAGCCAGCTCGACCTGCCATCGATCCTGCGCAACCTGCTGCCCTGGCCCTTGCCGCAGCAGTTGGAGGCCCAGGCGCCGCAAACGCTGCAAGTGCCCTCAGGCTCCAACGTGCGCATCGATTACAGCGAACAACCACCGGTGCTGGCCGTGCGTTTGCAGGAGCTGTTCGGCCTGGCCGACACCCCGCGTATCGCCAACGGCAGGCAGGTGCTGAAACTGCACCTGCTGTCGCCAGCGCGGCGTCCGGTGCAGGTCACCCAAGACCTGGCGAACTTCTGGCGCACCACCTATGCCGAGGTGAAGAAGGATCTGAAGGGGCGCTATCCGAAGCATTATTGGCCGGATGATCCGTTGGTGGCAGAGGCGACGGCCAGGGTGAAACCCAGAAAATCCTGACGAGGGCGTGTGGATGGCCGGGGACGGCGTCATGGATTTGCGTTCGCAAGCGATGGCAGTCGACGCGCCTCGACAATACCCCCGCCGAGGGTCATGAAAGTAAATCAAGTGCGGTTCAACGGGTCTGACTGAACAGACAAGGCAGGCCTTTCACATTCCCGACGATTCAGGAGCGTTGCATGAACCGCCAGCAGCTGATTGATCACATGCAGAAGAAATACCAGACGAAACCTGATCACCCCTGGGAGAAATTCCCTGACTACGCGGTGTTCAGGCATTCGGATAATGACAAGTGGTATGCGTTGCTCATGGACATTCCTGCCGAGAAAATCGGTATCGATCGAGATGGCCGAGTCGATGTTCTGGACGTGAAAGTCGAGCCAGCGTTAGTGGGGTCGTTACGGAAAAAACCGGGCATCTATCCGGCCTACCACATGAACAAGGAACACTGGATCACCGTACTTCTGAACGGCCCACTGGGCGCCGAAGAAATCCATTCACTGATTGAAGACAGCCATCGACTGACGCAGTAACAGATCGTCCAGCCCGGCGGGCCGCGCTGCGGCGAACAACGCGCGGTTTTCGTGTGAGCAAGCGGTTCGACCCAGCCGCGTGCCCTTCGAATCGATGAGCTGCAGGGCGGTCTGCCAGAGTCGACGGCGTTACCCAGGTGGTCGGCTTCAGTGATCAGCAGGCGATCAAGACGGTCGCCTTGACAGCTGAGTGCGTGGACCGCAGTTCAGGGCAAACCAAGCTGCCTCTGGACGGATCGACCGGGCTTGCGCCGCGCACCGGTCGATCATGCCGCGCAACCGGCGCCATCACCCCGCCAACTGCGCCTCACGCAGCATGAAGAAGCGATACATCACCACCGTGCTCAACAATTGCAGGAAGCCACCGACGCTGTCGATCAGCAGTGACACACCTGGCTGCGGATCGGGGAAGGCCATCAACAACAGGCCGTCGATCAGCCACAGTGGCGCCACCACCGACAGCAGGCACACCAGAATCGCCATGAAATGGCCGGTGGTCATGCTCGCGCTGTCGCGCATGGCCTGCACCACCGGGCGCCCGCGCAGCACCAGGAAGAACTCGGCGAACACCAGGTTGATCATGATCCACACGCCCGGGAAGATGAACAGCGCCAAGCCGGCCATGGTCAGCAGCGAGCTGATGAGGATCAGCAGGGTCATCTGCGGCCACAGCTGCAAGGCGCGGGCGAACAGGTCGCGCTTGGGGATGTCCTTGCCGTGGGTGCGGGTGTCGAGGTAGAGAATCAGCGCTGCGGTATACAACGGGTAGAACAGCAGGCTGATGAGCAGCGCATAGCCGGGGTTGGCATTTTCACCCAGTTGCTGCAGCAGCAATTGTGAGCAGAGGGCTTCGAGCACCAGCAGAGGCAAGCACAGCTGGGCGATGCCTGCGAGGTGCAGGCGGAAGAAACGCAGGGAGTCGCGCAGAACGCTATAGGGAGTCATCGGTCACTATCGCAGGGTCAAAAAGCAAGGCGCCACTTTAGCCCACGGCGGGCCCGGGCTGAAGAAAGTTTCATCGGCCAGGCGATTGAAGCCGCGCGCCAGCCGCCCCATCTTGAGCCTGTCCGATGTCCCGCTCACCTGTGTGAGGTAGCCCCTATGAATACCGAAGAGCAACACCTGATCGACAGCCTGTTCAGCCGCCTGCGCCAAGCCGAAGACGCTGGCCAGCCACGTGACGCCCAGGCCGCTGCGCGTATCGAAGAACACCTGCGCCAGCAACCGGCCGCCGCCTACTACATGGCCCAGGCGATTCTGGTGCAGGAAGCCGCGCTCAAACGCCTGGATGAACAGAACAAACAGCTGCAGGCCGAGCTGCAACAGGCGCGCGCCCAGCCCAGTCAGTCCAGCGACCAGGGCAGCGGCGGCTTTTTGTCCAGCCTGTTCGGCGGCAGCGCTCGATCCTCGACCCCCGCCGCACCACCGCGGCCCAGCACCCCGGCACCCTCTGGCGGTGGCTGGCGTGATCAAGGGCCGGGCAGCGCCGCGGCGCCCGTCTCTGGCAATGGCGCACCGGCTGGCGCTGCGGCCCCGGTCCGTGGCGGGGCCAACAGCTTCCTGGGCGGTGCCATGCAGACCGCCGCCGGCGTGGCGGGTGGCGTGCTGCTGGCGCAAGGCATCAGCAGCCTGTTCGGCCATGGCTCGCAGCCGCAGGAAGTGGTCAATGTGATCGAGGAGCAACCCGCGCCGGCCAGTGACACTGGCGGCTGGCAGGATTCGGCCGATCAGCGGCACGTGGCCGACAACGGCGGTGATGACCAGGGCCACGGCGGCTTTTCCGACGCCGACTATGGCAGCGATGATGGCGGCGGCTTCGCGGACGACGACACGTTCATCTGACCGGTCTGGCATACTCGGTGGCCGTTTCCGGGCGCCTGGCGCCCGATTGGCTTGAGTGAAGGCACGCTTGGGCTGGCGTTCGCAGGAGGGCTGGAACGCTCGGCCCCGACCGTCACGCAGTTACCCGTTGCTCAGGCCCCGCCACCGAGGAAGTCCAGGTGAAGAAGATCGCGCTGTTCGCGGATGTACAGAACCTCTATTACACCGTGCGCCAGGTCCACGGCTGCCACTTCAACTACGCCGCGCTGTGGGCGGATGTCAGCCGCGAGGGCGAGATCGTCGAAGCGGTGGCCTACGCCATCGACCGCGGCGATGCCAAACAGCAGCAGTTCCAGCAGATTCTGCGCAACCTCGGTTTCGAGGTGCGTCTGAAACCCTATATCCAGCGCAGCGATGGCTCGGCCAAGGGCGACTGGGACGTGGGCATCACCCTGGATGTGGTCGAGGCCGCCAGCCGCGTCGACCAGGTGGTGCTGGCTTCGGGCGACGGTGATTTCGACCTGTTGCTGGAGCGAGTGATCCAGCGCCATGGTGTCGAGGCGGTGGTGTATGGCGTGCCTGGCACCACGGCCATGTCACTGATCCGCGCGGCGACGCGCTTTCAGCCGATCGAGGGGCGGTTGCTGCTGCGCCACTGAACGCGGCGGTTTGCGCAAAGTGTGTGGGTCATTTCGTCGCAGATTGTAACTAAGGTTTTCAGACGGCCAGTCTTAGAATCAGGGCTCTTTGAATGGATTTCGAGCCCCTGCCATGCCTGCCTCTCGTCGTTTCCCGCTGCTGTTGATCGGCGCCTTCCTGGCCCTGTATTTCGTCTGGGGCTCCACCTACCTGATGATCCGCATTGGCGTCGAATCCTGGCCGCCCATGCTCATGGCGGGGGTGCGCTTCGTGATGGCTGGCGCGTTGCTGTATGGCTTCTTGCGCTGGCGCGGGGTGGCCAACCCCACCTGGCCCCAGTGGCGAGCGGCGGGGGCCATCGGTTTTTTGCTGCTCAGTTGCGGTAACGGCGGCGTGACCCTGGCTGAACATGCAGGGGTAGCCTCTGGCGTCGCAGCGTTGGCGATTGCAACGGTGCCGCTGTTCACCTTGTTGTTCGGGCTGTGGTTCGGCCATCGCAACTCACGCCTGGAGTGGGCAGGGATTCTCCTTGGGCTGGCCGGCATCGGCTTGCTCAACTTGGGCTCCAACCTGCAGGCCAGCCCCCTGGGCGCGCTGCTGATCCTGTTTGCCGCAGCGGCCTGGGCCTTTGGTTCGGTATGGAGCAAACACCTGCCGTTGCCTCAGGGTGCGATGGCTGCAGCCTGCGAGATGCTGCTCGGTGGCGCCATCCTGCTGATCGGCAGCGCGATCAGCGGCGAGCGCCTGACGCAGATGCCCAGCGCCGCTGGCTGGGGCGCGCTGGCGTATCTGGTGCTGTTCGGCTCGATCCTCGCCTTCAGTGCCTATATGTACCTGCTCAAGCACGTGCGTCCAGCGGCGGCCACCAGCTATGCCTACGTCAACCCGGCGGTGGCCGTGTTGCTGGGCATCGTCTTTGCGGGCGAGCAGATCGGCGCCGAGGAACGCCTGGCCATGGCAGTGATCATCAGCGCAGTGGTGCTGATCGGCCTGCCGCAGTGGCGCAAGGCGCCGCCGCCAGCCGCGCCTCAGGCGGATGCGCCGCTGCCCGGCAAAATGTGCAAGTAGGGCAGGGCGTTGCGGTAAACTCGCCGCCTTCGCTGAACCCCTGACGGTATTGCCATGACTTTCGCCTCCCTCGGCCTGATCGAACCCCTGCTGCGCGTCTTGCAGGAACTGGACTACACCACGCCGACGCCGGTCCAGGCCCAGGCCATTCCCGCCGTGCTGGCCGGCCGCGACCTGATGGCCGCCGCCCAGACCGGCACCGGCAAGACCGCAGGCTTCGGCCTGCCACTGCTGCAACGTTTGACGATGGAAGGCGAGAAGGTCGCGAGCAATTCGATTCGCGCCCTGGTCCTGGTGCCCACTCGCGAGCTGGCCGAGCAGGTTCATGCCAACCTGCAGGCCTACGCCGAGCACCTGCCGATCAGCACCTACGCGGCGTACGGCGGGGTCAGCATCAACCCGCAGATGATGCGCCTGCGCCGTGGCGTCGACCTGCTGGTCGCCACCCCGGGTCGCTTGCTCGACCTGTTCCGGCAGAAGGCAGTCAAGTTCAACCAGGTACAGACCCTGGTGCTCGATGAAGCCGACCGCATGCTCGACCTCGGCTTTGCCGAAGAACTGCAAGCGGTGTACGCCGCGCTGCCGCGCAAGCGCCAGACGCTGCTGTTCTCCGCCACGTTCTCCGAGCAGATCCGCCTGCTCGCAGGCCTGGCCCTGCAAGACCCGCTGAGCATCGAAGTCAGCCCGCGCAATGCCGCCGCCAGCAGCGTCAAGCAGTGGCTGGTGACGGTCGACAAAAAGCGCAAGGCCGACCTGTTCTGCCACCTGCTGCGCAAGCAGCGCTGGGGCCAGGTGCTGGTGTTCGCCAAGACCCGCAATGGTGTCGATCAACTGGTCGAGCGTCTGCAGGGCGAGGGCCTCAAGGTCGATGGCATCCATGGCGACCGCCCGCAGGCCACCCGCCAGCGTGCGTTGGACAGCTTCAAGCAGCGCGACATCCAGATTCTGGTGGCCACCGATGTGGCTGCGCGCGGGATCGACATCGATGACCTGCCGCTGGTGGTCAACCTCGATCTGCCGATCGTCGCTGAAGATTACGTGCACCGTATCGGCCGCACCGGTCGGGCCGGCAACACCGGTGAGGCGATTTCGCTGGTGTGCGCGGACGAAGTGCAGTTGCTCGCGGCCATCGAAACCCTCACCCGCCAAACCCTGCCGCGCCACGACGAGCCGGACTTCATCCCCGACCACCGCGTGCCGCAGACCGATGCCAGCGGGCAGGTGATCAAGAAACCCAAGAAGCCGAAGAAACCCAAGGAAAGCACGGCCAAGCGTGGGTTGGGCAAGTGGATGGACAGTGCCGGGAGTGAGCCGCCTTCGGTGAAGCCGGTGCGCAAGGTGCCGAGTTTCAATGGCGGCAAGCGCAAGAAGCCGTGAGCCACACGGTCCTGTAGGCGCCCTGTAAGAGCTCTGTCGGAGCGACCGGTCCGGCGCTCCGGTCAGTCGCGATGGGCTGCGCCGCAGCCCTAATGGCTGCCATCGTGTAGTGCCTGGCAGTACGTGTCGCGTGTGCCAGGACGGCTTCGTCGCCCTCGCTCTTACCCAGATCCCTGTGGGAGCGGCTATCGCCGCGATGGGCGGCGAAGCCGACCCAGTCCTGCCACCGCGATCCCCTGTTATGGCGCTACGCCTGAATCGGGCCGGCTTCGCTGGCCATCGCGGCAGTAGCGGCTCCTTGGGGTGGATCCACCGCCGTTGAGCGGTAATCCAGACGCTGTCCCCACTCATCCTCACCGTAATGAACGCTTTTTCATTCCCAGCCAGCACCGCCCCGCCTAGAATTCCCCTTTCAATCGAGATGTAAAGAGGAAAACACGATGAGGCGCACCCGCCTTGACCATTTCTGTGTGGGTTTGTTGGCCCTGCTGCTGTGGGTCGCGACCCCTGCCTGGTCTGCGCCGGCCACTACGGCGCCCAGCCTGGCCTCTGCCGAACAGCAGACGCTGGCCGAAGACGCCAGCCTGGACCAGCTCAATACGCGCCTCGATCAGGTCCGTCAGGCGGTGACCACCAACGCCAACGACGATCTGCTTTCCCAACTGCGCCAAGCCGCCTTGCAGGTGCAGCGCCAGGCCGCCGACCTCGGCGCCCAGCGCGCCACCGAGCTGCAGCGCGTGGCCGACCAGCTCAACGTGGTGGGTCCGGCCCAGGCCGACGAGCCCGACAGCCTGACCCAGCAGCGCCGTCAGCTCACGGCCCAGCAGAAGTCGCTGAACGCCGAACAGAAGCAGGCCACTGACCTGTCCCAATCGGCGCGTGACCTCTCGACACAGATCGTCAACCTGCGCCGCAGCCTGTTCAATTCACAGATCAGCAGCCGCGCCGCCAGCCCATTGAGCCCAGCGTTCTGGTCGAGCCTGATCCGCCCGACCGATGAAGACGTGGCGCGCCTGAGCGGCCTGCGCAGCGACGCTGCCGATGCCGTGGCCAGCGCGTTCAGCGCCGAGCACCGCTGGTTCTTCCTCTCCAGCCTGCTCGCTGCGATCCTGGTCTGGACCCTCGGGCGTGGCGTGCTGGAGCGGTTGCTGGCACGCCTGATGGTGCGTTGGCTGCCCGAGGGGCGCCTGCGCCGTAGCGCGTTGGCCCTGGGCGTCAGCCTGGCCACCTTGTGCACCATCGGCGGCGCGGTATCGCTGGTGCGCTGGGGCCTGGAAAACAGCGCCGAGCTCAGCAGCGACCTGGCCAGCGTCACCAATCACATCCTCACCCTGGTGGTGTTCAGCGCCTTCATCTCTGGCCTGGGCCGGGCCATGCTGATGTTGCAGCGCCCGTCCTGGCGCCTGCCGCCGATCCCCGATGAAGTCGCCAGCGCCCTGGGCTGGTTCCCGCAGGTACTGGCCCTGTCGCTGATGCTGCTGCTGACCGTCGAGCGCATCAACAGCGTGATCGGCACCAGCCTGGCATTGACGCTCGCCACCAACGGCCTGACCGCGCTGGTGGTGGCAATCCTGTTCATCGCCGCGCTGCTCAGCTACCGGCGGACCCGCCGTCAACACGGCCTGCCGCGCCCCACGGGGCTGGCCGGGCTGATTCCGTTCGTGGTCCTGGTGTGGGCGGCGGTCATCCTCGGTGCGCTGCTCACCGGCTTCCTGACACTGGCCTATTTCCTCACGGCCAAGCTGCTGTGGATCAGCGTGGTCGCCACCTGCGCCTACCTGATGGTCACGGTGTTTGGCGACCTCTGCGAAACCCTGCTCTCGCCGCGTCAACCCGGTGGCTTGGCGCTGGCCTCGGCCCTGGGCCTGCAGCAGCGGCACCAGGCCCAGGCCAGCACCATCCTGGGCGGCGTCGGGCGCACGCTGATGCTGCTGGTTGCCGTAATGTTCGCCTTCATGCCCTCGGGCACCAGCCCGGGCGAACTGCTGATGAGCCTGGGCGACTGGGATGGCAGCGGCGGCAAGGTGCTCGGCAACCTCAACCTGGTGCCGCAAGACATCTTCCTCGCGGTACTGATCTTCTTCGTCGGCCTGTTCGCCATCCGCGTGCTCAAGCGCTGGCTGGGCGAACGCCTGCTGCCGGACACCGACATGGACGCTGGCATGCGTGCGTCCCTGGTGACCCTGGTCGGCTACCTCGGCTTCCTGTTCCTGGCCTCGGTGGTGATGTCGACCCTGCACATCAACCTCACCAGCCTGACCTGGGTGGTCAGCGCGCTGTCGGTGGGGATCGGTTTCGGCTTGCAACAGATCGTGCAGAACTTCATTTCCGGCCTGATCCTGCTCACCGAGCGCCCAGTGAAAGTCGGCGACTGGGTGAGCCTGGCCGGCGTCGAAGGCGACATTCGCCGGATCAACGTGCGCGCCACCGAGATCCAGATGTCCGACCGCTCCACGGTGATCGTGCCGAACTCGCAGTTCATCTCGCAGAACGTGCGCAACGTGACCATGGCCAATGCTCTGGGCGTGGTCGGCATCAGCCTCACGCTACCGTTGGACACCGACGCCAGCCGCGTGCGCGAGATACTCCTGGCGGCCTACCAGCACCACGAAGGCATCCTCGATGCGCCGGCGCCGTCGGTGACGTTCAAGGACATCACGGCCAGCGGCATGGTGATCGCGGTCAGCGGTTATGTGGCCGGGCCGCGGCAGGTGGGTGGGGCGCGCAGTGATCTGCTGTTCAACATCCTGGCGGCGCTGCGCGAGGAGGGCATTGCGTTGTCTTCGCCGCAGAGCATGGTGTTGCTCAAGGACAATGCGCCGGAGGGGACTGCTTCGGTGTAAGGCTGGAAGGGGGCGGATGGCACGCAGATGTGCGATACGTCCCTGACCATCTGGCCGCTATTGGCTTCTGCTCGCGTTACATTCGCTCAAATCTGCGTAGGCGTCCTGGTAGTGAAAGCGGTTTGACATGTGTGTCAATGAACATGCTTCGTTTGAATGCACAGAGCGTTGTTATTCAATTTGTTTCTGCATGTCACTCGATGTTTGTCAGCCGTCATATAAGGGCTTGCTCTGTCAGTAGATTCCGAATAATTACTCATAAAGTGTGTCTTGATAATTAATTTTATTCGGTGGTTGTGCGGTAATGCTCGATGTCTTTATATTTGTCTGATCTGGTTGTTTTGCAGGCGAAATATAGAGGCGAGCAGGTCCGGATGGTTGTCTGGATTCGTTTTATCAGGTGAGTCGTGTTCTCATGAATGAATTTGAAAGGTATAGCCTCGAGTCATAACACGTGCTCGAAAATCTGGCCAAGTATAAAAACTTGATCCGAATAGTTCCAAACGCTACGTATTTCTATCGCACGCAGCCATCGAAATATGACGCGCACCCTATTAACTATAAAACTGATTCCTACACAAGATATGCTGATCCCGAGCAAAAAATTGGTGTTTTTTACCTGGGGTTTAGCGAGGAGGTAGCCATTGCGGAGTCATTTCAATCGGGGCAAGGCGTTGATACACAAGCCGTGCCCGAGGTGCGTTTGATGGCAAGCTCTCTTTATCGCTACGAAACGTTACGTCCTTTGCGAGCCGTGGACATTGGCGTCCTTGCTAATCGCGTCACTCATCACAAGCTCAGAGATCTTGTACAAGCAAAAGGGCAGGGCGCGCGCGGCTATCAGTTGACGCGAGCACTTAGCTACCTGTGCATGCACCGCCTGAATAACATTGATGGGCTGCTTTACCCCTCTGCTGTTTACTCCGTCAGTGGTTCCATGCTTGCTTGCAACCTTATGTTGTTTGGGCATAGAGCCGTGCAGGTAAAGGCCCTCGACTACAGACCTGTGGCGGGTGCAGTGTTATCGCAGGGTGAAACCACTGAAGAGCTACTTGAAAGCTTGGGTGTCATCCTGGTCTGAGACAGGATTGAGCAGGTGATTTATTCTACTGACCCATTTCAAAAGCGTATAGATAATCACGTTTGATGATCTGAAAAGCGGCCTCGTCCTGAATAAGTTTGAAGCGTGGCATGACATTGCTCGGCTCGCCTGGCTCAGAGAAGTCCATATTACTGATCAAGTGCTGGATCATAAAATTGATCGCTGACGGATCGGCCGGGTCAACCCCCAGATCCTTGAGCAGCCTGTAGAACTCAGGCCTTATTTTATTACCCCTGAGCTGAAAGGCTGGATAATATTTCCGCCTCTGATTGGAGTACGCCAGAATTTGGCCGGCCTTGGTTTTTTGGCTCAATGCCTGCTTGGAAATTCCTAGAATCTCCACCACTTCGCTGGCTTCCAGCAATTCGCACCGCTCCATCACTCGGTCAAATGCCTTGCCCAGCATTCTTGCTTTGGCCGCTTGACTTCTTACATCAGCGCTGCGCGTCTCAGCCCGTTCGGGTTTGGTCAGTGCAGCGAACGCTTTGGCATCCTGGAGTTGGACAACCTGAAGCAGGGCTTCATCTGAGGCGTGAGCGAGATGCCTCTCGAAACGCTGACGCAATTCGGCCTCGATTGCTTCCCTATTTCGGTTTTGAGCATGGGGTCCGACTGAGGGGGCGTGCAGCATCTTAGTTCTCCGGGTCAATGGAGCTAAGCTACTCGTGGATAAAGCGCCTGGTCAAGTTGTAAATTTGTAAACCTGTAAGCCTGTGGGTTTGGGAGCCAGGCGCTGGTCCTGCATGAGTCCAGCGCCGGCCTCTCGCGCCTAAACTGTTTCCCCAGCTTCGGATTTCAACGCATGCGCCAACAACGCCTGGCCACTGCGGGCGGCATGGGCGGCGCCGATCAACAGCGCCATCCCTGAGGTACCGGCATTGGCCAAGCAGTATTCGTCGAGCGACTCTTCGATAGCGTGCAGCAATTGTTCAGCGTAGGTCAGAGCGTCTTGCGGGCTGAGGTCGTCGTGGATGGCGAGGTAAGGGGTGTGGATGATTTTGCGGGGTGGATCAGGGACTGGTTTTTTCATGGCGGGACTCCGTGTTCGCGGTAGTGGCTGCCAGACAGTTCCTCTCACAGAAATGGGTGGCAGCCGTTCGCAGGGTGAGAGACCGGCGAACATCGGAATTCCGGCCAGACCGAAGTCTGCCCACGAACGGCTGCCATAACAGCATTCCGATAATCCGCCGGGCTCTCACACCCTGATCGTCAGGACGACGACCAGAGGAAATTAATCCTCTTGCCTCGGATCAACAACGTCGAAACGGCTGCAGCGCGCGTAGGATAAGTCGCGCGTCAGGCTAAGCTGTAGTATTTGGTAAAAATACAGAATTTTCTTACAATCATTAACGCATTTGGTTTGAAGATCCACTCACGCTTGTTCGAAAAAATATACGACTGTTTTCGGATGGCCCGCTTTTATACCAAGGCTGAGGATTTCCTATCAGCGGGTCATCAATCGTCAGTCTTCACACGTCTGTTCGCCGTTTTGAAAGGGCATCAACGACCCAGTTCATGTGCGCAACGGATCGAATGGACGGGCTTTCAGACGCTGCAGGACGAGTGGTTTTACTCGTTAAACAACAGTTCGATACCGCATGACGCGCGTTTATTAGGCGAGATCGCTGACTTCCATGAGAGCAGCTATCACGTTCTCGATAGGTATGAACATCGGGGTGGTTCCGTTTGGGCCGATGCAGTCAGCGTCAAGCGCTTTGAAGCCGAACACGGTTGCGTAGAACGAGGCTTTACCTGGAGCGGCATCCAGGAAAATCCCCTTTAGCGGCATATGCAGGTGTACAGCCACGGCTTTCTCAAATGCTTCAAGCATCAGATCTGTGCCAAGTCCTTTTCCCTGATGGGCTTGATCGATGCCGATCATGAATACCTTGGCGACCGCAAGCATTTTGGGTTGGTTGCCCTTTGGCGTTTTCACCCGATTGGCCGCGAGCTGCGAGAAACCCACGGTCATGAAGCCAACGACGTCATAGTGTTCATTGCACACAGCTGTGGCGTGAAGGTTTTCAGAATTTACAGCGCGCTTGAGATTTCCGGAACGAAGATAGTGGTCAATAACCGGATCGCCACACTTAAACGACTTGTTGATTTTTACTTGGTGCAGTGAATTATTCAGGTTTACTTGGACGTACACCGGTTTGGGATTTTTCATTTCTTTGCCGTAGTAGTTCAACAAGATTTTTATGGGCTTTCGGATTGTTCATGGCTTGTATGCTCAGTTCATGAGCACGAGCAAAGGCTTTTTCCGAAATTTCTATTCTTTGATGAGATTCCAGGACAGCTTCAGCCTTTTCAAAGGCTGAAGCGACAATGAAGGAAGTCATGTCGAGTCCGGAAATAATTGCAGCTTTACGAATGACCTCCTTGGCAAACTCAGTTGTTTTCAAGTCCAATCTCGCAGTTTTTGCACCCTGAAGTGTTTCGCCTACTGATGACATTATGACGTCCTCATTAATCTTGTATGTTGATCGATTTGATTGCCTACCTCTGGCTTGGATCCAGTCTCTTTGACGCGCTTATCTGCTCGAAGTCCTCTGCTCATGTGACGATTCATCGCTCGTACCGGTTTCCAGTCTGGAGCCGTGTGATCCATCTGATTCGCAATGTATTTGGCTCCGTACGTACACAGACCGTACGAGGTGAATCGTAGGCGAGAGCCTGAGGCGCGTCAATTCTGTACGGTTACCGTACGGTTGGAGCAGGAAATCGTTGGCTGGGCTTCGGATCCAGGGGGTGTAGACCATGGACGGGAGTGGCGGGACGTCAGTGCCGGCCTGAGGACGTTAACTCCAAGGCATTGGGCCAGCAACGTCGAAACGGCTGCAGTGTTCGAAGGACAAAGCGCTTGCGCGATAGAACTGAAACATTCAGTCAAATTCAGTGATCATTTGACGATTTTCAAGGCTGCGAACCAGCGTTCAACCTGCTGATACTCCATTAAGTGAGCGCTGAATCGGCCCTACAGCCGGCGTGCCTCAGCTGGATCAAGCCCCATCACATGCGCCAACAGCGTCTGTCCCGTCCGCGCAGCGCGCACAGCGCTGAGGACGTTGTGCATTTCCGAGGTACCGGCTTTGGTCGTGCGATATCCATCGAGCGACTCTTCGATGCCCTGCAACAGTTGCTGGGCATACGCGAGTGCGTCCTCACGGCTCAGGCCGCTGTGAACGGACAAATGAGGTGTAGCAATGAGAGTGGTAGGGGCGGGCTTTTTCATGGCAGTCCGAGTAATCGGTAGGGTGGCCGCCAGGCAACAGCTGGTGGATGCATCGAGTGGTATTGCCACGCCGATAAGTCGCAGGAAAGTAGTCTCTGAGTCATACGGCTAAAAGTCGAAAAGTCCTAGATGCGTGTCAGATATATCAACATTACTCCGTCCGCAGAGCCGCCAGGGTACAGCGTCGCGCACTGCGGCGAGAGTAAAATCATGTCGAGCAATTTCACTGGAAACTCACATTTCAACGCATGTTGAAAATCTGGTAATCAATGAAAAATCAACAGCACTTGGGTGATGTACGGTTTGCTGTTACGACCAGACCAGACCAGACCAGACCAGACCAGACCAGACCCACCTGCCGGTCGAGTCGGTGATCTGCGCTCGGCAAGAGTCCTATTACGCGGCGCTGGCCTTGGCCGACCAGGTGGGGGAGGCCACGCCGTTCGTCGAGTTCATGCTGCAAGCCTTGCAGCAGGCGCTGCGCGAGGCCAGTGAAAGCGAGCCTGAAAATGCTATGAAACCCGGGGACCCATACGCGGCTAACCCAGCCACCGACCAAGTAACCGACCAAGTAACCGATCAAGTAACCGCCCCCGTCGCCCGCCTGCTCGCCGTGCTCACTCCCGGCACCACCCTCAGAGCCAGCGAACTGATGCAACGCCTGGGCCTCGCACACCGACCCACCTTCAACCAGAACTACCTCAAGCCTGCCCTGGCGGCTGGCCTGATCGAGATGACCGATCCCGCCTCGCCCCGCAGCCCGCTGCAGCAGTACCGACGCGTCTGATCGCTCGCCACAGCAAAGTTCTCAGGCCTGCGCCGGTGTTGCCGGCATGCGCCGCACCCCCTGCGTCACACCCCATGACGCAAACAGACATGCCAATCCCGACATCTGCCGCGATCAGACAACCGTCGTCGCAATCACGCACTCCCAAGGCGTTCTCGCATAAATTCCCACAGGCGCACAGGGCTTAAATGGGCACCGTCATTCACCGCGCAGCACCCTGACACACGGGCAAAACCTCAACAAAATCCCGTGCGTGCCGCGTTATTCACAGTGCAATCAAGGAGATAAGATCGCCTACGCCTGCCCGTCCTTTCCTGTGTCAGCAAAAAGAGAACAATATCGAATGAACACCGTGGGATCTGATGGCAATGCCCTTGCGCAAGGGTTCAAGCCACGTCATGTAACGATGCTGTCCATTGCGGGCATCATCGGTGCCGGACTTTTCGTCGGTTCAGGGCACGCCATCGCGGCAGCTGGCCCGGCCACCATAATCTCTTATTTCGTGGCCGGGACCTTGGTCGTCCTGGTCATGCGCATGCTCGGCGAGATGGCCGTGGCCCACCCCGACACCGGCTCGTTCTCCACTTACGCCGACCAGGCCATCGGCCGCTGGGCTGGCTACACCATCGGTTGGTTGTACTGGTGGTTCTGGGTGCTGGTGATCCCCATCGAAGCCCTGGCCGCCGGGCATGTGCTCAATGCCTGGTTCCCGCACATCGACAGCTGGATCTTCGCCCTGGCCTCGGTGCTGCTGCTGGCCGGCACCAACCTGTTCAGCGTGGCCAAGTACGGCGAGTTCGAGTTCTGGTTCGCCATCCTCAAAGTCACCGCCATTCTCTGCTTCATCGGCCTGGGCGCCGCAGCGCTGATGGGCTGGCTGCCGGACCGTGAAGTCAGCGGCCTGAGCACCTTGATCGCAGAAAAAGGCGGCTTTGCGCCCAACGGCTGGTCGGCGGTGATCGGTGCGTTCATTACGGTGATGTTCAGCTTCATTGGCACGGAGGCTGTGACCATTGCCGCGTCCGAGTCGAGCGACCCGTCGCGCAACATCGCCAAGGCCACCCGCTCGGTGATCTGGCGCATCAGCACCTTCTACATCCTGTCGATCTTCGTGATCATTTCCGTGGTGCCGTGGAACGACCCGCAACTGGCGGTGGTGGGTTCCTACCAGCGCGCGTTGGAAATCATGAACATTCCCCATGCCGCCTTCATGGTCGACATGGTGGTGCTGGTGGCGGTCACCAGCTGCATGAACTCCTCGATCTACATCGCCTCGCGGATGATGTACTCGCTGGCCAAACGCGGCGACGCCCCGGCGGTACTCAAGCACACCAACAAGGTCGGCGTGCCGTATGCCGCAGTGTTCGGCAGCACCTTGATCGGCGCCGCCATCGCCGTGCTCAACTACTTCGCCCCCAAAGGCGTGTTCGAGTTCCTGCTGGCGAGCTCCGGCGCCATCGCGCTGCTGGTGTACCTGGTGATCGCCATTTCGCAACTGCGCATGCGCCGCCGCCTGGAACGTGAGAACACCGAGCTGAAGTTCCGCATGTGGCTGTTCCCGTACCTGACCTGGGCGGTGATCATCTTCATCAGCGCGGCGCTGGCGGTGATGATGTTCACCGAAGCGCACCGCGCCGAAGTCAGCGCCACCTTGGGGCTGGCGATCGTGATCTCGTTCCTCGGTATCGTCACCACCCGTGGCCATGCGCGTTCGGTGGGCGTCCGTTCGCTCACCTGAGCCTGAGACCAGGCCCTGAAACCAAAGCCTGAAACCAGCGCCTGAACGCTGATCCCGAAACGGCCTGACGCACCCTGCGTCAGGCCGTTTCTGCCTGCACCCTCCCTTCGCGGCAAGACGTCCGTCGTCGCGTGCTTTCGCAACCCCTCATGCCGCGTTCGGTGCGCCTGGCCACCTGCAGCCAGCGCCGATTGCGCGTGCCCGGCACCCATGGTCAGCGCACGTCCGGGCCGGCTAATTTTTCGGCGGCGGATTCGTTCTATAGGGACGACACGCCTGTGCGCCTCCCGCCTCTGAATCCGGACGCCTCGAAATGAATGCTGACCAATCCCTCATGCTCGCCGGCCGTTTCATCGGTCTGCCTCTGGACAAGCGGCGCGCGTTTCTCGCCGCGCTGGCAAAGGAAGGGGTGAGTTTTCAGCAATTGCCGATCCCTGCCGGGGTGGCGGCCGAGGACCGGCACACGCTGTCGTTCGCCCAGCAACGGATGTGGTTTCTCTGGGCGCTGGCGCCCGACAGTGGCGCCTACAACCTGCCGGCGGCGGTGCGCCTGACCGGTCGCCTGGACGCCTCGGCGCTGGAGGCTGCGTTCGCCGCCCTGCTGGCGCGCCACGAAACCTTGCGCACGGTGTTCCAGCGCCAGGCCGACGGCGAGGTGCGCTGGGCCCTGGCCTCGACTCCGGTAGCGGTGCAGACGCATGACCTGACCGCACTCGACCCCGCTGCCCGTGAACAACAGGTGTCGACCCTGGCCGAGGCCACGGCGCAGGCGCCGTTCGACCTGGCCAACGGGCCGCTGCTGCGCGTGCACCTGCTCAAGCTGGCCGACGACGAGCACGTGCTGCTGCTCACCCTGCACCATATCGTCGCCGACGGTTGGTCGATGGGCGTGTTGATCGAAGAATTCATCCAGGCCTATAGCGCGTGCCTGGCCGGCCAGGCGCCGAACTGGCAAGCCCTGCCGATCCAGTACAGCGACTACGCCCTGTGGCAGCGGCGCTGGCTGGAGGCGGGCGAGGGCCAGCGCCAGCTCGACTACTGGCTGGCCCAGCTGGGCCACGAGCAGACGCCGCTGGCCTTGCCCACCGATCACCCGCGCCCCGCACACCCCAGCCAGCAAGGCCGACGCTGCACCTTCAGTGTTGCACCGGCACTGGCCGAACAGCTGCGCGGTCTGGCTCGCCGTCAGGAGGTCAGCCTGTTCGTGGTGCTGCTGGCGGCCTTCAAGCTGTTGTTGCAGCGCTACAGTGGCCAGGCGGACATCCGCATCGGCACGCCCATCGCCAACCGCCACCGCCGCGAAACCGAAGGGCTGATCGGCTTCTTCGTCAATACCCAGGTGCTGCGCACCGAGGTCGACAGCCAGCTGCGAGTGAACGACTTCCTGCGCCGGGTGCGCGGCGTGGTGCTCGATGCCCAGGCCCATCAGGACCTGCCCTTCGAGCAGTTGGTCGAAGCCCTGCACCTTGAGCGCGATACTCGCCGCACGCCGCTGTTCCAAGTGATGTACAACCACCAGCCGGAGGTGGCCGACCTCAGCACCTACGCCTTGCCCGGCGGCCTGCGCCTGGGGCAGGTGCAGTGGCAGAGCCAGACCACCCAGTTCGACCTCACCCTCGATACCTTCGAGCGCGGGGGCGAGCTGCACGCCGCGCTGACCTACGCCTGCGACCTGTTCACGGCCGACACCGTCACGCGCATGGCCGAGCACTGGCAGGCGCTGTTGCAGGCGCTGGTGGCGGGCGATGAGCGACGGCTGGCCGAGCTGCCCATGCTCGACGCCGCTGAGCACCAGGCCAGCCTACAGGCCTGGAACCCTGCACCGGCTCAGTTCCCGGTCAGCACCTGCCTGCACCAGCAGATCGCGCTGCAGGCCCAGCGACGCCCGGAGGCTGTGGCCGTGACCTGCGCCGAGCAGCAACTGACCTATGGCCAGCTCGAGCGCCGCGCCAATGCCCTGGCCCACACCTTGGTCGAACGCGGCGTCGGCCCCGACGTCTGCGTCGGCCTGGCGGCCGAACGTGGCGTGCCGATGCTGATCGGCCTGCTGGCCATTCTCAAAGCCGGCGGCGCCTACGTGCCGTTGGACCCGGCCTACCCACAGCAACGCCTGGCCTACCTGATCGAAGACAGTGGCATCACCCTGCTGCTGGCCGAACCGTCGGTGCAGGCAGGCCTGCCGCTACCCGAGCACGTGACGCTGATCGCCTTGGGCGAGCAGGGCGAGCGTGACGAGGCTCCGGCCACCCACGTCGGCCCGGACAACCTGGCCTATGTCATCTACACCTCCGGCTCTACCGGCCAGCCCAAAGGCACGCTGCTGACCCATGCCAACGCCCTGCGCCTGTTCACGGCCAGCGCGCCCTGGTTCGCCTTCGACGAGCACGATGTGTGGACGCTGTTCCATGCCTATGGCTTCGATTTTTCGGTGTGGGAAATTTTCGGTGCCTGGCTGCACGGAGGGCGCCTGGTGGTGGTGCCGCATGACGTCAGCCGTTCGCCGCAGGCGTTCTACGCACTGCTGTGCCGCGAGGGCGTGACGGTGCTGAACCAGACCCCGTCGGCCTTCAAGGCGCTGCAGCCGGTGGCCTGCGCCGGCACCGGGCGCCTGGCCCTGCGCGAAGTGATCTTCGGCGGCGAAGCGCTTGATGTGAACGCCCTGCGGCCGTGGTTCGAGCGCTTCGGTGAGCGCGCCCCACGCCTGGTGAACATGTACGGCATCACCGAAACCACCGTACACGTCACCTACCGCCCACTGACCCTCGAGGATCTGCGCCAGAGCGCCAACAGCCCGATTGGCCAACCGCTTCCCGACCTGCGCTGGTACCTGCTCGACGCCGACCTCAACCCGGTGGCCAAGGGCTGCGTGGGCGAGCTGTACATTGCCGGGGCGGGTTTGGCGCGTGGTTACCTGAACCGCGGCGGGCTCAGTGCCACGCGCTTCATCGCCGACCCGTTCGGTGCAGACGGCGGGCGCCTGTACCGCACCGGCGACCTGGCCCGCTACCGCGCCGACGGGGTGATCGAATACAGCGGCCGGCTTGACCAGCAATTGAAGATCCGTGGCCACCGCATCGAGCTGGGCGAGATCGAAGCGCGGCTGCTGGCCGAGCCTGCGGTCGCCAGCGTGGTGGTGCTGCCCCACGGCAGCGGCGAGTCACTGCAACTGGTGGCCTACGTGGTGCCGACCGACACCACACAGGTCACCGCCGAGGCCGCAGCCCAGGCATCACTGCGCGAGCAGCTCAAGGTCAGCCTGCGCGGACAGGTGCCCGAGTACATGCTGCCGACCCACTGGCTGCTGCTCGGCGCATGGCCGTTGACCACCAACGGCAAGCTCGATCGCACGGCCTTGCCAACCCCTGACGCCAGCCTGTTGCAGCGCGCCTACCTGCCGCCACAAGGGCCGCTTGAGCACGCCGTGGCCCAGGTCTGGGGCGAGCTGCTGCAGGTCAGCGAAGTGGGCGCCGACGACGATTTCTTCGTGCTCGGTGGCCATTCGCTGCTGGCCACACAAGTGGTGTCGCGCCTGAGCGTGCTGCTCGATCAAGAGATCGCCCTCAAGCGCGTGTTCGAGCACACCACCCTGCGTGCCTTTGCCGCCAGCCTCGGCCAGGACGCACCGCGCCATGCGCCGCTGCAGCCGGTGAGCCGCCAGCAACCGCTGCCGGTGTCCTACGCCCAGGAACGTCAGTGGTACCTGTGGCAGCTCGATGCGCAGAGCAGCGCCTATCACATTCCGGTCGCCTTGCGCCTGCACGGGCCACTGGACGTCAGTGCCTTGCAGCAGGCCTTCGACCTGCTGATCGCGCGCCACGAAACCCTGCGCACCACCTTCCGCCACGATGGCGAGCAACTGCTGCAGGTGATCGCGGCGCCCACAGCCCTGGACCTCGCGCCGCAACCGCTGCCAGCCGGCAGCGACTGCGCGGGGTGGGTACAAGGCTTCGCCCGTCAGCCCTTCGACCTGGACAACGGCCCGCTGCTGCGGGTCGCGCTGCTGCGCCAGGCCGACGACGAGCACGTGCTGGTGCTGGTACAGCACCACATCGTCTCGGATGCCTGGTCGATGCAGCGCATGGTCGAGGAATTGGTGCTGGGCTATGAAGCCTTCAGCCAAGGCCAGCTGCCGGCACTGCCAGCGCTGCCCGTGCAGTACGCCGACTACGCCGTCTGGCAGCGTGCACGCCTGGCAGGCGGCGAAGGGGCGCGCGAACTGGCCTACTGGACCGCGCAACTGGGCACTGACCACAGCGTCATCGAGCTGCCCCTGGACCACCCCCGCCCGGCGCAGGCCAGTGGCCGTGGCGCCGCCGTGGAACTGAGCCTGGAGGCGGCCCTGACCGCGCAGCTCAAGGGCCTGGCGCACGCGGCCAATACCACCTTGTTCAGCGTGCTGTTGGCCTCGTTGCAGGCGCTGCTGCACCGCTACAGCCAGCAAGCGGAAATCCGCGTCGGGGTGCCGGTGGCCAACCGCCAGCGTCTGGAAACCGAGGGCCTGTTGGGCTTTTTCGTCAACACCCAAGTGTTGCAGGCCCAGCTCGACCCGCAGATGACCGTCACCGCGCTGTTGGCCCAAGTGCGGCGCACCACGCAGGACGCCCAGGCGCATCAGGCGCTGCCCTTCGAGCAACTGGTCGAGGCCTTGCAGCCCGAGCGCAGTCACAGCCATCACCCGCTGTTCCAGGTGCTGTTCAACCACCAAGCCCATGCCCGCCAGAGTGCGCTACGGCGTGAGGTGGGCGGGTTGCAGCTGGAGGCCTTGATGCTGACCAGCGAGACCAGTCAGTTCGACCTGATGCTCGACACCTTCGAGTCTGCAGGCGGCCTGCACGCGGTGTTCACCTACGCCACCGACCTGTTCACGGCCACCACGGTGCAGCGCCTGGCCGGGCATTGGCAGGCGCTGCTGCAGGGCATGGTCGATGGGCCTGAGCAGCGCCTGGCTGACGTGCCGCTGTTAAGCGTCGACGAGTACCAGGCGACCTTGCACGGGTGGAATGGCCAGCCGCTGCAGGTGCCGGTCGAACACTGCCTGCACAGCGTCATCGCCACCCAGGCCCAGCGCCGTGGCGCGGCCGTGGCGATCACCTGTGACGCTCAGCACCTGACCTACGCCGAGCTCGACGCGCGCGCCAACGCCTTGGCCCACACCTTGGTCGAACGCGGCGTCGGCCCCGACGTCTGCGTCGGCCTGGCGGCCGAACGTGGCGTGCCGATGCTGATCGGCCTGCTGGCCATTCTCAAAGCCGGCGGCGCCTACGTGCCGTTGGACCCGGCCTACCCGCAGCAACGCCTGGCCTACATGATCGAAGACAGCGGCATCGCCTTGCTGCTGGCCGAGCCGGCGGTGCGGGCGCACCTGCCGCTGCCCGAGCACTTGCCGGTGCTCGACCTGGGGGCTGCCGACGCGCGTCGTGATGCCCCGGCCCCGCGTGTGGGCCCGGACCACCTGGCCTACGTCATCTACACCTCCGGCTCCACCGGCCACCCCAAAGGCACGCTGCTGACCCACCGCAACGTGCTGCGCCTGTTCGCGGCAACGCAGAGCAGGTTCAACTTCGACGAGCAGGATGTCTGGAGCCTGTTCCATTCCTACGGTTTCGATTTTTCGGTCTGGGAAATCTTCGGCGCGCTGCTGCATGGCGGGCGCCTGGTGGTGGTGCCACATGACGTCAGCCGCACGCCTGAGGCCTTCCATCAGTTGCTCAGCCAGGAGCGGGTGACTGTTCTCAATCAGACCCCTTCGGCGTTCAAGGCACTGATGCCGGTGGCCTGCGCCAACCCGCAGGCGTTGGCGTTGCGCCAGGTGATCTTCGGTGGCGAAGCGTTGGAGGTGAACAGCCTGCGGCCGTGGTTCGAGCGCTTCGGCGACCGCACGCCGCAACTGGTCAACATGTATGGCATCACCGAAACCACCGTGCACGTCACCTACCGCGCGCTGACCCGCCATGACCTCGACCAGCCCGCCAGCAGCCCGATCGGCGAACCGATCGGCGACCTGACCTGGTACCTGCTCGACGCCGGCCTCAACCCCGTCGCCAAAGGCTGCGTGGGCGAGTTGTACATCGGCGGCGCGGGGCTTGCCCGGGGCTATCTGAATCGCGCGGGCCTGAGCGCCACGCGCTTCGTGGCCAACCCGTTCGATGCCCACGGCGGGCGCCTGTACCGCACGGGCGACCTGGCACGCAACCGTGCCGATGGGGTGATCGAGTACAGCGGCCGGATCGACCAGCAAGTGAAGATCCGCGGCTTTCGCATCGAGCTGGGCGAGATCGAAGCGCGCCTGCTGGCCGACCCTGCGGTGGCCAGCGTGGTGGTGCTGGCCCATGGCCGTGGTGAGTCGTTGCAACTGGTGGCCTACGTGGTGCCGCGCGACCCGGCACTGGCCAGCGCCGAGGCGCACACGCAAGCCCTGGCCCGTGATCAGCTCAAGGCCAACCTGCGTGGGCAATTGCCGGAGTACATGGTGCCGACCCACGTGTTGTGGCTGGCGGCACTGCCGCTGACCACCAACGGCAAACTCGACCGGCAGGCCTTGCCCGCGCCGGACGCGCGCGTGTTGCAGCAGGCCTATGCAGCGCCTGCCAGTGAGCTGGAGCAGCGTCTGGCGCTGATCTGGCAAGACCTGCTGGAGGTGCCGCAGGTCGGCCTTGACGACGACTTCTTCGCCCTCGGCGGGCACTCGTTGCAGGTCGTGCGGCTGCTGTCGCGCATCCGTGATGAATTCGAGATCGAGCTCAAGCTGCGCGACTTCCATGGGCTGCGCACCCTCGGCGAGCTGGCCGGACACCTGCAGCAGAACGCCTCGAGCCAAGCGCGCGACAGCGAGCTGGATCAGATCTTTGGCGTGCTCGATGAACTGGAGATGGACAATGTCTGAACACCTCGGGCCTGAACGCGGCGCGTCTGAACACGCCGCACGCAATCAGCAGCTGGTCGAGCGCATCGCCGGCTTGAGCGCGGACAAGCGCCGCCAGCTGTTCGCCAAGCTGCATGAGAGGGGCATCGACGTGGCGCGCTTGCCGATCGTCCCGGCGCTGGCCGGCGAGCGTGCGCCGCTGTCGTACGCGCAGCAGCGCCAGTGGTTCCTCTGGCAGCTGGCGCCGAGCGGCAGCGCCTACCACATTGCCACTGCGCTGCAGGTGCGCGGCGCGCTGGATCAGGCGCGCTTGCAGGCCAGCTTCGATGCGCTGGTCGCGCGCCACGCCAGCCTGCGCACGCGCTTTGTCGAAGACGGCGGCGAGGTGTTTCAGGTCATCGATGCGCCGACGCGCGTGACCCTTGAGCACGCTGAGTTGCCGAACGCTGACCTGCCGCTGCAACAGCGCTTGCACGCCTGCGTCGAGCGTATCAGCGCACGCCCGTTCGACCTGCAGCACGGCCCGCTGCTGCGCGTGTGCCGGGTGCCGGTGGCGCAGGATGAGCACCTGCTGGTGCTGGTGTTGCATCACATCATCACCGACGGCTGGTCGATGGCGCTGATGGTCGAGGAGCTGCTGGCCACCTACGCCGGCGGCGTGGCGCTGCCGGCGCTGGCGGTGCAGTACGCAGACTTTGCCGCCTGGCAGCGACAGTGGATGCAGGCCGGTGAAGGCGAGCGGCAGCTGGCGTATTGGAAAACCCAGATCGGCGACCCGCAGCAGGTCCTGGAGTTGCCCACCGACCAGCCGCGCCCGGCAAGCCTGAGCGCTGCGGGCGGTCGCGTGTCGGTGGACCTTCCCGCGCCGCTGGCCCAAGCCCTGCGCGGGCTTGCATCGGCACACGGGGTGAGCCTGTTCGTGCTGCTGCTGGCCAGCTTCCAGACCTTGCTGCACCGCTACAGTGGCCAGGCGCAGGTGCGCGTCGGGGTGCCGGTGGCCAACCGCAATCGCCTGGAAACCGAAAGGCTGATCGGCCTGTTCGTCAACACCCAGGTGCTCGCGGTGCAGTTCGACGCCAACGAGGCCTTCAGCGCGGTGCTGCAGCGTGTGGCGCACCAGGTGCGCGAGGCTCAGGCCCATGAAGACCTGCCGTTCGAGCAACTGGTCGAGGCCTTGGGCGTGCCGCGCAGCCTCAGCCACAACCCATTGTTCCAGGCCATGCACAGCCATCAGGACGGCGTGCGCCAAGCTGCAGACCTCGGTTTGCCGGGGCTGAGCGTGACGCCCTTGCAGTGGGACGCCGCCAGCGCACAGCTGGACCTGACCCTGGAAACCCAGGATGACGGGCGCGCGCTCGGCGCCGCGCTGGTCTATGCCAGCGACCTGTTCGCCCGCGACAGCGTGGCGCGCATGGCCCGCCACTGGTTGAACCTGCTGCGCGGCATCGTCGCCGCGCCGCACACCCCGGTGGCCAAGCTGGCGTTGCTCGATGCCGCCGAACAGGCGTTGATCGTCGAGCAGTGGAACGCCACCGCCGTCACCGAATACCCGCTCGACCAACCGGTGCAGCGCCTGATCGAACGCCAGGTGCGCGCCACCCCCGACGCTCCGGCGCTGCGTTTTGCTGATGCCGCACTGAGCTACCGCGAGCTCGACCAGCGCGCCAATGCCTTGGCCCATCACCTGAGGGGGCTCGGGATCGGCCCTGAGGTGCTGGTGGGCATTGCGGTGGAGCGCAGTGTGGAGATGGTCGTCGGCCTGCTGGCGATCCTCAAGGCGGGCGGGGCCTACGTGCCGCTGGACCCGGACTACCCGGCCGAGCGCTTGAGCTACATGCTCGATGACAGTGGCGTGGCGCTGCTGCTGACCCACTCGCACCTAGACCTGCCATGCCCGGCACAGGTGCCGCAGCTGGCGCTGGATACCCTGGTGCTGGACGATGCGCCCGCCGAGGCGCCGGCTGTGTCGGTCGACCCCGAACAGCTGGCCTACGTGATCTACACCTCCGGCTCGACCGGCAAGCCCAAAGGCGCCGGCAACCGCCACCGCGCCCTGACCAACCGTCTGTGCTGGATGCAGCAGGCCTATGGCCTGGGCCCGGGCGACACGGTGCTGCAGAAGACCCCGTTCAGTTTCGACGTGTCGGTGTGGGAATTCTTCTGGCCGCTGATGACCGGTGCCTGCCTGGCCGTGGCTCGCCCGGGCGACCATCGTGACCCGCAGCGGCTGGTCGAGTCGATCAGGCACTACCAGGTCACCACGCTGCACTTCGTGCCCTCGATGCTGCAGATGTTCCTGCTCGATGAGCAGGTGGGCGGTTGCCAGAGCCTGCGGCGGATCGTCTGCAGTGGTGAAGCCCTGCCAGTGGACGCCCAGGACCAGGTGCTGGCGCGCCTGCCGGGCGTGGCGCTGTACAACCTCTATGGCCCGACCGAGGCCGCCATCGACGTTACCCACTGGACCTGCCGCGATGAGGGCCGCGACGCGGTGCCGATCGGCCAGCCGATCGCCAACCTGCAGACCTACGTGCTCGACCCTGAACTGCAGCCAGTGCCGCCCGGGGTGGTCGGTGAGCTGTACCTGGGCGGTGAGGGCCTGGCGCGCGGTTACCATCGCCGCCCGGGGCTGACGGCCGAGCGTTTCGTCACCAGTGCGTTCGGCAGCGGGCAACGCTTGTACCGCACCGGCGACCTGGCCAGCCAGCGCGCCGATGGCGTGATCGAGTACCGCGGGCGCATCGATCATCAAGTGAAAATTCGCGGCTTGCGCATCGAGCTGGGCGAGATCGAAGCGCGGCTGATGGAGCAGGATGCGGTGCGCGAAGCGGTGGTGCTGGCCCTCGACGGCGCGTTGGTGGGCTATGTGGTGCCCAGCCACTGGCAACCTGATCAGCAGACCAGCCTGCGCGAGGCCCTGCGTGCGCCATTGCGCCAGGCGCTGCCCGACTACATGGTGCCCAACCAGCTGGTGTTCATCGAACGCATGCCGCTGAGCCCCAACGGCAAGCTCGAGCGCAAGGCCCTGCCGCGCCCCGACGCGGCGCAGGCACAGGCCGAGTACGTGGCCCCGCGCAGCGTGCTGGAGCAGCGCCTGGCGCAGGTCTGGCAAACGCTGCTCAAGCGCGAACAGGTGGGCCTGAACGACAACTTCTTCGAGCTGGGCGGCGATTCGATCATCGCCATCCAGTTGGTCAGCCGCGCGCGGCAGGTCGGTATTCGTTTCAGCCCCCGAGACCTGTTCCAGCACCAGACCGTGCAGGCCCTGGCCACGGTGGCCGTGTGCGGTGAGGCGGCCGAGCTGATCGACCAGCAACCGGCCTGCGGGTCGACGCCGCTGTTGCCGTTCCAACAGTGGTTCTTCGACACCGTGCACAGCACGCCGCAGCACTGGAACCAGTCCGTGCTGCTGGCCCCGCGACATCCCCTCGACGCCGCGACCCTCGAACAGGCCTTGCACGTCCTGGTGCAGCACCACGACGCGCTGCGCCTGCGCTTCAACGACGGCGCTGCGCACTTCGCCGACGCCGAGCCGGCCACGCTGGTGTGGCAGCAGGCGGTGGCCGATGACGCGCAGCAACAGGCCGCTGCCGACGCGGCCCAGGCCAGCCTCGACCTCGAACACGGGCCGCTGTTGCGCGGGCTGTTGACCCAGCGCCCGGATGGCCGCCAGCGCTTGCTGCTGGTCATTCATCACCTGGCCGTGGATGGCGTGTCATGGCGGGTGCTGCTCGAAGACCTGCAGAGCGCCTATCGCCAGCAATGCCTGCCGGCCAGGACCCATTCGGTCAAGGCCTGGGCCGAGCAACTGCAAGCCGATGCGCAGGCGCCGGGCCTGCACAATCAACTGGCCTATTGGCAGGCGCAGGCGGTCGACCTCGCGCTGCCCGCCGCAGCGCTCGACACACCGCTGCTGCAGCGCGAGGCCTGCCATGTGCAGACCCGGCTGGACGCCGAGCTGACCCGGCAGCTGCTGCAACAGGCGCCCGCAGCCTACCGTACCCAGGTCAACGACCTGCTCCTGACCGCACTGGCCCAGGTGATCTGCCGCTGGAGTGACTGCCCGGCGGTCAGCGTGTTGATGGAAGGCCATGGCCGCGAGGTGTTGTCCCGCGAGCTGGACCTGACCCGCAGCGTTGGCTGGTTCACCAGCCTGTACCCGGTCAAGCTGACCCCAGCGGCCACCTTGGCGGCGTCGATCCAGCAGATCAAGGAACAACTGCGCGGCGTGCCGGACAACGGCCTGAGCTATGGCGCGCTGCGCTACCTGGGCCGCGAAGAGGCGCGCGCAGCCCTGGCCGCACAGCCGGCCCCGTGCATCACCTTCAACTACCTGGGCCAGCTCGACGGCAGCTTCGACCAGGCCGATGCGCTCTTCGCCGCAGTGGGCGAGCCGCGCGGCGCGGAGCAGGGCGCCGAGGCACCGCTGGGCAACGGCTTGACCCTCAATGGTCAGGTCTACGGCGGTGAGTTGCAGGTGGACTGGCAGTTCAGCGAGCGGCAGTTTGCGCCGGCCGACGTGCAGGCCCTGGCCGAGGCCTACGGCCAGGCGCTGGCCGCGCTGATCGGCCATTGCTGCAGCGCCGGCAACGGCAGCCTGACCCCCTCCGACGTGCCGCTGGCCGGCCTCGATCAAGCAGCGCTGGATCGCCTGGCGCTCGACCCGCGCAGCGTGCAAGACCTCTACCCGCTGTCGCCCATGCAGCAAGGCATGCTCTTTCACAGCCTCTATCAACCTGGCGACAGCGCGTACATCAACCAACTGTCGGTCGCGGTCAGCGGCCTCGATGCGCAGCGCCTGCGCGCCGCCTGGCAAGCCGCGCTGGATGCCCACGACAGCCTGCGCAGCGCGTTCCTGCCAGGCGAACGCGCACTGCAAGTGGTACAGCGCAGCGTGCGGCTGCCGTTCTTCGAGCATGACTGGCGCGAGCACCCTGACCCGCTCGCCGACGCAGACGCGCTGGCCCTGCAACTGCGCAACCAAGGTTTCGAGCTGGACCAGGCGCCACTGCTCAGCGTGCACCTGGTGCGCCTCGACGCGCAGCGCTACCAGTTGATCTACACCAGCCACCACCTGCTGATGGATGGCTGGAGCAACGCGCAGTGGCTGGGCGAAGTGCTGCAGCGCTATCGGGGTGAAGCGCTGCCGGCAGCACCGGGCCGTTACCGCGACTACATCGCCTGGCTGGCCGGGCGGGATGCGCAGGCCACCGAACAGTTCTGGCGTGAGCAGCTGCAGGGGCTCGCGGCGCCCACGCGGCTGGCGGCAGCATTACCGGCCAGCACGGCTGCCCGCAGCGGGCACGGCGAGCACCTGCGGCTGCTCGACAGCGCTGCCTGCGAGCGCCTCAAGGCCCTGGCCGGTGCCCACAAGGTGACCCTCAATACGGTGTTGCAGGCGGCCTGGGCTTTGCTCTTGCAGCGCTACACCGGGCAGGCCTGCGTGGTCTTCGGCACGACAGTCTCGGGCCGCTCGGCGTCATTGCCAGGTATCGACGCCCAGGTCGGGCTGTTCATCAACACCTTGCCGGTGATCGTACCGCTGCAGGGCGAGCAGTCGCCGGCAGCGCTGTTTGCGCAGCTACAGGCGCACAATCTGGCGCTGCGTGAACACGAGCACACGCCGCTGTTCGACATCCAGCGCTGGGCCGGGCAGGGCGGTGACAGCCTGTTCGACACCTTGCTGGTGTTCGAGAACTACCCGGTGGCCGAGGCGCTGCAACAGGGCGCCGCGGACGGGCTGCAGTTCGGCGCGGTGGCGACCCGCGAGCAGACCAGCGTGCCGCTGACCCTGCTGGTGGGCGTCGAGGCCGGGCTGAGCGTGCACTTCCAGTACGACCGCCAGCAGTTCGGCGCCGCGCAGGTCGAGCAGCTGGGCCAGCACCTGCTGAACCTGCTGCACGGCTTGCTCGCAGCTCCCGCCGCGCTGGGTGAGCTGCGCATGCTCGGCGACGAGGAGCACCACCGCCTGGTCGATGAGTGGAACCAGGATGCCGTTGCCGCGGTGCCGGCGCAGTGCATTCATGCTTGCGTTGCCGCGCAGGTCGAGCGCGACCCCGAACACCTGGCGCTGATCGACGGCACGCAGACCCTGACCTATCGCCAGCTGGACCAGCGCGCCAACCGTCTGGCCCATCGTCTGCTGGCCCTGGGCGTGGGCCCTGAGGTGCGCGTGGGCATCGCCTTGCCGCGTACCGCCGAGCTGATCGTGGCCTTGCTGGCGGTGCTCAAGGCCGGTGGCGCGTACGTGCCGCTTGACCCCGACTACCCCGTCGAACGCCTGGCCTACATGCTCGAGGACAGCCGCGCCCAGGTGCTGCTCAGCGACGCCGCAGTGCTGGCCAGCCTCGATCTGCCGGGCAACGTGCAGGTGCTGTGCCTGGACGATGCCCACACCTGGCTGGCCGACTGCCCCAGCACCGCGCCGGCCACCCCGGTGAGCCCCGACAACCTCGCTTATGTGATCTATACCTCCGGCTCCACCGGCTTGCCCAAGGGCGTGTCGATCACCCACCGCAACGTTCAGGCGCTGCTGAACTGGTCGCAGCAGAGCTTCAGCCGCGACGAGCTGCAAGGCGTGCTGGCGGCCACCTCGGTGTGTTTCGACCTGTCGGTCTGGGAAATCTTCATCACCCTGGCCAGTGGTGGCTTCATCGTGCTGGCGCGCAATGCCCTGAGCCTGCCTGAGCTGCCGGCGCGCGAACGTGTGCGGCTGATCAACAGCGTGCCATCGGCGCTGGCCGCGTTGCTGCAGGCCGGACAGATTCCGCCCAGCGTGCGGGTGATCAACCTGGCGGGCGAGCCGCTCAAGCAGCACCTGGTCGATGCGCTGTATCAGTTGCCCAACGTGGTGCGCGTCAATGACCTCTACGGGCCCTCCGAAGACACCACCTATTCCACCGCCACCCAGCGCCAGGCCGGCGGTACGCCGAACATTGGCCGCCCGCTGCCGGGCACCGGCAGCTACCTGCTCGGCGCCGACCTGCAACCGGTGCCGCAGGGCGTGGGCGCCGAGCTGTACCTGTCGGGCGCAGGCCTGACCCGCGGCTACCTGGGCCGCCCGGCATTGACCGCCGAGCGCTTCGTGCCGCACCCCTTCGCCCGTGCGGGCGAGCGCCTGTACCGCACCAGCGACCTGACTCGCTACCGCGACGACGGCGCCCTGGAATACCTCGGCCGCCTGGACCATCAGGTGAAGATCCGTGGCTATCGCGTGGAACTCGGGGAAATCGAAGCGCGTCTGCTGGCACTGAACGAGCTGCGCGAGGCGGCGGTGCTGGCCTGTGAGCTGCAAGGCAGCACGCAACTGGTGGCGTATGTGGCGCCCCATCGCCCCTGCACCAGCGCCGACGCCCAGGCCAACCTGGACGCCGAGCTCAAGGCGCAACTGGCCGAGCAGTTGCCCGCTTACATGGTGCCGGCCTTCATCGTCTGCCTGGCCCGCCTGCCGCTGACGCCCAACGGCAAGCTCGACCGCAGCGCCTTGCCCGCGCCTCAGGCGGTGCAGGCCGACGGCCCGCTGCGGGCGCCGCGCAACGCCTTCGAACGACAGGTGGCGGCGGTCTGGGAGCAGGTGCTGGACGTCCAGCCGGTGGGGCTGGATGCGCAGTTCTTCGCACTCGGCGGCCACTCGTTGCTGGCGACCCAGGTGGTCGCGCGTCTGCAAGAACTGCTGCCGATGCCGGTGGGCCTGCGCGACCTGTTCGAGCAGCCACGCTTCGACGCCTTCGTCGACCTGCTGCAGGCCCGCACCGGGGCAACCCGCGCGGCGCTGCCGGTGTTGCAGGCCGCAGGCGCCGACGCCCAGGCGGTGTTGTCGCTGGCGCAGCGGCGCTTGTGGGTGGTCGAGCAACTGGCCGGCGGCAGCGCCGCCTACGGCATGCCGCTGGCCCTGCGGGTGACCGGCGAGCTGCAGGTGGCGCTGCTGCAGCAGGCGCTCGATGCCGTCATCCAGCGCCATGAGGTGCTGCGCACGGCCTATGTGGCCGATGACGAAGGCGACCCGCAGGCGCAGGTGTTGCCCTCGGCCAGCAGCGAGCTGGCGCTGCGCGACCTGTCCGGCCTGGGCCGCGCCGAGCGTGAAGCGCAGGTGGCGCAGGCGGTGCTCGACAACGCCAGCACGGCCATCAGCCTGCTGCACGCCCCGCTGCTGCGCGGGCAGGTGCTGCGCCTCGGTGAGCGTGAGCATGTGCTGCTGTACGCCATGCACCACATCATCTCCGACGGTTGGTCGATGTCGCTGCTGGTCAACGAGCTGGTGGCGTTCTACGGGCAGTTGCAGGCCGGCGAGCCGCCGCACCTCGACCCGCTGCCGCTGCAGTACAGCGACTATGCCCGCTGGCAACTGGCGCTGGAGCAGGCCGGCGTGCTCGCGGCCCAGGCCGACTACTGGCGCCAGGCCCTGGCCGGGCACGCTGGCGTGCTGGCGCTGCCCACCGACCAGCCCCGCGCCCAGCAGACCTCCAGCGCCGGCAGCGCGCTGGAGCTGCAGCTGGACGCGGAGCTGGTGCAGGGCTTGCGCGCCGTGGCGGCACGCGCCGGCGCCACCCTCTACAGCGTCCTGCTGGCAGGCTTTCAGGTGTTGCTGCACCGCGTGGCGGCGTGCGACGACCTGGTGGTCGGCGCCGATGTCGCCGGTCGCCCGCGCCCGGAACTCGAAGGCCTGATCGGCTTTTTCGTGAACATCCTGCCGCTGCGGTCGCGCTATGCCGCCGCGCAACGCTTCAGCGACTACCTGGCCACCACACGCGACACCAGCCTGGAGGCCTTCGAGCACCAGGAGCTGCCCTTCGACAGGATCGTCGAAGCGTCCGGTGCGCCGCGCCAGCGCGGCCTCAACCCCTTGGTGCAAGTGCTGTTCGTGATGAACAACCTGCCGGTGCGCGACGCCCGCCTGGCGGCGTTGCAGGTCGAGGTGATCCCGGCCCTGAGCAGCTACTCGAAATTCGACATGGCCCTGTTCCTCGATCAGGACGGCGATGGCCTGCGCGGCACCTGGCAGTACGCCAGCGAGCTGTTCGCCGGCGAGCGCGTGCGTGCCCTGGCCAGGGACTGGACCGGCATTCTGCAGCAGATCCTGCGCGAGCCGGATATCAGATTAGGAGACCTCAAGATGAGCACGGAGACCGTTGTCGCAGCCGCCCCGAGCCCTGCCGCGCTTGGCGCCGCGCCTGCAGCCGCGCCGAAGCCCGACAAGCTCGGCAAGTTTCTCAAGAAACCCAAACCCGCCGAGGCGGCGCCAAGCGCTGCGGTGCGTGAAACCCTGCTGGCCGCGCCGCAGGTGTTCCCGCTGCTGATCGAGCCGAACGACCCGGGGCTCGACCTGGTGAGCTGGGTGCAGGCCAACCGCGCCGACATCGAGGCCAAGCTGTCGCGCCATGCCGGGCTGCTGTTCCGCGGTTTTGCCATGCACGACATCCACGCCTTCGAGGCGTTTGCCGAGGCGGTGCAGCCGGGCCTGTACGGCAAGTACGGCGACCTGCCGAAGAAAGAGGGCGGCAAGAACACCTACCGCTCAACGCCCTACCCGGAAAACAAGATGATCCTGTTCCACAACGAGAGCTCGCACCAGGACACCTGGCCGCGCAAGCAGCTGTTCTTCTGTGAGCAGCCCTCGCCGGTGGGCGGTGCCACGCCCGTGGTCGACTGCCGGCTGATGTACCAGCGCATGCCTGAGGCGGTGCGCGATCAGTTCGAGCGCAAGGGCCTGCTGTACGTGCGCACCTTCGCCAGCAACCTCGATGTGTCGTGGCAGCACTTCTTCAAGACCGACGACCGCCGTGAGGTGGAAGCGCGTTGCAGCGCCGCCGGCATTCAGTGGACCTGGTTCGACAACGACGAGCTGCAGATCCGCACGCCGTGCCCGGCGATCATTCGCCACCCGGTCACCGGCGAGAAAACCTTCTTCAACCAAGTGCAGTTGCACCACATCCATTGCCTGGACCCGGACGTGCGCGAAGACCTGCTGGCGCTGTTCGGCGCCGAGCGCATGCCGCGCCACGTCTACTACGGCGATGGCACGCCGATCGACGACGCCACCATGGCGCTGGTCGGCGAGCTGTACGAGGCCTGCGCGGTGCGCTTCGACTGGCGCAAGGGCGATGTGATCCTGCTCGACAACATGCTCGCCGCCCACGCCCGAGACCCGTTCGAGGGGCCACGCAAGATCGTCGTGGCGATGGGCGAAATGATCGAACGACGCACCCTGCAAGCGGCCCCACGGGCCGCCTCACTGACCCAAGAGGCTGACGCATGAGCGAGCTTGACGTGCAAACCCTCGGCGCGGGCCTGGCCCTGCTCGCCGAACAGCACTGCTGCAATGACCCGATTGCGCGAGGCCCAGCGGCCCAGGTGCTGGACATCCGCCTCCACGGCGCGCTGCAGGTAGCCGCGCTGCAGGCGGCCCTCGATGACCTGGCGCTGCGCCAGCCGGTGCTGACCACGGCCATCGCGGCGGTGCCGGGCTATCACGGCCTGCGTCAGTTTCCGGGGGGGCGTGGCGCGCAGTTGCCACTGAGCGTGCTCGATGCGCCGCAGCCCACTGCGGTTGCCAGCGCCCAGCGCCAGCACTGGCTGCGCCAGGCCGCCACGCAGCCAGCCCAGGTGCAGGCCCTGCTGCAGCGTCTGGAGGGCGATGCCTGGCATTTGACCCTGGTCGCGCCACGCGTGCTGCTCGATGCCAGCAGCCTGCCCCTGCTGGCAGAGCAACTGATCCAGACCTATCGCCAAGGCCCGCTCGGAGCGGACGACGAACTGGGCCAGTTCGCGCAGTACCTGGAATGGCGCGCCGAAGTGGTGCTCGACGAAGACGCCGGGCAGGCCGCGCAGTACTGGCAGGCGCACCTGGGCAGCCAGGCGCTGTTCCAGGCCGACTTGCCGTATCGGCGCCAGGGCGGTGCCGCTGGTGGCGCAGATATGAACGTTGGCGCCGACACCAGCACAGGTCCAGGTATCCCTCTAGGAGCGACCTCGGTCGCGATGGGCCGCGACGCGGCCCCAACAGGTGCAGGTAGAGACGCCGTCACTGGCAACGGCAACGGCCCAGACGCCCACACCCGCACCGGCATCGGCATCGGCATCGGGGCCGGCGAGGCTGGCGTCGAGCAGGTCGAGGCACAGTGGTCGGCGACGTTGCGCCAGGCGGTTCAGGCACTGGCCGCGCGCAGCGGCGTCAGCCCCGACACCGTCCTGCAGGCAGCCTGGTGGCTGCTGCTGGCGCGCATCAGCGGGCGTTCGTCGTTCATCGCCGGCTGGCGCCACGACAGCCGCGCCGACTACGACTTCTTCGCGCACAGCCTGGGGGTGTTCGAAAAAACCCTGCCGCTGCACCTGGTGTTCGATCCCCAGGCCTCGTTCGACACCTGCCTGAGCCAACTGAGCGGCGTGCTGGAACAGCACCGCACCTGGCAGGAGTACTGCCCCGCCAGCACTGATGCGACCCGCCCCCGCTGCGGCTTCGCCGCGCGCCGCCTGCCGGCGCTCGAGGCGTCTGCGTGGTCGGCGCAGATGACGCCGTGCCTGGCCCCGGGCCTGGAGCTGCAATTGCAAGTGAGCGTGGCCGCCGAGCCGGCCACGCAGCCGCTGAGCCTGGTGTTCGACCGCCGCCACTACAGCCGCGTCGCCATGGGCGTCTTGCTCGAGCAGTATCAGGTGCTGCTCGGCAACCTCGTTGCTACGCCAGCCGCGCCAGTGGCCGACTGCGCGGTACTGGGCGACGCCGAACGCGAGCGGCTGCTGGCGTTCAACCGCGCTGCGGCTGGCTGGAACACGGCCGAGATGGCACGCGGTTCAGTACCGAGCGTCGATCCGGGCGCTGAGCTTGTGCAGCGGGATGCTGCTGAGCAGGGCGGTCTGCCGAGCGTCGATCCGGTCGCTGAGCTTGCACACCGGGCTGACGCTGAGCGGAGCAGTGTGCCCAGCTTTGACCCGGTCGCGGGGCTTGAGCACCGGGCTGACGCTGAACAAGGCGATCTGTCGGGTTCCGCTGCGGTCGCCGACCTTACGCAGTCGGGCGCCGCTGAACCTGGCCGTCAGCCGGCCCTCGCTCCGCGTGCTCAAGCGCCTGCAGCGGCCGACACGCTGCCCGCGCGCATCGCTCACTGGTGCCGGGAAACACCGTACGCGCCGGCATTCGTCGGCCCGGGTGAAACCCTGACCTACGCCGCGCTGGACGGCCGTGTGCAGCGCCTTGCCGCGACCTTGGCGGTGCAGGGCGTCAGCGCCGGGACGCGCGTCGGCCTGGCGTTGCCGCGTTCGGCGCACTGGCTGGTGGCGGCGCTGGCCACCTGGCGCCTTGGCGCAGCTTGGGTAGCGTTGGACCCGCACTGGCCGGTGGCGCGGCTGAGCACACTGGTGCAGCAAGCGGACGCCACGCTGCTAATCAGCGAGCGGCGTCTGGAGCTGGACATCGCCCACGTGCTGATGGGGGAAGCCGACGGCCAGGCCGCCGCTGCACCCATCCCCGAGCCCGCCGTGCTCAGCGCCAGTGACCTGGCCTATGTGCTGTTCACCTCGGGCTCGACCGGTATGCCCAAAGCGGTGGCCATCGAGCACGGCGCGCTGGCGCACTACGTGGCCAGCGCGAGCGAGGCGCTGGGCCTGGCCGGCTGCCAACGCTTCGCCTTCAGCGCCAGCGTGGTCGCCGATCTTGGCCACACCACCCTGTTCGGCGCGCTGTTCAACGGCGCCGCCCTGCACCTGGCCGACGACGCCACGGTGCAGGCCGGCGAAGCGTTTGCGCGGTTCATTGGCGAGCAGGCCATCGACTGCCTGAAAATCGTGCCCTCGCACCTGGCGGCCCTGCTGGACACGCCCCAGCCGCAACTGCCCGGCACCCTGGTCCTGGGCGGCGAAGCCGTGGCGCCAGCGCTGGTCGAGCGGCTGCTGCGCCTGCGCCCGGACCTGCGCCTGTTCAACCACTACGGCCCGAGCGAGGCCACGGTCGGGGTGCTGGTGCACGCCATCAGTGCCGCCGACCTCGACGGCAGCGCGCTGCCGCTCACCCAGGTGCTCGGCCACAATCAGCTGCGGGTGCTCGATGCCCAGCAGCAACTGGTGGCCAGCGGCGAGCTGGGCGAGCTGTACCTGGCCGGCCCGCAGCTGGCCCGCGGCTACCTCAACGCTGCGCAGCAACAGGCCGAGGCGTTCATCGAGGCCCCGCAGGTCATCGGTGGGCGCCTGTACCGCACCGGCGACCTGGCCCGTTATCGCCCCGAAGGCGGCATCGTGCTGCAAGGGCGCGCGGATCAGCAGGTCAAGCTGCGCGGCTTTCGCGTCGAACTGGGCGAGATCGAGGCCGAGCTGGCGGCGCTGGCGGACGTCAGCGAAGCCGCCGTGGTGCTCGACGGGCAGGGCGAGCCGCTGGCCTTCGTCACCGCGCGAGGCGAGGCGCCAGACGACTGGGGCAACGCCCTCAAGCGCCAGCTCGAACAACGCCTGCCTGCGGTGATGGTGCCGCGAAGCGTGCAACCACTGGCACGCATGCCGCGCCTGGGCAACGGCAAGATCGACCGCCAGGCCCTGACCGCCAGCGACCTTGGCGCCACCCAGCAGGCCTACGTGGCGCCACGCGATGCACTGGAACAGGTGTTGGCAGGGCGCATGGCGCAGTTGCTCGGCAGCGAGCGCCTGAGCGTTGAGCAGGACTTCTTCGCCGCTGGCGGGCATTCGCTGCTGGTGATCAAGCTGGTGGCCGGCATCCGCAAGCTGCTGCACTGCGAGGTGCACCCGGGCGTGGTCTTCGACCATCCAAGCCCGGCAGCGCTGGCCCAGGCGTTGCGCTTGCAGGAAGTGGCGCCAGGGCAGTTGGAGAAGCTGGCCCAGGCCCGTGTGCGGCTGGAGTCGATGAGCCCGGAGGAGAAGGCGCGGTTGCTGGAGAAGGCGCGGCAGCCCGGTTAGGGCAGGATGGGTTGGGCGGCGGTGTGGCGCTGATGAACGGCGATGGCCGGCGCAGTCGGCTTAAGCAAAGCGCCCACCAATGACGGGTAAATACAGGCCGCAGCCCTGGGGCGGCAAAGCCGGCCTGAACCAGGCGCCGCGAAAACAGCAGGGAAATAGTGGTTGCAGCCCTGAGGCGGCAAAGCCGGCCTGATTCAGCCGCCGTGCACCGGCAGGATAATCGAGGTGCCAGCCCTGGGCCGGCCCCGCCGCCCAGCGTGGCAAATGAAGTGGCCCAGAAGTGCTCAGGCAACCTGCCAGTTCGGTCATGTGCGAGCGTCGGTTCGACGTGTCGACCTGCCTGAGACGAGCGTCAACCTGCCTGGATCGCACGGTGCTTATCAGCCTGACACCGGGCACGGTACTATTCCGGCATTCCCCCTGCACCTCCCATCACCTGGCCACACGTGGTTTACGTCGCATTTTTTGCGCCAAGCGTGAACGCTTCTTAATTTCACTCATGCCCCGTTCGTCTAGTGACCGAGCAGGTACGACCTCAGGCCGGCCGCTCGCAGGAAGCTGCTTCGCCAGGAGGGCGAATTCCGACCAGTTACCCCCAAGAGGCGACGGTCTTCCAGATCACAACATACGGAGTAACACAGCGAATGAAATCCGATCAGGTCAGGCAGGCGGGGAGCCTGGGCCTCTGGGAACGTACCCAGTGGCGGTCTTGCGCATCGATCATGGTTCTCGGGCTCGCCCTGGGGTTTGGCAGCGCGGCGCAGGCCGAGCCTGTGGCGGTGAACATTCCCGCCAGCTCACTGAATGACGCGCTCACTGCCCTGGCCCGGCAGACCGGCCTGCAGTTGCTGTTCGAGCCAAACCTGGTCAGCGGCAAGCGTTCCACGGCGGTGGCGGGGACGATGGAGCCGGGCCAGGCCCTGGACCTGCTGTTGATCAATGCAGGGCTGACCTATCGGATCGACAATGGCACGGTGATCATCAATGCCACCCGTACCGACCTCGGTACTTCGGGGGCGGCCATCGAACTGGACGCCACCAGCATCTCCGGCCAAGGCATGGGCGAGGCCACGGAGAACTCGGGTTCGTACACCACCGGCCTGGTCTCGGTGGGTTCGAAAACGCCGGTCAGCCTCAAGGACACCCCGCAGACTGTCTCGATCGTCAGCAAGAAGCTGATCGACGACACGCGCAGCACCAGCCTCGCCGATGCGATGAAGCGTGCGCCGGGTATCACGCTGCGCAATGCCAACTACAACACCCAGGGCTTCTATTCGCGCGGCTTCGGCATCGACAACGTGCAGATCGATGGCGCGGCACCGATGGACATCGGCACCGGCGTCGGCACGTTCTACAGCGAGCGCCAGTACGACCTGGCGGCGTACGACCACGTCGAAATCCTGCGCGGCGCGAGCGGTCTGCTGGGCGGCACCGGTGACCCCGGTGGCATCGTCAACCTGGTGCGCAAGCGCCCCATGGGCCAGTACCAGCTCAAGTTCGAAGCCTCGGCAGGTTCGTGGGACAACTACCGTAGCGAAGTCGACGTGACCGGCCCGCTGGCCTTCGACGGCAGACTGCGTGGCCGCATGGTGGCGGCCTACACCGATCGCCACTACTTCCAGGATGTGCGCGCGACCGAACGGCCGTTCCTCTACGGTATCCTCGAAGCGGACATTACCGACGACACGATGCTGACCTTTGGCGGTAGCTACGACAAACAGAAGGAAACCGGCACCGGCGATGGTCTGCCGCGCTACTCAGGTGGCGGCGATGTGCACCTGCCTCGGCACACCTGGTACTCGACGGATAAAGCCTGGGCCGACAGCTACACCCGTGAGTGGTTTGCCAAGGTCGACCACCAGTTCAACGATGACTGGAAACTCAACACCTCCTACACCTACTCCTACAACGCCGCGACCACCGAGGGCATCAACCCCTATGGCTGGGTCGATGAAAACACCCAGCGTGGGACCTACTGGTGGGGCAGCTATGTCGGCAGCTTCAGCAAGCAGCAGGTGGTGGATGTCAACTTGTCTGGCGCATTCGATGCCTTCGGTCGGCGCCATGAAGTCCTGGTCGGTGCGGACTATCAGAAAGTCGACAGCCGCTGGCAGGCCGCACAAGGCATGCTCGGCAAGGGCGGCTACATCGACCTGTGGGACCCGAAAGCGTCGCCGCTGACCAGCGACGAGTCGAATCACGCGTTCTACCGTGACTACTCGCCAAACAGCCGTGTGCAGTACGGCCTCTACTCCACCTTGCGACTGCAACTGACCGATCCGTTGAAACTGGTCGTTGGCGCCCGAGCGCAGCGCTACAAGTTCGAGCAGGGATACTCCAAACGGAACCCCGATGGCAGCGGCGAATGGACTCAGAGCAGCAGCGACACCGTCTCCGACCGCCAGCCCACCACGCTGGTCCCGTACGGCGGGCTGATCTACGCGCTGAACGACCAGTGGTCGACCTACGTCAGTTACTCCGAGGTCTTCAAACCACAGTCGCAGAAGCTGAGCGGCCCTGAAGATTCGATGAGCTCCATCGAGCCGATGGTGGGCAAAAGCTATGAAACCGGCATCAAGGGCGAGCTGCTCGATGGCCGACTGAACGTCAACGCAGCGCTGTTCTACACCAAGCGAAAAAACCAGGCCGTGACCGATCCGACGTACCCAGACGCGCTGTTCAGCTACAGCGCCTCGTGCTGCTTCCTGGCCTCCGATCAGGTCACCAGCCGCGGTATCGACCTGGAAGCGACCGGCGAGATTGCACCTGGCTGGGAAGTGATGGCCGGTTACACCTACAACCAAGTGCGTAACGACACTGAAGAAACCCTTTACAGCAGCATCACGCCCAAGCACCTGTTCAAGGTGTGGAGCATGTACACCCTGCCAGGTGACTTCTCTGCATGGCGCGTGGGTGGGGGTGTCACCGCGCAAAGCGCGGCCTATGTGAATGGCACTGCCTACCGCACGGACCCGGTCACCGAGCAGGTGCTCGACAGCCGGTCCTACAAATTCAACCAGGCGGGCCATGCGGTGACTGACGCGATGGTCGAGTATCAGGTCAATGACAACTGGAGCGTGGCCCTCAATGGCAACAACCTGTTCGACCGCCGCTACTACTCCACCGTGTACAGCAGCGAGTACGGCAACTACTACGGCGAACCGCGCAACTTCATGCTGACCCTGCGCGGCACGTTCCACTGAGTCACCCCTTCACCTGCACAGACCAAAGGGCCGCATTGCGGCCCTTTTGCATGAAGGTGGCAGCGATCTGCGCCACGCTGGCGTGGCCCCTGCGTCGACACCTGATCGCGCTCGAACGCTCACTCTGGCAGGTACACCGCAGCCTGTAGAAGCGGCCGGTCTGGCGCTCCGCTCAGCAGCGATGGGCTGCAAAGCAGCCCCAACTGATTCGACTCGACTGGCTGGCTGGCATCGGTACAGCCCGCTCACGGGGATTCAACACACCGCGTTTCAGCCGCCCACACCGTGTGGACGGCTGAAGCGCTTACGGCAGTACCACTTCGGATTGCGGCAAGTGCTCCACCACGCTGTCGATGAACAGCGGATGGCGCAGGATGGCGTAGTGATCGGCCTCGATCAGCGCGTGCTGCACGCTGCCCGCGAAGGCCGCAGCCGTGCCCGGCGTCGCATCGCCCGCCCACCAGCAATGGCTGTGCGGCACGCAGCGCGGCATCTGCGCCAGGCGCAACGACAGCGCCTTGAGGCGCATGCCGGTGCGCAAGGTGCGCGCCAGTTCGTCGGAGCGCATTTCACTCCACTCACCCTCATGCAGCCCCTGACGCGCCTGCTCGATCACCTGTTCCAGCCTGTCCAGCTCATCCCCGGCATTGACCTGTACCGCCGGCACGTCCTGCAGGGGTACGCCCAGCACCACGCAGAGCAGCGCCCGCAAGTCGTCGGACCAGTCCTGGTCGGTGACCGGCTCGGCGTGTTCGGGCGGCACGAAACTGTCCACCAGCGCGGCGAATGCCACGCGCTGGCCCTGGCCGATCAGCTCCTGAGCCACCAGCGACACCAGCGGCCCGCCCAGCGACCACCCGAGCAAGTGGTAAGGCCCTTGCGGCTGTTTCTGGCGAATGTACTGGGTGTAGTCGATGGCCATCGCTTCCAGGGATTCGTCCTGCCACAGGTCATCGAGCAACATGCGGCATTGCAGGCCATAGACGCTGCAGCGGCCATCCAGGCGGCGGGCCAGCGCGTCATAGTCGAACACCGTGCCGAACCCGGCGTGCAAACAGAACAACGGCGTGCTGCCCTGCACCGCGCTATTGAGCAACAGCAGCGGGTCGAGGCTGCGCTCTGGTGCGGCGTAACCCGATAGCTCGGCGATGGTCGGCTTGCTCATCAAATCGCGCAGCTTGAGTTGCAGGCCCAGTTCGGGCTGGTTGCGTACCTTCGACAGCACCTTGAGCACGCGCAGCGAATCGCCGCCGAGTTCGAAGAAACTGTCGGTCACGCCGACCTGTTCGAGTTCCAGCACCTCCTCCCAGATGCGCGCCAGGCCCGCTTCCAGTGCCGTGCGCGGGGCCACGAATTCGCGGCTTTTGAAGTCGGGTGCGGGCAGCGCCAAGCGGTCGACTTTACCGTTGGGGTTGAGCGGCAGGCGCGCCAGCACCTGGATCTGCGCCGGCACCATGTAGTCCGGCAGCTCCGCGCGCAGGGCATCGCGCAGGCTGGTCGCCCGTGGCGGCTGGGCAGCGGCGGCCACGTAACCGATCAACTGCTTGCCGCTGTGCGTACTGTGGGCGACCACCACGGCGTCCTGCACACCGGGCAAGGCGCGCAGGCGGGCTTCGACCTCGCCCAGTTCAATGCGGAAACCACGAATCTTTACCTGGTTGTCCAGCCGCCCCAGGTAGTCAAAGACACCCTCGGCGCGCTGGCGCACCAGATCGCCCGTGCGGTACAGACGCCCGCCTTCGGCGAACGGATCGGCCACGAAGCGCTCAGCGCTCAGCCCCGGGCGTTGATGGTATCCACGTGCCAAGCCTGCCGCGCCGATGTACAGCTCACCGGCAACGCCGATCGGCAGCGGGTTCAAGGCCTCGTCCAGGACATACAGCGTGCGCTCGCCGACACGGCTGCCAATGGGGGCGTACACCGCCTCACAGCGACCGCTGGCGGCCACTTTCCACAACAGCGGCGTGACCACCGTTTCGGTGGGGCCATAGCCATTGGTCAGCCACTGCGGCTTGAGCGCCTGTCTGACCAGCTCGAACGTGGCTTCGGCCACGGCATCGCCGCCAAAGCAGTAGATCGCGACCGGCGGCGGTGCCTGCTCCTGGGTCTGGGCGTACTCGCCCAGCTGTTGCAGGTACGCCGGTGGGAAGCAGGCGATGCTGATGCGGTGGGCGTGCAGGGCCTGCCAGGTTTCTTCCGGCGTCCACAGGCGGTTGTCACGCAGCACCAGTTGCCCGCCATGGGCGAGGGTGGTCAGCCAGCGTTCCTGCGCACCGTCGAAGGCGAACGACATGAACAGCAGTTCGCGGGTCTGCGGGCCCATGGCATAACGCTCGGCGATGGCCTGGCAATGCATGCGCAGCGGCTCGTTGGCCACCGCCACACCCTTGGGTTTACCGGTGGAACCCGAGGTGTAGATCAGGTAGGCAAGGTTGTCGCCGTGCACCCTGACTTCAGGGCAGCGATCGGGCAGGTGATCGACAGCCAGGTCGTCCAGTGCCTGCACCGCAACCGTGGCAGGCCACTGCAGAGTGCCTGCCACGCTGTGCTGGGTCAGCAACAGCGACATGCCCGAATCCTCGGCGATCCATTGCAGGCGCTCACTGGGGTAGTCGATGTCCAGCGGTACATAGGCCGCGCCGGTTTTCATGACCGCGTAGAAGGCCACGATCACCTCGACCGAGCGCTCCAGCGCCACACCGATACGCACCTCCGGCTTGGCGCCCAGGCCGATCAGGTGCTGGGCCAACTGGTTCGCCCGGCGTTCCAGTGCCGCCCAGGTCAGCGACTGCTCGGCGCAGGTCACGGCGACCCGCTCGCCGCCCAGCAGGGCGTGAGCACGGATTTGCTGCGCCAGCAGCGGCTGGGCAGCCGTGGCCTGGTTGAGGCGATTGCCTGCCGCCAACTGCTGCTGCCCGGCCCTGCTGAGCATTGGCAGTTCACCGATGCAGGCGTCTGGGGTGGCAAGCATGGCCGACAGCAGGCATTCGAAGCTGGCGATGATCAGCTGGACCGAGGCTTCGCTGAAGTGTTCGCGCAGGTAGAGGAACTCGATGTTCAGGCGCGAGCCCAGTTGCACCGCCAGGTCCATGGCGAAGTTGGTGACGTCGCGGCCCTCGCTCTGGCCGAAGCGCAATTGGCTGTCGCCGGCCTCTTGCAGGCGTTCATCGACCGGGTAGTTCTCGAACACGATGATGCTGTCGAACAACGCCTGCCCGGCACTGCCGGCCCAACGCTGGATGTCGGCCAGCGAGGCGTGCTCGTAATCGCGCACGTCGACGTTATAGGCCTGCAACTGTTGCAGCCACTGCCCCAGCGGCTGCTCCGGGCTCGGCTGCTGGATCACCGGCAGGGTGTTGATGAACAGGCCGAGCATGTCGTTGGCGTGGGGCAGGCTGGCCGGGCGGCCTGCCACGGTCGCGCCGAAGCAGACGCTGCGCTGGCCTGTGAAACGCTGCAACAGCAGCACCCAGGTGGCCTGAATCAGTGTGTTGGGGGTAATGCGCAAGCGTTGCGCCTGTTCCCGCAGCTGTTGGGTATGTGTGGTGTCCCAGTCCAGGTACAGCGCGCTGTGCCCTGGGCGCACGGCGCTGCTCGCTTGAGCCAGGCTGCTGGCGAGCATGGTGGGCGCTTCCAGCTCGGCCAAGCGTTCGCGCCAGAAGGTTTCCAGCGCGCCTTGGGGCTGCGCCTGCAGCCAGCGGATGTAATCGCGGTAGCGGCCGCGAATCGGGCTCGGCGGCTGGTTGTGGTAAGCCTCCAGCACTTCGCCGAGCAGGCGCGAGGTGCTCCAGCCGTCCACCAGCATGTGGTGGCTGGTCCAGATCAGTTGCAGCGGCAGGTCATCGCGCTCGACCAGGGTCAGGCGCATCAGCGGCGCGGCCAGCAGGTCGAACGGCTGGCGGGCATCGGCCTCGAGCAGCTCGCTCAGCGCCTGTGCGCTGTCGCCACGGCCGCGCCAGTCGAGCCGCACCACCGGCAGGGTGGCCTGGCGTTGAACGATCTGCAGCGGCTGGGCCAGGTGCTGCGCCGCCCAGAAACCGGTGCGCAGGATCTCGTGTCGCTGAATCACCTGCGCGAAGGCCGCCAGGAACGGCTCCACCTCCAGGCCCTCGACCGGCACGCTCATCTGGTTGATGTACAGCCCGGCCTCACCGGCTTCCAGCGAATGGAACAACATCCCTTGCTGCATCGGTGACAACGGGTAGATATCTTCCACCTGGCCGACCGCCAGCGGCAGTTGCGCGAGGTGCGTCTGCGCCAGCCCGGCCAACGGAAAGTCAGAGGGGGTGAAGCCGCGCGGGCCGTGTGCGCAGCAGTGTTCGATCACGGCCAGCAACTCGGCCTGGAAGGCGTTGGCCAGGCGCTCGATGGTGGCGGTTTCGAACATCTCGTGGCTGAAGGTGAAGGTCAGGCTCAACTGGCTGTCGAACACTTGGCCGTTGATGCTCAGCCAGTTGTCCAGCGGCGCATCCAGGCTCTGCTCGTCGCCACTGCCTTCGCCCGAGGGGCTGAACAGTGCGCCGTCGTCGCCGTCGAAGCTGCCATCGAACTGGCCCAAGTAGTTGAAGGTGATGCGCGGGGTCGGCAATGCGGCCAGCACCGCGCGCTCGGCGGGGCTGCCCAGGTAGCGCAGCACACCATGGCCCAGGCCCTTGTGAGGCACCGCGCGCAGCTGTTCCTTGACCGCCTGGATAGCGCTGCCCAGGTCGTCGCCCGGCACCAGGGCCAGGGGATACAGGCTGGTGAACCACCCCACGGTGCGGGTCAGGTCGAGGTTGTCGAAGAGGCTGTCGCGGCCGTGGCCTTCGAGTTGAATCAGCACCTTGGGCTGCGCGGTCCAACGCGACACTACGCGGGCCAGGGCGGTGAGCAGCAGGTCGTTGATCTGGGTGCGGTAGGCGCTGCCGGCCTGCTGCAGCAAGCGGCGGGTATCCGCGGCTTGCAGGCCGATGCGCACGTGGCTGGCCTGGCGGTTCTGCAGGCGCCCGCCACGCTGATCGCAGGGCAGCTCGACGGGGGCGTCGTGCAACTGCCGGCGCCAGTAGTCCAGCTCTTGAACCAGAGCGCCCTCGCCAGCCCACTGCTGCAGGCGCAGGCTCCAGTCGGCCAGGGAATTCGTGCGCGCCGGTAGCCGCAGCGCCTGGCCGTCATGTCGCTGTTCATAGGCCTGTTGCAGGTCATCGAAGAGGATGCGCCAGGACACGCCGTCGACCACCAGGTGATGCACGACCAGCAATACCCGCTGGCTGTCGTCTTCGAGGGTCAGCAACACAGCACGCAATAGCGGCCCGCGGGCGAGGTCGAGGCTGCGCTGGGTCTGGTTGGCCAGCTCAGGCAGGTCGTGCAACGCAATCGCACGTTGTTGCAGCACCGGCTGTGTGGCCCAGCTGGCCTGAACGTCGGCGATCTCGGTGTAGTGGCCTTGCCAGTCAACGCCAGGCGTTTGCTCGAAGCGCAGGCGCAGCGCATCGTGCTGTATCAGCAGCGCCTGCAACGCCTGTTCCAGCCGCCCGGCGTCGATAGGCTGGGTGGGGCGCAACAGCACCGACTGGTTCCAGTGGTGGCGCTCGACGCTGACCTCTTCGAAGAATGCCTGCTGGATGGGCAGCAGTGTCAGCACGCCGCGGGCAGGCGGGTGTTCGACCTGCCTGTGGCCGTCGCTGTCTTGCGCCACGGCCGCCAGTTCACGAATGCTCTGGTGCAGGAACAGCTCGCGAGGGGTGAACTGAATACCGGCCTGGCGGGCACGGCTGACCACCTGAATGGAGATGATCGAATCGCCGCCCAGCTCGAAGAAGTTGTCATCCAGACCGATGTCCTGGCGTTTGAGCACGCCTTCCCAGATCGCCGCGATGCGCCGTTGCATGGCGCTGCTCGGGGCTTGGCCGGCGCTCTGTTGGGCACTGTGCTGCGGCGCGGGCAGGGCCTTGCGGTCGACCTTGCCGTTGGGGCTCAGTGGCAGGGCGGGGAGAAACTCGAACAGTGCCGGCACCATGTAGTCCGGCAGCCCTTGGCGCAGGTCGGTTTTCAGCGCCCCGCGCAACACTGCCGCGTCGGCGGCAGCGTTGGCGGGTGCCACGTAAGCGACCAATTGGTGGCTGTGGCCGTGTCGATGAGCCACCACCACGCAGTCGCTGACGGCGGGTAAGGCCAGCAGCCGGCTTTCGATCTCGCCCAGCTCCACCCGCAGGCCACGGATCTTGACCTGATGATCGGTGCGCCCGACGTACTCGATATTACCGTCGGCGCGGTAACGCACCAGATCGCCTGTGCGGTACAGGCGGCCGCCGTCGGCGAACGGGTCAGGCAGGAAACGTTCGGCGCTCAGTGCCGCCCGACCATGGTAGCCACGGGCGAGCAGGGCGCCGCCGATCATCAGCTCACCGATCACCCCAACCGCGGCAGGCTGCCCGTGCGGGTCGAGGATGTACAGCGCACGGCCCGGCAGCGGCGTGCCGATCGGCACACTGCCGACGCGGCGTTGCAGGCCACGAACCTGGGGGCTGCAATCGAAGGTCGAGCAGGTCACGGTGGCTTCGGTCGGGCCGTAGGTGTTGATCAGCTCAATGTCCTGCAAGCCCGCCTCGGCCCAGGCGGCCAGGGTTTCTGCCGCCAGCGCTTCGCCGCCGGCATGCACGCGACGCAGCGGGGCCAAGGTGCAGGCGCCTGCACCGGCCTGGGCGAACTCGCGAGCCAGCATGCTGACGTAGGCCGTGGTCAGGTCTGCCATGGTGATGGCGTGTTCGCGCACGGCCGCCTGGAACGCCTCCGCGTCCCATAGCGTCTGCCCACGCAGCACCAGGGTCGCGCCGCAGGTCAGGGTGCCGAACATCTGTTCGACGAAACCGTCGAAGTTGATGGTCGAGAACTGCAGCACGCGGTCGTTGCGGTCGATGGCAAAGAAGCCTTGAGTGACCCGGCTGTGCTGGGTCAGCGCCCCCCGGTCGATGGCAACGCCCTTGGGCAGGCCGGTCGAGCCGGAGGTGAAGATGACGTAGGCCAGGTGCTCAGGCTGCGCCCTCTGCACAGGCGCATGAGTGGGCTGCGCCTGCCAGGCGCTGGGGTTGTCGAGCAGCAGGGTGTGGGTCTGCGCAGGCAACTCCAGGGTCGCCAGCACCTCAGCCTGAGTCAGCAGCAGGCCGATAGCGCTGGTCTGCATCATGTGCCGCAGGCGCTCGGCCGGGTAGGCCGGATCCAGCGGCACATAGGCGCCACCGGCTTTGAGAATCGCCAGCACGCCTACCACCATGTCGATGGAGCGCTGCACGGCGATGCCCACCAGTGTCTCGGGACCAACGCCCTGCGCGATCAGGTGATGGGCCAGGCGGTTGGCCTGGGTGTCCAGCTCGGCGTAAGACAACTGCGCCGCGTCGAGAATCACCGCCGGTTTGTCCGGCGCCAGCCGGGCCTGCTCGGCGATCAGCAGGGTCACGTCCGGCGCGCGCGGCAGGTCGTTGCCGACCCCGCTCCAGCGGTGCAGCAGGCACTCGCGCTCCTCGCCGGTGAGCAGCGACAGCTCGGCAATGCGCTGCTCTGGCGCCTGCACGATGGCTTCGAGTAGCGCAGTCCAGTGGCCTGCCATGCGCGCAATGGTGTCGGGTTCGAACAGGTCGGTGGCGTAGGTGAAGACGCTCAGCAGGCCGTGTTCGGTTTCGCAGGTGTCGAGGCTCAGGTCGCACTGCGCCGAACGGTTTTCCCAACTGATAGGCTGGACATCGAGCGCGCTGCTGGCTGCGGTGGGCGCGCCCCGAGGCGTCTCGCTCTGGCTGTTGAACATCACCTGGAACAACGGGTTGTAAGCCAGGTTGCGTTGCGGCTGCAGCGCCTCGACCAGTTGCTCGAAAGGCAGGTCCTGGTTGGCCTGCGCGTCCAGCGCATGCTGGCGCACTTGCCCCAGCAGGGTGCTGAAGCTGGCCTGGGCATCGATGTCGGCCTTGAGCACCTGGGTGTTGACGAAGAAACCGATCAGCCGCTCGACTTCCAGGCGGTTGCGGTTGGCAATGGGCACGCCGACGCGGATATCGGCCTTGCCGCTGTACAGGTGCAGCAAGGTCTGGAAGGCCGCCAGGAGCACCATGAACGGGGTGGCGCCATGGGCGCTGGCCAGGCGGTTCAGGCGCTGGCGCAGCGCATCGTCGAGCAGTACCGAATGGCTGGCGCCGCGCGCGCTTTGCTGCGCCGGACGCGGGTGATCGCCAGGCAGTTCCAGCACGTAGTCGTCCGGGCCCAGGTGCGCACACCAGTAGGCCAGCTGCCGTTGGCGTTCGCCGGCTTGCATGCGCTGGCGCTGCCAGCTGGCGTAGTCCACATACTGAATGGGCAGGGCCGGCAATTGCGCGTCCTGGCCCGTGCTGGCGGCGCTGTACAGCGCCACCAGCTCATCGACCATCACCTGCATGGACCAACCGTCTGAAACGATATGGTGCTGGGTCACCAGCAGCACGTGGTCGTCGGCGGCCACGCGCAGCAGGCCGACGCGCATCAGCGGCCCGGTGCGCAGGTCGAACGGGCGTTGCGACTCGGCCTGCACGTACTCGCGCACGTACGCCTCAGGCGCCTGGTCTGCTGGCACCTGGGCCATTTCGATGCGCACCGGCGTGGCGGCCTCGATCAACTGCAAGGCGCCGTGCTCGGTCTCCAGCAGGCGTGTTCGCAGGCTTTCGTGGCGCTCGATCAGGGCATCGAAGGCCTGCTGCAACGCGGGCTGGTTCAGCGGGCCGCGCAGGCGCAGGGCCTGGGGAATGTTGTAGGCGGCGCTGTCAGGCTCCAGTTGCCAGAGGAACCACTGTCGTTCCTGGGCGTAGGACAACGCCAGCGCGCCATCGCGGGCCACCGGGGCAATCGGCGCCAGGGTTTGTGGGGCCTCTGCGACCAGGGCTTGGGCAAAGGCGCCCAGCGTGCTGTGCTCGAACAGCACCCGCAGCGGCACTTCCAGGCCGAGGTTGCGCCGCGCGCGGCTGGTCACCTGGGTGGCCAGCAGCGAGTGCCCGCCGAGCTGGAAGAAGTCGTCGTCCAGGCCCACCTGCTCGAGCTGCAGCACCTCTTGCCAGATCGTGGCCAGTGCCTGTTCGAGGGCAGTGTGCGCAGCGCGATAGTGCTGCTGCACCAGGGCGAGGTCCACCGCCGGCAACGCCTTGCGGTCGAGCTTGCCGTTACTGGTCAGCGGCAATGCCTCCAGCACCAGCACATGCGCCGGCACCATGTAGTCGGGCAACGAGGCCTTGAGCTGGTGTTTCAGCTCGGCCACGTCCAGCGGCTCGCCGTCGGCCACCACATAGGCCACCAGTTGCGCGCCGCTGGGCCCTGGCAGGGCCAGCACCACGGCGTCGCGGATGCCGTCCAGCGCTTGCAGGCGGGCTTCGACTTCGCCCAGCTCGATGCGAAAGCCGCGGATCTTCACTTGCTGGTCGAGGCGGCCGATGTACTCGACCACGCCATCGGCGCCGAAGCGCGCCAGGTCGCCGGTGCGGTACAGGCGCCCGCCCGCGGCATCGAACGGGTTGGGGATGAAGCGCGAGGCGGTCAGGTCGGCGCGGTTCAGGTAGCCGCGCGCCAGGCCCGCACGGCCCACGTACAGCTCACCGACGCAGTTGCGCGGCACCGGGTTGAGCTGCTCGTCGAGCAGGTACTGGCTCAAGTCGGCGATCGGTTCGCCGATCGGGCTCAGGCCCGGCCGTTCCAGGTCGCTGCGTGACAGCGGCCGGTAGGTGACGTGCACGGTGGTTTCGGTGATGCCGTACATGTTCACCAGTTGCGGCGCGCGGTCGCCGAAACGCTCGAACCACGGCGCGAGGCTGCCGACATCCAGCGCTTCGCCGCCGAAGATCACATAGCGCAGGTGGCTGAGCGGCGCGCTGGCGGGCGCTGCGCAGGCCACGTGCATCAGTTGGCGGAAGGCCGATGGCGTCTGGTTGAGCACGCTGACGCCTTCGGCCACAAGCAGTGCATGGAAGTCTTCCGGCGAGCGCGTCACCGCCTGCGGCACGATCACCAGACGCCCGCCGTACAACAGCGCGCCGAAGAGCTCCCAGACCGAAAAGTCGAAGGCGTAGGAGTGGAACAGGGTCCACACGTCCTGATGGTCGAAGTGGAACCATGGCGCGGTGGCGTCGAACAGGCGCAGCACGTTGCGCTGGCTGAGCAGGGTGCCCTTGGGCAGCCCGGTGGAGCCTGAGGTGTAGATGACGTAGGCGAGGTTGTCGGGAGAGACCACGACCCCTGGGTTGTGCGCGGGCAGCTCGGCGCCGGCCGCGTCCACGGCGCAGGTCGCCAGGCCCTCGGGCAGCGTCAGGCGCGCCAGCACCTCAGGCTGGCCGAGCAGCAGCGCCACGGCGCTGTCCTCGAGGATGTAGACCAGGCGCTCGGCCGGCACGTGCGGGTCGAGCGGCACGTAGGCGCCGCCGGCCTTGAGCACGGCCAGGACCGCCACCAGCATGTCGAAGGAGCGCTCGCAGGCCAGGCCGACCAAGCGCTCGGCACCCACGCCCTGGGCGATCAGGTGATGGGCCAGGCGGTTGGCGCGGCGGTTGAGCTGGTCGTAGCTCAGGTGTTCGCCGTTGCAGGTCAGGGCGATGGCCTCGGGGCGCCGCGCGGCCTGGCGCTCGATCAACAGGTGCAGGCACTGCTCGACCTCGACCTGGCGCGGCGCCGGGTTCCATTGGGCCAGGGTGTGCTGGTAGTCCTCGGCGTCCAGCAGGGCCAGCTCACCGACCCGTTGCTGTGGGTCGCGCACGATGCTGCGCAGCAGGTTGCGCCAGTGCGCCGCGAGGCGCTCGGCATCGGCGGCGTCGAACAGGTCGGTGGCGTAGATCAGCGTGGCGCGCAGGCCGTCAGCGGACTCGAAGGTGTTGAGCGCCAGGTCGAACTGGGCGGTCTGGCTGCTCCATTCGATGGCCTCGACACGCAAACCCTGGGCCGCGACGCTGCCTTGGCCGGCCTGCGCCGGGTCGGCAGCGAGGTGGTTGTAGACCACCTGGAACAGCGGGTTGTGGCTGAGCGTGCGGGCCAGTTGCAGGGCATCGACCAGTTGCTCGAAGGGCAAGTCCTGGTGCGCCTGCGCGCCCAGGGCACGCTGCTTGACCTGCTCGACCAGCGTGCTGAACGGTTGCTGCCCGTCGATCTGCGCCCGCAGCACCTGGGTGTTGACGAAGAAGCCGATCAGGCCCTCGGTTTCGACGCGGTTGCGGTTGGCGATGGGCACGCCCACGCGGATGTCGTTTTGCCCAGAACTGCGTTGCAGCAACACCTGGAACGAGGCCAGCAAGAGCATGAACAGCGTCACGCCGTGTTGTTGCGCCAGGGCCTTGAGCGACTGGCCGAGGGCCGCCGGCAGGTCCACCTCCAGCCGCGCGCCATGGCCGTCACGCTGCGCCGGGCGCGCACGGCTGGCCGGCAACTGCAGCACGGGCTGTTCATCACCCAGCTGTTCCAGCCAATACGCCAACTGCGCATCGCGGCCGCCGGCTTCCATCCAGTGCCGCTGCCACAGGGCGTAGTCGGCATATTGAATCGGCAAGGCCGGCAGCGCCGCGCCACCGGCATAGCCGGCGATCAGCTCACGCACCATCACCTGCATCGACCAGGCATCGGAAACGATGTGGTGCTGCACCAGCAGCAACACGTGCTCGTCAGCGGCCAGGCGCAGCAGACGCACGCGCAGCAAAGGTGGGTTGGGCAGGTCGAAGGGCTCGGCGATGCAGGCGCCGATGTAGGCCTGCAAACGCGCTTCGACAGTGCCCGGACCCAGCGGTAGGGCCTGCTGCTGGATGACGATGCGCGCATCCGGCTCGACCACCTGGCAGCGCACCCCCTCGATGTCGACGAAGCGCGTGCGCAGGCTGTCGTGCCGCGCCAGCAGCGCATCGAAGCTGGCCTGCAAGGCGTCGACGTCCAGGGCGCCATGCAGGCGCAGCGCGGTTGGCAGATGGTAGGCGGCGCTGGTCGGGTCCAGCTCCCAGAGGAACCACTGGCGTTCCTGGGCGAACGACAACGGAATCTGCGCGAAGGCATCGCGCGTCACCGGGATCGGCAAGCGGGCCACGTTGATGCCCTTGCCGAGCATCTGCTGGTACAGGGTCTTGCGGGCGGCAGCGGGCAGTTTGACGAAACGTGCGATCAGCTCGGACAGGGCTTTGCTTTGCATCAGTGGGTCTCCAGCTCATCGAGCAGATCGAACAGGTCACTCAGTTCAGTTTCGGGGGTGGGTGCAGCCGCAGCCGGCAGGCGCCGAGTGAAGTCATCCAGGCTGGCGCTCTCGAACAGCAGCGCCAGCGGCGCCTCGATGGCCAGTTCGAGCTGAATGCGCGAAGTCACCTGGGTGGCCAGCAGCGAGTTACCGCCCAGGGCGAAGAAGTTGTCGTCCAGGCCCACGCGTTCGGTTTTCAGCACGGTCTGCCAGATCGCCGCCACGGCCTGTTGCAGTGCGCTCTGCGGGGCGCGGAAGCATTGTTCCGGGCCGCCCACATCGAGGCGGGCCAGGGCCTTGCGGTCGAGCTTGCCGTTGGCGTTGCGCGGCATCTGTTCCAGCACCTGATACAGCGCGGGGGTCATGTAGGCCGGCAGGCGCGTTTTCAGAAAATCGCGCAGCGCCTGCAGCGCGGCGGGGCCGGTTGCGTGCACGTCGGCCACGGTCATGAAGGCCACCAGGCGCTTGCCCAGGGCATGTTCAGCCACGATCACCGCCGCCTCACGGACGCCGTCGAACTGGCTGATCTGCGCCTCGATCTCGCCCAGCTCGATGCGGTAGCCGTTGACCTTCACCTGCTGATCGACGCGGCCCAGGTATTCCAGGGCGCCGTCGTCCTTGCGCCGGCGCGCCAGGTCGCCGGTCTTGTACAGGCGCTCGCCCGGCTGCAAGGCGAAGGGGTTGGGCACGAACACCGCCACGGTCTTTGCCGGGTCGGCGCAGTAGCCACGGCCCACGCCCACGCCGGCCACGCAGAGTTCGCCCACGGCGCCGTCGGGCACCGGGTCGAGGTAGTCGTCGAGCAGGTACAGGCGGTTGTTGTCGGTGGGGTAGCCGATGGGGATGCTGCTGCGCGCAGTGGCGGCGGAGTCGATGCGGTAGAAGGCCACATCATCGGAGCACTCGGCCGGGCCATAGGCGTTCACCAGGGGGATGGCTGGGTAGCGTCGCAGCCAACCGGCGGCGATTTCTGCCGGCAGCGCTTCGCCGGTGGGCAGCAGCCAGCGCAGGTCAGGCAGCGCGGCGTGCTGTTGGTCGAGCAGGGCCTGGATCAGCGCGGGGACGATTTCCAGTACGCTGACGCGCCGCTCGCGCACCTGGCGCAGCAGCTCGGTGGGGTGGCGCGACACGGCGTCCGGGAAGATGCGCACCTGGGCGCCGCACAGCAGCGCGGTGAGGAACTGCCACACCGAGATGTCGAACGACTGCGAGGCGGTCTGGGCAATGATGTCGCGCGCGTCCAGTTGCAGGTACGGCAGTTTGCTCAGCTGGTTGTTGAGCATGCCGGCCTGCTCGACCAGCACGCCTTTGGGCTGGCCGGTGGAGCCGGAGGTGAAGATCACGTAGGCCAGGCTGTTCGGCGCGCTGTACACGCCGGGACGCTGCGCGTGCTCGGCTTCGAGCGGCAGGTGCTCCCAGACCAGCAGGCGCACCCGGTGGCCGACGCCGGCCAGCACTTGCTCGGCGCGCGCGCGCTGGCTGGCGGTGCAGAGCAGGGCGGGGGTCTGGCTGCGCGCCAGAATGTCGATCAGGCGCTCGTCCGGGTGGCTGGGGTCGAGCGGCAGGTAACCGGCGCCGGCCTTGAAGGCGCCGACGATGCTGGCCAGCAGCTCCAGGCTGCGTTCGGCGAGCAAGGCGACCGGCTGATCCTGGTGCACACCGGCAGCGAGCAGCGCCTGGCCCACGCGGTTGGCCTGCTGGTCGAGGTCGCGGTAGCGCCATTGCACCTCGCCGCAGGCCGCCGCGATGGCCTCGCCGCAGCGGTCCACCTGGGCCTCGAACAGCTCGACGAACGAGCGGTCCAGGGCATGCGCCGCTTCGGTCTGGTTGTGTTGCAGGCTCCAGGCGCGCGGGTCGTCGGGGGTGTGCTGGGTCAGGCTGTGCAGGGGTTGCTGCAGGTGCGGGGGCAGGCTCACCAGGTAGGCCTGGAACTGCGCCAGCAGCGCATCCATCGTACTGCGCTCGAAATAACGGGTGTCGTACGACAGGTGCAGGCCCAGCTGTTCGCCGGGGTACACCACCACGGTGATCGGGTAGTTGGTGTGGGTGCGCGAAGACTCCGAGACCACGCCCATGTCCCGCGCATCGTTGCCGACCGAGGCATCGAGCGGCGCGTTCTCGAACACGAACAGGCTGTCGAACAGGGGCTGGCCCTTGGGCAGATCGCTGCAGGCCTGGATGCGCACCAGGGGCAGGTAGTCGTATTCGCGCAGCGAGACGTTGCTGTCGAGAATGCCGTGCAGCCAGTCCAGCGTGGTCACGGTGCGGTCCGGCGTGGGCAGTTGGATGCGCAGCGGCACGCTGTTGATGAACAGCCCCACGGTGTCTTGCATCTCGGGGATGTGCGCCGGGCGCCCGGACACGGTCACGCCGAAGACGATGTCATGGCTGCGGCTGTGCTGGTGCAGGGTCAGCGCCCAGGCCGCCTGAACGAAGGTGTTGACGGTCAGCCGGTGGCGGTTGGCGGCCTCCAGCAGCTGTGCGCTCTGCGCGGTGCTGAGCCAGGTGTAGTTGTCGTCGATGCGCGAGTGCGCGGCGCCGCCGACCTGCGGCCGGTCGGTGGGCAGCGCGGTGGCTTGTTCGACGCCGTTGAGCTGGGTGCGCCAGAAGTGTTCGGCGGCCTGTGGGTCCTGCGCCTGCAACCATTCGATGAACTGGCGAAAGCGATACGGCGTGCGCAACTGGCTCGGGCGTTGTTCGCGGGCGGCGTGGTACAGCTCGAAGAAGTCGGCCATCAGCAGCGAGCGGCACCAGGCGTCGATGAGGATGTGGTGGTTGCTCATCACGAAGCGGTGGCTGTGGTCGGCGAGTTTGATCAACTGGAAGCGAATCGGCGGTTCGCGGCTCAGGTCGAAGCCGGCCTCGCGCTCTTCGCGCAGCAGCGTCACGATGCGCGCCTCGGCCTGCTCCAGCGGCAGGTCGCTGAGGTCGAGCAGCGTGACCTGCACCGGGGTGTCGCGGTGGATCACCTGGAGCAGTTCGCCACCGGTGTTCCACAGGAACGAGGCGCGTACCGCCTCGTAACGCTGCACCACCTGCTGCCAGGCGGCGTCGAACAGCGCATAGTCGAGGGGTTCGCGAATGGTGTAGCACTCTTGCATGAAGTAGATGCCCGAGTGCTGCTCCAGCAGGGTATGCACCAGCAGCCCTTCCTGCATGGGCGACAGCGGAAAGATGTCGTCGATGTTGCGTGCCGGTATGGGCAGGGCATCGAGTTGCGCCTGGCTGAGTGGGGCGAGGGGGAAGTCCGACGGCGTGACGCCGAAGTGCTCGCCCTGCGCGCAATGCTCGATCACCTCGATCAGCGCGGCCTGGCAGTGCTGGGCCAGGGCCTCGATGTGTGCCGGTTCGAACATCTGCTGGCTGAAGGTCCAGGCCATGTTCAGACGCCCGTCGAACACCTGGCTGTTGACCGTCAGCCAGTTGCCCAGCGGCGCCTCGGCGTGCTTCTCGTCCCCGACCGGGTCTGCGCATGGGGCGAACAGCGGCGCATCGTCGTTGCCGAAGCTGGCGTCGAACTGCCCCAGATAATTGAAGGTGATGCGCGGGCTCGGCAGCGCCCGCAGGCTGGCCTGGACCTCGGCGCTGCCCAGATAACGCAGGGCACCGTAGCCCAAGCCGTTGTCGGGCACCGCGCGCAGTTGTTCCTTGATGGTCTTGATCGAGGCCGGCACATCGGCCTGGGGCGACAGGCGTACCGGGAACAGGCTGGTGAACCAGCCGACGGTGCGGGTCAGGTCGAGTTCATCGAACAGCGCTTCACGGCCATGCCCTTCAAGCTGCACCAGCACCTCGGGCAGGCCGCTCCAGCGCTGCACGGCGCGGGCCAGTGCGCTCAGCAGCAGGTCGTTGATGCGCGTGCGGTAGGCCGCAGGGGCCACGTGCAGCAGTTGCCGGGTGTGCTCCTGGGACAGTTGCACGCCGACCGTGTGGGCGTCGCGGGCCAGCAGTGAGGCGCCAGGGTTGGCGCCGGGCAGGTCAGGGTCCAGGCCATGCGCCTGCGCCTGCCAGTAGGCCAGCTCGGCGGCGGCCTGCGGACGTTGGGCGTACTGGCGCAGGCGCTCGCCCCACGCTTTGAAGGCGCTGGTCTTGGCCATCGGCTGCGGCGCCTGGCCGGCCTGCAACTGGCCATAGACCTGCTGCAGGTCGTCGAACAGGATGCGCCATGACACGCCATCGACCACCAGGTGGTGGATCACCAGCAGCAAGCGTTGGCTGCCATCGGCCAGGGTCATCAGCACGGCGCGCAGCAGCGGGCCATGGGCCAGGTCGAGGCTGCGCTGGGCCTGGTTGGCCAGCACCGTCTGCGCCTGGGTGTCAGCGACGTCGGCCTGCCAGAGCAGGCTGTCGTCACTGCGCAGCTCGGCATGCTCGGCGACCCAGCCCGCATCGCCTTGGGCAAAGCGCAGGCGCAGGGCGTCATGGTGGTCGATCAGGGCGGCCAGCGCCTGGCTGAGCAGCTCGGGGTTCAGCGCGGTGGCGGGCTTGAGCATCACCGACTGGTTCCACTGCCCGCGCTCGGGCAACGGCATGTCGAAGAACGCCTGCTGGATCGGCAGCAACGGCGCCGGGCCTGTGACCGGCCCTTGGTCCAGCACCTGGGCGTCATCGGCCAGGCTCGCCACCTGGGCCAGGGCCTGGATGGTCTGCTGGGTGAACAGGTCTTTTGGGGTGAAGTGGATGCCCGCCTGGCGCGCGCGGCTGACCACCTGGATCGACAGGATCGAGTCGCCGCCCAGTTCGAAGAAGTTGTCGTCGAGGCTGATCTGCGGGCGGTTCAGCGTGCTCTGCCAGATGGCGGCGATGCGCTGCTCCAGTGGGCTGCGCGGCGCGACGTAGCCACGCTGGCTGCCGTGTTGGTCGAGGGTCGGCAGGGCGCGGCGGTCGAGTTTGCCGTTGGCGGTCAGCGGCAGCGCGTCGAGCAACAGGAAGTGCGCCGGCAGCATGTAGTCGGGCAGCGTCTTCAGCAGGGCCTCGCGCAGGGCCTGGGCGCTGTGGGTCGCCGCCGGGGCGGTGTAGGCCACCAGTTGCAGGCCGTGGGCGCCGGGCTGGGCCAGCACGGCGGCTTCGCTGACACCCGGCTGGCGCAGCAGCTGGCTTTCGATCTCGCCCAGCTCGATGCGCAGGCCGCGGACCTTCACTTGATGGTCGAGGCGGCTGAGGTAGTCCAGTGCGCCATCGGCGCGGCGGCGGGTCAGGTCACCGCTGCGATACAGGCGCTGGCCACTGGCGCCAAACGGGTGCGGCACGAAACGTTCGGCGGTCAGGGCTGGGCGCTGGTGGTAGCCACGGGCCAGGCCGGCGCCGCCGAGGTACAGCTCACCCGGCGTGCCCTGTGGGCAGGGCTGCAGTTGGTCGTCGAGCACGTAGCCCTGGGCGTTGTCGATGGGGTGCCCGATCGGTGCAACGGCGCCATCGAGCGGGCCTTGCAGGTCATGGTAGCAACTGTCGATGGTGGCTTCGGTCGGGCCATACAGGTTGACCAGCCGCCCGGCGAAGCGCGCCTGCACCTGCGTGACCAGCTCGGCGCCCAGCGCTTCACCGCCCAGCAGCCACAGGCGCAGCCCGTTCAGTTGCGCAGCGTCGGCCTGGGGCAGCAACGCCTGCAACAGCGACGGCGCCATCTGCAGCACGCTGATGCCGTGCGCGTGCACCTCGTCCCACAGCCGCGACAGGTCCTCGCTCAGCGCCGGGCTGGCCAGGACCAGTTCGGCGCCCTGTTGCAGCGCCAGCCAGAACTCCCACACCGAGGCGTCGAAGCTGAACGCGGTTTTCTGCAAGACCCGGTCGCTCGGCTGCAGCTGCAAGGTACGTTGCATCCAGGCCATGTGGTTGATCAGGCCGGCGTGGCGAACCTGCACGCCTTTGGGCTGGCCGGTGGAGCCGGAGGTGTAGATGACGTAGGCCAGGTGCTCGGGGTCGGGGGTGCGCGCAGGCGCTGTGTGGTGTGGGTTGTCGAGGTGGGCCATTGCCAGTGGCTGGGTGCTGGCGGAAGCTGACAGGGGGTGGGTCTGGTCGGAGGCGATGGCCTGCGCAGAGGTTGCACGAGCCTCGGCGTTGAGTGCGCTGTCGGGGAACGCGCTGCGGCCAGTGGGCGTCTGCAGTGGATGGGCCTGAGCGGGCTCGGTGTGTTGCGTAGTCGCTGTGCGGGCGACGTCGTCGAGTTCGGTGATGGCGAGTGCCTCGACGCCGTCTGGCAACGGCAGTGCTTGAGCCTGCTCGGGCTGGCGCAGCAGCAGGGTGATGCCGCTGTCGCGGATCATGTAGTCGAGGCGTTCCGGCGGATAGCTGGGGTCCAGCGGCAGGTACGCGCCGCCGGCCTTGTGGATCGCCAGCAGGCCCACCACCAACGCCAGGCTGCGCGCCAGCGCCACGCCCACCAGCACGTCGGGGCCGACACCGTGTTCGATCAAGCGCTGCGCCAGGCGGTTGGCCCGGTGTTCCAGTTCGGCGTAGGTCAAGGTGGCTGCGGCGCAGCGCACGGCAATCCGTTCAGGGGTCAGCGCCGCCTGCGCGGCGATCTGCAGGTGTACCGCGGGCAGGGTGCTGTACGGCTGCGCGGCACCCTGGGCCGCCGCGAGGCACGCGCTGAGTGCGTGCTGCGGGTACATCGACAGCTCACCCAGGGCCTGCTGCGGGTTGGCCAGCAGCGCGTCGAGCAGGTTGCCAAAATGCCCCGCCAGGGCCGCGATGCGTTCGGCGCCGAACAGCGTGGCGTCGTAGTCGAAGCAGGCCTCGATGCTGCCCGGGCTGTAGAGCACGTCGAGCGACAGGTCGAACTTGGCCTGCTGCTGGCCCAGCGGCAGGAAATCCAGTGCCAGGTCGGCAAAGCGCAGGGGGCCGCTGTCATCGCTCGCCACGCGCCAGTTGAACAGGCTCTGGAACAGCGGGTTGGCCTGGGTGCTGCGTTGCAGCTGCAACTGTTCGAGCATCAGCTCGACCGGATGGTCAGCGTGTTCCAGGGTCGCCAGGGCGTGGCGGCGCACGCCGTGCAGGAAGTCCAGGGTGGTCTGGCTGGGGTCCAGGTGTGCACGGAAAATCTGGCTGCTGACGAAGTAGCCGACCAGCGCCTGGGTCTGCGCCTGGTTACGGCTGGCGTTGGGCACACCGACGGTAAAGTCGTCTTGCCCGGCGTAGCGGCCCAGCAGCAGCTGCCAGGCGCCCAGCAGCACGCCGAAGGGCGTCAGGCCGTGGCGTTGGCAGAAAGCATTGAGGCGCTCGACCTGCGCGCGCGGCAGCGGCATGCGATGGGTCGCGGCCACTGTCGGGCGATCGTCGTTGCGCGGATGCTCGGTAGGCAGTTGCAGCGGCGCCAGGGCGTCGCCGAGGTAGGTGCGCCAGTAGGCTGCTGCGGCGTCATGCCCTGGGCTGTGCGGGTAGTCCTCGCGCTGCCAGCGGGCGTAGTCGGCGTACTGGATCGCCGGGCGCTGCAGGGGTTGCCCCTGGTAGGCGCGGGCCAGGTCGTGCATGAGGATCGGGTTGGACCAGGCGTCGGACACGATGTGGTGCATGTTCAGCAACAGCACATGGCGCTGCGCGGGCAGCGCGATCAGGGTGGCGCGGATCAGCGGCGCCTGGCTCAGGTCGAAGGGCGTGCCGGCCTCAGTGACCATCAGCGTGTTCAGTTGCGTGTCGCGGGCGGCCTGGTCCAGGTGGCGCAGGTCTTGCTGTTGCAGGCTCAGGCGCGCGCTGGGGTCAACCACCTGCTGCGGCTGGCCGTCGACCTCGATGAAACGGGTGCGCAGGATGTCATGGCGCGCGATCACCTGTTGCAGCGCCTGCTGCAAGCGCTCGACGTGCAGTGGCCCATCGAGTTGCAGGGCGCGGGGCAGGTTGTAGGCCGAACTCTGCGGCGCGAACTGCTGCAGGAACCACAGCCGCTGCTGGGCGAAGGAGAGCGGCTGCGGCGCTTGCCCCGCGCCGGCCACGATGACCGGCGCCGGGCCGTGTTCGTCGGCCAGCAGCAGGGCCAGCAAGTCGTCGTCGGAAGGGGGAAGCTGTGCAGTGGTCATCGAGTTCGTCGCCGTCGGCCGGAATTGAGCAGTACCGAGGAAGACGAAGCACACGCAGGGGTATTTACACGCACACGGCGCACGGCGGGCGTTTGCGCCAGGCAGCGCGCTCTGCCAGGCGTTGGCGTCATCGTTGAGGTCCGTCGCGAGCGAGCTCGCTCAGGGGCGCGTTGGGCTGCCGACGTGTAGGAAAGCGCAGCCGGCCTGGTTCAGCTGCCGCGCACTGGTAGGTTGACGTAAGTTGCAGCCTTGGGTCGGCTGCGCCGCCGCAATGTGTAGGCGCGAGCTCGCTCGCGAAAAAAGCCCAGACACCGCGCTGTGTCGGGGGGGCGCGTCATCGTTGAGGTCCATCGCGAGCAAGCTCGCGCCTACAGGGGGCGCCCGCCCTGGAAGCGGCCCGTGCCCGGCCAGCTCTTGGGGCGCGCCTTACAGCTCGCGTGCCACGCGAAAGCCCAGCCAGTCGCCGCGACGTTCGGTATGCCGGTAGTTGCGGTTGCCCGAGCGAGAGAAGATCGGCGCTTCGGTCCAGTCGTTGCCGCGGATCATCCGCACCACGCAATCGCCTGCGGTCCAGGCGCTGCCATCGTTCGGCGCGCCCACGTAGTCGTCGTTCTGGCAGTCGGCGGTCCACTCGTAGACATTGCCGTGCGTGTCGTAGAGGCCGAAGGCATTGGGCGCGTAGCTGCCGGCTGGGGCGATGTAACTGAAGCCATCTTCCGGCCCGTAAGTGTTGGCGTGCCGAGCAATGCTGTAGGGCTTGCCCTCATCGCGCGGAAACGGCTGCGGCCCGGTGCTGCCGGCGCGGCCGGCGTATTCGCGCTCGGCTTCGCTGAGCAGTCGGTAGTGCTGGCCGGTTTTTTTCGACAGCCACGCCGCGTAAGCCTCGGCCTCGCGGTAATCCATGCACACCGCGGGGTAACGCGCGGCGTCGCGGCTTTTGTATTCCTTGGTTTCGCTGTAACGCGGCACCCCGGCGATGCATTCGCGACCCGGGCGGTCGTCGCCGTCGGGCATGTGGTAACCGGTGTCGGCCAGGTAGGCCTGCCATTCACCGTTGAGCACCTGGAAGCGGCTGACGGCGAAGGCCTTGGCGAAGGTCACGGTGTGTAGCGGGCCCTCGTCGTCTTCACGGCCTTGTTCGCCCTCGGGGGTGCCCATGGTGAAACTGCCTGCCGGCAGCACGACCATCTCCGGGCAGCCCGCTTTGCAGTCATTGAACACAGCGCCGGGCTTGCTGGGCGCAGCCAGGGTCAACGGCGCCAGGGTGCAGAACAGCGCGCCAAGGGCGAGGCGGGACAGCAGGGTGGGCAGGGCGTGAGTCATGGCGTGAGGGGTTCCCGGAGCGGCTGGCGAGGAGGGGCGGGCGGGTGCCAGGCGCGGGCCTGCCACACCGCCTGCGGCGGGTGCGTTGTCTGGGAAGAACGAGCTATGAGGCGGGAGATTTAACGGGCGGTTGATGGATGCGACAGCGCCTGACACCGCTACGAGCGCGCCTGCGGCACCTTGCTCAAGGTGTCCGGCACTGCCTGGCGCAGCCGCCCGGCGACGCGTCCGCTCAGGCTCTGCAGTCGCTGCCGGCCTGGCGTGCGCGGGGCTGTTGGTCTTTGACCCAGGGCGGATGTGTAGCCACCCGCCTCAGGTGCTGCTTACAAGCCCAGCTCCGACAGCCCCGGATGGTCATCCGGCCGCCGCCCCAGCGGCCAGCGGAACTTGCGCTCGGATGCTTCGATGGGCGTGTCGTTGATGCAGGCAAAACGGCGGTGCATCAGCCCGTTTTCGGCGAACTCCCAGTTCTCGTTGCCATAGGAGCGGAACCAGTTGCCCGAATCGTCGTGCCATTCATAGGCGTAGCGCACGGCGATGCGGTTATCGGCGAAGGTCCAGAGTTCCTTGATCAGGCGGTAGTCGAGCTCCTTGTTCCACTTGCGGGTGAGGAAAGCTCTGGCTTCGTCGCGACTGGTGACGAACTCGACGCGGTTACGCCACTGCGTGTCGGCGGTGTAGGCCAGCGACACCTTGTCGGGGTCGCGGCTGTTCCAGCCGTCTTCGGCCAGGCGGACCTTCTGCGTGGCGGTCTCGAGGGTGAAGGGGGGCAGGGGTGGGCGGGTTGCGGCGGCAGGCATGGCGGACACTCCAGTGAGGTGGGTAGAACAGTGCGTTGAACACCGCTGCGGGTCACCCGACCCGCAGTGCTGAAAAAATGTTGTCAATAAGCATAGTGTGCGGTTTTCAACGCTGGTCAAAGGGCTCTTTGCACGGGTTCTGTCTGTTGAACCCGTGCTGCTTGTGTTGGGCCGACTTCGTCGACCTTCGCGGCAATAGCCGCTTCTTGGTCTGCGGAGTCTGTGGAGTCTGTGGAGTCTGTGGAGTCTGTGGAATCTGCGCGATCGAGGAGGGCGCGGCTTGCGCCGCCCAGCACACACGCAGCGAGTCACTTGAAGAACCGCAGCCATGGCCACTGGCGCTGCCTTGCCGCCCTGCGCGGCGGTCCCGGGCGCCTTGGCGGTCGCTGCGAATGGCACGCGCTCATGCCCTGCGTCACCCGCGCGACAGCGACGGCACCTCGCGCCAGGCGGCCCTCCATCCTCATGCTGTGTCTCAAAACATTTCACCCGCGAAATACACCTGAACTAACCAACCCGCAGGGCAATCATTGCTTAGGCGCAGCCAGCGCGAGCCTGATGGCCCGACACCCCCCGCCAGCCGTCAGCCCCGGGATTCCCGAATACCAAGGAGCCGCCGTGACCACCGCCACCCACCCCGACTACCGCTGCCGACCCGGCCCGCTGCACGCGATGCTGCTGGCCGGCACCGTCCCGCTGTTTCTCGGCGCGCTGCTGAGCGACATCGCCTACTACAACACCTTCCAGATCCAGTGGAGCAACTTCGCCGCCTGGCTGATCGCCGGCGGCTTGTTGTTCGCAGGCCTGGCACTGCTGTTCGCGCTGACCAACCTGATTCGTGCCGACCATAAGGCTGGCCGCCCGACCCGTTACTTCCTGCTGTTGCTGGTGACCTGGGTGCTGGGCCTGATCAACGCCTTCGAGCACGCCAAGGACGCCTACGCCGTGATGCCATCGGGCCTGATTCTCTCGGTCATCGTCGCCGTCCTGACCCTCATCACCGCCTCGCTCGGCCTGAGCAACCTGCGCACACGCACTGGAGTCGCCCGATGAAAACCCTCGGCACCCTGACCACCCTCAGTGTGGCGCTGCTGCTCAGCGCCTGCGGCAACGAAGCCGACAGCACCCTCGAGCGCGGCCCCAACCCGAAACTGCCCGAGCAGCAACGCGGCCTGCTGCCGAGCATGAAGATCGCCGAGCCCGCCGCCTGGGGCGAACAGAAACCCACCGTCCCCGACGGCTTCAGCATCACCGCCATCGCCACCGACCTGAAAATCCCCCGCCAGACCCTGGTGCTGCCCAACGGCGACATCCTCGTGGCCGAAGGCCGTGGCGGCAATGCCGCCAAGCTCAAGCCCAAGGACGTGATCGCCGGCTACATCAAGGCCCAGGGCAACACCAAAGTGAAAGGCGGCAACCGCCTGACCCTGCTGCGCGACGCCGATGGCGACGGCAAATACGAGACCCAGACCGTCTTCGCCGAAAACCTCAACGCCCCCTACGGCCTGGCCTTCCACGACGGCACGCTGTACGTCGCCAATCAGGACGCTGTGGTGCGCTTCGACTACCAGGACGGCCAGACCCAAGCCAGCGGCGCGCCCACCAAGGTGGTCGACCTGCCGTCTGCAATCAACCACCACTGGACCAAGTCCATGACCATCAGCCCCGATGGCCGCTACCTGTACGTCGGCATCGGCTCGAACAGCAACATCGGCGAGCGCGGCATGGAGGTCGAGATCGACCGCGCGATGATCTGGCAGATCGATGCTCAGACCGGCATGCACAAGCCCTACGCCACCGGCGTGCGCAACCCGACGGCGCTGAGCATCCAGCCTGAGACCGGCCAGCTGTGGGCGGTGGCGAACGAGCGTGACGAGTTGGGCCCGGACCTGGTGCCCGATTACCTGACCTCGATCCAGGAAGGGAAATTCTATGGCTGGCCGTACGCCTACTGGGGCCCGAACGCCGACAAGCGCGTGCAGCCGTTCAAGCCGGAAATGGTCGATATCGCCGTGAAGCCGGACTACAGCCTGGGTTCGCACGTGGCGGCACTGGGCGTGGACTTCTCGAACCCCGCGATGGGCGAGCAGTTTGCCAACGGCGCATTCGTGGGTGAGCACGGCAGCTGGAACCGGGATAATCCGGTGGGCTACAAAGTGATCTTCGTACCCTTTGCCAGCGGCCAGCCTGCGGGTGAGCCGGTCGATTTCGCTACCGGCTTCCGCGCGGAGGATGGCAAGACACGCGGCCGGCCCGTGGGCGTGACGGTAGACCCGAAGGGGGCCTTGATCATCGCCGATGACCTGTCGAACACGATCTGGCGGGTGACCCGTAACCGGTGACCTTTGTGCAGGGCGGGTAACCGCCCTGCACTCTCGATGTACCAACCCGCATACAGCTTCCACCTTCTTATGTGACCGCGAGTGATCGATAGACCCTGCCGATCGTGTACCTGCGCACGGGCACTAGGCTCTGTCTGAAAAGTCCTGATACTCGTCCATGCTGCGTTGAAAACCGGCTCGGAATGCTCATGTACTCCACTACACTGCGCTTCCTCGCCGGTTTTCGCCTTGCCTGGCCTTCGTCTCAGAACTTTTCAGACAGAGCCTAGCGGGACCTGCAGATAGGCGTGGCGAAAGTTGTGCTGTCGACACTCTCACTGACCGGCTGTTACAACGCTAGCGACCCTCTACGTGAAGGGCGTTGTATGTATCGCGGCGCCCAGTCGATCTGAAACCAGGACAGTAAGCCGACTTAACAGGCGGCTGGCTGTTATTGATCGATACGCATTCATGTTTGCACCGACTGCGATGTTATTGCGCTGTGGTTTGACGACTGTTGTCGAACTGTCGGGGCGAAGTTCGAGCGCACTGCCAACTGCACGTTGGCTAACCCTGTAATGGGCGGCGGGCTAAGTTGTGAAACGTTTCACAGCCTGGCGTTCCTGTACGCGCGATACTCAGCACTCGCCAACGCCCCGATGCCTCAACGCGAGCGTTTAACCCGGGTCTACAGGGCCATTGCACGCCGGGCACCTTTTTTCCGGGGCGTTGAACTTATTGATTCAACTCCGCTCTCAGGGACGTTGCCCACCAAAGCGTTTCCTGCACGCCAATCGCCGTCCTGGCGCGTGCCGTATGTGCAGGATAATTTTCACAGGGATGAGAAATGAGCGTCTGCTTCTGGCCCAGAAATGTCCTGGTCCGTCTGGGGATGTTGTGCCTATCCGTTAAACCGTCGACGCGTTCTCGTTCCGTGGCCACCGTGCTCTTGGGGTTGATCGCCAGTACCGGTGCACAGGCCGCTGACCCTCCTGTTCCGGCCCAACAGTTATTGCTCCAGCAAGACCGTGAACGGGCACTGCGCGAGCAACTTGAGCCGTCGCCGGATGTGCGTCTCGATTCACCCATGCTGTCTGGCAAAGATGCGCAACTCAACACGCGCGAGTCACCGTGCTTCAAGATTCGGCAGATCGCCCTCAATGGCGAGTTGGCTGAAGACTTTCAATGGGCATTGCGCAGCGCCGATCCCAAGGATGACCCGGCTACCGGCCAGTGCCTGGGAGCACAAGGCATCAACCTGACGATGAAGCGCATCCAGAACGCGATCATCGAGCGCGGTTACGTCACCACGCGGGTGCTGGCCCCGCCCCAGGACCTGAACAGCGGCGTGCTGCAACTCACGCTGATTCCCGGGCGTATTCATTCGATTCGCTTCGCCGAAGGCACCTCGACCCGCGCCAATGCCTGGAATGCGGTGCCGGCCAAGGCCGGTGATCTGCTCAACCTGCGCGACCTCGAACAAGCGCTGGAAAACTTCAAGCGCGTGCCCACGGCCGAAGCCGACATCCAGATCGCCGCCACCGAAGGCATGGATGCAAAACCCGGTGACAGCGACCTGGTGATTGCCTGGAAACAGGCCTTGCCCGTGCGCCTGAGCTTTTCGGTGGATGATTCGGGCACCGACGCGACCGGCAAATACCTGGGTTCGACGGCGCTCTCGCTGGACAACCTGTTGAGCCTGAACGACCTGTTCTACGCCAGTTACAACCACGACCTGGGCGGCGGTGACAAAGGCGATCGTGGCTCCAAGGGCCACACGCTGCATTACTCCGTGCCCTACGGTTACTGGCTGTTCGGCGTGACCTCGAGCGAATACGACTACCACCAGACCGTGGCCGGGGCGAACCAGAAGTACCAGTACTCAGGTGAGAGCAAGAACAACGAAATCAGCGCCTCGCGCCTGCTCTACCGCGATGCCGTGCGCAAGACCACGGTGAAGGTCAGTGGCTGGACGCGCACGTCGAACAACTACATCGAAGACACCGAAATCGAAGCGCAGCGCCGGCGCATGGCGGGCTGGGCGTTGGGCCTGAGCCATCGCGAGTTCATCGGTACGGCCACCCTCGACCTGAGCGCCGGCTATCGGCGCGGTACCGGTGCGCGCAACGCCCTCGCGGCGGCCGAAGAGGCGTCAGGCGAAGGCACCTCACGCTCGAAGATCATCAATGCCGAGGCGCAGTTCTCGGTCCCGTTCGACCTGGCCACGCAGCGCTTGCGCTACACCGCCGCCTGGCGAGCGCAGTGGAACCGCACGGCCCTGGTGCCTCAGGACCGTTTCTCCATTGGCGGGCGCTACAGCGTGCGTGGGTTCGACGGTGAAAACATTCTGTCTGCCGACCGTGGCTGGCTGGTGCGCAACGACCTTGCCCTGGCGCTGGGCAACTCCGGCCAGGAAACCTACCTGGGCGTCGATTACGGCGAGGTCGGTGGCCAGTCGAGCCGTTACCTGATTGGCGATCATCTGGCGGGGTATGTGGTGGGCTTGCGCGGTGGCTACCGGCAGGTGTCCTACGACGCCTTCGTGGGCCAGCCCATCAGCAAACCCAAAGGCTTCGAGACTGCCAATACCACGGCAGGCTTCAGCCTGACCTGGTCGATGTGAGGGCTTGCCATGCAACTCGATGACTTTGAACTGATCGCACCGGCCTTCAGTGAAGAACCCTGGAACGAAGCCCAGGCACTGGGCTCGGCGGTGTGGCTATGGATGCATTCGGCGACTCACCGCGAGATGCCCCTGCACACCCTGAACGCGCTGCTGCTGCCGGCGATCGCCAACCGGCAGTTCATCATCGCCCATGAACACGGCCGCCCGGTGTTCTACGCCGCCTGGTGCTGGTTCAGCGCCGAGGCCGAACAGCGCTACGTGCAGAACCCGGCAATCAGCCTGCCCGCGCACGACTGGAACAGTGGCGAGCGCTTATGGATTCTGGACTGGGTGGCGCCGTTCGGGCACAGCGCCCGCCTGGCGCGCCTGCTGCGACGTCACTTGTTCGCCGACACCCGGTCCTGCGCGCTGTACCACCGTGGCGACGAACGCGGGTTACGCATCAAGCATTTCCAAGGCGCTGCGGTGGCACGTGCCCAGCGCCCGACCCCAGCCATTACCAGCCATTGCTGATGCCCTGCGCATCCTGAAACAGTCCACTCCACAGGGATCGTGATGAACAAGCACCTCTACCGAATCGTTTTCAACAAAGCCCGCGGCCTGCTGATGGTCGTGGCCGAGAATGTGCGGGGCTGCACCAAAGCCTCAGGTTCCGGCAGAGGTGCCAGCCCAGCCGTCGCAAGCACGGTGGTGACCTTGCGCCCGCTGCGGTTTGCCTTGATGTCGGCATTGGGCTTGATCAGCGTGGTCTCCCCCCTGGCCTGGGCTGACATCGTGGCTGACCATGGCGCGCCACCCGGCCAGCAGCCGGTGATCATCAATGCCGCCAATGGCGTGCCGCAGGTCAACATCCAGGCGCCGAGCGCCGCGGGCGTGTCGCACAACAGCTACAGCCAGTTCGACGTCAACGCCCAAGGCGCGATCCTCAACAATGCCCGCACCAACACCCAGACGCAGTTGGGCGGCTGGGTCGAGGGTAACGCGCAGTTGGCCAACGGCACGGCGCGGGTGATCCTCAACGAAGTGAACAGCAGCAACCCCAGCCAGCTGCGCGGTTACGTGGAAGTGGCCGGCGACCGGGCCCAGGTGGTGATCGCCAACCCCTCGGGCATCGCTTGTGACGGCTGCGGTTTCATCAACGCCAACCGGGCGACCCTGACCAGCGGCAACGTGCAGATGCAGGACGGCCAATTGCAGGGCTACCGCGTCGAGGCCGGCAAGGTGGTCATTTCCGGTAAAGGGCTGGATGCCTCGCAAACCGACTACACCGATGTCATCGCCCGCTCGGTGGAGGTCAACGCCGGGCTGTGGGCCAAGGACCTGCGGGTCACCAGCGGGGCCAACCAGGTCAATGCCGACAATACCCAGGCGACGCCCATCAACGGTTCGGGCGAAACGCCCCAGGTCGCTATCGACGTCGCGCAACTGGGCGGCATGTACGCTGGCAAGATCAAGCTGGTGGGCACCGAGGCCGGCCTGGGCGTGCGCAATGCCGGGCAAATCGGTTCCAGCGCCGGTGATGTGGTGATCAACGCCGATGGCCGCCTGGGCAACAGCGGGCAGATCAGCAGTAGCCAGAACCTGCAGGTCGACAGCGCGCAGGGCATCGACAACAGCGGCTCGCTGTACAGCAAGGGCGACGCCACGCTGTCGAGCCGTGGCGACATCAACAACCAAGGGGTAGTGGCCGCGCAGCAGAACGTCAACGCGAGTGCGCGCACGGTCCAGGGGGGCCGCCAGTCGGTATGGGGCGCAGGTGTCGCGGCCGATGGCACGCTGGACGGCAATGGCGCCCTGCGCGTCAGCGCCAGCCAGGGCCTGAACCAGCAAGGCTCGGCCGTGGCGGCCGGGGATGTGCACCTGAGTGCGGACACGTTGGACCTCAAGGCCAGCCAGACCGCCGGGCGCACTGTCGCGCTGACCGCCCGCGCCGGTGACGCTGACCTGAGCGATGCGACGGTGGACGCGGCAGGCACGCTCAGCGCGTCCGCGCGCAACACCTTGACCACCGACCGCGCCAAGATCAACGCCGAAGGTGTTCAGATCAATGCCGGACGCCTGTCCAATCGCCAGGGCGAGATCGTCCAGCTGGGCAAGGACACCACGGTGATCGCAGTGGCCGATGCCCTCGACAACAGCGAGGGGCGCATCGCCAGCAATGCGACGGACGTGCGCCTGTCGGGTACGCGTCTGACCAATGCCAAAGGGCACATCGAGCATGCCGGTACCGGCAGCCTGAGCCTGCAAGGCCAGACGCTGCAGGGCGGCGCCGGCGACATCCGCAGCAACGGTGCGCTGCAGGTGGCGGTCGCCCAGGCCGTGCTGGACGGTGCGACCACCGTGGCGCGGCAGATCCAGATCGACGCCGACCAGCTGTCCAACCGCCAGGGCACCCTGCTGCAGACCGGCTCGCAGACGATGCGCATCACCACCACTGGCCTGCTCGACAACACGGGCGCGACCCTGGCCAGTGACAGCGACATCAGCCTGACAGCAGACCGTGTGCTCAATCAGGACGGTACGGTACAGGCGGCAGTGACCGGCAGCCTCGACATCACCGCCCGTACGCAACTGGACAACGACGCCGGCACGCTGTCGGCCGCCAACGGGGTGCGCCTGGCCACCGGGCAATTGCGCAATGGCCAGGGCAAGGTCACTGCCGGCGACACCTTGCAGGTGACGGGCGGGCAGTTGAACAACGACCACGGCACGCTGGTGTCCAAGGGCGCGCTGACGATCACCGGCGCTGCGCTGAGCAATCGCCAAGGCACCCTGGGCTCGGCCGACGGTTCGCTGGGCGTGACGTTGAGCCAGAGCGCTTTCGATAATGCCGCGGGGGTGGTCCAGGCCCGGCAGGGTGTGACCCTCACCAGCCTCGGCCTGAACAACACCGATGGCCTGATCAATGGCGCGACGGTGCGCCTCGATAGCGCCGGCCTGCGCCTGTCCAACCAACGCGGCGCGGTGGTCAGCAGCGACACGCTGGACCTGCGCACCGGCGAGCTGGACAACCAGGCGGGGCTGATCCAGGCCAAAGGCGCGATGACCCTCGACACCCACGGGCAGGCGCTGATCAACACGGACTCGGGCACGGCCAATGGCATTCTGGGCCAAGCCGGAGTCAGCCTCGTCACCGGGTCTCTGAACAACAGCGCCGGCTTCATCGGCAGCAAAGGCGACGTCGACGTGCAGGCCACGCAGGTCGATAACGTTGCAGGCGGCGTGCTCACCAGCGAGCAGTCCATCCTGCTCACCGGCGACGGCCTGAACAATCGGGGCGGGCAACTGCAAAGCCTCGGCGATGCGCGCCTGGACATGGGCTCTGGCCGCGTCGACAACCTCGGCGGGTTGCTGCGCGCTGGCGGCACCCTGACCGTCGCGGCCGACCAGTTGGACAACCAGAACACCCAAGGCAACAACCAGGGCGTGGAAGGGCAGTCGCTGGATCTGAAGCTGGGGCAGTTGCTCAACCGCTCGGGCGCGCTTCGCGCGGACCAGACGCTGAGCGTGCAGACCCGCGGGCAACTGGACAACAGCGCTGGGCTGATCTCGTCGAGCAAGCAAGTCACGCTGCGCGCCGATCAAGCGCTGCTCAATGGCAACGGCACGATGATCGCGGGCGACAACATCAGCCTCACCGGCGCCAGCTTGAGCGGCGATGGCAGCGTGCTGAGCTTGGGCGACATGCACCTCGACCTCGCTTCAGGCCTGGTCAACAGCGGCAGGCTGCAAGCCAACGGCGACCTGCAATTGAACCTGCAAGGCGCGCTCGATAACCGTGCCCTGATGCAGGCCGGCAAGCACTTGCAGGTCTCCAGCAACCTCATCGAAAACCGCGAAGGCGGCGAGATCAGCGCGGCGCAAGTCACTCTGAACGCCGCCGACAGCCTGACCAACCGTGGGCTGATCGACGCCCAGCTCACCCGCATCAATACTCAGGTGCTCAACAACCTGGGCACCGGCCGTGTCTACGGTGACCGGGTATCGATCGCAGCGGGGCAACTGAACAACGACGTCGAAGGCGACCGCGCCGCCGTGATCGCGGCACGTGAACGGCTCGACCTGGGCGTCGGCACCCTCGTCAACCGTGAACACGCCATGCTCTTCAGTGCCGGCGACCTGCTGATCGGCGGCGCGCTCGATGCCCAAGGCCAGGCCACGGGCCAGGCCACGCGGGTCGACAACCTCAGCGCCAACATCGAAGCCCTCGGCGCGTTGAGCCTGAACACGGCCGCGCTGCGTAACAGCAACGAGCACTTCAGCACCCACGTGGTGCAAGTGGGCAAAGAGACGCTGCAGGAGTTCCAGCACACCGGCTCGCCCAACCGCTATCGACCCGACCAGATCTCCCTGTTCAAGGACGAAGTCAGCCATCTGGTCAGCCCAGAGGGCGTGTCCGACAACTACAACCGTTACGACTTCACCCGCACCACCACCCAGACGCAGATTCTCACCTCCGACCCTGGGCAGATCCTCGCCGGCGGCTCGCTGCTGTTGACCGCCAATTCGGTGCTCAATGACAAGAGCCACATCATCGCCGGCGGCGCGCTGGTCGGTGACATCGGGCAGCTCGACAACACCGAGGTCACCGGGCAGGAGACGGTGACCGACCGCGGCACCTCGAGCCACCTGTACCGCATCCACAAGAAGGGCCGGGACAATCAAGGCACCTCGACCGCCGCCTACAACCCGGCGGCCAGCGTCACCGACATCTTCCTGCGCGCGACCCAGTACCTGGAAAACACCGCACCCATCGGCAGCGGACTGCAGGTCGCGGACCGTCAGGTCGGCAGCGTTGCGCAAGCGGCCGCTGGGGCGGGCGCCGCGTCGGTGAACCTGGGCGCCGGCCGTACGCTGGGCGCGGTGCTGGAAGTGCCGGCCTTGCAGGCGATTGCGGCGGGGGGTGTCGGCGAGTCGATCCGCACCGGCGGGGTGAACACCCAGCTCCCCAACAACAGCCTGTTCCAGATCAATCCGCAGGCCAACCCTGGCTACCTGGTGGAGAGCGATCCACGCTTCACCAGCTACCGTTCCTGGCTGTCGTCGAGCTACATGCTCGACCGTCTGCAGCTCGATCCAGGGCTTACGCTCACGCGCCTGGGGGACGGCTTCTATGAGCAGAAGCTGATCCGCGAGCAGATCGCGCAATTGACCGGTCGGCGCTTTCTGGACGGCTATGCCAACGACGAGACCCAGTACCGGGCGCTGCTGGACAGCGCACTGACCTACGCCGGCAAATGGGACCTGGTGCCCGGTGTGGCGCTGAGCTCCGAGCAGATGGCGCAATTGACCAGCGACATCGTCTGGCTGGTCAAGCAGGACGTGACCCTGGCCGATGGCAGCGTGACCCAGGCCCTGGTGCCGCAGGTGTATGTGCGCGTGCGCGACGGTGACCTGGACGGCTCCGGTGCCCTGATGGCGGGCAATGTGGTGGACCTCAAGCTGCAAGGCGATCTGGTCAACAGCGGCACGATCGCCGGGCGCAGCGTGTTGGCGATTTCCGCCGCCAATATCCAGAACCTGGGCGGACGCCTTTCCGGCGGTGATGTCGAGGTCAGGGCTGGCAATGATCTGAACAACCTCGGCGGTTTGATCGATGCCAACACGCGGCTCAATACCGTCGCTGGCCGAGACATCAACCTGGTCTCCAGCACCCGCGATACCCAGAGTGAACAGGGCAGCGCCACCGGTATTTCCCGGGTGGCCGGGCTGTTCGTCTCCGCTGCCAAGGGTGAGCTGGTGGCCAACGCCGCGCGCGACATCAACCTCAGCGCGGCGCAGATCATCAGCTCGGGCAAAGATGGCAAGACCACGCTGGTCGCTGGCAACGACATCAACCTCGATACCGTCACCCAAAGCCGCGAGCAGAGCGTGCAGTGGAATTCCAGCAACTGGCGCAAGGAGGCCAGCCGCACCGACACCGGCAGCGTGATCCAAGGCCAGGGCGATGTGCGTCTGGTCGCCGACCGCGACCTCAACGCCGTGGGCGCCAACGTCACCAGTGACCAGGGCGGCGTCACCGTGGCGACCGGGCGCGACGTCAACCTCGGCACCGGCGAGCGCTACAACTTCGTCGACGAGGCGCACAAGGTCACCGGCAGCAACAGCCTGTTCTCGAAGAAGACCACCACCACCCGAGACACCCTCGAAGAGACCCGCGCCCAGGCCACTACCCTCAGCGGCGAGACGACCTGGGTCAAAGCCGGCAACGACATCAATGTGCGCGGCAGCAACGTGGTGTCCACCAGCGGCACCACCCTGGTGGCGGGCAATGACGTGAACGTGCTGGCCGCCACCGATCAACTGCGCGAGGAGCACTTCAAGGACGTCAAGAAAAGCGGCCTGTTCAGCGGCGGCGCCATCGCCGTGACCATCGGCAGCCAACAGCGCAGCGAGAAAAACACCTCCGACGGGCAGACTGCGGCCGCCAGTACCGTGGGCGCCACCGACGGCAACGTGAACATTCTGGCCGGCGACCGCTACCAGCAGGTCGGCAGCCAGGTCTCGGCGCCCAAGGGCGATGTCGACATCGCCGCGCAGCACGTCGATATCCTCGAGGCGCGCGACCAGCAGCACGTCAGCCAGGAAACCAAGTTCAAGCAGGGTGGCCTGACCATCACCGTGACCAACCCGGTGATCGAAACCGTGCGCACCGCGCAACGCATGAAAACCGCCTCTGATCGCACCGACGATGGCCGCCTCAAGACCCTGGCGTTGGTCAACACCGCCATGGGGGTCGGCAATGGCTACATCGCCTATGACCAGGACCCGGCCATGGCCGGCGGTATCAACATCAGCATCTCGGCCGGTGGCAGCAAGCAGCAGAGCAAAAGCGAGCAGCGCGCCAACTCGGCGGCCGGTTCGTCGGTGCTGGCCGGGGGCGATGTCAACATCACCGCTGCCGGCGCGGGCAAGGACAGCAACCTGGTGGTGCAAGGCAGCCAGATCACCGCCGGGCGCGATGCCAACCTCAAGGCTGACGGCTCGATCGACCTGCTCGCCGCGCAGAACACCGTCGAGCAGCGCAGCACCGAGAAGGGCAGCAGTGGCAGCATCGGCATTGGTATCTCGCTGGGCGGCGAGCGCAATGGCCTGAGCTTCAACGCGGGGGCTTCGCAGAACCGTGGCAAGGCCAATGGCGACGACCTGGTCTGGAGCAACACCCATGTCGATGCCGGCAACCGGGTGGCGCTCGAGTCTGGCGGTGACACGCGCCTCAAAGGCGCGGTGGTCAGCGGCAAGCAAGTGACGGCCGATGTCGGCGGCGACCTGACCGTGCAAAGCTTGCAGGACGTCAGCACCTACGAGGCCAAGCAGACCAGCCTCGGCGTGGGCGTGAGCATTTGCGTGCCACCGTTCTGCATGGGCACCTCGAGCGCCTCGTTCAGCCAGAACAAGGGCGTGCAGACGTCCAACTTCCAGAGCGTGACCGAACAGAGCGGCATCCGCGCGGGCGACGAGGGCTTCGATATCCGCGTCAACGGCAATACCGACCTGGCCGCCGGCGTGATTGCCAGCAACGACAAGGCCATCGCTGACGGCAAGAACCGCCTGAGCACCGGCACCCTGACCACCTCCAACCTGCACAACAGTTCCAGCGCCAGCGCCGACAGCAGCGGGCTGACCCTGAGCACCGACTTCGTCGGGCAGGGCATGTACGGCGCGAGTAAAGCGCTGCTCAGCAATTACCTGGATGCGGGCAAAGCGTCGGATTCGTCCAAGGGCAACACCCTGAGCGCGGTGAGTGACGGCAACATTCTGATCACCGATGCCTACCGCCAGCAGCAACTGACCGGGCGTGACGGCGAGCAGACCGTGGCGAGCCTCAATCGCGACACCGCCAATGCACACACCGAGGCCGGCCGGCAGAACCTGGAGAAACTCCAGCGCACCGCCGAGGCAGAGCAGACGATCAAGAACGAGGCGTATCGGCAGGGGGTGCAGTTTACCGATGAGGCGTATCGGACCATGTTCCGCAACCCGGAAAAGATGTACGCGTTGATCCTGGATGAAAAGGGCGCGCCAAAGATGGACGATGACGGCAAACCGCAGTTCCGCGAGGTGGGTGCCGAGGAGCGCAAGCACCTACAGGCCGATGACAAGAATGTGGTCAACGTCGCGCTCAATGGCATCTTCAACGACGACAAGGCCGCCGCCAAATACGCAGCTCAGCATCGTGATCCGAACGCGACTGGGCCGCAGTACTTCATGTGGTTCCCCCAGGCCGGCAATGCCTTGTCGGAACTGCTGATCGCCGCTTACCAGAAGAACATGGACAACAGCTTCTTCGGCCTGACCAACTACACTGCCGCCACCCAGCAGCTGCTGATCGAATACGGCGCCACCGGCCTGCACCTGACCGAACACAGCCGCGGCACCATGACCGGCGGCAACGCCAGACAGGCGCTCTACAACACGCCGGGCACTGCGGGCATGCTGAGCAAGACCACCGTGAACAACTACGGCGGCGCCTTCAACGTCTACACCGCCGATGAACAGCTGGCTTACCTGCAGAACCGCGCAAGCGTCACCGACGCAGAACAGCGTGCCAACCTGGTGCTCAAGTACCAGGTGCACAACAACGATCCGGTGGGCCGTTGGTTCTTCATGGGCAACAACCCCGGCACCGGTGGCGTCATTCCCAAAGACAGCAACGTGTTCAAGGAGTTGGCCAACGTCTTCACGGGCGCCACCACCGTGCACAGCTGTTACGGCAGCGGCGCATCGGCTTGCGCGCGCTACTGGAGCAACCCCAGCATTCCCCTGCTGGTACCGGTCACCCCGCGTAAACAAGGAGATTGAGCATGCGTTACAGACTGCTCGTACTGGCCGTGTTGTTGAGCCCCCTCGTCACCGCCTGCACCGAAGATGCGTTCAAACCGCCGAAACCGGACATCGAGCAGTGGCACAAACCGGGTGCGAGCAAAGCCGATGTTCGCAACGCAATGTTCGCCTGCGGCGAACCCAATGCCGCAGGCTTCGACCAGAAGGCAACCTTGCAGGAGCGCGCGGAACGCTTCACGTGCATGAAGCGCGCAGGCTTTACCCGCCGCGATGGCTTCGACGTGTGCGCGCTACCCGACGCGCAGCCGTTGCCGGCCTGCCAGGCGAAGCCATGACGTGGCAAACCCATTCTTTAGCCAAGGAATCATCGCAATGAAAACCTCAAGGACATTCCTGTTGAAATCGGGCCTATGCGTGGCGCTGCTGTTGGGGCTGGGCGGCTGCGTGACCATGTCGGGCGTATACACCGTGACGGCCCAGGACGCCTCGGGCAAGCCGATCCCGAAACTGGGCAAGATCGTTGCCGAGGGCCGGCACATCTACACCGCGCGTAACGCCATGTGCAGCATCGCGCCCGACGCGACGGTGATCATCCGTAACGCCGATACCGGCGAAGAGCTCAAGAGCGAAAGCCCCCACCACTGCTGATCGCATCGAGGAGGGGCGTCCATGAGAGCACTGCTGATCCTCGGCCTGGCCGTGGCCGCAAGTGGCTGCGGCAACGTCTCCAACATTCGCGCGTTTTCCACCGACTATGTCGAACCCAGCGCCGGTGACACCGCACGCCTGCGCGTGGTCACCAACGGCATGGTGCGCGGCATCCCTGCCAGTGACTGCATCGACTGGCGCGTGCCCGGCGCCGGGGTGATGGCGGTGGCCAAGCCCGGCTTCGCCGACCGCAACAACGGCCGCAGCCTGGGCATGCCCACCGGCAGCTGGCGCCTGGACGAGCCGGTGGCCAGAGCCGAACTCAAGGTGCCCGCAGGCAAACCCTTCACCCTGAACTTCCTGAGCGAGGGCTACGGCTCGGCGGGCCGATCGCGCAGTTGCCGGCAGTCGTATCACTTCGTGCCCAAGGCCGGGCAGGACTATGAGGTGATCTTCTACGAGGCCGGCGGGTGTGTGGTGTTGTTGCGGCAGTTGCACACGGAGGGCTGGACAGAGGCTGGGCCGATGCAACGGGCAGGGCTGTGTCGGATGAGCGACATGCTCTAGGTTCTGTACGAAAAACCTCGATACTCGCCCATGCTGCGTTGAAAACGTCCTCGGAATGCTCATGTACTCCAGTACACTCCGCTTCCTCGGCCGTTTTCGCCTTGCCTGGCCTTCGTCTCGAGGCTTTTCGTACAGAACCTAGCACCCTGGCGGGCGCGGCGTCTCGCCCGCATACCCTCGATGCAGGCCACCAGTCCATCGAACTGAACGCCCCTTCGCTGACGCGGTTCTCAAATGGAACATCCAGTGAGTTCTGCAGGGGTTTCAGATGACCATCACCATCAACAGCTACACGACCGTGAAGAAACGCGAGCGCGTGCCGCACGAGATCTTCGCCCACTACTGGCGCGACGTGCACGGGCCCTTGTGTTCGCGCTTGCCGGGGCTGGGTCTGTACATCCAGCACCATTTCTCGCGCCACCAGGATGCGCACTTGTGGCCGCTGGCCGAGGGTGTGCTGGAGATCGAAGACTACGAGCTCGATGGCGGCGTGGAGATCGGCTTCAAGTCCGCCGACCAGCAGGCGCGCTTCAAGGAGGCCAGCCCTCTGCTGTTTTCGGACGAACAGAACATGTTCGAAGAAACGCTGGCCTACGACCTGCCACACGGCTCGCTAGGCGTGGTGAGTCGCTTGCAGGACGAGCGGCTCAATGGGCTCGACCATGCCGACCGGATTCACGTGCACCTGAGCCCGCGCCAGGGTTTGCAAGACTTGCAGGTGTATGTCCGCGACACGCTGGCGCCAGTCCTGGCGGGGGACCCGTCGGTACTGAAGGTGCAACTGCACCTGTGCGCAGCGTTCGAGAACGACGGCAATCATCCGCCGGCACCGAACGTGGCGCATACCGCGACCCAGGAACGGGCAGAACTGGTGGTGATGGAAGTGGCGTTTGGCAACCCGGTGGCGCGGCGGCGGTTTTTCCAGAGCGAGGCGTTCAAGAACACCTTGGCGGATCAGGCGCGGCACATAGGATCATTGAAAGCGTTCGCCGTGAGTGGCGTGTACAAGTACGTGGTCGACGGGGAGATGACCACGGCCGGGCTGCGTGGCAGTCGGGCGGCGGAGCTGATCGAGTATCTGGGGGCGATCAATCAGCTGGAAACTGAGGTAGAGGCGGTGTTCAAGAACGTCGAGGCTGCGCGGTAAGAGGATTCTAGGCAGAACCGGCTCGGCGCATTCCTTTTGGAGATGAGACAGGCCTGATCGCCAAAAAAATCTGGAAAGGCAAGTATTCCGAGGGCCTCGGACCGCCTCTTGTCACCCTCAGCGCTCCTTCCAAGTCAGTCCTCGACATGAGCGGGTGTTCCAGCTTTTTTGCGAGCGACCGGGCTCAAGAAGGAGAAGGCTCGAATGCTTTCCAGTCGCTTCTGGTGGCAGCCACCAACGTATCCCAGTCATCGGGAGGGTTGCCCCGGCCAAGCATTTTCTCGAACACGGCATAGGGATCGGATTTGCTGCCTGCCGACCTCAGGGTGTTTTCGTCATTGACCCATGCGTAGACAATCACCCTGGATTTCGAGTCGTAGCGAAAGAACAAGCGGAATCGCCTGCCGATCTTTGCCCGTCGCCAATGGCGGAAGGCTACTCCCAATGTGTTGCCCTGGCGGAACTCGTCGCGTGCCGGATCCTCTGGCACCCCGTTCAGAATCAACTGGCTCAGGGCTCGAAACAGTTTGACGTTGGCATTGCTTTCGAAGCGTTGCGGGTCATTTTTTTCGGCCCTTGCGGCAGCGTCTTGCAGCTTGCGCAACTGTGCGATCACACCCTCATGGAACAACAGTGTCCAGCCGTGCCGCTGCATCAGAGTGCAACCTCACCGTCGATCTCGTCATCCAGATTTACATCGCAGCCTGCGCTGGCGAGCATGCTGTACGCCAGATCCTCGGGTAACGCGCAGAGGTTTCGCCCGCTGCGGATGTCTGCCTCCAGCAAACCCAGAAATGCACCGATGGCAGGGTCTTGGTGAATGGCTTCCACCCGGCTGACCACCACTTCACCGTCGCGCACATCAAATGCGATCTTGCTACCGGTATCGAGGCCCAGTCGCTGGCGAACGGATTTAGGAAGGGTAATTTGGCCTTTTGATGTCAAGGTGGCGATGTCGTAGATGGCAGGCATGAGCATTCTCCCGGATAGGCTCAATGGATGGTAAGGAAATATCCTTACATGATCAATCCTTGATCGTTCTGACGAGCACAGGCATGGGCCGCAAGGTCAGGCGTGCACCAGGATCGGTGTACCAGTCCTGGGGCCTGGTGATGAGCTATGAGAGGGATGGAAGTGGTAGTGCGGCTGGCGTATCTGCTCTGAGACCGACGTTCCAGCCGCCGCAGGTGAGCGTGAGGAGGGTCACCGCGTGGCGACCATCCAATCGCTCCTCAGCAGGTTCTAGTCACGGTCAGGACCACCGCAGCAATGCGTTCAGCGCAGGCGTAAGTGTCGGACTCCAGCTCTTCGCCAAACACGTCCGGATCGACTTCGCGGTACGACCACGTGAACCCGGGCTTGTCGACCAAGGGTTGGGCGCTTTCGAAGAACAGATCGGTGCCGTCCACCCAAGGCGTGCCGGTGTAGAGGAGGAGGGTGCCACCGGGCGTCAAACGGTCCAGCGCCTGCTCGACGATGCGCACGGCAAGCTCGGACCCCAGCCGATCACCACCGTGACGGTAAGCGCGCTTTTGCGTGTCCTGCATGTACGGCGGGTTGGCCACGATCAGGTCGAACTCGCCCGACGCGCCGCTCAACAGATCGCTGTACCGAGCCGACACGTTGTCGACCTGCGCCAAGGCCGCGTTCACGGCGGTGAAGCGCAACGCCGTCGGGTTGATGTCCAGTGCCTGCACCTGCGCCTGGGGCCTGGCATGAGCAATCAAGATGGCACCCGCACCGCTGCCGCAGCCGATGTCCGCCGCCGTGCGCACAGGATGGGTGGCGGTGCGCAAGTGCGCTTCGATGGCCTGGGCGAACCGGTAGGTGTCGGGGCCGAAGAAGACCGAATCGCGTGCGGTGGTCGGGAAGCCCGAATGGACGAAGAGCAGCTCGCCCAGGCTCGAATAGCGCACGGAGCTGATCCAGTGACCGCCCTGCGCGTGGATGACCTCGCTTTCGCGCAGCGCCTGAGCCTCTACGCCGGGCAGCACGTGTGTTTCGAACGGGCGGTTCCAACCGAAGACATCCCGCAGGTCGCGCGCTTCACGGTTGTGTGCTCTTTGGTTGTTGCGCTGATGGGTCAACGGCGTGACGGTCATGAACCGGTAGTGGTCCGCCAACAGCTTCCTGCCCATCCGGAGCAGTGCCTGGTCGTGGGTGTTCGCATCGAGCACGACCGTGTCATCCAGGACAGGCTGGGTTGAAGACTGACTCATACCGTCAACGATCCTTCCGCCAGTTTACGGGCATACACACGGGTGGCGCTCAACCCTTCAGGGGTCGCATGGTGCGCGGGCGACAACAAGTCGATCAGTGCGTCCGTCGCCACGGCCGTGCGGGACGATGCGGCCGTGGACGCTGCATCGGCCGACAGGCGACGGCGGAATTGCGCACGGAAGGGGTTCTGCCGTCTGGCCGAGTGCTCATCGAGCCAATCCCCTGCGATCCAGTCGCGCAGCAGCTGCATTTCATAGCCGTTGAACACACCGAACATGGGTGCGCCCGGCCCGTCCATCAATTGCCAGAAGCGGCTGTCGGCTGGGTCCTGGTCATGTTTGATCCAGCCCTTGTTCTCCAACACCGTGAGGAATTCGCGGCAGCGCCCAGGCTCCGACAGCCACTCGTTGACCGTGCGCCCGTCGAGGCGGCAGTAGTCGGAATGCAGGTGCTGGCCGAAGGCGCGCTTGCGCTCGAGCATGGCGACCACTTCCTGCTCCAGGTCGAAACCGGAAATCACGGCTTTGGTGCCTTTGCCCAATTCGTTGAGCAAATAGCCTGCGCGCATTCTGGCGATGAACGCTTCGCGGGTGGCGTCGGTAGGCAGCAGGTCCAGCACGGTGTCCACCGCCTTGCGGGCATGGCCGGTGCTGGCGTTGTCGATGGTCACGTGGAGGGTGAAGTAATAAGGGTCGATGCCCAGTTCGTTGAGTTCGAACGAAGAAATGAGCAAGTGCAGCGGCAGTTGCTCGTAACCCAGGTTGTAGCCCAGCAGTTCGGGCAGGTATTCGTCACCCAGGTGACCGAGCGCCAGCTGAATGGCGCCTTGCACGTACAGCGCGTCTTCGAGCACTTCGGTCGGCGCGCAATCGTGGTCGGCCAGCAATTTGCGGTAAAGCACGACATGGTTGAGGCCGGGGTCGCCGTCGCCCAACTCTTCCAGGTAGGTGCGGATCAGGTTGTGGTAGCGCCAATCGTTGGCGTGGGACAACGCGTTGTACAGCCAGGCGCCGTCGACCAGCTTGGTCGGCGCCACGTGCTGCAGGAAATACAGGGCATGGGCTTTGCTGCCGAAGTAGGCCCGACCGTTGCCAGCGCGCCGGCCATCGAGGTATTGGCGGTAGGCGCAGGCAACGTCGTTGCCGTTGTCTTCGATCCAGGTCGGCAGGTCGTCAAGGTTTTCGGGTAGGCCGTCGACTTCGTCGCCGAGTCGACTGGCGTGCGCCAGTTGCGCGTCGAGAAACCCGCGCACCGGGGTCAGGTCGGTGTCATGCGGGTGGCGCAACAGGGCGTGGTAAACCGAAACGGGGGTAGAGGCTTCCGGCGGCGGGGTGGCAGTCAGGCGTTGGGCGAGATTTCGCAGGGAAGTCATACGAGGGCCTACACGGTTTTATGGTTTCTAAATGGGAGGGAGGCCTGGCCGGATAAATTCCATGGGGTTTGGGTCGGGCTGACGGGTGGCGGCGGGCTTGTCGAACGCCGTTGCTGCCCCTGCTGCTGATCGGCAGGTATGCTGCCGGCACGCCGGAATCGCACGGTCACGGACGACGGCTTCACTCATAAGGAAATCCATGCGGGCGAAAATTCTGCTATTGGCGCTGTCGTTGTCGTTGAGCGGTTGTTTCAGCACCCTGGGGCATTTGAGCGGGGAGCGCTGCGTGTATCACGGCACGCGCATGTCCTGGGTTTGGGCGAACGATCCCAGTTTGTCGAAAAACTGGCCCTTGCTGATCGATACGCCTTTTTCGGCTGCGCTGGATACGGTGCTGCTGCCTTACGACCTGACGGCGTTCTTGCCGGAAGGCATGGGCGGCGACCACAAGGCGTGCGAGATCAGGCCATTGAGAATCATGTGACGGCTCGCCAGCCAGAGCGAACGGCTTCTTCGTCGTTCACTTAAACGCTTCAGGCCACTATTGCGTGGCCAGCGACTCGCCATCGCGACACCCCGCCCACAGCTGCAGCAACAGCCCCTGGCCACCGACGTCCTTAGCCTCCAAAACACCGGTGCCCTTGGTTTCGCCCAGGCGAAATCCGGGCGCTGTGCGCGCACCCAAGACATCGTCATACGCGGGTCATGAATCGGACGGAAGGCAGATCGTTTGTCTAAAGTTGTTACAAACAGGGCTGATAACCCCTATGTCATTTCTACCCGCTGCACCGTTCAAGGATCGAACTCATGACCCAGCGTCAATCCAGCCATATGGCTTCTTCCGGTCTTCCACCTCTTCGTTGGTTCGCGTTCATCCCGGTCGTACCGGCCGTGATCTGGATACTCGTGCAGTCGACCTCGATGGCCAACCTGCTGGCCTGCGCGGCACTGGTAGCGATCGGCCTGGGGGCCTGTGCCTGGAGCGCGGTTTCGCAGCGCCACGCACTGCAACGCGCGGTTGCGCAGGCGCAAGCGGCCCAGGCGAGTGCGCACGCGCACCACGGCACGGCCTCCCGGGCATCGCTCGACGAGGTCTTGCTCGGCGCCATGCCCATCTGGGCCAAGCAGGTGGAAAGCTCGCGCCATCAGACCGAAGAAGCCATCGTCAGCCTGGCGAACCGCTTCACCGGAATCGCCACCCGCTTGCAGGAAACGGTGCAAGCGTCGCAACACGCGGCCGGCGAACTGGACGGGCAGGCCGCCGACGGCGCGCTCGACGTGCTGGCGCGCAGCGACAGCGAGTTGAGCCAGGTGATCGATTCGCTCAAGGCCACGCAAACCAGCCGTGACCAGACCCTGGCCCAGGTACGCAGCCTGACCGCCTATACAGGCGAGCTGCGCACCATGGCCGCCGATGTGGCCGCCATTGCCGCGCAAACCAACCTGCTGGCCCTCAACGCGGCCATCGAAGCGGCGCGTGCCGGCGAGGCCGGCCGCGGTTTCGCGGTGGTGGCCGATGCCGTGCGCAGCCTGTCGAGCAAATCCAGCGAAACGGGCCAGCAGATGTCGGCCAAGGTCGACATCATCAACAACGCCATCACCCAGCTGGTGCAGGCCGCCTCCAGCAGCGCCGACCAGGACAGCCATTCGGTGAGCGAGTCCGAACAGACCATCGAAGTGGTGCTCGCCCGCTTCCAGAACATTACCGGCCGCCTGGCCGACTCCGCCGACCTGCTCAAGCAGGAAAGCCACGGCATCCGCGACGAGATGACCGAGGTCTTGGTCAACCTGCAATTCCAGGACCGGGTCAGCCAGATCCTCAGCCACGTGCGCGACAACATGCACGCCCTGCACGACCACCTCGTGCAGGCCAAGCAGGCTCCGGACCAGCCGTTGGCCATCGACGCCCGGCAATGGCTGGCGCGCATGGAAACCACCTACGCCACCGAGGAGCAACGGCGCCTCCACCATGGCGAGGCGGCCGTGCAACAGCATTCCCAAGACATCACTTTCTTCTAAGGAGCCCAGCATGGCGAAGACTGTATTAGTGGTCGACGACTCCAGCAGCGTACGGCAAGTGGTCGGCATCGCGCTGAAAAGCGCCGGTTACGACGTGATCGAGGCCGGCGACGGCAAGGATGCCCTGAACAAGCTGACCGGGCAGAAAGTGCACCTGATCATCAGTGACGTGAACATGCCCAACATGGACGGCATCACCTTCGTCAAGGAGGTCAAGAAGCTGGCCAGCTACAAGTTCACGCCGATCATCATGCTGACCACCGAATCCCAGGCATCGAAGAAGGCCGAAGGTCAGGCTGCGGGGGCCAAGGCGTGGGTGGTCAAACCGTTCCAGCCGGCGCAGATGCTCGCGGCCGTCTCGAAATTGATCCTGCCCTGATACCCGGCGCCAGGGAGGCCGACATGCCGATCACCCTCGAAATTCTCGATGACACTGCCCAGGTGGGCATCGACGGCGAACTCACGATCTACACCGTCGCCGAACTGGCGGGCGCGTTGTTGCCGCAGATGGGCGCGGCGCCGCGCCTGGCATTGGACCTGTCCCAGGTCACGGAAATGGACGGTGCCGGCTTGCAGTGGCTGGCCGTCGTCCAGCGTGAAGCCGACATTGCCGGCACCGCCTTGCAGGTGACCGGCCAGAGCCAGGCGGTCATGCAGGCGTTCCAACTGTGTCGCAGTGCCGCGCTTTAGTCGGCGCTGCTCCGTTCATTGCTCGACAAGGAAAGTCCAGGTGAGCATCAATCTCGATCAGGCGCTGCAGACCTTCATCGTCGAGGCGCGCGACCTGTTGCAGGCCATGGAGCAATCCCTGCTGCAACTGGAAAGCGACCCCGGCGACCAGGATGCCATCGGCGCGGTCTTCCGTGCCGCGCACACCATCAAGGGTTCCGCCGGGCTGTTCGGCCTCACGTCGATCGTGGGGTTCACGCACATCGTCGAAGACGTGCTCGACCGCCTGCGCGAAGGCAGCGTGGCGGTGGACGCGGCCTTGATTGCGCTGCTGCTCAAGTGCGGCGACCACATGCTCGAACTGATCGACGTGGTCGCCTGCCGCGGCGAGGCGCTGACGCCGGCCGCGCTGGCGCGCGACGAGGGCTTGCGCGAGGCGCTGAGCGCCTACCAGCCGTTGCGCACCGCCGATGCCGTACCGGCTGTGCTGGCCGACGACGCGCAGGCCGACGTGCTCTGGCACATTTCCCTGCGTTTCGGCGTGGACGTGTTCCGCAATGGCATGGACCCGCTGTCGTTCCTGCGCTACCTCGAAACGCTGGGGCAGATGGTGCAGGTCACCACCCTGACCGACGCCATCCCCGCCCTGGAACACTGGGACCCGGAAAGCTGCTACCTGGGCTTCGAGATCGACCTGCGCTCGACGGCCAGCCAGGCCACGCTCGTTGAGGTGTTCGACTTCGTGCGCGACGACTGCGACGTGCACATTCGCGCGGTCGACGAAACACCCGACAGCGACGTGGCCACCGGCAACGACCTGGTCGTTGCGCACGCCGAGCAAGATTCGGCGTGCGCCCCGGCCCAGCGCCTGCCGGCCCACAGCGAGGCGAAATCCCGCGACGGCAGCTATGTACGCGTCAACGCCGACAAACTCGACACGCTGATCAACCTGGTCGGCGAACTGGTGATCGCCAGCGCCGGCGCGAGCCTGCTGGCGCGTTCCTGCGACAACGACCCGCTGCAGGAGGCCACCTCGACGGTGTCGGGGCTGGTGGAAGAGATCCTCGACGGCGCCCTGCACCTGCGCATGATCCCCATCGGCGACACGTTCAACCGCTTCCGCCGCGTGGTGCGCGATGTCAGCCAGGAACTGGGCAAAGACATCGAGCTGATCATCAATGGGGCGGAAACCGAGCTGGACAAGACCGTGGTGGAAAAGATCGGCGACCCGCTGATGCACCTGCTGCGCAACGCCATGGACCACGGTATCGAAAGCGCCGAGGCGCGACGGGCGGCGGGCAAGCCGAGCAAGGGCCACCTGAGCCTCAATGCCTATCACGACTCCGGCAGCATCGTCATCGAAATCGCCGACGACGGCGCTGGGCTCAACCGCGAACGCATTCTGGAAAAGGCCCAGGAACGCGGATTGCTGGCCAGCGGTGCGGTGCTCACCGACCAAGAGGTCTACAACCTGATCTTCGAAGCGGGGTTCTCGACCGCCGAGGCCGTCACCAACCTGTCCGGGCGCGGCGTGGGCATGGACGTGGTCAAGCGCAACATCACCTTGTTGCGCGGCACCGTCGACCTCGACAGCCGCCCCGGCCAGGGCACGCTGGTGCGCATTCGCTTGCCGCTGACCCTGGCGATCATCAATGGTTTTCTGGTCGGCATCGACCACTCCACCTACGTGATTCCGCTGGACATGGTCCAGGAATGCCTCGAACTGGACGAACGCCAGCGCCAGTCCAGCCGCGACCAGGGCTATCTGGACCTGCGTGGCGAGGTGCTGCCGCTGGTGGACCTGCGCGAGCACTTCCACCACGCAGGCCCGGCCGCCCGCCGGCAGAACGTGGTGGTGGTGCGCTATGCCGAGCACAAGGCCGGGCTGGTGGTCGACGACCTGCACGGCGAGTTCCAGACCGTGATCAAGCCCTTGGGCAAGCTGTTCGGCGCACTGCGCGGCATCAGTGGCTCGACCATCCTGGGCAGCGGTGCGGTGGCCCTGATCCTCGACGTACCGGCACTGCTCAACCAACTCGTACAACTGGAAGCCCGCACGGCACAGGCGCCTCAGTCGCCGACGCTCTTCGCCCGCTGACGTCTTTGCAATTCCATGGAGGTTCCCCGATGAAATGGTTCTACGATCTTAAAATTTCCACCAAGCTGATCAGCTCGTTCCTCGTGGTCCTGGCACTGACCGGGGCCATGGGCACCTTCGCCATCCTTCAGCTCGGCGCCGTCAACCAAGCCGCCCAGGACATCAAGAGCAACTGGATGCCCTCCATGCGCGCAGCGGCAGGCATGCGCTTTTTCGCCGCCAATTACCGGTTGAAGGAAAACCGCCACATCGGCACCGAGATTGCCGAAGAAAAGGCCCAGGCCGAACGCGAAGCCAGCGAGGCACGCGAGCAGTTCGAAATTCGCATGCAGACCTACGAGCCATTGGTGGCCAGCGACGAGGACCGGCAACTGCTGCTCAGCGTGAGAAGCGCCTGGGACGCCTACCTCGAAAGCAGCAAGCAGGTGCTGGCGCTGTCCCGTCAGAACCAGGACGTGCAGGCGCGCAGCTTGCTCCGCGGGGAGTCCAAAGGGCATTTCGACGAGGTGACCACCCGCCTGCAGAAAATGGTCGAGCTCAACGACGCCGGCGCCACTGCCGCGGGCGACAAGGGCTCGGCGCTGTACGAACGCGCCCGCGTATCGATCATCGCGGTGCTGGTCCTGGCATTGCTGATCGGCCTGGGCCTGGCGCTGTTCATCGCGCGGATCATCTCCCGCCCGCTGCGCCAAGCCGCGAGCGCCGCCGAGCACTTGGCCGAAGGCAACCTCAACGCGCACATCGAGCCGGGTGGCAAGGACGAAACCGGCATGGTGCTCAACGCCATGCGCAACATGGTCGGCAAGCTGGCGCACATCATCGGTGAAGTGCGCAACGCCGCCGACAACCTCGCCAGCGCCTCCGAGCAAGTCAGCGCCACGGCGCAATCGATGAGCCAGGCCACCAGCGAGCAGGCCGCCAGCGTCGAGGAAACCAGCGCGTCGGTGGAGCAGATGAGCGCCAGCATCAACCAGAACACCGACAACGCCAGGGTCACCGACGGCATGGCCAGCAAAGCCGCCAAGGAGGCCACCGAGGGCGGCGAATCGGTGCAGCAGACCGTGGTGGCGATGAAGAAGATCGCTCAGCGCATCAGCATCATCGACGACATCGCCTACCAGACCAATCTGCTCGCGCTCAACGCCGCCATCGAGGCCGCGCGGGCCGGCGAGCACGGCAAGGGCTTCGCCGTGGTGGCCGCCGAAGTGCGCAAGCTGGCCGAACGCAGCCAGGTGGCCGCCCAGGAAATCGGCGAGCTGTCGTCCAGCAGCGTGGACATGGCCGAGACAGCCGGCAAGTTGCTCGACGAAATGGTGCCCTCGATCAACAAGACGTCCGACCTGGTGCAGGAAATCAGCGCGGCGTCCGAAGAGCAGGCCGCCGGTGTCGCGCAGATCAACACGGCCATGACCCAGCTCAACCAGGTGACCCAGCAAAACGCCTCCAGCAGCGAAGAGCTGGCGGCCACCGCCGAAGAAATGAGCAGCCAGGCCGAGCAACTGCAACAGGCCATGAGTTTCTTCGTGCTCGACTCGGCGCCCAAGGCCACCGTTCAAGGCGGCGTGGACGGCCCCGGCAGTACGGCCAACCGGCAACCGCCCCGCGCCAAACCCGTGCCGGCGCGCAAGGCGTTCGCCTACAGCATGGCCAGCGCTCCGGACGAGTCGGATTTCACCCGCTTCTGATCGCACGGTCGAGGCAGCCTACAAGGGAGAGTAGCGACATGGGCGCAGTAATGACGACGCGGCAGGCCGCAGTGGCAGTCGACGAGGACGGGCAGTACCTGACCTTCATGCTGGGCGGCGAAATGTTCGCCCTCGGCATTCTCGGGATCAAGGAAATCATCGAATACGGCAGCCTGACCGTGGTGCCGATGATGCCCGCGTTCGTGCGCGGGGTGATCAACCTGCGCGGCGCCGTGGTGCCGGTGGTGGACCTGTCGGCGCGCTTCGGCCGGGCCCACTCGGCGATCACCCGGCGTTCCTGCGTGATCATCCTCGAAACCCGTACCGAAGACGGCCAGCCCCAGGACATCGGGCTGCTGGTCGACACGGTGTCGGCCGTGCAGGAGATCCCGGCCACGCAGATCGAACCGCCACCGAGCTTCGGCGCGCGCATTCGCGCCGACTTCATCAGCGGCATGGCCAAGGTCGACGGCACGTTCGTCATCGTGCTGGCGGTGGACAAGGTGCTGTCCATCGACGAGATGGCCTGCATCGCCGAGGCCGGCCAGGCGCCGGCCGCCGACCTCGACCCGCGTTGAGGCTCGACCATGCCCAACACCGTTGCCATCGACGACCGCGAATTCGGCCAGTTCCAGAGCTGGCTGTACCGCGCGGCCGGCATCAACCTGTCGCCGGCCAAGAAAGCCCTGGTGGCCGGGCGCCTGTTCAAGCGCCTCAAGCACTATGAGCTGCAGAGCTATGGCGAGTACTTCAAGCTGATCATGCACGACACGCGCAAGGGCGAACTGCAGGTGGCGCTGGATTTGCTGACCACCAACGAAACCTATTTCTTCCGCGAGCCCAAGCACTTCGACTTCCTGCGCCAGCAGGTGTTGCCCCAGGCCGCGCCGGGCCGCACGTTCCGCGTGTGGAGCGCGGCCAGTTCCACCGGCGAGGAGCCCTACAGCCTGGCGATGACCCTGGCCGAAAGCCTCGGCACCACGCCGTGGGAGGTGATCGGCTCGGACATCAGTTCCCAGGTACTGGCCAAGGCGCGCACCGGGCATTACTCGATGGAACGCATCGAGACCTTGCCCAAGCCGCTGCTGGTCAAGTACTGCCTCAAGGGCATCGGGCGTCAGGCGGGCACCGTGCTGATCGACAAGGCCTTGCGCAACCGCGTCAATTTCATCCAGGTCAACCTCAACGAAGCGCTGCCGGCGCTGGGCGAGTTCGAGGTGATCTTCCTGCGCAACGTGATGATCTATTTCGATCAGCCGACCAAGCGCCAGGTGGTCGCGCGCCTGTTGCCGCTGCTTAAAGGAGGCGGTTACCTGATCATCAGCCACTCGGAAAGCCTGCACGGGGTCAACGACACCCTGAAGCTGGTGGCCCCGTCGATCTACCGCAAACCATGAAAAAGCCCATCGGCGCCACCGAAGTGGTCCTGGCCCCCGGGCAAGTCAGTTTCGCCACGCGGCCGACGCGCCTGCGCACCTTGCTCGGCTCCTGCGTGGCGATCACCTTCTGGCATCCGCACCGGCTGATCGGCGGCATGTGCCACTTCATGCTGCCGGGGCGCCTGCGCAAGCAGCAGCCCCTGGACGGCCGCTACGCCGACGAGGCCCTGGAACTGTTGCTGCGCCACGCGCAAGCCAATGGCACGCAAGCCCAGGATTACCAGGTCAAGCTGTTCGGCGGCGGCGAGATGTTCCCCGAACTGCATCGCCGCCTGCCGACGCAAGACGTGGCCCGCCAGAACATCCGCGCCGCGCTGGCCCTGACCGAGCGCCACCATTTGCACCTGACGGCCCAGGACATGGGCAGCACCGGCCACCGCACGATCCTGTTCGACCTGTGGAACGGCAACGTCTGGGTTCGGCACCAACCCATGGGACTCCTTCAAGAAGATGCCTACCAAAAAAATCAGTGTGTTGCTGGTCGATGATTCGGCCGTGGTGCGCCAGGTACTGCAGGCGATTCTCAGCGATACGCCGGACATCCACGTCATGGGCGCCGCGTCCGACCCGCTGTTCGCCATGGACAAGCTCGCCCGGGAATGGCCGGACGTGATCGTGCTCGACGTGGAAATGCCGCGCATGGACGGCATCACCTTTCTCAGGAAGATCATGAGCGAGCGGCCGACGCCGGTGATCATCTGTTCCTCGCTGACCCAGAAGGGCGCGGAAACTTCCCTGCAGGCGCTGTCGGCGGGCGCGGTGGAAATCATCACCAAGCCCTCCACCGGTTTGAAGGGGTTCCTGCTCGAATCGGCGGCCGAATTGGTGGCCGCCGTCCGCGCCGCCGCGAACGCCAACGTCAGGAATCTGGGCAAGCGCAGCGCGAGCCCCGTACCGGCGCCGGCCCCGGCCACCAAGCTCAGTGCCGACGCGATCCTGCCCGCGGGCAACGGCCAGGCCATGGCCCAGACCACCGAGCGTATCGTCGCCATCGGTACGTCCACGGGTGGCACCCAGGCGCTGGAAGCGGTGCTGACGGCGCTGCCGCGGGTGTGCCCAGGGATGGTGATCGTGCAGCACATGCCGGAGAAGTTCACCGCCTCGTTCGCCGAGCGGCTCAACAGCGTCTGTGCGATCGAGGTGCGCGAGGCGCGCAACAATGATCGGATTTTGCCGGGGCTGGCCCTGATCGCCCCCGGCGGCAAGCACTTGATGGTCACCCGTAGCGGCGCGTATTACCACGCGCAGGTGATCGATGGGCCGTTGGTCAATCGGCATCGGCCTTCGGTGGATGTGTTGTTTCGGTCGGTGGCGCGGTTTGCGGGGCGCAATGCGACCGGGATCATCATGACGGGGATGGGGGATGATGGGGCGCGGGGGCTTAAGGAGATGCTTGACGCGGGGGCGGCGACGGTGGCGCAGGATGAGGCGAGTTGTGTGGTGTTCGGGATGCCTAAGGAGGCGATCAAGCTGAATGCGGCGCAGCGGGTTATGGGGTTGGGGGAGATTTATCAGGCGATTTTGTATAAGTGAGGCTGGGGCGCGCATGGCGTCTTTTGATCAGTCCGGATGTAGGACGCAGGGGTAGGGTGGGGCAGCCGGGGGTGTCAGGAATTTTGTGTTCGGGCCTAACATGAGTAAGAGGTGCATGTATGCCAAGCCAAAAAGAAACCCCTGCGCGACCTGCCAAAAAATCCCCAAGGAGCTGCTGGAGCTGTTCGGCGAAGGGATGATAACCGCCGACGCCCTCGAGGACGCGTCGGCTGCATTCGAAAAGGCGCCGATCGAGCGTGTGTTAAAAGCTGATCGCGGTCATCATCTGGGCTATCTGCCGGGCACGCAGCGCCCAGAGGATGAAGCCAATCAGCGTAACGGCAAAAGCGGTAAGGCCGTACTCACTGGGGATGGCCCGCTACGGCTGAACATCCCACGCGACCGGAATGGCAGTTTTTCGCCCATTCTGCTTCCCGAGCATGAGCGCCGTGACACGGCGTTCGACGACAAGATCATTGCCATGTATGCCCGTGAATCACGGTCAGAGAAAGCCGGGCATTTCTCTCTGAACAGTACGCAACAGACGCCTCGCGCGACTTCATCATTTCCATCACCCGCGAGGTCATGGAAATGATCGGTGCATGGCAACAGCGGCCTCTGGAACCGATGTACAAAGCCTCCCGCCCGGCAAACGACTGAGTTTTTTCAACAACGGCAAGATGGACCTATGCACACTAAAACCGCAGTACTGATTCTTGAAGCGCCTTGGGACATCTATGAAGGCGATATCAATCGAAGTTCGGTGGAGCCGTTCTTCCAAGGCTTGGCCAAACAAACCAACGATGTCGATATCCTGCATTCCAGGTTTTACGACGCGAGCAGTTTCAGGTCGGCATTCAAGGTACTGAGCAGTTGCAGGTACAAGAATGCGATCGTTTACGTCGCAGGTCATGGTGACGGTCAACGTGTCAGCGGGGCGAAGATTGTCGACATCATGGCCGAGTGCAACTTGAGCTCGGTCGCTGCCAATATCACGGGTGTCGTCCTGGGTTCATGCTTCTCCGCAGGTACCGTCAAACGCCCGCAGGCGGGCATCATCGACAACTTGGTTCAGGCATCCAACATCGCTTGGGTGGCAGCCTACAACTGTGCAGCGTTCTGGCATGAAAGCACTATTGTCGATCTTTCCATCATCCGTCACATGCTCGGGGCTGACGAGGACGATTTCAGCACCCGTGAAGGGATCAGCGAACTGTTGGCCCGAGGCATCGAATGCTTCAGTCCGCATTTTGCCTTGGGCGACGATGGCAAAGGCGATGATCAATCCCAGCGCGTCAGTCTTCGGGACGGCATCACGTTCTTTTCCCAGCCGCGCGGGCAGGGCAACCGTTCACGCAGTGTGACGGCTGAGGTATGGGCTGAGTGGCAGACCTTGCAGTTGGCCGAGGACGTGAATGAGCGTGAGTAGTATTAGGGCATTGGCGATGCCGCACGCGTGCTACCTGGCGGGCGTGTCGACGCTTGCTGCATGATGACAATCAGCGTGCAGCGTCACCTACCTCTATGCACGCCAAGGACCTTGACCCATGACCCTGCTCGACCGTCATCGCCCCTTCATCGCCGACACCACCGCCCTGGTGATCTTCTTCACCCTGACCGGCGCCCTGAACGAGCATTTCATCGCCGGCATGAGCTGGGACCAGGTCCTGCGCGCCCGCCTGATCGGTGCGGCCCTGATGATCCCAGTTGCCAGGCCTTACGGCCTCTGGCGCGACTTCCTGATGAAGCGTGCCGGCCCTGGCGCTGTGTCGCGGGTGTGCTGGGACAGCCTGGCACTGGTGACCTTTCAGGTGCCGGTCTACGCGGCGATCATCGCGGCGAGTGGGGCTACTGCCGAAGGGTTGATCAAGGGCGTTATCGGTGCTGCGCTGATCATGCTGTTGCTGGGGCGTCCGTACGGGGCGTTTCTCAACTGGGTGCGTGCGTTGTTTGGGTTGCCGCCAGGGGGCAGCAAACCGATGTCGTTGGGCGACTAGCCTTGGGGTCTCTCGTGTCTCCCTTGGGAGCCAAGAGCCCCTAAACCTTTCGATTTAGAGGCTCTGAAAGAGCGTTGAGCTGCTTAGGGCCTGGATCAGGCCTCTTGCGCCGCGCTCGCGTGGCTGCTTTCCAGTGACTCGGTGATCGAGCTCACAACAGCCCTCGCCGCATCCAGCGTGTACTTGGCCAGCCACGCATCATGGGCGCTCATCGCCCGCTCACCCATGGCCGCTGCGTAGATGGACTCATCCAGATTGCTCAAGAGCTCGGACAGGACGCGTGCAGCATTAACGACGGGGACACCCGGCAGCACGGCAAAAAGGGGCTGTGGTTCGAGGGCGCTGGCAGTGGGGCAGAAGCTATGCCCTTTCATAGTCGTGAGGTGAGCCGTTTTCATGCTCGCCTCCACGCGCCAGTAGCACAGATCAAGTCCATAGACTGGTGATCTCGCGGATTGCAGGCGACTGCAGGAGGGGAAGGGTGCGAAGCAATCTTCATCGGTAATCTCCTTGTACTGATGGACCGCCGCCCGCTGCCGCCAAGCAGTTAGGGTGGCGGATTGCACAGGATTGGCGGACCGGCGTACAAGGAAACCGGCGCACCCGAGGGTGCTCCTGCGCAACCCGCCATGACACAGGAAAGCAGACGCAAAAAAAGCGCCGGCAATCGTGATGGGGGCGCTGTTGCGCCTTGTACGTTTCAGGCCGCCAAGCCTGGTCGCTGAGTTTGCAGCGACTGGGGGTAAACATACCTAGGGGAGCGGGGGCTGGCAAGGCTGGGGGGCTGTTTGATTCGTATGGTCTGGCGGCCAGTGCGCAGATCTGCTTTGGTGGGTATCTCCATTGGCGGCCATAGAAGCTGCAATTGGATCACCTGAACCTGCTGATTCTGACGAAGGCTAGTTAAACCCTCAGCAAAGTCCGCAGTACCTCGGACAGGTAGCACTGTGCGGCTAGCGTATACCGGCTGCGGAACATGACGTGATCACACCCTGCCCATCCCCAATTCCGCGTCATCCAGCAGCGCCTTCGCCATCGCGCAAAAATAGTGCGAGGCCCACACCATCTTCGGTTTGTCTTCCATTAGCCCTTCAAAGCTCAGATACCGGGCGTAGTCCAACAACTCTGACGCATGTTCCCTGGCAACCTGGCAAGAAACCCCAGGCTCTATGCGAAAGAGTGGCTGTGCATGATTTCCATCTCGATAAAACGTGGTTCGACCAACCGTAAAAGCAGTATGCGTGGTGCTCATTTCAGATGACCCTCGCAGAGCGAGCGCGCGGGCTCGCTCCATGATTGAAGCAGGTAAGGTATTCAGCTGGTTTCAGGGGCCGTCTCTATGGAGAAGGACGTGATCCAGACGAAGGTCCCTCGAAAATGCGGATCGCCTCGCCAGCTTCGATACCTGCGGCTGTCCCAGTGGCTGATGACACGAGCAGCGGCGACAGATCGCCAGCAGCCAACAACTCAAGCCGACTGTTCGACGAGGCTCTGAAATTCCAAGCGGGGTAATGGACGATCTGCGGAGGATCGGGAACTATCTTCAACATCATCTGTGTTCTCAGTGGGGCAACCACCGCTCCGCTGTCAAACAGAAGGGTGGCAGCTGTGCATGGGTTGACAGACCGGCGAACACAGAAACCGGCGCACGCGAACGTGCCCCATGCACAACCGCCATAAACGGTCATGCCCTGTGTGTCGTTGCGGCCTGTCAAAGCCGGTCGTTGCTGTGAACGACCCAGCGAGGATAGACAAGAGGGAGGGGAGTGCAACGAAAAACAGGGAGGGTGAGTATCTTTGGGAAATTGCCTACAGGGAAGGGGGTTAATCTGATTTGCAGCGTTCGGCAGAAGCTTGATCTCTTCCGATAGAAAAAACCGCCCAGCGGCGTCTTTCTTTGTTTGGATTGCCGGGGTAATTTGAAACAAGTCGGTATCTATTTGTTTTTTCTGGTTAATAATTTATTGGTCAACTTGCTTGGAATACCAGTTGGAACGCTGCGTGGTCTGGATTCCGATGGACGGTGCTTTTTGAGCTCCGCCCCAAAAACGAATCGTGATCGAGTCTATCAAGCAAATGGTCGCGCTGTTGATTGTTGCCCCTGCGCGAACGATGTCCCCACTTGCAGGTACAGGGGCTCCTAGCAAACGATACCGTCAATGACTGCTGTGTTGGCTAAGCCGACTTTCGAAGTATTGCGCAGTCTCTTTGTCGGTGCAGTACAGGTAGCAACCCTTCATCCCGCGTGTCATCAGGGTTCGGTATGTATTTTTGATGATCAGGTCTGTTTCTTTTTTCGCCAGTGTAGGTTGCTCTTTCATCATTTTTTTCCAGCCGCGAATCGATTTATCGTGCCTGTCGCGCTCATCCGGGAATGTCACTACTTTGCCGTCACGGACGACTAGGTCTGGCCCGATGATCACCCCGATGTAGTCGACTTCCAAACCTTGGCAGGTATGAATGCAGCCAACCTGCTCGATGGAGTTCTCAGCGATGATCCATAGGCTGCCATCCTGATCCAGGTTCCACTGGCGTTTGTAGTCACCAATGACGATATCAGCAGCGGCGGGGTCTTTCTTGCTCAACCAAGGCCAACAATAGCCCGCGACCACACGAGCTTTGTTTCCGTGGTTTTTCTCGTTGATTGCTTCATGCATCGCCTGAGGTGAGTCGAACACCTTAAACTCGTACTCTTGAGTCTCAAGCGTCGGATTTGCCGTCGAGCGAATGCCTAGCGTGTCATCCAGCCATGCCAGGTAACCGTCAGAACCACTGCAGCGGAACTGCGAAGACAGCACATGTTCTTCAACCACAGCACCCTTGGCTTTTGCAAAGGTGCGTATCGCCTGCTTGCTGCCGATATCGCTCAAGGTTACACGTTGGTCTTCATCAATAAAGAAAATTGAGCATTTCGCTGAGTCAATCAGCTCCTTGATCTGGTTTTCCCCAAGGTTTCCATAAAGCCCGCTTTTCTCATTCAGCCGGTGAGCTTCGTCCACGATAAGCGCATCGAATGTGTTGGGCTCAGTGTCGATAAATGCCCCAGAGCCTGAAAAGAAATTCGAGAAATGGCTGCGTTTGATGGTGCCAACCAGTTTGCTCTCGTAGACCTTGCGCGGGGCTGCGTTCTTGGAGACGTATTTGCTCATCAGCTTCAATTCGGTGAGCTTGACGAGCAAATTGATAGCCAGAACGGTCTTCCCGGTGCCCGGTCCACCTTCAATGATCATCACCTTGGGTGCTTGATCTGAGGCCTCGCTTGCCGCCGCCAGTGCCGACTCAAAAATTGCTTTCTGATCGTCAATCAATACGAACTCGGGCTTGCCTTTCATCAACCCACCGAGGGCTTCGGCTAGCGCCTTGGACGGGCGAATTTTTCCTTCGGACAGCTCGTAAAGAACCTCTTTGTTGTCGCCATGACTTATATGCTTTCTCAGAAAGCTTCTGAGTTTACTGAGCTCTTCCGGGCCTTTCAGAAACAGCGGAGCCTTGCTGATGTGGGGCTCGTAGTGAGCCGAATCTATGATGCCGTCGCTGACGTAGTTATGGAGGTAGGCACACGGACGGATTTCGATGCTTTTGTCATATACCGCCTCGTTGAAGCCTTCCAACAGCGCTGCATATGACCATACCTGATAGGACGGGTGAATGGTCTCAATGAGGCCGCCACCCAATGCCGTTTTGACGATGGCATCCTTGGTTGTGGCGTTGGCCTTACTCCATTGCTTCAGTTCGATCAGTACGGCCTTTTTTGCCTGGTTTTCGTCGCGACCGGTGAGTAGAAAGTCGATTCGCTTCGACGACTGCGGAATGTGCAATTCAATGGCCAGGCCTGCGTCGCTCGGCAGGCCCTCATCTCTAAGGACCTTGGCCATGTACGTTAGGGATCCTTGCCACGACCTGATTTCCGATGTGCCAACGTTCTTGCCGGTAGCTTCCTTGTAATGCCTGAGGATCACCTCCTCAATGTCATCGTTATCGTTGTCTATAAGAAATTGCTGTTTGGTCGCAGCGTAAACGATCACGGGTTGTCCTTAGATGCGTGTTGGTCAGAGTCGGTCGTACTTTTTGCTGTTGCTTCTGGCTTTATTCACGGGGTACTTCTTGCCATTGGAGGCGAGTTTCCGTGTCACCGCTTCGTTGAGGTCAATGCCGAGTACGCTGCTCAGGCGAACCAAGTACATCAGTACGTCCGCCAGTTCATCCTTGACGGCTTGGCCGATTTCGGGATCTGTTGCGGCGGAGATCGAATCGGCATCGCTCATCCATTGGAAAATCTCGCACAGCTCTCCAACCTCGCCAGTGAGAGCCAGGATGAGATTTTTGGGAGAGTGGAACTGCTGCCAGTCGCGATCATCTGCGAAACGCTGAAGGGATGCGGCGAGCTTCACTACGTCAACCAATGGCGCTGATGAGCTGTCTGAGTCACTCACGGGGCTATCTCTTGGGTATCAGTGAAGGGGCTAAAAAGGTGTAGGAAATCCGGCCTTGGATTGTAAGGGTTTTCGCTGTCTGAGCAGATTTTTTGTGTTTTTTCTCTCACGCGCGGTCTGCCGGCGGAATTCCTTGTCGGCGTTCTTGCTTTGAGCGTGGCGAAGTGTGCCGCCAACAGACAAATCTTTGCCTGTCGGTAGGCGTAGTTCAGTTGGCCGCGACAACGATATTGCCCACCGACCAGCGGCCTTTCCTTCACCCTGATCGTTTGTTGCAGATAGAGCAGCAGCGCTTTCCTGTGGGGCTGACACTGTCCAATTGCCGCCTGTGTGCTAAGCGGATGTGGAGTGCGTTCTCCTAGTGTTGCAACACAACCTTTGCATGTTGTATTCGCTCAACCAGCCTTGCGAGGTCGGTAGGCTCCAATTGTGGGGCGGCGACGCAGGTGACAACCTGCGCCGTTTCTGGCCTTACATGTGGCGCCACAGAAGTGACTGTCGCTGCTACACAGGGTAATTCCGTTGATGACTGATGTGGCGCTTGGTGGCCGAGCTAGGTTTCTTACGGGCTTTCCCTAGCCATTCACCTCCATCTCCCCGCAGATTCAGCCGCTTGTTGGGGGTGATGATAAAACGCTACCATGAGGATTCTTGTGGTGTTCCCGTTTTGGGAATTTATGCGATTGACACGCGTTCGAAAGGGATTTATATTGATCCCAAATTGGGAACATTATTATGCATCTGGTTGGTAAGGACATACTCGATAGGCTGAGAGGGCGCGGACCAGAAATTGACACGTGGGTCAGCGCATGGGTCGCTGAAATTATCCATGCGGTGTGGACGCAAGAATCTGATCTATTTGATCAATTTCCCTCGGCAAGAGAGCGGAAGACCGGTGTTTTTATTTTCGAAGTGAATTTAGCAAAGTGCTGGTTAGAGGTGAAAATTGTGTTTCCTCAAAAAATAGCTCTCATAACCGCGCTATTAGGTGCAGAAGAAATTGATGGACACTAAGGTCATAAGAACAGAAGAGCAGCATCGAGCTTATCTGAGTGAAGTGGATAGGTTGATGTCAATGATGCCTAAACCTGGCTCTTCAGAAAGTAATCGCCTTGAGGTCCTGATTCTTCTTATTGAAAATTATGAGAGTAAAAAACATCCGATCGATGCCCCCGACCCAATCGATGCAATTCTGTTTAGGATGCACGAGAGGAATTTAAAGCAAGCAGATCTAATTCCTTACTTTGGCACTAGAAGTCGAGTTTCAGAAGTTCTGGGCCGCAAACGCCCGCTGACTGTTCCTATGATAAAAGCTCTTTCAGTCGGATTGGGGATTTCGGCAGAGACTTTACTTGGATTGTCCCATACAGAAGAAAAAAAATCGACGGACGAAGTTGACTGGTCTCGATTCCCAGTGAAAGAAATGGTCGCTAGAGGATGGATTGATAAAGCTATAGGTAAAGCTTCAAAAACTACTGAAGAAACGCTTCGGGAGTTCGTGTCTCTTATAGGGTGGCAGTTCGGCGAGGCTGCATTCAGGCGTACGCCATTGGGTGATGCTTACTCACCGACTACGAAATATTCTCTGTATGTATGGCTTCTCAGGGTTATTCAACGCGCTAGAGAGTGTAGCCATCTTTTAGGTACATTTGACCAAAGTAAGCTGTCGAATTCATTTTTGAAGGATTTGGCCCAGTTAAGTTGGTTTGAAAATGGGCCTCTCCTTGCTATCGAGTTTCTTAAGAAACATGGTATAGCAGTGATAATTGAGCCGCATCTGAAGGGTACCATGCTAGATGGTGCCGCATTGAAAGATGTAGACGGAACTCCCGTGATAGGCTTGACATTAAGACACGACCGATTAGATAACTTTTGGTTTACGTTGCTTCACGAAGTTGCGCATATATGGAAGCATATTGGAAATGAAGAGGCTTTTCTGGATGATTTAGATGCTTCTTCAGAAGATAGAAGAGAGGCGGAAGCAAATCGAATAGCAAGAGAGGCCTGTATTCCTAGGGTAACTTGGAAGCGCTCTGCCGCCTACTTGGACCCCAGCAGGGAAAATATAGATAAGTTATCCAGAGAGTTAAAGATACATCCTGCGATCATCGCAGGCAGAATCCAGCGAGAGAAAGAAAACTACCAGTTGTTTTCTGATTTGTTGGGGCGTGGTGAAGTTAGAAAACTACTTTATAATCATTTTAATGGTGAGTTATGAAACTTATTTACGTCCCAATTTTGAAAGCAAAACCCGGTGAGCTCATTGCTCTTGGCGAGCTAAAAAAGTTTGCAGCGGAAAAAATTGTACCTTGGTTCGATATTTCACCAGTCAACGATGACAAGCTTGAAAAGCTTAGCGGTCAGCTGTTTCCTCCAATCGAATCCTACTTGAGCGGTATTGCTGCGGAGATCTCCACTGTTTGGAAAGATCGCCAAATTTTTTTAGATATGCCGAAGTGGTCTACCGATGCTCAAACAGAGGGTGGAGAGCATGTGATTCCATTTCTACGGAATCAGTTGGAGTCATTTCGTGTTACAGCTAATCTAGTAGTTGATTATGTTCGATGGGATGATCCTGTATACGTTAATGCGCTTCGTGGAGCTCGGCTAGCCTCAGCGTGTGATTTTGTTCTGCGCCTTGTTATGGATTCAGACACGGTGGAGGAACTCTCTGAGGAAGAATTCGTATTAGAACGTCTGAACGAGATAACTGATACTTTGGATCTTGATCCGTTCCTTGTCATGGTTATGATCGATTTTGGAGACGTATCCTCTCAAAAGCACACTGTACCTGACATCATATCTAAGTCGGAAAAAGCAATAGCCTTGTTAAAAAGAGCTGGATTTAATGATTTTAGGGTGGCGGGCTGTTCACTTCCTGCTTTTATTTCTTCCGCGATTAAAGACCAAAATAGCACTGGCTTAGTTCTTAGGAAAGAGATGTCCGCATGGAGATCTCTGATTGTGCAACCTGGATTTGAGTCGCTAGGTTTTAGCGATTATGGCATCCGCGGACCTAATTCTAAAGAAACAGGTGGGCCATCAAATGCGAACGGAAAAATTCGCTATACAATTGAGAAGGAGATATTCATCGCTAGAGGTTACCCTTTGACAGAGGGGCTCAAAGGTGCTCAGCATCAGGAGCTTGCAAGGTTAGTTATTGCATCAGGGCACTGGGCTACAGAAAAGTTCAGTTGGGGGGACAATGAGATTCTTCGTTGTAGCCAGGGTGAGTTTTCGGGGACGTCTTCAGATTGGATCTCTATTGACACCAACCACCATATACACTCGGTTGTGCATGAAGTAATAGAATATAAAGAACTTGTTGCTGCAAAGCATGCAAGGCAGCCTGTATGAGGCTGCTATTTTAATTCGTTTCTAATTGACCATTTCGACGATTAGCAGAGGGTGCATGTTAGAATTTTTCATGCATGAAATATTTTTAGTCATTTAGGTTTCGTGTTTTAGCCATTGACTGATATGGTTTGTGCAGGGTAGGTGTGCGTGCGATATGTAGCGATCTCAATTAGTCTGTAACTAATAAAATAAACTTGAATGATTGTAAATTTCTGAGTTATGAAAAATGGGATTACTTGCAAGTAAGTATCGTGCGCTGCAACCTACCTTCGAGTATCTGACAGATAAAGTTGTGCTTGCTCAAGCCTGGAAAAAGGCACATCAGTATATCCGCTCGACTAATTGGTATGCTGACAACTTTGAACTCGATAGGTCGGCACTAGATCTGGATGAACGTCTCAATCATTGGCTCGCAGACTTAAAGAGCCCGGGCTTTTCTTTCAACGAATTACGGCTAGTGCCTGCACCTAAAGCCGAACGCTGGACTTTTGTTAAAGCTCAGGATCTAAATATATTAGATATGGGTGTGCTCGGTTGGGCTTTTGACGCATCTGAAGCCCCTACTCATAAATGGTGTCCTGAGGCAAAAACTCCGAAGCCACTTAGACCTTTAGCCCATGTTTCCATTCGTGACCAAAGCTTATTGATGGCGCTCATGATGTGCTTGGTCAATAAGGTTGAGTCTAGTCAAGGAAATGCGGCTACACCTCTGAATGAGGTCCATCAGAAAAAAATAGTAAATTATGGTAATCGCCTCTATTGTCAATTTAAGGACTCTGATGCGACATTCGCATGGGGTAACAGTACGAGTTATAGTAAGTACTTTTCGGATTACCAAAAATTTCTTGCCAGACCTTTATATTTTGGAGCGGAGGCGCTGCAGCAGAAGCTCAAGGGTCAACACGTCTTCGAAGTTCATTTAGATATAGCTAAATTCTACGATAATATAGATCGTAACAAGTTGGCATCTGCTATTAGAGCCTTGTGTGATAATAATCTGGATCCGATCGTTGAGAAGTTGCTAGCAAGCTTCGTTAATTGGAAGTGGGACGCAACTAGTCCAGCTATTTATGAAGCAGTATGCAAAAGTGATCAAGAAAATATTCCAAGTGGAATCCCACAGGGCTTGGTTGTGGGTGGTTTTCTAGCCAATATTTATCTTTTGAAGTTTGATGAGATAGCTCAGGCTCTAATAGGTCAGGATCTTTCGAATAATATCCGTCTTGTAGATTATTGTCGCTATGTCGACGATATGAGGCTGATTGTTTTAGTAGATGACGGAGTTCGTTCGGAAGAAATCAGGTCTGTAATTGATGAAAAGATTGGTTGCCATCTTCTAGCGCTTGGCCTGAAATTTAATCATGATAAGACTAAAATAGAAAAATTTGTATATAAGCGTGCTGGGATTTCTACGAAGCTTAAGGATATTCAAAGTAAGGTCAGCGGCCCGCTATCTGCCACGGAGGTGGATGAGCAATTAGGTCATCTGGAGGGATTGATTGGTCTGGCAGATAGTCTGCGAGACTCCCAAACTGATCAGGATAACACCAACCCGCTTGCAATTATCGAAGCGCCTAGTAATGATGTTCGTGATGACACGCTGCTACGATTTTCAGCTAATAAGATTCATGCTTTGCTGAAACAAAAGCGAAGTTTTTTTTCGCAAGAACTAGATGAGAATGGTAACCCTAAACCAGGAGCCTGGGATTATCTACAAGAAAGGATGGCTCGAAAATTTATTTCATGTTGGAGTAAAGATCCATCTTTAACTCTTTTGTTGAAAAAAGGGTTAGAGCTTTTTCCAGATAAACGAATCCTGAAACCTATATTGGGCCAGCTAACGTCGGTCGCCCAGCGTGAGGCCGAACTCCAACAGCAGCAAGTTGCTCAATATTGCTTGGGGGAGATTTTTCGTCACGCGGCAACAGTAATGCATACAAAAGAAAAATGGACTTTTCCAGCACATGCTGACACAAATGATTTTTTTGAGCACCTGCAAAATCTAGCGGTAAAAATTATTTCTTCATCGTCTACGCATAAAAATCTTCTTGATCAGGCAATGTTCTATTGCTTAGTTAGGAATGACTCGCCTTTAGATCAAGATACGAATAGCGATGACTTTAATGTCATTACAAAGATGATGAAAGGCTATCGTAATATTTCAGCAAAAATGAGTGCTACCGATTTTATAGCAAATGCACTTCTCTCCTATCAGTTGTCGCGCGATAAGGGCTTGGTCGTTCGTGCTGTCAGTTGTTTGCTAGAAAAGTCTTTTGCAAAGGTTTTTCCTCTGCCTGCCGGCGGTCTATATAGAGTTGATGTACTAAGCTTCTGCAAAAAAATAGCTGTTGAGTCACCAGAATTTTTGTTTGCTTTAGCTGATTATGCGAAAAATAATGATTGCGGTTGGATATCTGAATGTAAGGGTGTTATGGAAAAAGCCGGCCTATTTCAGTTAGCAATTACCGGCGACCTTAACCGTTTTAATGGAAAGCCTATTTCTCTACTTGGGGTTGTCAAAAGGCCTGATAATCCTTTTGCGCATGAGAATGCCGCTCTTGCTTTGTTGCTGGCGTTGATGAGTGGTGGTGACTTCGATTGTAATTTGGATTCTTTAACTGAGAATTCGTTGGATCTTCCTGCTAATATTGATCTGGGTAATTGTACGATAACATGTTCAAATTGGGGTAAGATTCAATCGTTGGATGTTCGATTCAGTATCGTGATCGGCTTCGATGAGGATCCGATATTTCCTTTGCCGGAATGGATTGAGGAAAATCACAAGCCTCTATACAGGTTAGGCATCTTCCTTCGTAGTTGCCTAATCGGCAATCTAGACTGGTCTTCAATGACTCCAGCTGACTCAAGTCAGGCTCGATATATAGGTTTGAGATCGAGTTTTGTGAAGCGTCAGTTAGGCATGATGCACTCTCCTGAAGCGTTGAATGGTGAGACGGCACCTATGTCTAACTGGATTTCCAGTCTTCTGTTTGCTTTATTGCAATGGCCGGGAACCAATTTGCATGAGGGAAATTATGAATGGCCAAAAGTTTGGGATATTAAAGCTCTTCAGAAATTAACAATTGAGCGCTTAGAGTATCAGAAAAAACTATTCTGTAAGATGACAGGTATTCCTGCATATGTAGAAAAGTTCAGCTTTGACTGGCAAAAAGACAAGAAGTCGCTAAAAGTTGTTATGGTCCAATCTTTGTTGCCATTGAAGGGCGACTTTCAAGAGCATGGGCTTATGCTGGATACACCTAAATATAGGTCCAGACATCGTAGGCATATAGCTTCTGTTGCTGAGCTAATTTTACACAAGGCTCATAGTCAGCGTAGCATCGATGACCTGAACTACAAAGATAGTAGTATAGATCTTATAATTTGGCCGGAGTTATCAGTTAGTGAGCAAGATGCTGATATTTTGCACCAGCTCGCGAATAAGACTGGGGCAATTATTTTTACAGGTTTAACTTTTATAAAACTCCATGGTGTGGAGGGTCCCAATAATGTAGCCAAATGGCTCATACCTCAAAAGCTTTCGGCGGGTAAGAAGTTTATAAGTAGGCTTCAGGGTAAGTTTAATATGATGAAGGACGAAGTTGGTAAGGTGAAACCTTGGCGTCCTTATCAGTTGCTAATTGAGTTAGTGCACCCAGCCTTTCCGAAGGATAAAGGATTCACGCTCTCAGGGTCAGTATGCTATGACGCTACTGACATAAAGATTAGTGCTGACTTGAAAGATAAATCAGATGCATACTTGGTCGTTGCATTGAATCAAGATGTGACCACATTTGATTCAATGGTGGATGCCTTGTATTATCACATGTACCAGCATGTTGCACTGGTTAATACTGGTGAATTTGGCGGTTCGGTTGCTAAAGCACCATATAAAGAACGATATGACAAACTTATAACTCATGTTCATGGTTCTCACCAAGTATCAATATCATCCTTTGAAATTAATATGTTTGATTTTCGCAGTATTGGCTCTAGTTATAGATCTGGTAAAAAGTTAAAAACTAAGCCTGCTGGGTGACTTGGTCTGTCATGGAATATTCTTAAAAGCGTTTTGTTTTTCAAGACGCTTGATTGTTAATTTGATAGTGATTTTATAGTAATTCCAAGTGGCTTCGCATCGGTCACTTCTTTTGTTTGCTAGAAACCAAGCAATATGTTTGCGTCTCCAGGTCCATGGATTGTCTCGACTCCACCGCTCAGCGATTGCTGTTTGAATTGTCTTCGCCTGACAAATGTGGCGTTGGCGCGTGGAGTAAGACCCGGTCAAGACGCTTACCAGGAATAGCTCCATGTCGAATGGCTTACTCATGCGCGCCCTCCTATGTAGGCAGCTACCACATCGACCCGACCGTGCCCCAGCTCATGGCTAATCTGTCTCCGGGCGTCATGATCAAGGCTCTTATTTACCCGGTAACATTGGCCGCCATTGATAGGCGCGCGGTATTGGGTTATTTGTTCATAGCGCTCACATGCGTATGCCGCTCGTAGCTCATGGAAGCCTTTGAGGTCGTGTACATGCAGGATGTCGCGCGCAGGGCGGATGATCTCTTGCAGAAGACTCAGGTAGCTTTCGTGTGGCGCAATCAGGTTGCGGCTACCCGTAGGCGACACTTGTCGTGCAAACCCAAGTGCGTCTCGGACATGGTCGTCCACCGCGATCCAGCGTGGTGCCGAGGCTCCGGCGCGGCCGCCTTTAGTTCCGTCCTGGATGTTGATCTTGCCAATGTCTCGCGCCTCACGACTTAATCGTGGCAGGTCAGCCAAGATGGCCTCACGCAAGCGCATACCGGTGGCTCGCGCCAACAAAACGATCGCAGCGACCCGTAGCTGATGTTGGCGGCAAAGCGCATCGACGATCTGCTTAACCTGTTCGCGGTCTTGGACCTGAGGCACCGACAGGCGAACTCCGGTGCGCTGCATATCCAACGCCTTACTCGGGCTTGGCAATTTCACGCACTGATCACCGCGAAGCGCCGCCATGGTCCTGTTAACGCTGGATAGCCGGTTTTGTGCGGTGCTGACGGCGAGGTCACCGCGCCTAACCACGTCACGCAGATACGCCGCGTAGTCGGCTAACACTTTGCGATCAATCTGCCGCGCATCATTGATGCCAGGCCCCTGTTCGGAGCGGCACCACCTCACGAATGCCAACCATCGATCACTGTGCGCCTTGACCGTGCCGTAGTGGCCACCGCCGAACATGTCTTTCAGTGCCTGAGGCCCGGCGTAACTCAATTGCCTGCCGTAGCCGAAATTACGACCATCGCGTCTACCCACCAATGTCATGTCGGTCACCTCATCTCTTGCTCTCCAGTCCTCGCCCCACGTCATCCCGCCAAGAATGTTGAGTGTTATCAGGGATCAAGGCCCCTGCGACCTGTGAGGGTTGTCCACTAACGCGGGACTGGCGGCTCTTTACGACCGAGAGCTTGGGCATCTCATGATCTGGCCTCCTGAACACCGTTACCGGTGGGCGGGTGGAGGCTGCACTGGCTGACGAGACCAGCGCCGCGAGATCCTGAGTCAGGTGAAGGCAGTGATGCGATGACCGGGGCATGCCTGACTGTCAGTCAGGTGCAGTCCATTCCGTAGGCTGCGGCACCATCATCTGCATCGCTGTTGCTGGTGACTTCGGTGTTTGTCACGCCGATTGTCACGAGGGGGAATGCCGCAAAGCCTTGTACGAGTTGGGCTGCAGCAGCGGTAGGAGCGCCCGTCTCTTTCCAGAAGAAAGAGACGGGCGCAGGTTGGCGCAAGATTCGGCCAAGCGGATAGGTTGCTGCAGGGCAGCGAAGTAGGAAGTGTCGTCTGGCGCACGAGGGCCATGATCTGAAGTAGGCATCCATCACCGTGGAGGTGACCGGGCGAGCTGCCGGACGCTAATCGCCTTATGGGGGGGGAACCACCGCGGGAGCGGCGTGACCCTCAAGGTTCGGGCCACCTGGGTTGCTGTCATCGACAGCGCTTGCACGGCCAGTTCTACGCCTGTGGATAAACCGGGTCAAGGTTCTAAATTCAGCGCCAATTTGGACTTGAAGAACGGTTATCCATTTGTGGAATTCCGTGGTAAATCCTGGACAACGTGGTCGATTTTAGCTCTTCAAAGTAAGGTCCATCCAAACAGGGCGGCTTTGCAGCCCTGTTTGGATGGACCCGCGCTGAGAAGCAGATAAGCGAGGCTGGTTGCCCCGAATTTTGGATGCTCAGTTGTTACCGCAATTCTTGCGCCTGCACAGTGCTAACGAATCGGCACCACATTCTTGTCTATGATTTGACCGTAGGCTGAGGCAAGCAGGCTGCCGGTGGCGGCTTTCTGGATGTACTCACTTCACCAGGCCATCATCGGGCGCCGGCGCTCGATGTAGTCGGCTCGGTTGTAGGCGCTACGCACCTCATCGTTATCGACGTGCGCCAGTGCGACCTCGATGAGTTCCGGGTCCCAGTCATGTTCACTCAAGATAGTACTGGCTATCGAGCGCATGCCGTGGCTGACCAAGCGATCCTGGAAGCCAATGCGTTTCAACGCCATGTTGGCCGTTTGGCTATTGGCGTGGGTACGTGGATTTCTGTCTGCCGGGAAGACGTATTCGCGATGGCCGCTGTGAGTTTTCAGTGACTCCAGCAGTGCGACAGCGTGATCACTCAACGGGATGCTGTGTGGACGGCGCTTCTTCATCCGCTCCGGTGGGATAGTCCAGACACGCCTTTCAAAGTCGATGTCCGCCCAGCGGGTAGTCGCCGCCTCGGCGGGGCGAGTCATCGTGTGCAACTGCCATTCGATCAGGCAGCGGGTGGTGCGTTTGATGCTGGCATTCGCGATCTCCAGCATGAGCTCGGGGAGCTCTTCGGGCGGGAGCGCAGCCATGTTTTCTTTCTTGGGCTTCTTGAATACTGCCCTGATACCGCTGAGCGGGTTGGCGAAGATCAGGCCCGAGTTGACGCCGTAGGTCATGATCTCGTTTAGCCGCTGGCTAAGATGCTTGACCGTCTCCAGGCTGTCTTTAGCTTCGATTGGACGAAGCAATGCGATCACCATCGGCGCGGTGATTTTCGTGAGTGGTGTCGTCTTCAAATCGGGGAACACGTGCAGCGTGAGCGACCGCCAAATGTCTTCGGCGTAGGCCGGGGTCACCGAGTCTTTCTTGAGCTCGAACCAGGCGGTGGCCACGTTCTCGAAGGTGTATTCCGTTTCTGCGCGTTTGGCTTCATTCAACGTATTGCGCTGTACCTTCGGATCGATGCCTTGGGCGAGCAACTCGCGCGCCTCGACTGCCTTCGTTCGTGCGTTCGCCAATGACAGTTCGGGGTAGGTCCCAAAGCCGATGTTGATGCGCTTCTTGGTCCCCGGTTCGCGGGAGTTGAAATCCACAGCAACGAGCCGTCGCTGCGTACGCGGAGCTGCAAGCCATCACCGTCCGTGAGGACATAATCCTTGGACGCGGGTTTGACTCCCTTGAGCTATCGATCGGAGAGGCGGACGTTTTGAGCAGGCATGAGATTGTCCTCAGGCACTGATTCGGTATTCCAAAGTATTAGCACCGGGTGGACTGGAATACCGTCTGGAATACCCGAACGGCTGGAACTCAAAAACCCTCAAAAGACCGGAAAAGCGCTGGAAGCCACGTATTTACTGGTTTGCAGGCACAAAAAAAGACGTCCGTGGACGTCTTTTTTTGATCATTTGGTGGAGCCGGGGGGATTTGAACCCCCGTCCGCCAGTACTCCGCTGTCGGTACTACATGCTTAGCCATCTCAATTGAGTTAATCCGCAGCCGCCCGAGTGGCAGGGTGCTTTGGACGAGTTGGGTAAGTTTTAGGCGCTTTGCCCCCAACGTGCTCCGCGACGATCCTGTTCTATATGACAATCACTTCGGGTTTACAGGCATCCCCTAGTGATTGCTGGAGCCGAAGCTACCAGAAGCAATGGATCAAGAGGACCGCATTAAGCGGCCAGCTTGTACTCCACGCCGTAGTTTTCGTCATTGGCAACTATAGAAAGTTGCAACAGTGGATTTACGAGTTCTGTTACCAACTCGGCATGCACCTAGAGTTTCGCGACCGGCGTCGAATCCTAATCGGCCCCACACTCAGCTCTAGCTGACCGCACCTTTCGATGCGAAGGCGCAGTGTACGCCTTTGTGCGGGCGACGTCGAATTTTCGTCGCTTCGCCCGCTCGGCCCACTTAGGCGCCGCCGCCACTACCGCTGGCGCTGCCGCTGCCTTTCTCGGTCTTGTTCAGTTCGCTCAGGACCTTGGTGGAGATGGTGACGCATTTTTCTTTGTCGCCATTGGACTCGGCCATTTTGGCTTCGTCGACCTGTTTGCCGATGGCCATTTTCTGGCCTTCTGGCGCGGTGGTCATGGTGGCCAGGGTGTCGTCGATTTTTTGCAGGTTGCCAGCACAGAGGTCTTCAGCGGCGAACACTGGCGAGGCCAGCAGGGTCGCTGCTGCGAACAGGGCCGAAAGCGCGGTACCTTTCATGGACGTCTCCTTATGAGGCCTCCGAAATGTGGGCCTATTGCATGGACTGCGCCGCGTTGACGGGGGTTCCATGCAAATGCTGGCCTAAGCATGGCGATTGTTACAACGTTTTGGGCTGGGTGACGCGATCCACCAGGTACACCAGGCTGTGGTAGTCGATGCCGCTGTGGCTCGACAGCCCTATCTCGCAGGTTCTACTGGTGGAGAGGCCTTCGCTGCAGTGCTGCACGGCGTCTTTCAAACTGCGCAACGCGTGTGCATTTAATTCTGGGGTGGTGAAGCCTTTGTCGCCGGCGAAGCCGCAGCAGTGGATGCCTTCGGGGATCACCACCTCGGTGCTGCAGCGCCGCGCCAGGTCGATCAGGGCCTGGCTTTCGCCCAGGTGCTGGGTGCTGCAGGTGACGTGCACGGCGATGGGCTCGCGCTGTGGGGTGAAGGTCAGGCGCTCGAGCAGGTGGGTGCGGATGAAGCGCACCGGGTCGTACAGGTCGAGGCGGGTCTCGGCGAGGTCTTGCACCAGGCGCAGGGTGCAGGGGCTGGTGTCGCAGTAGATGGGGTCCAGGCCGCCGCGGCTGGCGAGCAGGAGGGCGGCGAGCAGCTCCTGGCGTTTGTGTTCGGCTTGTTCGGGGTAGCCTTTGGAGGCGAAGGGCTGGCCGCAGCACAGGCTGTCGGCGTGCTCAGGGAAGATAACCTGGTAACCGGCTTTTTCCAGCAGGGCGCGGGTTTTGTCGAGCAGCGAGCTTTGTTCGCGGTCGGCGTAGGCGGGGCCCATCACGCGGGACACGCAGGCGGCGAGGTAGACCACGCGCGGGCGGTTGTCCTGGGCGGCGGGCTCGAAGCGGATCGGGCGCAGGGGCTGTGGCATGGCCGGGGTCCAGGTGGGCAGTGTGCCGTGGCTGATTGTGCTCAGGCGTGCGCTGAGGCGGCTCAGCCTGGGGGCGCCGAGCAGGCGCCGCACGCCATTGGCGGCGGCCAGGGTGAAGCGCGCGCCTTTCAGCGCGCCGGCGAAGTGCTCGGCCAGCCAGTGGGCGGTGCTGGCGTGGTGCGCGGCCTGGGCGCGCAGCTTCTTGACCAGCTCGCCGGTGTTGATGCCCACCGGGCAGCGTTGGGCGCACAGGCCGGTGGCGGCGCAGGTGTCGATGCCTTGGTACTGGTAGTTGTCGAGCAACTCGCGGGTGTCTTCACCGGCGCGGCGGCGGGCCTGGATGTCGCGCCACATGACGATGCGCTGGCGCGGGCTGAGGGTCAGGCCCTTGGACGGGCAGACCGGTTCGCAGAAACCGCACTCGATGCATTTGTCGACAATGTCGTCGGCGGCGGGCAGGGGTTTCAGATTTTTCAGGTGGATATCGGCGTCGGTGCTGAGCACCACGTCGGGGTTGAGGATGCCGTTGGGGTCGAGCAGGCGTTTGAGCTGCCACATCAGCTGATAGGCGTCGTGCCCCCATTCCAGCTCGACGAAGGGCGCCATGTTGCGCCCGGTGCCGTGCTCGGCCTTGAGCGAGCCGCCGAACTCGACGGCCACCAGGTGCGCCACGTCGTCCATGAACGCCTGGTAGCGCGCCACTTCCGCCTGGCTGTTGAAGCCTTGGGTGAAGACGAAGTGCAGGTTGCCCTCCAGGGCGTGGCCGAAAATGATCGCTTCGTCGTACCGGTGCTGGTCGAACAGCTGGATCAGGCGGTTGACGCCCTCGGCCAGTTTCTCCACGGGGAAGGTGACGTCTTCGATGATCACCGTGGTCCCGGTCTGACGCACCGCGCCGACGGCGGGGAAGGTGTCTTTGCGCATTTTCCACAGCTGGTTGTACACGGCCGGGTCTTCGCTGAAGTCGACGCGTTGCTCGACCGGGAAGTCGGCGATCGAGGCCATGACCTGCGCCAGTTGCTCGTGCAGCAGGCTCAGGCTGGCGGCGCGCGATTCGATCAGCAGGGCGCAAGCGTTATCGGACAGGCCCGTGACCCACACCGGCATGCCCGGCATGGCCTGTACCGAACGCAGGCTGCGGCGGTCGAGCAGCTCCACGGCCGACACCGGTTGTTGCTTGAGCACCGGCACGGCGCGGCAGCACAGCTCGACGCTGGGGAACACCACCAGGGCGCTGGCTTTGAAGGGGTGATCGGGCACGGTGTTGTAGGTCACGGCGCTGATGAAGCCCAGCGTGCCCTCAGACCCGACCAGCAGGTGCTGCAGGATATCCAGCGGGGCGTCGTAGTCCACCAGCGCGTTAAGGGACAGGCCGGTGGTGTTCTTCAGGCGGTATTTGTGCCGGATGCGCGCTGCCAGTTCGGTGTTGGCGCGGGTGTCCTGGCCCAGTTGGGCGAGGGCGGCGAGCAGGTCGGCGTGGCTGTGCTCGAAGGCGGCGACGCTGGCCGGGTCTTCGCTGTCGAGGGCGGTGCCGTCGGCCAGCACCAGGCGCAGGCCGGCCAGGGTGTGGTAGGTGTTCTGCGCGGTGCCGCAGCACATGCCGCTGGCGTTGTTGGCGACGATGCCGCCGATCTTGCAGGCGTTGATCGAGGCCGGGTCCGGGCCGATCTTGCGCCCGTACGGGGCCAGCCAGGCGTTGGCCTGGGCGCCGATCACGCCCGGTTGCAGGCGGATCTGCGCGCCGTCCTGGCGAATCTCGCGGGCGTTCCAGTTGTCGCCGAGCACGATCAGCACCGAGTCGCTGATGGCCTGGCCCGAGAGGCTGGTGCCGGCGGCGCGGAAGGTCACCGGCACCTGGTCGCGCTGGGCGAGTTTGAGCAGGGCGACCACTTCGGCTTCGGCTTCGACGCGCACCACCAGCTTGGGGATCAGCCGGTAGAAGCTGGCGTCGGTGCCGAAAGCCAGGGTCGAAGTGGGGTCGTCGAAGCGGCGCTCGGCGGGGATCAGTCGGGCGGCGTCGCGCAGGAACGAGGCGGGCAGGGTCATGCAGTCTCCTCGTCGGGCCGCCGCATCTGTTGCGCAGCGTGCCCGGCAATCAGGCGGTAGGAAGCAGGTGCGTCAAGCGTGGGAGCTTTGTACAAGAGGGTTTTGCACAAGAGAATCCCGAGAGATTTCGGCAATCGACTTGGCGCCGGTCAGCACCATCGCCACGCGCATCTCTTTTTCGAACAGCTCCAGCAGGTTTTTCACGCCGGCCTCGCCGTGGGTCGCCAGGGCATAGAGGAAGGCGCGGCCGATCAGCACGGTGTCCGCGCCCAGGGCGATCATGCGCACCACATCCAGGCCGCTGCGGATGCCGGAGTCGGCGAGGATCTTGATCTCGCCCTTTACCGCGTCGGCAATGGCGGGTAGAGCGCGGGCGGTGGACAGCACGCCGTCGAGCTGGCGGCCGCCGTGGTTGGACACCACGATGCCATCGGCGCCGAACTTGACCGCGTCGCGGGCGTCGTCGGCATCCAGAATGCCCTTGATGATCATCGGGCCGTCCCAGAATTCACGAATCCATTCCAGGTCTTTCCACGAGATCGACGGGTCGAAGTTGTTGCCCAGCCAGCCGATGTAGTCGGCCAGGCCCGTGGGGTTGCCGCGGTAGGTGGAGATGTTGCCCAGGTCGTGCGGCTTGCCCATGACGCCCACGTCCCAGGCCCACTGCGGATGGGTGACGGCTTGCAGCATGCGCCGCAGCGGGCCGTTGCGCCCGCTCATGCCGGAATGGGCGTCGCGGTAGCGGGCCCCGGGCACGGGCATGTCGACGGTGAACACCAGGGTGCGCACGCCGGCCGCCTTGGCCCGCTCCAGCGCATTGCGCATGAAGCCGCGGTCTTTGAGGACATACAGCTGAAACCACATCGGCCGGTCGATGGCCGGGGCCACCTCTTCGATGGGGCACACCGAGACGGTCGACATCGTGAAGGGGATGCCGTGCGCGGCGGCAGCGCGTGCAGCCTGCACTTCGCCGCGGCGCGCGTACATGCCGGTCAGGCCGACCGGGGCCAGGGCCACGGGCATGCTCAGGGTTTCGCCGAACAGCTCGGTGCTCAGACTCAGTTGCGACATGTCGTTGAGTACGCGCTGGCGCAGGGCGATGCTGGCCAGGTCTTCGACGTTGCGGCGCAGGGTGTATTCGGCGTAGGCGCCACCGTCGGCGTAGTGGAACAGGAACGGGGGCAGCCTGCGTTGGGCTGCGGCGCGATAGTCGGTGGAGGCGGAAATGATCATGGGGTCTCGCAGCGTGGACGGAGAGCGTGACCGGGCGCACGTAGGCGCCCGGTGTTTCTCACATTAATGAGTGACCAGCATGCCGGTCAGCCAGTAGGCCTGAACCAAGGTGATCACGCCAACGATGGTGGCGAAGAACAGGCTGTGTTTCAGCGTGAAGCGGAACAGGTCCGATTCCTTGCCGACCAGACCGGTGGCGGCGCAGGCCACCGCGATGGACTGCGGTGAAATCATCTTGCCGGTCACGCCGCCGCTGGTGTTGGCCGCCACCAGCAGGGTGTCGCTGACGCCGATCTGGTGCGCGGTGGTGGCCTGCAACGAGCTGAACAGGGCGTTGGACGAGGTATCGGAACCGGTGAGGAACACGCCCAGCCAGCCCAGGAACGGCGAGAAGAACGGGAACGCCGCGCCCGTGCCGGCCAGCACCAGGGCCATGGTCGAGGACATGCCGGAATAGTTGGTGACGAAGGCGAAGGCCAGCACCATGCCGATCGACAGGATTGGCCAGCGCAGCTCCCACAGGGTTTCCTTCAAAGTGGTCAGGCCAGTCTTGAAGGTGATCTTGAGTACCCACATCGAGATCAGGGCCGAGAGGAAGATGGCAGTGCCGGTGGCCGAGAGCGGGTCGAACTTGAACACCGCCGGCATGGCAGTGGCGGTGGTCACGATCGGCGCGGTCTTGATGACCAGTTGATCCAGGTGCGCGATGGCGAAGTTGAACACGGCGTTGTACATCGCGCCGCCTGGGGCAAAGGCGGCCTTGAACGGTTTCAGCGTCCAGATCGTCACCAGCACGGTGAGGATCAGGAACGGTGACCAGGCTTTGAAGATTTCACCCAGGCTGTAAGGCGTTGGCTGGCTGCCGGTGGTCTGTACCACTGCGGCGCTGACGCTGCCCTGGGCTTGAGTCATCGAGCGTTTGGGCTGCCAGACCTTGAGGAACAGCGTCAGGCTGATCAGGCTGGCCAGGGCCGAGGTGATGTCGGGCAGCTCCGGGCCGATGTAGTTGGAGGTGAAGTACTGGGTCACGGCAAAGCTCAGCCCGGCGACCAGGGCGGCAGGCCAGGTTTCCCTCACGCCGCGCAGGCCGTCCATCATGAACACCAGCCAGAACGGCACGAACAGCGACAGCAGGGGCAGCTGGCGGCCGGTCATGGCGCCGATGTGGAAGGCGTCGATGCCGGTCACCTGGCCGGCCACGATGATCGGGATGCCCAGCGCGCCGAAGGCTACTGGCGCGGTGTTGGCGATCAGGCACAGGCCGGCGGCGTACAGCGGGTTGAAACCCAGGCCTACCAGCAGCGCGGCGGTAATCGCCACAGGCGCGCCGAAGCCGGCTGCGCCTTCGAGGAAGGCACCAAAGCAGAAGCCGATCAGCAGCACTTGCAGGCGTTGGTCGTCGGTGATCGACAGCACCGAGCTGCGGATGACCTCGAACTGGCCGCTCTTGACCGTGAGTTTGTAGAGGAAGACGGCGGCGACGATGATCCAGGCAATCGGCCACAGGCCATACAGGAAGCCGTAGCCGGCGGCGGCAAAGGCCATGTCAGCAGGCATGTTGAAGGCGAAGATGGCGATCAGGATCGACAGGCCGAGGGTGATGCTGCCAGCGACATGGCCCTTGAGGCGAAACACCGCCAAGGCCAGGAAGAAGAACACGATCGGCACCACGGCAGCGGCGGCAGAGAGCCCGAGGCTACCGAGTGGGGCATAGAGTTGTTGCCAAGTTTGCATATGGGGAAACCCCTAATTGTTGTTGGTCAGCAATGGCATTGGGTAATTGGTAAGACCAATTTACAATGGCTGGGCGCTAGGTTAAGAGCCCGGTCGGGGGTGTGTCAATTTGTCTCGCTGCAAACTTTGGTCGCAGGACGATGAGCGGTGCGTTGCCCAGGGGTGGATTTCGTCATCTGATGAGTGTGGCCATGGCGCGGATCGGCGAGAATAGAGCGCTTCGGGAGTTGCCCGGAGTTTCGGGAGAGCACGTGATGGTTTTTGGTCAGGTCCACCAACGGCGGTTGTCCGACGATATCGTCGAGCGGCTGGAGGGGATGATTCTGGAGGGCACCCTGATCTCGGGGCAGCGGCTGCCGGCGGAGCGTGCCTTGGCCGAGCAGTTCGGGGTGTCGCGGCCGTCACTGCGTGAAGCGATCCAGAAAATGGTCGCCAAGGGCTTGCTGATCAGCCGGCAGGGCGGGGGCAACTATGTCGCTGAAGCGCTGGGGTCGACCTTCAGCGATCCCTTGCTGCACTTGCTTGAGCGTAACGGCGATGCGCAGCGCGACCTGCTGGAGTTTCGCCACACGCTTGAAGCGTCATGCGCGTACTACGCGGCGCAGCGTGCGACCGAGCCGGATCGGGCGCGGCTCAAGGCGGCGTTCGAGGTGCTGCAGGACTGTTATTGCCGTGTCGATGAAGTGAGCCGGGCTGAAGAGGGCGCGGCCGATGCGCGCTTTCATCTGGCCATTGCCGAGGCCAGCCACAATGCGGTGTTGCTGCACACCATTCGCGGGTTGTTCGACCTGCTCAAGCGCAACGTGGTGACCAACATCGGTGGGATGTATCAGCAGCGACCGGAAACGCGCGACATGCTGATCAATCAGCACCGCGAGTTGTACCAGGCGATCATCGAGGGGCGTGCGCAGGACGCGCGTGAGGTGTCTAGCCGACACATCCTCTATGTTCAGGAAGTGCTGGCCGAAGCTCAGCAGCAAGCCCAGCGGGTGGCGCGGGCGGAGCGGCGCAGCGGCCAGTGAGCCCCGCCCACCCTGGCGGTGAGCGGGTGGGGCGCGGTCAGACGTCCTTGCCCTTGCTGCGCACGGCGCGCTGGATCTCGCGGTTGGAGTCGCGCTCGCGCAGGGTGTCGCGCTTGTCGAACTCCTTCTTGCCCTTGCCCAGGGCAATTTCGCACTTGATCAGGTGCTTGCTCCAGAACAGCGCCAAGGCAACGCAGGCGTAGCCTTTCTGTGAGACGGCCACTTCCAGGCGCTCGATCTCGCGCTTGTTCAGCAGCAGCTTGCGGGTGCGCATGGGGTCGGCAATGACGTGGGTGCTTGCAGCGGTCAGCGGCGTGATGTGGCTGCCGAACAACCAGGCTTCGCCGTCCTTGAGCAGCACATAGCTGTCTACCAGGTGGGCCTTGCCGGCGCGCAAGCTCTTTACTTCCCAACCGGACAGGACCAATCCGGCCTCGAACTTGTGTTCGATGAAGTAATCGTGACGCGCTTTCTTGTTCTGCGCGATGGTCCCTGTCGGATGTTTCTTTTGTTTAGCCATAGGGGCGGCATTATAGGGAGTCGTTGCGCTGTCGGCTACGGGATTTGGGCGCGCTTGAGCCTGTGGGTTGAATGCCGGACAATGGCGCATCCTCGTCCTGGAACAGGACCGGTTTCCGATGCGCTGTGAAGCGCTGCCGCCCCGCTTTGGAAGTGATGCCTGGATGACAACCCATATTCAACGCTCCGCCCTGCTGCCGTACCCTGCCCAGGCCCTTTACGATCTGGTCAACGATGTTGCCCGCTACCCGGAGTTTCTGCCCTGGTGCTCGGACACGACCGTGATCGAGGCCAGCGAAACCCAGATGCGGGCCAGGCTGGAAGTCGCCAAGGGCGGCATCAGTCAGCACCTGGTCACGCGCAATGTGCTGGTGCCGGGGCAGTCGATCGAGATGAACCTGGAAGAAGGGCCGTTCAGCCAACTGCACGGTATCTGGACCTTCAAGGCATTGGGCGACAAAGCCTGCAAGATCAGCCTGGACCTGTCTTTCGACTACGCCGGCTCGCTGGTGCGCGCCACGTTGGGGCCGCTGTTCAATCAGGCCGCCAATACGCTGGTCGATGCCTTCTGCGAGCGCGCCAAACAACTCGCCAGCTGAGCGTCCAGGGCAGGTGAGCAGGCGTAAAAAAGCCCGGGGTTGAATTGAATGCCCCGGGCTTTTTTTGTGCGCACTTACTGTGGCGAGGTTTCCAGCGCACCTGGCGTCGGCACAGGTGTGGTTTCGATGCTGTCGATTTCGCGCTGGATCGATTCTTCGGTCGAGCCCGGTGCGGCAGGTTGTTCGACCGGCTGCTGCGGTGCTTCGCTGGCGCCTTCCTGTGGGACGACGCTGGTGTCGCCGCTGCCGCCCAGAATGGCCTGGTCGCGGCTGACGCCCGGCATGAAGTCACCGGCCAGGTTGACCAGCTGATCACTGTCGTTGAAGAAAATGCTCATGCGTTCCTGCTGGCGCTTGCCGCCGCCAGGCTGAAGGCTATAGAGGTAATCCCAGCGATTGGTGTTGAAGGTGTCCTGCAGCAGGGGATTGCCCATGATAAACCGCACTTGCCGTCGGGTCATTCCCGGACGCAATTGGTCTATCATGTCCTGCGTGACGACATTGCCCTGCTGGATGTCGATTTTGTAAACCCCGGGAAACGAGCAACCGGCGAGTGCGAGCAGTCCCGCGAGGGCGAGGCTGTTTAGCAAGAGCTTGGTGTTTTGCATCGGTGGGCGACTTCCACTATCTTGGCTGGACAACGTAAACCCCGATCATACCCGTATTAAGAGAAGCTGCGAAGCAGCATCGGCGAGAAAGCTGACCATGGTTGAAAATAGCGAATTACGCAAAGCCGGTCTCAAGGTGACACTGCCTCGAGTGAAGATTCTGCAAATGCTCGACACGACCGAGCAGCGTCACATGAGCGCCGAGGACGTTTACAAGGCGTTGATGGAGGCTGGCGAAGATGTCGGTCTGGCCACCGTGTATCGCGTACTGACCCAGTTCGAAGCGGCGGGTCTGGTGGTTCGCCATAACTTCGACGGCGGTCATGCGGTATTCGAGCTGTCGGATGGCGGCCACCACGACCATATGGTCAACGTGGAAACCAGCGAAGTCATCGAGTTCATGGATGCCGAGATCGAGCGTCGTCAACGCGAGATCGTAGCGGAGCATGGCTACGAATTGGTGGACCACAATCTGGTCCTGTACGTACGCAAGAAGAAGTAACGAATTTCGTTGCTGATACAAAAAAGGCGACCTTCTGGTCGCCTTTTTTGCGTGTGGCCGGTGACGAACCCGCAGCGGGTTCGCCTCAGTGCTTGCCGGTGACGACCATTTTGCGGGCGTGGGCCAAGGATTCCTTGGTCAGGTCGATCCCGCCCAGCATCCTCGCCACTTCCTCGACCCGCTCGCGCTTGCCCAGGTGGGCCACGGCGGTATGGGTGGTGTCGCTGTCGCGCACCTTGTGCACGAACAGATGATGGTGGCCTTGCGCAGCGACCTGCGGCAGGTGGGTCACGGTCAGTACCTGGCCGCGGTCGCCCAGCCGGCGCAGCAACTGACCCACGATTTCCGCCGTGGGGCCGCCGATGCCGACGTCGACTTCGTCGAAGACCAGCGTGGGGATGCGCGAGGTCTGCGCAGTGATGACCTGGATTGCCAGGCTGATCCGCGACAGCTCACCGCCCGAGGCCACTTTGGCCAGGGCTTTCAAAGGTTGGCCGGGGTTGGCGCTGACCAGCAGTTCGATCTGCTCCAGGCCATACGGAGAAAGCTCCTGGCTGTTCAGCGGCACCAGCCCGATCTGGAAGCGTCCGCCTGGCATGCCGAGTCGCTGTATCTCCTGCTCTACAGCCTTGGCCAGCTCGCCGGCAGCCTGCGTTCGCAGGGCGCTGAGCTTCTCGGCTTTTTCTTGATAATGCTGGGTATAGGCCGTCAGCTCTTCGCCCAGGCGCTCGAGTGATTCGTCGCTGGCGTTCAAGCTTTCCAGCTCGACCAGCAGGCGTTGTTGCAGGTGCGGAAGCTCGGTGGGGTGCACGCGGTGTTTGCGTGCCAGGGTGTAGATGGTGTCGAGCCGCTCTTCAAGTGCCTGCAGCCGTGCAGGGTCGGCATCGAAGTTATCCAGGAAGCGGTTGAGCTCGCCCACGGCTTCTTCGATCTGGATCTGCGCGCTGGAAAGCAGGTTGACCGATTCGCTCAAGGCCTTGGGTGCATTGGCGACCGCGCCCAGGCGGTTGAGGCTGTTGGTCAGGGCGTTGAGTACATTGCCCGAATCGTTCTCGCTGCACTGATCGATGACCTGCCGACAGATACCGAAGAGCGCCTCGGCGTTGGTGAGGTTCTTGTGCTCCTGCTCGATCTGCTCGAGTTCGTTGTCACCCAGCCCGAGGTTGTCGAGCTCTTCGAGCTGATAGCTGAGCAGCTGCTGGCGCGCGCGCTGTTCATCGCCCGAGTTGGACAGGCGCTCCAGTTCCAGACGTGTCTGCTTCCAGCGCTGCGCGGCCAGTTGCACCTGGCGAGACAGCTCGACGGCGCCGGCGTATTCGTCCACCAGGCGGCGATGGGTATCGGCCTTGAGCAGGGATTGATGCTCGTGCTGGCTGTGGATATCGATCAACAGCTCGCCCAGCGCCTTGAGGTCGCCCAGCGTGCAGGGCGTGCCATTGATGTAGCCCCGGCTGCGGCCTTCGGCGGTGATGACGCGGCGCATGATGCACGGGCCATCGTTGTTCAGGTCGCGCTCGGCCAGCCAGGCGGCGGCTTCGGGAATGTCCACCAGGTCGAAGGTGGCGAGGATGTCGGCCTTGTCGGCGCCCGGGCGGACCACGCCATTGTCGGTGCGGTCGCCCAGGGCCAGGCCCAGGGCATCCAGCATGATGGATTTGCCAGCACCCGTCTCACCGGTGATCACGGACATGCCGCGGGCAAGTTCGAGGTCGAGGTGTTCGACGATGGCGTAGTTGTGAATCGACAGGTGCACCAGCATGGGCAGGCTCCCAAAGGTTCGGATCTGGTTATTTATACAGTGCTTTGCGGTGAGCTGACAATGCCTGCATGACGCTCGGTGAATTGCCATCACTCGATCACGCCAACCCTTGAAGCTGGTTTTTCCAACCCCATATAACGATCAGACGAGGCGAGCATGCTCGCAGACCCCGAATTGCCCAGGAGAGATTCAATGGCTGACGAACAGTTGGATGAGCAACACCTTAACGCTGAAGAAACCGGCGCCTCTGATCTGGCTGCCCGTGTACAGACGCTCGAGGAGCAACTGGCCGCCGCTCAGGATCAATCGCTGCGTGCCGTTGCGGACCTGCAGAACGTGCGTCGCCGCGCTGACCAGGATGTCGAGAAGGCGCACAAGTTCGCCCTCGAGAAATTCGCCAATGACCTGCTGCCGATCCTCGACAGCCTCGAGCGTGGCCTGGAGCTTTCCGATGCCAGCGACGAGACCTTGCGCCCCATGCGTGAAGGCATGGAACTGACGCTGAAAATGTTCAGCGACACGCTCAAGCGCTACCAGCTCGAAGCGGTCGACCCCCATGGCCAGCCGTTCAACGCCGAGCATCACCAGGCAATGGCGATGGAAGAAAGCGCCGAGGTCGAGCCGAACAGCGTGTTGAAAGTGTTTCAGAAAGGCTACCTGCTCAACGGCCGTCTGCTGCGCCCCGCCATGGTGGTGGTCAGCAAGGCGCCTGCCGCAGCGCAGCCTTCTATCAATGAAAAGGCTTGAAATCTTTCAGGGCATCCCCATTTAGAAGTCAAGCCTTCAAGTATTGCCGCAGTTGGCGAGAGCGAGTCGCTGCTACCTCATTCAAGTTTCGGGAGAGTTAACATGGGTAAAATCATCGGTATCGACCTGGGGACCACCAACTCGTGTGTGTCCGTCCTGGAGAACGGTAAGGCCAAGGTCATCGAGAACGCCGAGGGTGGTCGCACCACGCCGTCGATCGTCGCCTACGCCAACGATGGCGAGATCCTCGTGGGTCAGTCGGCCAAGCGCCAGGCTGTCACCAATCCGCACAACACGCTGTACGCAGTCAAGCGTCTGATCGGCCGCCGCTTCGAGGAGCAGGTCGTACAGAAAGACATCCAGATGGTCCCGTACAAGATCGCCAAAGCCGACAACGGTGATGCGTGGGTCGAAGTCAACGGTCAGAAAATGGCACCGCCGCAGATCAGCGCCGAAGTGCTGAAAAAGATGAAGAAGACCGCTGAAGACTACCTCGGTGAGACGGTCACCGAAGCGGTCATCACCGTGCCGGCCTACTTCAACGACAGCCAGCGTCAAGCCACCAAGGATGCCGGTCGCATCGCGGGTCTCGACGTCAAGCGCATCATCAACGAGCCTACCGCAGCAGCGCTGGCCTACGGTATGGACAAAGCCAAAGGCGACCACACCGTCATCGTCTATGACCTCGGTGGCGGCACCTTCGACGTGTCCGTGATCGAAATCGCCGAAGTCGATGGCGAGCACCAGTTCGAAGTATTGGCCACCAACGGCGACACCTTCCTGGGTGGCGAAGACTTCGACATCGTGCTGATCGACTACCTGGTCGACGAATTCAAGAAAGAGTCGGGCATGAACCTCAAGGGCGATCCTCTGGCCATGCAGCGCCTGAAGGAAGCCGCCGAGAAGGCCAAGATCGAGCTGTCGTCCGCGCAGTCCACCGACGTCAACCTGCCGTACATCACGGCCGACGCGACCGGTCCGAAGCACTTGAACGTCAAGATTTCCCGCTCCAAGCTGGAAGCCCTGGTCGAAGACCTGGTGCAGCGCACCATCGAGCCGTGCCGTACCGCTTTGAAAGACGCGAACATCGACGTCAGCAAAATCGACGAAGTCATCCTCGTCGGTGGCCAGACGCGTATGCCCCTGGTGCAGAAAACCGTCGCTGACTTCTTTGGTAAAGAAGCGCGCAAAGACGTCAACCCTGACGAAGCCGTTGCGATCGGCGCGGCCATCCAGGGCGCGGTACTGGCCGGTGATGTCAAGGACGTCCTGCTGCTCGACGTCAGCCCGCTGACCCTGGGTATCGAAACCATGGGCGGCGTGATGACGCCACTGATCGATAAAAACACCACGATCCCGACCAAGAAGTCGCAGACCTTCTCCACCGCTGACGACAACCAGGGCGCCGTGACCATCCACGTGCTGCAAGGCGAGCGTAAACAGGCGACTCAGAACAAGTCGCTGGGCAAGTTCGACCTGGCCGACATTCCACCGGCTCCACGTGGCGTGCCGCAGATCGAAGTGACCTTCGACATCGACGCCAACGGCATCCTGCACGTCGGCGCCAAAGACAAGGCCACTGGCAAGACCCAGTCGATCGTGATCAAGGCCAACTCCGGTTTGTCGGACGAAGAAATCGATCGCATGGTGCGTGATGCTGAGGCCAATGCCGACGAAGACCGCAAGTTCGAAGAACTGGCCGCCGCGCGTAACCAGGGCGATGCACTGGTTCACTCGACCCGCAAGATGCTGGCTGACGCCGGTGACAAGGTGACCGCCGAAGAGAAAGCTGCCATCGAAACTGCAGTGGCTGCGCTGGAATCGGCCGTGAAGAGCGACGACAAGGCCGCGATCGATGCCAAGGTCGAGGAGCTGTCGAAAGTCTCCGCGCCAGTGGTTCAGAAGATGTACGCCGAGCAGGGCGAGCAGCCTCAAGGCGGCGCACAGCAGGCCGAGCCCGAAGCCAAGCACGATGACGTGGTTGACGCCGAGTTCGAGGAAGTCAAAGACAACAACAAGCAGTAATCCCTGCAAGTTGTCGGCCGGTAAGCCGCCTTCGGGCGGTGAGCTGGTAGGATGTCGCCGCGCGGGGGCTTGCTCCCGCGTTGGCGTGTCTGGAATACGAGAATTTTTACAGCATCTGTCTGGGCACTTTCGTATGTGGCGGCAGGTGCTTGCTTGCGGCACGGCGCAGCTTTCTGCGCAGAGATTTGCCGAACGCCCCCAAGAGTGCAAATGACTTATGGCAAAGCGTGATTATTACGAGGTCCTGGGTGTCGAACGCGGCGCCAGCGAAGCGGATCTCAAGAAGTCCTATCGCCGTCTGGCGATGAAATTCCACCCCGATCGCAATCCGGGTGACAAAGAAGCCGAAGACGCGTTCAAAGAGGCTAACGAAGCCTACGAAGTCTTGTCGGATGCCAGCAAGCGCGCCGCGTATGACCAGTACGGCCATGCCGGTGTCGAGCAAGGCGGTGCCGGTGGTGCCGGTTTCGGTGGCGCGAACTTCTCCGATATCTTCGGCGACGTGTTCAGCGACTTCTTCGGCGGCGGCGGTGGCCGTGGTGGACGTGGCGGCGCTCAGCGCGGCAGCGACCTGCGCTACACCCTTGAGCTGAACCTGGAAGAAGCGGTACGCGGTACGTCGGTCAATATCCGCGTGCCAACACTGGTCAACTGCGAGCCCTGCGACGGCTCCGGCGCCAAGAAGGGCTCGACCCCGGCCACCTGCCCGACCTGTGGCGGTATCGGCCAGGTGCGCATGCAGCAAGGCTTTTTCTCGGTGCAGCAGACATGCCCGCGCTGCCATGGCCAGGGCAAGATCATCACCGACCCGTGCGCTTCCTGCAACGGCGAAGGGCGGGTCGAAGAATACAAGACCCTTTCCGTGAAAGTGCCGCCGGGGGTGGATACCGGTGACCGCATCCGCCTGTCGGGCGAAGGCGAGGCCGGCGCCCATGGCGGGCCGACCGGTGACCTGTACGTGGTGATCAACGTGCGTGAGCACGACATCTTCCAGCGTGATGGCAAACACCTGTATTGCGAAGTGCCGATCAGCTACACCGAGGCAGCTCTGGGTGGCGAACTCGAAGTGCCGACACTCGATGGCCGCGTCAAGCTGCGCATCCCGGAAGGCACGCAAACGGGCAAGCAGTTCCGCCTGCGTGGCAAGGGTGTTGCGCCGGTGCGGGGTGGCGGAGCCGGTGACTTGCTGTGCCGCGTCGCAGTGGAAACCCCAGTCAACCTCAGTCGTCGCCAGCGCGAGCTGCTCGAAGAGCTGCGCGATTCGCTGGAAGGCGACAGCTCCCACTCGCCCAAGGCCAGTGGCTGGTTCGAGGGTGTGAAGCGCTTCTTCGGCGACCTCTGACAAGGATTGGATTATGCGACGTATTGCAGTGATGGGCGCCGCCGGGCGCATGGGCAAGGTGCTGGTCGAGGCGGTGCAGCAGCAGGCCCCGAAAGCCGGGCTGACGGCGGCGATCGATCGCCCCGACAGCACGTTGGTCAATGCTGATGCCGGTGAGTTGGCGGGTCTGGGGCGCATTGGCGTGCCCATCTCCGATGACCTGGGCCGAGTCAGTGATGAGTTCGATGTGCTCATCGACTTTACCCACCCCTCGGTCACGCTGAGAAACCTGGCGTTCTGCCGCAAGGCCGGCAAGGCCATGGTCATCGGAACCACGGGTTTCAGCGAGCAGGAAAAGCAGTTGCTGGCCGAGGCGGGCAAGGACATTCCGATTGTCTTCGCCGCCAACTTCAGTGTCGGTGTGAACCTGTGCCTGAAGTTGCTCGACACTGCAGCGCGCGTGCTGGGCGATGATGTGGACATCGAGATTCTCGAGGCGCATCACCGGCACAAGGTCGATGCGCCGTCGGGCACGGCGCTGCGCATGGGTGAGGTGGTGGCGCAGGCGTTGGGCCGTGATCTGCGCGAAGTGGCCGTGTACGGCCGCGAAGGGCAGACCGGCGCGCGTGAGCGTCAGACCATCGGCTTTGCCACGGTACGTGCCGGTGACGTTGTGGGTGACCACACGGTGCTGTTTGCCGCCGACGGTGAACGTGTCGAGATCACGCACAAGGCTTCCAGCCGCATGACGTTCGCCAAGGGTGCCGTGCGTGCCGCGTTGTGGCTCGATGGCCGCGACGCCGGGCTGTATGACATGCAAGATGTGCTCGATCTGCACTGATCGGGGCTCAATGACGGTCGATTCGCTTGGCGGCGCTCAGCTGCACAAGCGGTCGATCGGCGTGGCAGGTGTTGCGCGTGCACCTGTCCTACCGGGATAACGCAGTTTAGTGGCGCATTCACGGTAGACCAAAAATCACTTTTTCTGTAAGCTACAGCTTTAGTGTGTCCACTAAAAGCGCGCAGAATAATTCAGCATAGAAAGCGGGGTGACGTGTCCATACGTCATTCCGCTTTTTTGCAACCTGCGATCGCCCTTTCAGGTTCTACTTACGGGAGGTCTTCTTGACAAAGCCAGCCATACTCGCCCTTGCCGATGGCAGCATTTTTCGCGGCGAAGCCATTGGAGCCGACGGCCAGACCGTTGGAGAGGTGGTGTTCAACACCGCTATGACCGGCTACCAGGAAATCCTTACAGACCCTTCCTACGCCCAGCAAATCGTTACCCTGACCTACCCGCACATCGGCAACACCGGCACCACGCCCGAAGACGCCGAGTCCGATCGCGTCTGGTCCGCAGGCCTGGTCATTCGTGACCTGCCGCTGCTGGCCAGCAACTGGCGCAACAAGCAGTCGCTGCCCGATTACCTCAAGGCCAACAACGTGGTCGCCATCGCTGGCATCGACACCCGTCGCCTGACCCGCATCCTGCGTGAAAAAGGCGCTCAGAACGGTTGCATCCTGGCCGGTGATGACATCACCGAAGAAGCCGCCATCGCCGCCGCGCGCGCTTTCCCAGGCCTGAAGGGCATGGACCTGGCCAAGGTCGTTTCCACCACTGAACGCTACGAGTGGCGCTCCAGTGTCTGGGAACTGAAGACCGACAGCCATGCCACGATCGACGCGGCAGACCTGCCGTATCATGTGGTGGCGTTCGACTACGGCGTCAAGGTCAACATCCTGCGCATGCTGGTCGCGCGCGGCTGCCGCGTGACCGTGGTGCCGGCGCAAACCCCGGCCAGTGAGGTACTGGCACTGAGCCCGGATGGCGTGTTCCTGTCCAACGGCCCTGGCGATCCGGAACCTTGCGACTACGCCATTCAGGCGATCAAGGACGTGCTCGAGACCGACATCCCGGTCTTCGGCATCTGCCTGGGTCACCAGCTGCTGGCCCTGGCCTCCGGCGCCAAGACCCTGAAAATGGGCCATGGCCACCACGGTGCCAACCACCCGGTCCAGGACCTGGACACCGGCGTGGTCATGATCACCAGCCAGAACCACGGGTTCGCGGTTGACGAAGCCACCCTGCCGGGCAATGTCCGCGCCATCCACAAATCGCTGTTCGACGGTACCCTGCAGGGCATCGAGCGCACCGACAAGAGCGCGTTCAGCTTCCAGGGCCACCCTGAAGCGAGCCCAGGCCCGACTGACGTCGCGCCACTGTTCGATCGTTTCATCGATGCCATGGCCAAGCGCCGCTGAGCATCCTGCAGCAAGGCCCCGGGGCGGCCCACGCCGCACCCGGACGCGCCTGACCAGATTGTTCAAGACGGCTTGCCGACTGACCCGCGGAATTGAGTGACCACCATGCCAAAACGTACAGACATCAAAAGCATCCTGATTCTCGGCGCTGGCCCGATCGTGATCGGCCAGGCCTGTGAATTCGACTACTCCGGCGCCCAGGCCTGCAAGGCCCTGCGCGAGGAAGGTTTCCGCGTCATCCTGGTGAACTCCAACCCGGCCACCATCATGACCGACCCTTCCATGGCCGACGCCACCTACATCGAGCCGATCAAATGGCAGACCGTGGCCAAGATCATCGAGAAAGAGCGCCCGGACGCACTGCTGCCGACCATGGGTGGCCAGACTGCGCTGAACTGCGCACTCGACCTGGAGCGCCACGGCGTTCTGGAGCAGTTCGGCGTCGAGATGATCGGCGCTAACGCCGACACCATCGACAAGGCCGAAGACCGTTCGCGCTTTGACAAGGCCATGAAGGCCATCGGCCTGGAATGCCCGCGTTCCGGCATCGCCCACAGCATGGACGAGGCCAATGCAGTGCTCGAGAAGCTCGGCTTCCCGTGCATCATCCGTCCGTCCTTCACCATGGGCGGCACCGGTGGCGGCATCGCCTACAACCGCGAAGAGTTCGAAGAAATCTGCGCCCGTGGCCTGGACCTGTCGCCGACCAAGGAACTGCTGATCGACGAATCGCTGATCGGTTGGAAGGAATACGAGATGGAGGTGGTCCGCGACAAAAAGGACAACTGCATCATCGTCTGCTCCATCGAGAACTTCGACCCGATGGGCGTGCACACCGGTGACTCGATCACCGTAGCGCCGGCGCAGACCCTGACCGATAAGGAATACCAGATCATGCGCAACGCCTCGCTGGCGGTGCTGCGTGAGATCGGTGTGGAAACCGGCGGCTCCAACGTGCAGTTCGGTATCTGCCCGGACACCGGCCGCATGGTCGTGATCGAGATGAACCCGCGCGTGTCGCGTTCTTCGGCACTGGCGTCGAAAGCCACCGGCTTCCCGATCGCCAAGATCGCGGCCAAGCTGGCCGTCGGTTACACCCTCGACGAGCTGCAGAACGACATCACTGGCGGCCGCACCCCAGCGTCCTTCGAGCCGTCGATCGACTACGTCGTGACCAAGCTGCCACGTTTTGCCTTCGAGAAATTCCCCAAGGCCGACGCCCGCCTGACCACGCAGATGAAGTCGGTCGGTGAAGTCATGGCCATCGGCCGGACCTTCCAGGAATCCCTGCAGAAAGCCCTGCGCGGTCTGGAAGTCGGCGTCTGCGGCCTGGACCCTAAAGTCGACCTGGCCAGCGCTGAAGCCGCCAGCATCCTCAAGCGCGAACTGACCGTGCCGGGCGCCGAGCGCATCTGGTACGTGGCCGATGCCATGCGCTCGGGCATGACGTGCGAAGAAATCTTCGCCCTGACCGGGATCGACCTGTGGTTCCTGGTGCAGATGGAAGACCTGATCAAGGAAGAAGAGAAGGTCAAGACCCTGGCCCTGTCGACCATCGACAAGGACTACATGCTGCGCCTCAAGCGCAAAGGCTTCTCTGACCAGCGCCTGGCGAAACTGCTGGGCATCAGCGACAAGAACCTGCGTCGCCACCGCCACAAGCTGGAAGTGTTCCCGGTCTACAAGCGCGTCGACACCTGCGCCGCCGAGTTCGCCACCGACACGGCCTACCTGTATTCGACCTACGAGGAAGAGTGCGAGGCCAACCCGTCGACTCGCGACAAGATCATGATCCTGGGTGGCGGCCCGAACCGTATCGGCCAAGGCATCGAGTTCGATTACTGCTGCGTGCATGCTGCGCTGGCACTGCGTGAAGACGGGTACGAGACCATCATGGTCAACTGCAACCCGGAAACCGTCTCCACCGACTACGACACCTCCGACCGCCTGTACTTCGAGCCGCTGACCCTGGAAGACGTGCTGGAAGTCTGCCGCGTCGAGAAGCCCAAGGGCGTGATCGTCCACTACGGCGGTCAGACCCCGCTGAAACTGGCCCGCGCGCTGGAAGAAGCCGGTGTACCGATCATCGGCACCAGCCCGGACGCCATCGACCGCGCCGAAGACCGCGAGCGCTTCCAGCAGATGGTGCAGCGCCTGAACCTGCTGCAGCCGCCAAACGCCACTGTGCGCAGCGAAGAAGAAGCCGTCGCTGCGGCGGGCGTCATCGGTTACCCGCTGGTCGTGCGTCCTTCGTATGTGTTGGGCGGTCGCGCCATGGAGATCGTCTACGAACTGGACGAGCTCAAGCGCTACCTGCGTGATGCGGTGCAAGTGTCCAACGACAGCCCGGTGCTGCTCGACCACTTCCTCAACTGCGCCATCGAGATGGACGTGGACGCGGTCTGCGACGGTACTGACGTGGTGATCGGCGCGATCATGCAGCACATCGAACAAGCCGGTGTTCACTCCGGAGACTCGGCGTGCTCGCTGCCGCCTTACTCGCTGAGCAAGCACGTCCAGGACCAGGTTCGTGAACAGGTCTCGAAAATGGCCCTGGAGCTGGGCGTGGTCGGTTTGATGAACGTGCAACTGGCGCTGCAGGGCGACAAGATCTACGTGATCGAAGTCAACCCGCGTGCTTCGCGTACCGTACCCTTCGTGTCCAAATGCATCGGCACGTCGCTGGCCATGATCGCGGCCCGCGTCATGGCGGGCAAATCGCTGAAAGAGCTCGGTTTCACCCAAGAAATCGTTCCGAACTTCTACAGCGTCAAGGAAGCCGTCTTCCCGTTCGCCAAGTTCCCGGGTGTTGACCCGATCCTCGGCCCTGAGATGAAATCGACCGGTGAAGTGATGGGCGTGGGCGACAGCTTCGGTGAAGCCTTCGCCAAGGCCCAGATGGGCGCCAGCGAAGTGCTGCCGACCGGCGGCACCGCATTCATCAGCGTGCGCGACGACGACAAGCCACAAGTGGCGGCCGTTGCACGCGACCTGATCGCCCTGGGCTTTGAAGTCGTGGCCACCGTCGGCACGGCCAAGGTGATCGAGGCCGCTGGCCTGAAAGTTCGCCGTGTGAACAAGGTGACCGAAGGTCGTCCGCACGTGGTCGACATGATCAAGAACGACGAAGTGTCGTTGATCATCAACACCACCGAAGGCCGCCAGTCGATTGCCGACTCCTACTCGATCCGCCGCAATGCGCTGCAGCACAAGATCTACTGCACGACGACCATTGCCGCGGGTGAAGCCATCTGTGAAGCGCTGAAATTCGGTCCGGAAAAGACCGTTCGCCGCTTGCAGGATCTGCACGCAGGATTGAACGCATGAGCATTACCAAATACCCGATGACCGTCCAGGGCGCTCGCGCCCTGGAAGAAGAACACCTGTTCCTGAGCAAGACCGAGCGACCGCGCCTGAGCCAGGCCATTGGTGAAGCGCGCGAGCTGGGCGACCTCAAGGAAAACGCTGAATACCATGCCGCCCGCGAAGAGCAGGGCATGGTCGAGGCGCGTATTCGCGACATCGAAGGCCGTATGCAGAATGCGGTGATCATCGATGTCACCACCATCCCGCATAGTGGCAAAGTGATTTTCGGTACGACCGTGGAGCTGGCCAACACCGAGACCGACGAGCGGGTGAAATACCAGATCGTTGGCGAGGACGAAGCTAACATCAAGTTGGGCAAGCTCTCGGCGGGTGCGCCGATCGCTCGCGCCATCATTGGTAAGGATGAAGGCGACATCGTCGTCATCAAGACGCCGAGCGGCACAGTCGAGTACGAGATTGTCGAAGTCCAGCACATCTGACCGACGCCTGCGGGCGCCGTCGCTCGAAGGCATTCTCTGGCAACTGGCCCAGGTGTTCTGGGTCGGTGGCCTGTGGGTGTTCCACGTCGGCCTGGTGCCCGCGCTCAAGGTCTCGGGCCTGGCACCGTTGCTGGTGCAGGACATCGCGGGGCAGATCGATCGCTGGTTGATTGGCGTGGCGTTGCTCGGGCTGCTGACCCAGCTGGCGGTATTGGCGAGGGTAGAAGGCCTGGCGGCGTGGTGGCGGCAGTTCCGCGGGCAGATGCTGTTGCTCGGCTTCAGCGCTTGCGTGGGCTATTACACCTTGCGCTATGGCATCTCGGTGGGTGAGCGCTGGCAGATGTTCTGCTTTCTGGTTCTGGGCTTTTCCGGCATCGTGCTGGTGGCCCAGCCAGTGCCGGTCAGGACGCGTCTGGCGCGCCGCTGACCGAAACCACCGTTACTTGTAGCGGTGGATGTTGGACAGTTGCTTGTTCGGCTGCGGGTTCTTGCGATAGACCAGGGCTTTCTTGCCAATGGTCTGTACCAGCTCGGCGCGGCCGGCCTTGCACAGCGCTGCGATGGTCGCGGCGCGCTCCTCGCGATCCTCGGAGCGGATTTCCACCTTGATCAGTTCGTGATCGGCCAGGGCTCTTTCGAGCTCGGCGACCACACCCTCATTCAGACCGTTGCCGGCGATGATCAAGACCGGCTTGAGGTCATGACCAATGGATTTGTACTGCTTCTTCTGCTCGTTATTGAGCGGCATAATCTGACCCTTTTCGTCTGATTCTGTAAAATTGACCGGCATTTTACCCGAGGGCCCCTGGCTCGCCCAGTCAATCACCACGCATATCATCGAGGTGCCCCGTGGCGCAACGTTCCAAAAGCAGCCAGAACTGGCTGCGAGAGCATTTCAACGACCCCTTCGTCAAACAAGCGCAGAAGGACGGCTACCGCTCCCGGGCCAGCTACAAGCTGCTGGAGATCCAGGAAAAGGACCGCCTGATTCGCCCTGGCATGAGCGTCATCGACCTCGGCGCCGCGCCCGGTGGCTGGTCGCAGGTGACCAGTCGTCTGATCGGTGGTCAGGGGCGGCTTATCGCGTCGGACATCCTCGAGATGGACTCCATCCCCGATGTCACCTTCATCCATGGCGATTTCACCCACGATTCGGTGCTCGAGCAAATCCTCCAGGCGGTCGGCGATTCGCATGTCGACCTTGTGATTTCCGATATGGCCCCCAACATGAGTGGTACGCCTGAGGTCGACATGCCGCGCGCCATGTTCCTGTGCGAGCTGGCACTGGATCTGGCGGGCCGCGTACTGCGCCCCGGCGGTGATTTCCTGATCAAGATTTTCCAGGGCGAAGGCTTTGACAGCTATCTGAAGGATGTCCGCACCCGTTTCGACAAGGTGCAGATGCGCAAGCCGTCCTCTTCCCGGGATCGCTCCCGTGAGCAGTATCTGTTGGGCAAGGGCTTCAAAGGTTGAGAAGACGGGGTGTGTGGCTTGGCCGGCGATAGTTATTTGCAATCGGCGGTCTCGTCAGCAATCTCTGAACTTCGTGTAGGCTGAATTTCACAAAGGGTTACAGACGGTGCCTGCGGGTGCGTAGGTAATGTAGTAAGTTAGGGCGCTGTATATCATGCGAGGCACGGCTGCGTCGTGCGCCGACCTCAGAGGGTAGCTAATTGAACGACATGGCAAAGAATCTGATCCTGTGGTTGATCATCGCGGCAGTCCTGGTGACGGTGATGAACAACTTCTCCAGCCCGAACGAGCCGCAGACCCTCAACTATTCCGACTTCATCCAGCAGGTCAAGGACGGTAAGGTCGAGCGCGTCACGGTCGACGGTGCCGTAATCAATGGCAAGCGTTCCGATGGCGACACCTTCAAGACCATCCGTCCTGCGATTGCCGACAATGGCCTGATCGGCGACCTGGTCGATAACCACGTCGTCGTCGAAGGCAAGCAGCCCGAGCAGCAGAGCATCTGGACTCAGTTGCTGGTTGCCAGCTTCCCGATCCTGATCATCATGGCATTGGCCATGTTCTTCATGCGCCAGATGCAGGGCGGGGCGGGCGGTAAGGGCGGCCCGATGAGCTTTGGCAAGAGCAAGGCGCGGTTGCTGTCCGAAGACCAGGTGAAAACCACCCTTGCAGACGTCGCAGGTTGTGACGAGGCCAAGGAAGAAGTGGGTGAGCTGGTCGAATTCCTGCGCGATCCGGGCAAGTTCCAGCGCCTGGGTGGGCGTATTCCGCGCGGCGTGCTGATGGTCGGCCCGCCAGGCACCGGTAAGACCCTGATCGCCAAGGCGATCGCGGGCGAGGCCAAGGTGCCGTTCTTCACCATTTCCGGTTCCGACTTCGTCGAGATGTTCGTCGGCGTGGGCGCCAGCCGTGTGCGCGACATGTTCGAGCAGGCGAAGAAGCACGCGCCCTGCATCATCTTCATCGACGAAATCGATGCCGTGGGTCGCCACCGTGGTGCCGGCATGGGCGGCGGTCACGATGAGCGTGAGCAGACGCTGAACCAGTTGCTGGTCGAGATGGACGGCTTTGAAATGAACGATGGCATCATCGTCATCGCGGCCACCAACCGTCCTGATGTGCTTGACCCCGCACTGCTGCGTCCAGGCCGTTTCGACCGCCAGGTCGTGGTCGGCCTGCCGGACATTCGCGGTCGCGAGCAGATTCTGAAAGTGCACATGCGCAAAGTGCCGGCAGGCGACAACGTCAACGCTGCGGTCATCGCACGTGGCACGCCTGGCTTCTCCGGTGCCGACCTGGCCAACCTGGTCAACGAGGCCTCGCTGTTCGCCGCCCGCGCTGGCAAGCGCACGGTCGAAATGAAAGAGTTCGAGCTGGCCAAAGACAAGATCATGATGGGCGCCGAGCGCAAGACCATGGTCATGTCCGAGAAGGAAAAACGTAACACCGCCTACCATGAAGCAGGCCATGCGATCGTAGGCCGTGTCGTGCCTGAGCACGATCCGGTCTACAAAGTCTCGATCATTCCTCGTGGTCGGGCTCTGGGCGTCACCATGTTCCTGCCCGAAGAAGACCGTTACAGCCTCTCCAAGCGTGCCCTGATCAGTCAGATCTGCTCGCTGTACGGTGGTCGTATCGCCGAAGAGATGACGCTCGGTTTCGACGGCGTCACCACTGGGGCATCCAACGACATCATGCGTGCCAGCCAGATCGCACGGAACATGGTGACCAAGTGGGGCCTGTCGGAAAAACTCGGGCCGTTGATGTATGCCGAGGAAGAAGGCGAAGTGTTCCTGGGTCGCAGCGCCGGGTCGCAGCAGGCCAGCGTCTCGGGTGACACCGCCAAGCTGATCGACTCCGAAGTACGCAGCATCATCGACCAGTGCTATGCCACGGCGCAGCAGATCCTCACCGAGAACCGCGAAAAGCTCGATGCCATGGCCGATGCGTTGATGAAGTACGAAACCATCGACGCTGACCAGATCGACGACATCATGGCCGGTCGCGCCCCGCGCGAGCCGCGCGACTGGGACAACGATGCCGGCACGCCTGGCAATCCTGCCGCTCAGGGCGACCGCCCCGAGTCCCCGATTGGCGGCCCAGCCGCGGATCACTAAGGGCTTCTATGACCTCCACGCAATACCCCACCCGGTTGCCTTGCGGCAGCCGGGTGCTTGACCTTTCACATACCCATGTCATGGGTATCCTCAATGTCACGCCCGATTCGTTCTCCGACGGTGGTCGATTCGCCCAGCGTGACCAGGCGCTGTTCCACGCCCAGGCGATGGTCGAGGCTGGCGCGACGTTGATCGACATTGGCGGCGAATCGACCCGCCCCGGTGCGCGCGCAGTATCGGTTACCGAAGAGCTGGAGCGCGTCGCGCCCGTGGTCGAAGCCATCAGTGCCCGGCTGGACGTGATCGTCTCCGTCGATACCTCGACACCTGCAGTGATGCGTGAATCGGCGCGTGTCGGCGCTGGCATGATCAACGATGTGCGTGCGCTCGAACGTGATGGGGCGCTGGACGCCGCAGCCGCGACCGGTTTGCCGGTGTGCCTGATGCACATGCGGGGTGAGCCCGGCACGATGCAGGACGACCCTCACTATGACGATGTGACGGCCGAGGTCGCACGCTATCTGCGCCAGCGCATGGCGGCCTGTGCGGCGGCGGGTATTGCGGCAGAACGTATCGTGCTTGACCCGGGATTTGGCTTTGCCAAGACGCTTGAGCACAACCTGAGCCTGTTCAAGCACCTTGAGGCGCTTGCGGAACTTGCCCGTCCGTTGCTGGTCGGTGTGTCGCGCAAGAGTATGATCGGCCTGACGCTGCAACGTCCCGTAGACCAGCGTCTTTACGGCAGCCTGGCCTTGGCGGCCTTGGCAATGACCAAAGGCGCGAGAATTCTGCGCGTGCACGACGTTGCCGAAACAGTTGATGTGGTGCGGATGATCACGGCAGTCCAGAGCGCCGAATAGAATAATTGGAGTGACACATGAGCAGAAAATATTTCGGCACCGACGGCATTCGCGGTCGCGTCGGGCAGTTCCCCATCACGCCTGATTTCATGCTCAAGCTCGGCTGGGCGGCCGGTATGGCGTTCCGCAAACTCGGTCACTGCCGGGTGCTGGTCGGCAAAGACACGCGTATTTCCGGTTACATGTTCGAATCTGCGCTGGAGGCCGGACTGTCTGCGGCCGGCGCAGACGTGATGTTGTTGGGCCCGATGCCCACACCGGCCATCGCTTACCTGACGCGTACGTTCCACGCCGAAGCCGGTATCGTGATCAGCGCCTCGCACAATCCGCACGATGACAACGGCATCAAGTTCTTTTCCGGAAAGGGCACGAAACTGCCGGACGATATCGAGCTGATGATCGAAGAGTTGCTCGACCAGCCCATGACGGTGGTGGATTCCAGTAAATTGGGCAAGGTGTCGCGCATTACCGACGCCGCCGGACGCTACATCGAATTCTGCAAGGGCAGCGTACCCACCGGCACCAGTTTCGAGGGGCTCAAACTGGTTGTCGACTGTGCCCATGGCGCGACCTACAAAGTGGCCCCTAGCGTGTTCCAGGAGCTGGGCGCGGATGTCACCGTGCTGCACGCGCAGCCCGATGGGTTGAACATCAACGAGGGCTGTGGCTCGACGCATATCGAATCGCTACAGGCGGCGGTTCTGGTTGGCCATGCCGACCTTGGCATCGCCTTCGATGGCGACGGCGATCGCGTGCTGATGGTCGACCACACCGGTACCATCGTCGATGGTGACGAGCTGCTGTTCATCCTTGCCCGCGACCTGCAGGCCCGTGGCAAGTTGCAAGGGGGCGTGGTCGGTACACTGATGAGCAACCTCGGCCTGGAGCTCGCGCTGAAGGATCTGGATATTCCGTTCGTGCGTGCCAAGGTCGGGGACCGTTACGTGATGGCCGAGCTGTCGGCGCGCGAATGGCAGCTAGGGGGTGAAAACTCCGGCCACGTGGTCTGCGCCAATCACACCACCACAGGCGATGCGATCATCGCTGCGCTGCAGGTGTTGATGGCGCTCAAGCGTCGAGATGAAACCCTGGCTCAAGCGCGTCAGGCCATACGCAAGTGCCCCCAGGTGCTGATCAACGTGCGCTTTGCCGCCGGTCAGGATGACCCCTTGGAAAACCCGGCTGTGCAACAGGCCAGTGCCCAGGCTACCGAAGCGATGGCCGGGCGGGGACGGGTGCTGCTGCGCAAGTCGGGTACCGAGCCATTGGTGCGGGTCATGGTCGAGGGTGATGACGAAAGTCAGGTCCGTATCCATGCCGAGGCACTGGCGAAACTCGTCTCTCAAGTTTGTGCTTGAAAGTTGCTTGCCAGCGCGTTTCTGGTTGGGTAAGATCTGCGCCCACTTCGACCTGTGAGGTAAAGCATGCGTCGCCCCATGGTAGCTGGTAACTGGAAGATGCACGGTACCCGCGCCGGTGTCGCTGAACTGCTCGAAGGGCTGAATAATATGCCCATGTCGAGTGAGGTCGAAGTTGCGGTTTTTCCTTCTGCTTTGCACGTCGCGCAAGTAATCGATGGGCTTGAAGGCAGCGGAATCGCCGTCGGTGCACAGAATTCTGCAATACAGTCCGAACAGGGCGCGTTGACCGGGGAAGTTGCTCCGAGTCAATTGGCTGAAACAGGTTGCAAGTTGGTGTTGGTAGGTCACTCTGAACGTCGCCAGATCATCGGTGAAAGTGAAGAGGTACTTCAGCAGAAGTTTGCAGCCGCTCAGGCCTGTGGTTTGAAGCCGGTGCTCTGTGTTGGGGAAACCCTTGAGGAGCGCGAGGCGGGCAAGACGCTTGAAGTGGTTGGGCGTCAGTTGAGCAGTATCATCGAAGCTTTCGGTGTTGCCGCTTTTGCCAATGCGGTGGTTGCCTATGAGCCTGTATGGGCCATTGGTACGGGGCTTACGGCCTCTCCGCAACAAGCTCAGGACGTGCATGCGGCCATTCGCGCGCAGTTCGCGACGAAGGACGCCGAGGTGGCTGCGAATCTTCAGCTGCTCTACGGTGGCAGCGTGAAGGCGGCCAACGCGGCCGAACTGTTCGGCATGCCGGATATCGATGGGGGGCTCATTGGTGGAGCTTCCTTGAACGCAGACGAATTCGGTGCAATTTGTCGCGCCGCAGGAAACTGAAATGCTGGAAACAGTCGTAGTTGTTTTTCATCTGTTAGCAGCACTGTCGCTTGTGGCGCTGGTGTTGATGCAACAGGGTAAAGGTGCTGAAGCAGGTGCATCTTTCGGCGCAGGTGCTTCTAATACTGTGTTCGGAAGTCAAGGCTCGGCGACTTTCCTAAGTAAATTCACTGCTATACTTGCTGCCACTTTCTTTTTAACTGCTCTTGGGTTAGGATACTTCGCAAAGGAGAAGGCTCACGAGCTGACTCAAGCAGGTTTGCCAGATCCAGCAGTTCTTGAAGTTAAAGAGCCCAAGCCGGCGGTAAATGATGATGTACCGGTTCTGCAGCAGAAGAGCGAAACCACCCAGCAAGGTGATGTACCTCCTCCCGCTGAAGAATCAAAGTAATACGCTTTACATGTAGTTTTGCCGAGGTGGTGGAATTGGTAGACACGCAACCTTGAGGTGGTTGTGCCCATAGGGTGTAGGGGTTCGAGTCCCCTTCTCGGTACCAATTGAAGCATGAGAGCCCGCTGTAGCGGGCTTTCTTGCAGGTGGAGGTCGGATTGACCCAAAAGGGGTTCAGTCTTATACTTTTGCCCCAGCTTTGTCGCGGGGTGGAGCAGCTTGGTAGCTCGTCGGGCTCATAACCCGAAGGTCGTTGGTTCAAATCCAGCCCCCGCAACCAGCTTCAGCAAAGCCCCTTTTCAGGGGCTTTTTGCTAGCCGAACAGTATTCGGCGCCGTTGTCCAACGGCGTCTTCAGGGATGGGCGCTTCGCCCATTTTTTATTTGCACAGCATGCACGAGGGGGTTCAGGTGTCGAGCAAGCTAGAACAGTTGCAGGCCTTGTTGGCCCCGGTGGTCGAGGGGCTGGGCTTTCAATGCTGGGGGATCGAATACATCTCCCAAGGCAAGCACACGGTGTTACGTGTCTACATCGACAAAGAAGGCGGCATCATGGTCGAGGACTGCGAAGCCGTCAGTCGCCAGATCAGCGGCGTTCTCGATGTCGAAGATCCGATCACCAGTGAGTATGCCCTTGAGGTGTCCTCGCCCGGGATGGATCGGCCGCTGTTCACTCTGGAACAGTACGCCGCGCATGCCGGCGAGCAAGTGAAGATCAAGCTGCGTACGCCGTTTGAAGGCCGTCGCAACTTTCAAGGCCTCCTCCGTGGTGTTGAGGACCAGGATGTGGTGGTCCAGGTGGACCAAAACGAATTCCTGTTGCCGATCGACTCGATCGACAAGGCCAATATTATTCCCAGTTTTGACTGAGACGTGCCGGGTCCGCCGGATTATACGGGCCCAATGGCTTGCGCAAGGCGAGGCGTACGATGAGCAAAGAAGTACTGCTGGTTGTTGAATCGGTATCCAACGAAAAGGGTGTACCCCCTGGCGTTATTTTCGACGCCCTGGAAGTAGCGCTGGCGACCGCAACCAAAAAACGGTTTGAAGACGAAGTCGATCTGCGTGTGGAAATCAATCGCCACACCGGCAGCTACGAGACGTTCCGTCGCTGGACCGTTGTCGACGAAGACGCATTGGACGATCCAGCCATCGAAACCTGGCCGACCAAAGTGCACCTGACCCACCCTGAGGCCCAGGTCGGCGACGTGATCGAAGAAAAGATCGATTCGATCGAGTTCGGTCGCATCGCTGCACAGACCGCCAAGCAGGTGATCGTGCAGAAGGTTCGCGAGGCAGAGCGCGCCCAGGTGGTCGACGCCTACCGCGAGCGGGTCAACGAGATCATCTCCGGCACCGTCAAGAAAGTCACACGTGACAACATCATCGTCGACCTGGGCAACAATGCCGAAGCATTGCTGGCTCGCGAAGACATCATTCCCCGCGAAACCTTCCGGGTCGGTGTGCGTCTGCGCGCACTGCTCAAGGAGATTCGCAGTGAAAACCGCGGCCCTCAGCTGATCCTGTCGCGTACTGCGCCACAGATGCTGATCGAGCTGTTCCGCATCGAGGTCCCGGAAATTGCCGAAGGCCTCATTGAAGTCATGGCCGCCTCTCGGGATCCGGGATCGCGTGCCAAGATCGCCGTCCGCTCCAAGGACAAGCGCATCGATCCACAAGGTGCCTGTATCGGCATGCGTGGTTCGCGTGTGCAAGCTGTGTCCGGCGAGCTGGGTGGTGAGCGTGTCGATATCGTCCTGTGGGACGATAACCCGGCACAATTTGTCATCAACGCCATGTCGCCGGCCGAAGTCGCGGCGATCATCGTTGATGAAGATGCCCATGCCATGGACATCGCCGTCGCCGAAGACAACCTCGCCCAGGCCATCGGTCGTGGCGGGCAGAACGTTCGGCTGGCCAGTCAGTTGACCGGCTGGACCTTGAACGTGATGACCGAGAAGGATATCCAGGCCAAGCAGCAAGCAGAAACTGGCGACATCCTGCGCAATTTCGTTGAAGAACTGGAAGTCGACGAGGAGCTGGCACAAGTGCTGGTCGACGAAGGCTTCACCAGCCTAGAAGAAATTGCCTACGTACCGTTGGAAGAAATGCTCAACATCGATGGCTTCGACGAAGAAATCGTCAACGAGCTTCGCGCTCGTGCCAAGGACCGTTTGTTGACCAAAGCCATCGCTACCGAAGAAAAACTGGCAGACGCCCATCCGGCCGAAGACCTGCTCTCTCTCGAGGGCATGGATCCGGACCTGGCAGCGGAACTGGCGGTGCGCGGCGTGGTTAACCGCGAAGACCTGGCCGAGCAGTCGATTGACGACCTGCTCGACATCGACGGCATCGACGAAGAGCGTGCCGGCAAGTTGATCATGGCCGCCCGAGCCCACTGGTTCGAGTAATTAGGCGCGGCCTGAGGAGAGAAATGCATGACGCAAGTCACGGTGAAAGAACTGGCCCAAGAGGTCGAGGCACCGGTAGAGCGCCTGCTGCAGCAGATGCGCGAGGCGGGTCTGCCACACACCGACGCCGGTCAGGTAGTGACCGACAATGAGAAGCAGGTACTGCTGACTCATTTGAAAAGCAGCCACAAGAGCAAGGCGGAAGAGCCGCGCAAGATTACCTTGCAGCGCAAAACCACCAGCACCTTGCGTGTGGCCGGTAGCAAGAGCATCAGCGTAGAAGTTCGCAAGAAGAAAGTATTCGTTCAGCGCAGCCCTGAAGAAATTCAGGCTGAGCAAAAGCGTGAGCTGGATGAGCGCCGCGCGGCCGAAAACGCCGAGCGCGCCAAGGGCGAAGCTGAAAATCGTCAGCGCACCGAAGAGCAGCCTCGTCGTCCGGCGACCGAAGCCCAGGCCCCTGCGCCTTCGGCCAAGCCCGCCGCTGCCCCTGCTGCTGCGCCTGGCGTTGCCAACGCACCGGTAGCCGACGATGCGGTGGCCCGTGCCGCCGAGCGCAAAAAAGACGAGACCCGTCGTAACGAAACCCGCACTCGCGAGGACGATCGCCGTGGTGGCGAACGTCGTGGTGAAGCACCACGCGTTTCGATCAAGGTCAAAGTGAAGGAAAAAGAGAAGGCGCCGACTCCACGTGCCGCCCCTCGCACCACCGACGAAGAGAGCGATGGCGCTCGTCGTGGCCGTGGTGGCAAAGGCAAGCTGAAGAAGCGCAACCAGCATGGCTTCCAGAGCCCGACCGGCCCGCTCGTGCGTGACGTGAACATCGGCGAGACCATCACCGTCTCCGAGCTGGCTAACCAGATGTCCGTCAAAGGCGCTGAAGTGGTCAAGTTCATGTTCAAGATGGGGACTCCGGTCACCATCAACCAGGTTCTGGACCAGGAAACTGCGCTGTTGATCGCCGAAGAGCTGGGCCACAAGGTCAAGCTGATCAGCGACAGTGCCCTGGAAGATTCCCTGGCCGAGTCGTTGAAGTTCGAAGGTGTGGCTGAATCCCGCGCGCCGGTCGTGACCGTCATGGGCCACGTCGACCACGGTAAAACCTCGCTGCTCGACTACATCCGTCGTGCCAAGGTTGCTGCTGGCGAGGCCGGTGGTATCACCCAGCACATCGGTGCCTACCACGTCGAAACCGACCGTGGCATGGTCACCTTCCTCGACACCCCGGGCCACGCTGCGTTTACCCAGATGCGTGCTCGCGGTGCCAAGGCGACCGACATTGTCATCCTGGTCGTTGCTGCGGACGACGGCGTCATGCCGCAGACCCGCGAAGCGGTCCAGCATGCCAAGGCTGCCGGCGTTCCACTGGTCGTGGCGGTGAACAAGATCGACAAGCCAGGCGCTGACCTCGATCGCATTCGCAACGAGCTGTCGGTCGAAGGCGTGACGTCCGAGGAGTGGGGTGGTGATACCCCGTTCGTCAAGGTGTCGGCCAAGATGGGTACCGGTGTCGACGATCTGCTCGAAGCCGTCCTGCTGCAAGCCGAAGTTCTGGAACTGACTGCCACCCCAACCGCGCCTGGTCGTGGTGTCGTGGTCGAGTCGCGCCTGGACAAGGGCCGTGGTCCGGTCGCTACCATCCTGGTTCAGGACGGTACGCTGCGTCAGGGTGACATGGTCCTGTGCGGTTCGAACTATGGCCGCGTACGTGCCATGCTCGACGAGAACGGCAAGCCTGTGAAGGAAGCTGGCCCGTCGATCCCGGTCGAGATCCTCGGCCTGGATGGCACGCCGGAAGCCGGTGACGAGCTGTCGGTTGTGGCTGACGAGAAGAAAGCCCGCGAAGTTGCCATGTTCCGTCAGGGCAAGTACCGCGAGGTCAAGCTGGCCCGTGCTCACGCTGGCAAGCTGGAAAACATCTTCGAGACCATGGGTCAAGAAGAGAAGAAGACCCTCAACATCGTGCTCAAGACCGATGTTCGTGGCTCGCTCGAGGCGCTGCATGGCTCGCTCGGCGGGTTGGGTAACGACGAAGTGCAGGTGCGTGTGATTGGTGGCGGTGTCGGTGGTATCACCGAGAGCGATGCCAACCTGGCCCTGGCCTCCAACGCTGTTCTGTTCGGCTTCAACGTGCGCGCCGATGCCGGTGCGCGCAAGATCGTCGAGCAGGAAGCGCTGGACATGCGTTACTACAACGTCATCTACGACATCATCGAAGACGTCAAGAAAGCCCTGACCGGCATGCTTGGCAGCGATGTTCGCGAGAACATCCTGGGTGTCGCTGAAGTACGTGATGTGTTCCGTTCGCCGAAATTCGGCGCCATCGCTGGCTGTATGGTCATCGAGGGTACTGTTTACCGCAACCGTCCGATCCGTGTGCTGCGCGACGATGTGGTGATCTTCGAAGGCGAGCTGGAATCGCTGCGTCGCTTCAAGGACGATGCTGCCGAAGTGCGTAATGGCATGGAGTGCGGTATTGGCGTCAAGAGCTACAACGACGTCAAGGTCGGCGACAAGATCGAAGTCTTCGAGAAAGTCCAGGTGGCGCGTACCCTGTAAGGGTCGTGCCGGGCGCCGCCACCGTATTGCTGCGGTGCGCGACGCCTCACCAGGTAGCGCCCGGTCAGGCTTCAGCCTCACCGGGCGTTTGCCGCTTTAGAGACAGGTAGCAACAAGCATGGCAAAAGAATATAGCCGTACCCAACGCATTGGCGATCAGATGCAGCGTGAGCTGGCCGAACTGATCCGCCGTGAAGTCAAAGACCCGCGCGTCGGGCTGGTCACCATCACCGCCGTCGATGTGAGCCGCGATGTGGGTCACGCCAAAGTGTTCATCACCGTGATGGATGACGAAGACGGCACCGCAGTGCCGGAAACCCTGAAGGCCCTGAAGAGCGCTGCGAGCTTCCTGCGCTTGCACCTGGGCCGCTCCATGCAGCTACGCAGCGTGCCGCAGTTGCATTTCCACTATGACGAAAGCGTCAGCCGTGGCGTGCACCTGTCAGCCTTGATCGAGCGCGCCGTGTCGGAAGATCGCCAGCATCAGGCCGACGACGAACCGGACACCAACAAGGAGTAAGCGGTGGCCCAGGTCAAACGTATCCGCCGTAACGTCAGCGGCATTCTCCTGCTCGACAAGCCGTTGGGTTTCACTTCCAATGCCGCCTTGCAAAAGGTCCGTTGGCTGCTCAATGCGGAAAAGGCCGGCCATACCGGCAGCCTCGACCCGTTGGCCACCGGCGTGCTGCCGTTGTGTTTCGGTGAGGCCACCAAGTTTTCCCAATACCTGCTCGACTCCGACAAAGGCTACGAGACGGTCATGCAGCTTGGGCAGACCACCAACACCGGGGACGCCGAAGGGGAAGTTCTGCAGACCCGCGAGGTGACCGTTGGTCGTGCCGATATCGAGGCAGCCTTGCCGGGCTTTCGCGGCCCGATCAGCCAGATACCGCCGATGTACTCGGCCCTCAAGCGGGACGGTCAGCCGCTGTACAAGCTGGCGCGCGCTGGAGAGGTAGTGGAGCGTGAGGCACGTTCTGTTACTATTACCCGTCTTGAGCTTCTCGAAAGTGAAGCAAGCCGGGCCAGGCTGACGGTAGGTTGCACCAAAGGCACCTACATTCGCACGCTGGTGGAAGACATTGGCGAGGTGCTGGGCTGTGGTGCCTATGTCGCAGAGCTGCGGCGCACGCATGCTGGCCCTTTCGAGCTGGCGCAGACGGTTACGCTGGAAGCGTTGGAGCAGGCGCACGCCGAAGGTGGCAGTGAAGCCCTTGATCGGTTCCTGATGCCTTCAGACAGCGGCCTTTTGCATTGGCCACTGGTATGCTTGTCGGCCAACAGCGCGTTTTACTGGCTGCATGGTCAAGCCGTGCGAGCGCCTGATGCGCCGCAGTTCGGCATGGTTCGAGTAAAAGACGAAGACGGTCGCTTCCTGGGTATCGGTGAAGTGAGCGAAGACGGGCGCATTGCGCCGCGTCGACTGATTCGGTCGGAATGACCGGAACCACAGGCAAAGGCGTTTGCCCGAACCTGTGGATAAAAAGGGTGGCTGTTATTAGGCGCGGTCATACCTTCCTTTATCAATACGGGGTTTTCCCCGGCCTATTGGGATTCGCTTACGGATTCCGTTTATCAGGAGAAGCCAGATGGCACTCAGCGTTGAAGACAAAGCCCAGATCGTTGCCGACTATCAGCAAGCCGCCGGTGACACCGGTAGCCCGGAAGTGCAGGTTGCTCTGCTGACCGCCAACATCAACAAGCTGCAAGGTCACTTCAAGATCAACGGTAAAGACCACCACTCCCGTCGTGGTCTGATTCGTATGGTCAACCAGCGTCGTAAGCTGCTGGATTACCTGAAGGGCAAAGACACCACGCGTTACAGCACCCTGATCGGTCGCCTGGGCCTGCGTCGCTAATAGCGGCCTGGCCAGTGGTGTGCATGGCGTGTCGCAGGCTTCGGCAGCGTTGCTCTGCAGCGTTGCCGTCGGACACGCCACGCGTATCTTCGAGGTTGGCAGCCTGACCCCGTTCGGTTTTTACCGCGCGGCAGTCAGGCTCCCAGCCTCGTGTTGTATCTGGACGGTCAACAGGGCCAATTCCCTGTTCTGCCCAAGAATTCGCAAGAAACCAGTTCCCCCAGAGCCACTAAGAAGGTAGGAAACCGTGAACCCGGTAATCAAGAAATTTCAGTTCGGTCAGTCGACCGTCACGCTAGAAACCGGCCGCATTGCCCGTCAGGCAAGCGGCGCCGTGCTGGTCACCGTCGATAACGATGTCACCGTACTGGTGACCGTGGTCGGTGCCAAGCAAGCCGATCCAGGCAAGGGCTTCTTCCCTCTGTCGGTGCATTACCAGGAAAAAACCTACGCTGCCGGCAAGATCCCCGGCGGCTTCTTCAAGCGCGAAGGCCGTCCTTCCGAGAAAGAGACCCTGACCTCGCGCCTGATCGATCGTCCGATCCGCCCGCTGTTCCCCGAAGGCTTCATGAACGAAGTGCAGGTTGTCTGCACCGTCGTCTCCACCAGCAAGAAAACCGACCCGGACATCGCTGCGATGATCGGTACCTCGGCGGCCCTGGCCATCTCCGGCATTCCGTTCGAAGGCCCGATCGGCGCCGCTCGCGTGGCTTTCCATGAGAGCACCGGCTACCTGCTGAACCCGACCTACGAGCAACTGGCGGCCTCGAGCCTGGACATGGTTGTTGCCGGTACTGCCGACGCCGTGCTCATGGTCGAATCCGAAGCCCAAGAGCTCACCGAAGACCAGATGCTGGGCGCCGTGCTGTTTGCCCACGACGAACTCCAGGCTGTCATCAAGGCGGTCAAGGAGCTGGCTGCCGAAGCTGCCAAGCCGACCTGGGACTGGAAACCCGCCGTTGCCAACACCCAGCTGTTCGACGCCATCCGCGCCGAGTTCGGTGAAGCGGTTTCCCAGGGCTACACCGTTACCGTCAAGGCCGACCGTTACGCCCGTCTGGGCGAGCTGCGTGACCAGGCGATCGCCAAGTTCTCCGGTGAGGAAGGCCAGCCTACCGCCGCTCAGGTCAAAGAAATCTTCGGCGAAATCGAATACCGCACCGTTCGCGAGAACATCGTCAACGGCAAGCCGCGTATCGATGGCCGTGACACCAAGACCGTGCGCCCGCTGAACATCGAAGTCGGTGTTCTGCCGAAAACCCACGGTTCGGCCCTGTTCACCCGTGGTGAAACGCAGGCGCTGGTCGTCGCGACCCTGGGTACTGCCCGTGACGCGCAGCTGCTCGACACCCTCGAAGGCGAGAAGAAAGACCCCTTCATGCTGCACTACAACTTCCCACCGTTCTCGGTCGGTGAGTGTGGTCGCATGGGCGGCGCTGGCCGTCGTGAAATCGGCCACGGCCGCCTGGCCCGCCGTTCGGTTCAGGCCATGCTGCCGGGTGCTGATGTCTTCCCGTACACCATCCGCGTTGTCTCGGAAATCACCGAATCCAACGGCTCCAGCTCCATGGCTTCGGTCTGCGGTGCTTCCCTGGCCCTGATGGACGCCGGTGTGCCGATGAAAGCGCCGGTTGCCGGTATCGCCATGGGCCTGGTCAAGGAAGGCGAAAAGTTCGCCATCCTTACCGACATCCTGGGTGATGAAGACCACTTGGGCGACATGGACTTCAAAGTAGCCGGTACCGCCAAAGGCGTCACCGCGCTGCAGATGGACATCAAGATCAACGGCATCACCGAAGAGATCATGGAAATCGCCCTGGGCCAGGCCCTGGAAGCGCGCCTGAACATCCTCGGTCAGATGAACCAGATCATTGCCCAGTCGCGTACCGAGCTGTCGGCCAACGCACCGACCATGATCGCGATGAAGATCGACACCGACAAGATTCGTGACGTCATCGGCAAAGGCGGCGCGACCATCCGTGCCATCTGCGAAGAAACCAAGGCGTCGATCGACATCGAAGACGATGGCTCGATCAAGATCTTCGGCGAGAGCAAAGAGGCTGCAGAAGCCGCCCGTCAGCGCGTACTGGGTATCACCGCTGAAGCCGAGATCGGCAAGATCTACGTGGGCAAGGTCGAGCGCATCGTCGACTTCGGCGCGTTCGTCAACATCCTGCCGGGCAAAGACGGCCTGGTGCACATCTCGATGCTCAGCAATGAGCGCGTAGAGAAAGTGACCGACGTGCTGAAAGAAGGTCAGGAAGTTGAAGTACTGGTACTGGACGTGGACAACCGCGGCCGTATCAAGCTGTCGATCAAAGACGTAGCGGCGGCGAAATCGTCCGGCGTGTAAGCGTGATCGAGCACTAAAAGGAAGGGGCCTCTAGCAGGCCCCTTTTTTTTGCCTGTCGTTCTTATTGGTGGACTTGCATCTTGCATGCACGATTTGACGACTGCTTGCAAAATGCACGAAAGGTGAAGTTGTGAGCACTAGCTATACCTTTGATTTAAAAGGATATTTATTAATTAATGAACCTGGCACAGCCTCTGCAATCTATTTATTACCTGCAGCCGGCAACCACGGCGCAGACCTTTCGAAAAACAGGAGTGTCTTGTATGAAGAAGTTCGCTATCGCTGCCGCCGCCGCCACTGCTCTGACCCTGACCATGACCAACGCGGCTTTCGCTGCCCAGCAAACTTCCCAGGCTCCGCTGATCATGGCGGCTGGCGAAGCGACTAAAGCCAAGCAAGAAACCAGCGATACCTGGATCACCACCAAGGTCAAAGCTGACCTGCTGACCGAGAAAGGCATCCCAGGCTCGGACATCACCGTTGAAACCACCCACGGTGTAGTCGCACTGTCCACCAACGATGGTGTTACTCTGACTGAAGCCCAGAAAACCACCGCCGTTGCTATCACCAAGAAAATCAAAGGCGTGAAGAGCGTTACCACTGAAGCGCTGAAAACTCAGTAATACGCGTCTGTCGCTCGATTCATCGAGCAACCAAGCAGCCCCGGCAGTGATGCCGGGGCTGTTTTGTTTATGGGTTTTGTTGGGCCGTGGCAGTGCGTGTGTTCAGGGCATTGGCCCCGCAGGGAAGGCGGGTGCCCGAGTCGTCAACCCTGACGCCGGGCCGGACAGCGCCCCAGTAACGTTGTTTACTTACGGCGGTAGGATCGAGCGCGCTGCGCACTGTTCATCGAGCGCCAGCTGACGTTCACCCACAGCTTATTCATCGCGCTGCATTGGCCTCTGGCTGCCGGTGCACCTGAGCGTGTTACCCCGCGTCCAGATGCAGTGGCGTAATCACCTTCCCATCTTTTTGCGCTTGCCCCAGCGTGGTGTCGATGAAGTACACCCGATCGTCCTCGAGCCCGCCTTTGTCTACCAGATAGTCCTTGATGCTGCTGGCCCGATCCTGGCCCAGCTGACGTTGCAACGTGGCGCTCTCAGACCAGTATTTCAACACGGCATCGCGCAACTGGCGGCTACGCTCGTCACGGCTCAGCTGCTCCCACTGCGCTGGCGGCTGTTGTTTCAGACGCAGGCGGTAGATGCCCTCGAGCATGGCGGGCTTGTCATCGTCGCTGACCACCAGTTGAGAGGCATTGGCAGGCACCTTGTCACCACGGCGCTGCAAGATCTTGTACCAAGTGACCTGATATTCCCGGTCCAGGCGCTGCTGGGCCAGCAGCGGCCCGTCGCTGGACTGCGCGCTGGTGCCCTCGATCTCCAGGCGCAGCTGCGGCCGCGCCTTGAGGCCGCTGGCCAGTTTGTCCAGCGCAGCGCGCGCCTCGGGGCTCAGCTGGCTGGACCCTGGGGCGAAGGCCACTGTGCTGAGGTCTTGCGAATGCCCGCCGGCCACCAGCCCGCCAATGATCTTGAACGGCGCCTGCACGGCGCGTAGTGCCAGGTTGCGCAGGGTCTGCCAGACGATCGGCATCACGCTGAACTGCGGATTGTTGAGGTCGCCCGACACGGGCAGCTCGATGGAGATCTTGCCGTGGGTGTCTTTGAGCAGCGCGACGGCGAGGCGAATGGGCAAGTCGACGGCATCGGGGCTGTCCACCCGATCGCCCAGTTGCAATTGCTCGACCACCACCGTGTTCTCCGCCTTGAGCTGACCCTGCGTAATCACGTAATGCAGGTCGAGGTTCAACCGACCTTTGCGGATACGGTAGCCGGCGAACTTGCCCGAGTAGGGCGTCAGCGTGGTCAGCTCAACGCGGCGGAAGCTGGCCGCGATGTCCAGGCTGTCCATCGGGTTGAAGGGGTTGAGGGCCCCATGAATGATCACCGGTGCGTAACGGTCCACCTTGCCCTTGATATCGACCTTGGCCGGCAGCGACTGGCGGTTGTCGATGGTCCCGACCACGCCGTTGAGCTGCTGGGCGGCAGTCGCGAAGTTGGGGGTGAGGGTCAGGTCGGCGAAGTTCGCCGAGCCGTCGGCGATATCGATCCGGCCGATGCGAATCCCCAAGGGTTTCTCCGTACGGCGGGCGGCAGGGGGCTCGCTCGCGGCTTGAGCGCCTTTGGGCTGCGCAATCAGCAGGTCGTCGAGGTTGGTGGTGCGATCTTCGTTGATGATGAAACGGGCATAGGGCTGCTGAAGGTGGATTGTGTCAATCGACACCGCATCGCCATGCACGTAGCGGATACCCTCGGCGTTGATCCGCTCCCACTTGATCAGATCACGGTTCTTGATGGTGTCGAGGGTGTGCAACTGGTCGACCTGGGCGTTGCCACTGACCGTCAAGGCCAAAGGCTCGACGCTGCTGAGGTTCACGTTCAGCGCGCTGCTCAGCATGCCGCTGCGCAACTCGAGGAGGATATAAGGGCTGATATACGCCTGGGCAATGCGCAGGTCGAGGTCCTGGGTGCCGACATCGAGCTTGGCGCTGACCGGCGCCAGGTTGACCTGGCCGGTGGCCTGCAGCTTGCCTTGCTTGCCGATACCGGTGTCGAGCTTGAGTGCGAAGGGTGAGCCATTGAGGCTGTCGAAGCCGGTCATGCTCAGGTTCAGCGGGCCGACTTCAAGGGCCACAGGCTCTTTCTGCCGACGGTCTTCGAGGTGGATCAGGGCGCCACGGGTCTGCACATCCTTGAGCAACACCTGCCAGGGCTTGGCAGGCGCTGCGGGCTGCTTGCTCACCGGCGTTGCGCTGGCTGGGGCAGCCTTGGCCTTGGCGCTGGGCGTGCGCGGTTTGCCAGGCTCGCCGGCGAGCAACACCTGCCAGTCCAGTTGCCCATCGCGCTCCAGCGCAGCCCAGGTTTCGAGCTTTTCGCTGCGCACTTTGCCCACGCGTATTTTCTGCTGGGCCAGGTCGATGGACGCCTCGCTGATCTTCAGGCTGGCCAAACGCGCCAAGGGGCGGCCGTCGGGTGCGTTGATGGCAAATGGCGCCACTTGCACCGATGTCTGGTCCAGGCGCAGCTCGGTATCTTTGGCCAGGTTCAGGGTGTACTGGGTATCGAGGCTCAGGACGCCGTCTTGCAGCACCAGCGGCAGCGCATCGCGCACGTAGGGCCACCACAGCTTCATCTTGGCGTCAGTGACCTTGAGGGTGCCCTTGGAGGCGATGGGCGAGAGGCTCAGGCTGCCTTGCCAGTCGATACGTCCACCGGCCGGGCTTTTCGCCACCAGGCTCATGTCGGCGTTGTCATCGGCAAGCGTGCTGAGGTTCTTCAGCTGCAGATTCATCGAATCGTAGAGGAACTCGATCGGCTCGCTGGGGCGCAGGTCGCGGAAATGCAGGTAGCCCTCGTTGATCGCCAGATGATCCACGCGTAGCGGGAAGGGCTCGCTGGCCGGTTGCTCGGCGGGTGATTCACTGGGCGGCAGGGTGAACAACCGCGTGAGGTTGAGCTGACCGTTCTTGCTGAACAGCAATTCGGTGCGCGGGGCGTCCAGCGTTACCGACGCCAGGTGCAGGGCGCGGCGCCACAGGCTATCGAGCTGCAGGTTGGCGTACAGTCGCTCGAACCCGACCTGGGCCTTGCCTGGCTCACCCACCTCAAGCCCCCAGAGCGTCAGCTCCAGGGTGAACGGATTGAATTCGACACGTTGCAGATGCGCCGGCACGCTGGCGTACTGCGTCAGCTGCTGGTTGGCGATGCGCAGCGCGATGCCTGGCAGCACCAGAAAACCCAGCAGGCTGTACAAGGTCAACAAGGCCAGGAGGGTGCCAAGGGCGCGGGTCAATCCTTTGAGCATGGAGGGCGTCGTCAGGTCGCGGGCGGAAGTGCTTGGAGTATGACATGTGGCAACGGTTCCGCTGGAGCCTCTTCAGCCCGCGTCCGATAGCCTACGAACCCGCGCGTCTCTCAAGCCGTTTCAACCTCTGTAAAACGGGCGCCGAAGCGCCCGTTTGCAGTGATGCGAAACCATCAGCCGCGATGGCGACTGCGGAAGTAGTCGATCAGGCCTTGCGTCGAGCCGTCTTCGGCGGCGTCCTCTTCGCTGCCGACCAAACGTTTGTAGACCTTGTTACCCAGCTCTTTGCCCAGTTCCACGCCCCACTGGTCGAAGGCGTTGATGCCCCAGACCACGCTCTGCACGAAGACCTTGTGCTCGTACATCGCCACCAGCGCACCGAGGCGACGCGGGCTGATGCGCTCGACCACCAGGGTGTTGCTGGGGCGGTTGCCGGGAATCACCTTGTGTGGGGCCAGCTTCTCGATGTCGGCTTCGTTCATGCCCTTGGCGCGCAGCTCGGCCTCGGCCTCGTCGCGGGTCTTGCCCTGCATCAGGGCCTGGCTTTGCGACAGGCAGTTGGCGTACAGCCACTGGTGGTGGTCGGCCACCGGGTTGAAGCTCACCACCGGCACGATGAAGTCGGCCGGGATCAGGTGCGTGCCCTGGTGTAGCAGCTGGTGGTAAGCGTGCTGGCCGTTACAGCCCACACCGCCCCAGATCACCGGACCCGTGGTGACCGGAACCGGGCTGCCATCTTGCAGCACGCTCTTGCCGTTGGACTCCATGTCCAGCTGCTGCAGGTGCTTGGTGATGTTTCTCAGGTAATGGTCGTACGGCAGGATCGCGTGGCTGTGGGCATTCCAGAAGTTGCCGTACCACACGCCCAGCAGGCCCAGCAAGACGGGCATGTTCTGCTCGAACGGGGCGGTCTGGAAGTGCTGGTCCATGGTGTAGGCGCCAGACAGCAGCTCCTTGAAGTTGGCGATGCCGATGGCCAGGGCGATCGGCAGGCCGATGGCCGACCACAACGAGTAGCGCCCACCGACCCAGTCCCACATCGGGAAGATGTTCTCTTCACGAATCCCGAAGGCCATGGCCGCCTGCTTGTTGCTGGACACGGCGATGAAGTGGCGATACAGCTCGGCTTCCGAACCACCCTGGGCCAGGTACCACGTGCGCGCTGCCATGGCGTTCTTCAGGGTTTCCAGGGTGTTGAACGACTTTGACGAGACGATGAACAGCGTGGTTTCAGCGTGCAGCTTGGCCGACAGCTCATGGAACTCGCTGCCGTCGATATTGGCCAGGTAATGGCAGCGCACGCTGCGGTGGGCATAAGGCAGCAGCGCTTCGGAGACCAGCTCAGGGCCGAGGAACGAGCCGCCGATGCCGATGTTGACGATGTCGGTGATGGGCTTTTCGGTGTAGCCGCGCCACAGACCATCGTGGATGCGGGTTACCAGTTCGGTCATCTGGTTGAGGACCTTGTGCACCTCGGGCATCACGTTGACGCCGTTGACGCTGAGCTTGTCGCCGAACGGGCGGCGCAGCGCGGTGTGCAGGACCGGGCGACCTTCGGAGGCGTTGAGGATTTCACCGGCGAACATCGACTTGATGGCATCGGCCAAGCCCACCTGGTCCGCCAGGTCCACCAGGTGGGTGCGGGTCTGTTCGGTGATCAGGTTCTTGGAGTAGTCGAGGAACAGGCCACAGCTGCTCAGGGAAAACTCATCGAAACGCTTGGGATCGGCCGCAAACGCTTCGCGCATGCTGAAGTCCTGCAGCGCGTCGCGGTGTTGCGCAAGCGCCTGCCAGGCCGGCAAGGTGGTGACATCATGAGGAGTGCGGTAATACGCCATTAAGAATGATTTCCTGGATACAAGTTGCTGCGTTGGACACTTGCCGTCCTCGGCAGTTGCGAGCCGCCGTCGAGTATAGGCAATCCTGGTCTGGTCGAGAGGGAAATGCCGTACCGGGGGCGCGGTACGGCGGGCGTCCTCAGGCGCTGGGTTCTTGTAGTTGCAGGTAGAGGTTGTCGATCAGGCGCGTGCTGCCCAGGTAGGCGGCCAGCAGAATCACCAGATCGCGGTCGTCGATCTGTGCCGGTTGCAGCGACACCGCATGACGCACTTCCAGATAGTCCGTGCGCAGGCCGGCGGCCTGCAACTGCGCCTTGCCCTCTGCCAGCAGCGCGGGGTAGTCGCGGCGACCCCGGCGCAGACCGTCGGCCAGTTGCGTGAGGGTGCGGTACACCACCGGTGCGACCGCTCGTTCATCGGCAGTGAGGTAGCCGTTGCGCGAAGACAGCGCCAGGCCGTCTTCAGCGCGCACCGTGGGCTCGCCAAAGACCTGGATCGGCATGTTCAGGTCGCGGACCATCGCCCGAATCACCGCCAACTGTTGGTAGTCCTTTTCGCCAAACACGGCAAGGTCCGGCTGGACCATGTTGAACAGCTTGTTCACCACCGTGGCCACACCCTCGAAGTGCCCGGGCCGGCTCGCGCCGCACAGGCCTTCTGACAATTGCAGCACGCTGACACGGGTTTGCGCGGCAGTGCCGTCGGGGTACATCTCGTCCACGGTCGGTGCGAACAGCAGGTTGCAGCCCGCTTCGAGCAGGCGTGTCTGATCGGCGGCCAGGGTGCGCGGGTAGTTGGCGAGGTCTTCGTTGACGCCAAATTGCAGCGGATTGACGAAGATGCTGGCGACCACGAAATCGGCGCGTTGCGCCGCCTTGGTGACCAGCGCGGCATGGCCGCTGTGCAGGTTGCCCATGGTGGGCACGAAGCCGATGCGTTTGCCTTCGCCGCGGGCGCGGGCGACGGCGGCGCGCAGTTCACGAACGGTCTTGACTGTATTCATGCGCTGAACCCGTGTTGGCTGCCGGGGAAGGTGACGTCCTTGACGGCTTTGACGTAAGCGGCCAGGGCGCCGTGGATGTCGTTCTGCCCCGCCATGAAGTTGTGCACGAAGCGCGCCACCCTGCCGCTGAGTGACAGGCCGAGCATGTCGTGTAGCACCAGCACCTGACCGTCGGTGCCGCTGCCGGCGCCGATGCCGATGACCGGGATGGTCACCGCCTGGCTGATCTCGTTGGCCAGTGCCGTGGGCACGCATTCGAGCAGGAGCATGGCCGCGCCAGCCTGTTCGAGCGCCTGTGCGTCCTGGCGCAACTGCTCGGCCTGCGCCTGCTGGCGGCCTTGCACCTTGTAGCCGCCGAAGACGTTGACCGCCTGCGGCGTCAGCCCGAGGTGCGCACACACCGGCACGCCGCGCTGCGCCAGCAGGGTGATGGTGTCGGCCAGCCAGGCGGCGCCTTCGATCTTCACCATGTGCGCACCCGCCTGCATCAGCATGGCGCTGTGGGTGAAGGTCAGTTCAGGGGTGGCATTGGCCATGAACGGCAGGTCGGCAAGAATCAACGCGCCTGCATTGCCGCGTTTGACGCAGGCGGTGTGGTAGGCCATGTCGGCGGTGGAGACGGGCAGGGTGCTGTCGTGTCCCTGCAGGACCATGCCCAGTGAGTCCCCCACCAGCAGCACTTCAACGCCCGCTTCACTGGCTGCCTTGGCGAAGGTGGCGTCGTAGCACGTCAGCATGGTGATCTTTTCACCCTTGGCTTTCAGGCCGTTGAGGGTGGTCAGGGTAACGTCGGGCATGTCGAAATTCCTCGTTCAGGCGCTGCGAAAATGCCGTATTGCAGGCAGGCATTTATCTGTCAGGGCGCTACATCGTCGTTCGCGATGTTTGTTACAGGCCGCCTGGGCCCAAAGGCTGTGGGCACCTGGGGCGCCGCGGGAGGCCTATAGTCGTGAGGGAGGGGGGGGAAGTCAATCACCTGTTACCGCATTGTTACGGGGCAGGTGTTACGGGCGTTACCGATGCCGATGGCGCCTGTTTAAAGGCGCTCCAGGCCCACGAACGGGCAGGCTGCCAAGCGCTCGGCGAGCAGTTGGCCATCGGGCAGGCAGTGTTCGGTGGGTAGCAACTCGGCGAGGGGGTAAAGCACGAAGGCGCGTAGGTGCATCTGCGGATGGGGCACTTGCAGGCGTGGCGAGTCGATCAGGTGGTCGCCAAACAGCAGGATGTCGAGGTCGAGGGTCCGAGGGCCCCAGCGCTCGGCCCTGACCCGGCCGTGGTCGTTTTCCAGCGCCTGTAGCGCATCGAGCAGCGCCAGCGGTTGCAGCTCGGTGTCCAGTGCCGCGACGGCGTTGGTATAGCGGGGCTGACCGGGTAACAGCGAGTCACTGGCGTAGAATGCCGACACCGCCGCAACGGCCGTCTGCGCAAGCTGGTCAAGCGCGCTGAGCGCGCTGCGCAGTTGGCCGTCCGGGTCAGCCAGGTTGCTGCCCAGGCCTATGTAGACACGCGTGCTCAATCAAACGCCTCGTCGTCACCTTGCTTGCGCCGGCTGGTGGAGCGCTTGCGCTTGCGCGGTGCTGCGCCCTCATCGCGGCTGCCCAGCTCACGGATCATCTCGCGGCGAGTGCCGTCATGGGCCTCTTGGTAGTCGGTCCACCACTGGCCGAGGTCATCGGTCTGCTCACCGGCGCTTTCGCGCAGCAGCAGGAAGTCGTAACCGGCCCGGAAGCGCGGGTTGTCCAGCAGCAGGTCGGCGCGCTTGCCGCTGCGCCGCGGCAGGCGTTCTTGCATGTCCCAGATTTCACGGATCGGCAAGGTGAAGCGCTTGGGTACGGCAATGCGCTGGCACTGCTCGACGATCAGCTCGTGCGCCGCACCGTTCATGGCCGGAATCGGCGGCACGCCCTGGTTCTGCAGGAACAGTACACGGGCTGGCAGCGCCGGCCACAGCAGGGCGGCATAGAGGAACGCCGGTGTTACCGGCTTGCCCTGGGCGATACGCAGGTCGGTGTTGATCAACGCCTTGCTGATCAGGGTGTGGGTATAGCTCGGACGGTCTTCCAGCGCTTGGGCACTGGCCGGGAACAGCGGCTCGAACAGTTCGAGGTCGACCAGCATCTCGAAGACCATCGCGCCCTGGCCCGACAGGAACAGCTTGAGGCTTTCCTCGAACAGGCGCGCCGGCGGGATTTCGCGCAGCAATGGCGCCAGTTCGCGGATCGGCGCCACGGTGTGCTTCTCGATGCCGAAATCGAGCTTGGCGGCGAAGCGCACCGCGCGCAGCATGCGCACCGGGTCTTCCTGGAAGCGGTGGGTGGGATCGCCGATCAAGCGCAGCAGACGGTTGCGGATATCGGGCACACCGTTGGCGTAATCGAGGATGCGCTCGCTGACCGGATCGTAGTACAGGGCGTTGATGGTGAAGTCGCGGCGCTGCGCGTCTTCTTCCAGCGTGCCGTACACGTTGTCGCGCAGGATGCGGCCATTGGCGTTGTGCGAGGAGCGATGACTGTCGACCTGGTCCTCGTCCGTGTGCGGCGCGCGGAAGGTGGCCACTTCGATGATTTCGCGGCCGAACTGGATATGCACCAGCTTGAAGCGACGGCCGATGATGCGCGCATTGCGGAACTCGGCACGCACCTGTTCAGGGGTGGCGCTGGTGGCGACGTCGAAGTCCTTGGGGGTGATGCCCAGGAGCAGATCACGGACACAGCCACCGACCAGGTAAGCCTGGTAACCCGCGGCTTGCAGGCGTTCGACGATGCCCACCGCATGACGGCTGAACTGGTTGCGCGGCAGCGAGTGCTGGCTCTTGTGGATCACCTCTGGCGTGGTGCGCACGTGATGTTGACCTGGTACCGGGGGGCGGAAAGACTGGAACAACTTCTTCAGCATGGGAGGCACTGTTTGAAGGAATGTTCGGCCAGTGCTAGGAGAATGGCCGCATGATGGGCGGGGATTCTAGCATTTACTCTGAGAATGGTGTAGGCGGAGTGCGGGAAGTCGCTGAAGGGGAGAAACGACATGGGGAGCCTAGGCTCCCCATCAAGTCGTTGCGTGCTCTTGTTTTTATTATGTCGGGCTTCTTGTTTTTGTTGAGTGCCCGTTCACCGAGCGTTGAGCTGGTGAACAACCCCTCATGGAGGGGTGAAGAGCAAACGGATTGCTTTGATCGTTGAGCTGTATCGATCGCGTGATCCAACCAGTTCAGGCGCTGCTTTGTAGTGCAGTTTTTGTTGTTCTCTGCCTGGTCATGGGGCAAGCCCCAAATACAACACGTCTCCAAAAGAATCAGTTAGCTGCGTCTCCGCCGTTTTGTTCTTGTTATGCGTGAGCCGTTTCGTGTTGTTCTTATTGTGAGTTGCGGTGCTTGTTATTGTTCTTGTACCAAACATATAGCAGGTGCCGTGCCAACTTTGCCAAGGCTCAATGATTTCGGGGGTTTTGGCGGTTTTCGAGGGGTACTGGGGCGGTTTGGAATAAGCTTATTCGTTACCGTTTGCCTCGGGAACTGTTACGTCTTGTGTAGAGGTAACAGCTTTTTTCGGAGCAGATGAGCCTAGGCGGGGGAACAGGTGCGGGGGGCCCCACACCTGGAAGACGGTCAGCTCTCGCTGGTGGCATTGCTCTTGCGGCGTGGAATGCCCAGGCGCTGGCGCCGTTCCCACAGGCATTTGCGGCTGACCCCAAGCTTGCGCGCCAGCTCGGTTTCGGTCATGTGGTCCTGATGTTCCAGCACGAAGTGATGGAAGTAGTCTTCCAACGACAAATCTTCGCTCGGATCATGGCTGGCATTGCCACTGACGCTCGCCGAGGAGGGCAGTTGATCCAGTGGATCACGGTAACCGAGATCACCCAGTTCGATGTCGATACCCAGCAAGTCCGCGGAGATTTCCGGGCTCTCGCTGAGGATCACCGAACGCTCGATGGCGTTTTCCAGTTCGCGCACGTTGCCCGGCCAGCTGTAATGACGGATGGCCTGCTCGGCCTCTGCGGAGAAGCTCAGGTCGTCGCGGCCGATACGGGTGCGCTGGCGCGCGAGGAAGGCATGGGCGATCTCGTTGACATCACTGCCACGCTCGCGCAGCGCCGGCAGTTTCAAGGCAATCACGTGCAGCCGGTAGTACAGGTCTTCGCGGAACTGCCCGGCCTTGGCCAGGCTCTTGAGGTCGCGGTGGGTCGCGGCGATCAGGCGCACATCGACCTTTTGCGACTGCACCGAGCCCACTCGACGGATTTCACCTTCCTGCAGCACACGCAGCAGCCGGGCCTGCGCCTCAAGTGGCAGCTCGCCAATTTCGTCGAGAAACAGTGTTCCGCCATCGGCCGCTTCGACCAGGCCGGCACGCCCGGCACTGGCACCGGTAAAGGCCCCTTTTTCATGACCGAACAGCTCGGACTCGATCAGCGTTTCCGGAATGGCCGCGCAGTTGACCGAAATCATCGGGGCCTTGGCCCGTCGCGAAAGATTGTGCAGCGCACGCGCGACCAGTTCCTTGCCGGTACCCGACTCACCCTGGATCAGTACATTGGAGTCAGTGGGCGCGACTTTGCGGATCTTGCTGAACATGTCGAGCATGGGCGGGCAGGAGCCGATGATGCCGATATCGCCAGAGGCATTGGGGCTGGCAGGTTTGTCCGCTGCCGCAGTTCTACCGCCACCGCCGCTACGGATTTCGGCAGCAGGTGCCGGTGTGGCAGCCTTGGGCCGATCGCGCAGGATGCGCGCGACGGCCTGGAGCATCTCATCGTGGTCGAACGGCTTGGCGATGTAGTCCACCGCACCCATCTTCATCGAGTCCACGGCCGAGCGCAGGCTGGCATAGCTGGTCATGATCAGCACGGGCGTGCCTTCACCGAGCCTGATCAGCTCGGTACCGGGTGCACCGGGCAGGCGCAGGTCGCTGACGATCAGGTCGAAGGTGGCAATGCTGAACTGGTCCTGGGCTTCCTGTACCGAACCGGCTTCGCTGACCTGGTACTGATTTCTCTCGAGCAGGCGGCGCAGGGCGGAGCGGATGATGGTTTCGTCTTCGACGATCAGAATGTGCGGCATTGATTCAATTCTCTCGACGGTCTCGAATGTCTGGGGACGTCGCTACGACATGCCGTGGCAGGGTAACGCGGATCCGGGTGCCTAGCTGCCGTTCGGGGTCGGCGGGGCTGTCGATGGTGATTTGTCCATAATGCTCTTCCACAATCGAATAGACCAGCGCGAGGCCCAGGCCGGTGCCTTCGCCGGGGTCCTTGGTGGTGAAGAACGGCTCGAACAAACGGTCCATGATGTTCTTCGGGATGCCGCTGCCTTCGTCTTCCACGATCAGGTCGACCATGTGCTCGCTGGCCTCGCTCAGGGCGCTGCGCACGCGCACCGCGCTGCCCGGTGGCGAAGCGTCGCGGGCATTGGACAACAGGTTGATCAGTACTTGCGCCAGGCGCTGCGGATCACCCTCGACCCAGTGCTGCGGGTCGCACAGGTTGAAAAATTGCACTTCGAAATTGCGTCGGTTCAGCGCCAGCAGGCCGATGGCATCCTGCGCGACCTCGGCCAGGCACACCGGTTCTTCGCTGTTCTGCTGGCTGCCGCCGGCATGGGCGAAGCTCATCAGCGACTGAACGATGCGCGACACGCGCTTGGTCTGTTCGAGAATCTGGCTCGACAGCTCGATGATCTCGCCGTCGCCCTCGCGTTCTTCGCGCAGGTTCTGCGCCAGGCAGGCGATGCCGGTGATGGGGTTGCCGATCTCATGCGCCACCCCGGCGGCAAGCCGACCAATGCTGGCCAGGCGCTCGGAATGCACCAGTTTGTCCTCCAGTGCCTGGGTTTCGGTGAGGTCTTCGACCAGCAGTACCAGGCCGCTGTTGCCCGGCGCCAGCGGCTCGTCGATGGCGGCCTTGTGCAGGTTGAGCCAGCGTGGCTGGCCTTCCAGGGCCAGGCGCTGTTTGTGCAGGTGCTCATCGGGCAGGTTGATGAAGCCCAGCAGCAGGCCGCGCCAGGGTTCGCCGATGGTGATCAGGCGCGAGCCGACCACATGTTTGGCCGCGATGCCGGTCAGCTCTTCCATGGCCCGGTTCCACATGAGGATTTCCTGGTCCTTGGCCAGCGAGCACACGCCCATCGGCAGCTCTTGCAGGGTTTGCCGGTGATAGCGGCGCAGCGCATCGAGCTCGGCCGCCAGGCCGGTCAGGCGCGAGTGGTAATCTTCCAGCCGGCTCTCGATGAAGTGAATGTCTTCGGTGACGTAGTTTTCATTGCCCGACTTGTAGGGCAGGAACGTCTCGACCATGTCCTGGGCCACGCTTGGGCCCATCAGCCCCGAAAGGTTGGCCTCGATGCGGTCGCGCAAACGGCGCAAGGCATAAGGCCGGCGCTCGTCGAACGGCAGATAGAGGTCGCGCAGGGCCTGTTCCACCTCTTTTTGCGCCGCTTTGGCGCCCAGCGGCTTGGCCAGTTGCGTGGCGAACTCTTGCGGCGAGGCGGCATGCAGTTCACGTCGCTGCGGGCGGCGCACGTTGTCTACCGCGCAGGCTTCGGCGGCGCTGACTTCCTCGCTGCTGGCGTTGGTGAACAGCGAGATCAGGGTGAACAGCAAGACGTTGGCCGCCAGCGAGGCGATGGCCGCCATGTGCCAGCTGGTGTCGTCCAGCACGTAGATCATGTCCAGCAACGGGATATAGAAGCCCTGCACGTTGCCCACCAGCGGCAGCAGCATGGTCACCATCCACACCGAAATCCCCGCCAGCAGGCCTGCGATGAAGCCGCGTCGGTTGGCGGTCGGCCAGTACAGCACCGACAGTACACCCGGCAGGAACTGCAGCGTGGCGACGAAGGCCACGATGCCGAGATTGGCCAGGCTCTGGTGGTTGTTCTGAGTCAGGTAGAAGACGAACCCGGCGGCGATGATGGCGACGATCAATGCGCGCCGCGTCCATTTCAGCCAGCGGTAGATGTTGCCTTCTGCCGGGGGTTGGTACAGCGGCAGCACCAGGTGATTCAGGGCCATGCCAGAGAGCGACAGGGTGGTGACGATGATCAGCCCGCTCGAGGCGGATAACCCGCCAATGTAGGCGAGCAACGCCAAGGCCTTGTTGTTGGCCGCGATGCCCAGGCCCAGGGTGAAGTATTCAGGGTTGGTGCTGGCCCCCAGGCGCAGGCCGGCCCAGAGAATCAACGGCACCGCCAGGCTCATCAGCAGCAGGAACAGCGGCAGCCCCCAGCTGGCACTGACCAGCGAGCGCGGGTTGAGGTTCTCGGTGAAGGCCATGTGGTACATGTGCGGCATGACGATGGCCGAGGCGAAGAACACCAGCAGCAGCGTGCGCCAGGGCCCTTCCTGCAAGGGCGTATGCAGGGCGGCGAGCGCGGTCTGATTCTGCAGCAGCCAGACTTCCAGTTCGTGCGGCCCGCCGAACACGCCGTACAGCGCATACAAGCCGATGCCGCCCAGCGCCAGCAGCTTGATCACCGATTCGAAGGCAATGGCGAACACCAGCCCTTCGTGCTTTTCGCGCGTGGCGATGTGGCGTGAGCCGAAGAAGATGGTGAACAGGCTGATCAGCACGCAGAACGCCAGAGCGACCCGCGCCTTGACCGGCTCGCCGGTGAGGATGTTGATCGAGTCGGCCACGGCCTGGATCTGCAGCGCCAGCAGCGGCAGCACGCCGATCAGCATGAAGATCGTGGTCAGCGCGCCTGCCCAGGTACTGCGAAAGCGAAATGCCAGCAGGTCGGCCAGCGACGATAGCTGGTACGTGCGGGTGATCTTGAGGATCGGGTAGAGCAGCACGGGCGCCAGCAGGAAGGCGCCGGACACGCCCAGGTAGCAGGCGAGAAAACCATAGCCGTACTGATAGGCCAGGCCGACCGAGCCGTAGAAGGCCCAGGCACTGGCGTAGACGCCGAGCGACAGGGTGTAGGTCAGCGGATGGCGGATCACAGCACGCGGAATCAGCCCTCGCTCGCTGATCCAGGCCACGCCGAACAGCACCAGCAGGTAGCCGGCGCTGAGCAGGATCATCTGGGTAAGGCTAAAGCTCATCGGCATCTCGTTGGCTCTGCAGAATGAAGGTGACGACGATGAGGATCAGCCAGAGCAGGTACGGTCGGTACCAGGCGCCGGTGGGGTCGATCCACCAGTCCATGATGGCGGGGGAGAACAGGTAGATCCCCACCACCAGAAGCAGGACCAAACGATAGATGTACATGCTGGCCTCGATGAGTGGGCGTGCGGATGCGGGCAGGTCGAGCAGGGGCTGCGCCAGGGGGCAGGCTTTCCTGCCTTGAAACCGAGGGGCCGAATCTATTGGGCTTCGGCCGTTGGAGCAAGTCTCCTAGTGAAGATCGGCTTCGGCGAGGGTGCTCTGGCGGGGAATGGCCTGGGCTTGCCAGTGCTGGCGCGCGATGGCCAGCACCTCGGCAGGGGAGGCGTGCAGCATCGCCGGTTCCGTGGCCTGCCCCAGCGCTCGCAAGGCGCGCAGCAGCAGGGCCGTGGCCTGGTCGGCTGCCAGGGCAGGGGAGCGGTAGGTCTTGCCCAGCTTGTGCCCGTCAGGCTGGACGATCAGCGGGATGTGCAGGTAGCGCGGGTGGGAAAACCCCAGCAGTTCCTGCAGATAGAGTTGGCGCGGGGTGTTGTCCAGCAGGTCGGCGCCGCGCACCACCTCCGTCACCCCTTGCCAGGCGTCATCCAGCACGACGGCCAGTTGGTAGGCGTACAGGCCGTCGCGGCGCTGAATGACGAAATCGCCCACCTCGCGGCCCAGATGCTGCTCAAAGCTCCCCTGGACCCGATCGGTGAAGCGGTAGACCAGTTCGGGCACGCGCAGACGAATGGCCGCGCCTTCGCGCGCATGGCCCGCGTTTCGACAGAATCCCGGATACACGCCGTTGTAGCCTTCCAGCTGTTTGCGCGAGCAGGTGCACGCGTACGCCAGGCCCAGGTTGAACAGTTTGTCCACCACGGCGGCATAAGCAGCATGGCGCTCACTCTGCACCACGACTTCACCGTCCCATTCCAGGCCGTAGCATTCGAGGGTGTGCAGGATGGCATCGCGGGCCCCGGGCATTTCCCGAGGCGGGTCGGTGTCTTCCATGCGCAGCAGCCAGCGGCCGCCCACAGCGCGGGCATCGAGCCAGGAGGCCAGCGCCGCGACGAGCGAACCAAAGTGCAGCAGACCGCTGGGGGTGGGGGCGAACCGCCCAATATAACGAGAGTCGATCATGATCAGGCTGGGCACATAAACGAAACGGGGCGCTCAGCGCGCCCCGTTCAGATGGAAGACAGATCAGCGTTAGCCGTTGAGGGCGGCAGGATAGAGCGTGCTCGTGGCAACCCTCCAGGCAACGCATTCATGCTTGATGAGTGCGGCGACTCGGTGGTTTCCGGAGCCTGCGTGCACCTGCCAATCCCTCCTCGACCGGTACTAGCCCTTACCGCTGGTCTTTTCCTTCTTCTCGGCAATTTCCTTGCAGTCAAAGCACAGGTCTGCGGTTGGGCGTGCTTCCAGACGGCGCAGGCCGATCTCGATGCCGCAGCTGTCACACCAGCCGTAGTCCTCGTCGATGATTTTCTGCAAGGTCTTGTCGATCTTCTTGATCAGCTTGCGCTCGCGATCACGGTTGCGCAGCTCCAGCGCAAATTCTTCTTCCTGGCTGGCGCGGTCGGCCGGGTCAGGGAAGTTCGCTGCCTCGTCCTTCATATGGTCCACGGTGCGGTCGACGCTCTGCATCAACTCGCCTTTCCAAGCGGTCAGCAGCTTGGTGAAGTGCTTGCTCATGGGCTCACCCATGTACTCTTCGCCCTTGGTTTCCTTATAGGGCTCGACACCGTACATGGTCTGACCGGTTTTTTGCTTTTCTACGGTGGACATGAATAGACCGCCTCTCACTCATCTGATCCAATGCGCAGGCTGCTCCTTATCCGACACCCGCCGGCCCTGCGACTGCGAGCCGCCGAACTTACCAGATAGATCGGGGGTGCGCTACCCTGCCCGATCCTGCGTATTGACAGCGCCGCGGCTGGCGCGTTCGGTGCCAGGCAGCGAGAAATCTTCCAGCCAGCCTTCAGCGAGAAGCCGCCCATGACGCAGCACTACAGCGCACGCAGTCGCGCCATCGAACCTTTTCATGTCATGGCCTTGCTGGCGCGGGCCAACGAGCTGCAAGCCGCAGGGCATGACGTCATCCATCTGGAGATCGGCGAGCCGGACTTCACCACCGCCGCGCCCATCGTCGCCGCAGGGCAGGCCGCCCTGGCTGCCGGCCACACCCGCTACACCGCCGCTCGCGGATTGCCCGCCCTGCGCGAGGCCATCGCCGGGTTCTACGCCCAGCGCTACGGGCTCGACATCGACCCGCAACGCATTCTCATCACCCCCGGCGGTTCAGGCGCCTTGCTGCTGGCCAGCAGTTTGCTGGTCGATCCGGGCAAGCACTGGCTCTTGGCCGACCCTGGCTACCCTTGCAATCGGCACTTCCTGCGCCTGGTCGAAGGCGGCGCGCAGCTGGTGCCGGTCGGGCCTGAGGTGAACTACCAGCTGACCGCCGGCTTGGTCGAGCGGCATTGGCACGCCGACACCGTGGGCGCACTGGTGGCCTCGCCGGCCAACCCTACCGGCACGGTGCTGGATAAAGACGAGCTGGCCAGCCTCTCCCGTTCAGTCCATGACCGGCACGGCCACCTGGTGGTGGACGAGATCTACCACGGCCTGACCTACGGTATGGATGCCCCGAGCGTGCTGCAGGTCGACGACCAGGCCTTCGTGCTCAACAGCTTTTCCAAATACTTCGGCATGACCGGCTGGCGCCTGGGCTGGCTGGTGGCACCGCCGGCTGCGGTGGCTGACCTGGAAAAGCTGGCACAGAACCTCTACATCAGTGCCCCGAGCATGGCCCAGCATGCGGCCCTGGCCTGTTTTGAGCCGCCGACCCTTGCCATCCTCGAACAGCGCCGCGCCGAATTCGCCCGCCGCCGCGATTACCTGCTGCCGGCCTTGCGCGCGCTGGGCTTCGGCATTGCCGTGGAACCTCAGGGCGCGTTCTACCTGTACGCCGATATCAGCGCATTTGGCGGCGATGCGTTCGCCTTCTGCCAGCACTTTCTCGAGACCGAGCACGTAGCCTTCACCCCAGGGCTGGACTTTGGCCGTTACCAGGCCGGTCATCATGTGCGCTTCGCCTACACCCAGAGCCTGCCACGCCTGGAACAGGCGGTGGAGCGTATTGCTCGCGGTCTGCGCAGCTGGCAAGGCTGATGCGCTTTCAACCCGAGCTGGAAGAAGGCCGCTTGCTGCGCCGCTACAAGCGCTTTCTGGCCGATATCGAACTGCCCAGCGGCGAGCAGCTGACCATCCATTGTCCCAATACCGGCTCGATGCTCAATTGCATGGTCGAAGGCGGGCAGGTGTGGTTCAGCCGCTCGAATGACCCCAAGCGCAAGCTGCCCGGCACGTGGGAGCTCAGTGAGACGCCGCAAGGGCGATTGGCCTGCGTCAACACCGGCCGCGCCAACGCCTTGGTTGAAGAGGCGCTGCGTAGCGGGGTGATCCGCGAGCTGGCCGGATTTACCGCGCTCAAGCGTGAAGTCGCCTATGGCGAAGAACGCAGTCGTATCGACTTCCGGTTGGACTATCCAGGCGGTCCGGCTTATGTCGAGGTCAAGAGCGTGACGCTGGGTTATGCCGACTCGCCGGTGGCGGCTTTTCCCGATGCGGTGACCCAGCGCGGCGCCAAGCACCTGCGCGAGCTGGCCACACTGGCGCGCCAGGGCGTGCGCGCGGTGCAGCTGTATTGCGTGAACCTGACGGGCGTCGAGGCCGTGCGCCCGGCCGATGAGATCGATGCCGCGTATGCCCAGGCATTACGTGCCGCCGTTGCCCAGGGCGTGGAGGTGCTGGCCTACGGTGCGCGGCTCGATGCCGGGCAGATCTTCATCGATCGGCCGCTTCCGGTGTTGCTGGGCGAGTGAGCCAGAGGCCACGGTCGTCTTCGTGGCAATCCAGGGCCTCGAGCCACTCGCCCTCGCAAGGCCCGGCCACGCATTCGCCGCTGTCGATGAGGAACAATGCACCGTGATGGGCACATTCGATCAACTGCGCGCTGGGGTCCAACACGCAGGTCTGGGCAGACCCCTGCAAGGCGATGCCGCGATGCGGGCAACGGTTGCGGTACAGGTAGGCACGGCCCTGCCGGCGTACCCCGAACAGTTTCAGATCGGCCACGCTGAACGTGCGGCTGGTGCCTTCGGGCAAGGCATCGGAGGAGCATAGAAAATCCATGGGCGGTTCAACCTTGCGAAACGAGTGCGTCGCTTGACGCTTCAATGCGAATAATTATCAAATTGCCGCCACGCATCGTGCCGGCTGTCTATGGTGCGCAGTTGCGCCGTGCCTCACAAGGTGCGCGCCCCGCTTTGAACAAGGACTCCCGATGATACGCAAGCCACTCGCTCTGCTCGCCCTGTGCGCCGCTGTCGCGTTCCCCGCCATGGCCGCCGCCAACGATCTGCCGCAGCGTTGGGTCAGTGCCGGCGGCGCCTTGACCGAATGGATCAGCGCCCTGGGCGGGGAGGCACGTCTGGTGGGGGTCGACACCACCAGCCAGCACCCGGAGTCGCTCAAGGCCTTGCCGAGCGTGGGTTACCAGCGGCAGCTGTCGGCCGAAGGCATGCTCAGCCTGCGTCCTGATGTGCTGGTCGGGACCGACGAAATGGGCCCGCCGCCGGTCGTGCAGCAGGTGCGCGCGGCCGGGGTGCGGGTGGAGTTGTTTTCCAGCGACGCGACCCTCACGGCGCTGGATGACAACCTCAAGCGCCTCGGTGTGTTGCTCGGCGCCGAGCAGCAGGCCGCAACGCTGGCCAGCCGTTATCACCAGCAGATCGACGCGATCGCTACGGCCGTTGCACGCGCTCAAGCCAGTCAGCCGGCACCGGGTGTACTGCTGCTGGTCGGCCATGCGGGTGGCAAACCGCTGATGGCAGGGCAGGGCACGTCCGGTGCGTGGTTACTGCAGCAGGCCGGAGGGCGCAATCTTGCCCATCACCAGGGCTACAAGCCGCTCTCGGTGGAAGCGATGGCGGCGCTCGATCCGGACGTGCTGGTGGTGTCCGACCGCGCAGTGTCGGGTGAGGCCGCCTTGCAGGCGTTGCTCAAGGAAAACCCGGCATTGGCAGGCTCTCGGGCAGTGCGTGAGAAACGGGTCATTACGCTCGACCCGACCTTGCTGGTCGGCGGCCTCGGGCCACGACTGCCGGCGAGCGTGCGGTCGCTGGTGCAGGCGTTCTATCCCGACAGCCAGGTCAACACGGTTCCATGAGGCGGCTGCTGACGCCGCGAACGCTGTTCATCGGTCTGGGCCTGTCGTGCCTGCTGGCGGTGTGGTTGTCGTTGGCCCTGGGACCGGTCAGTTTGCCGCTGAGCGACACGCTGCGCGCCGGGCTCAGGCTGCTGGGCGTGCCGCTGTCGGGCGAGGGCCTGGGGCAGGCCGAGCTGATCCTGGGGCAGATTCGGCTGCCACGCACCTTGCTGGGGCTGGCCGTGGGCGCAGTCCTGGCGCTGTCTGGGGTGGCCATGCAGGGCTTGTTTCGCAATCCGCTGGCAGATCCTGGATTGGTCGGGGTGGCCAGTGGCGCCGCGCTGGGCGCGGCAGTGGCAATCGTGGGCGGCAGTTGGCTGGGCGGCATCAATGAGGTGTTCGCGCCGTATCTGTTGTCGGTCTGTGCATTTCTCGGTGGGCTGGGGGTGACGGCGCTGGTCTATCGCCTGGGCCGCCGTGATGGTCAGACCCATGTCGCGACCATGCTGCTCGCCGGCATCGCGCTGACCGCACTGGCCAGTTCCGCCGTGGGCCTGTTCACCTATCTGGCCGACGACGCCACGCTGCGCACCCTGACCTTCTGGAACCTGGGCAGCCTCAATGGCGCCAGCTATCAGCGGTTATGGCCGTTGCTGCTGGTGGCCGGCGGCGTGGCGTTATGGTTGCCGCGCCGGGCCCGGGCACTCAATGCGCTGTTGCTTGGCGAATCGGAGGCGCGCCATTTGGGCGTCGATGTGGAAAAGCTCAAGCGCGAGCTGGTGTTCTGCACTGCCCTTGGGGTCGGCGCGGCCGTGGCGGCAGCCGGGCTGATCGGCTTCATCGGCCTGGTGGTGCCGCACCTGGTGCGGTTGCTGGCAGGGCCTGATCACCGCGTGGTGTTGCCAGCCTCGTTGCTCGCGGGCGGCACGCTGCTGTTGTTCGCCGATCTCATTGCGCGGTTGGCACTGGCGCCGGCTGAACTGCCCATCGGGATTGTCACGGCGTTCATCGGCGCGCCGTTCTTTCTGTTTCTGCTGATACGAGGACGTGGCTGATGCTAGAGCTTCAGGGGCTACACCTGCGCCGCGGGAGCACGGACGTTCTGCGCGGTATCGATCTGCAGTTGCACAGCGGCCAGGTGTTGGGCGTGCTGGGGCCCAATGGGGCAGGCAAGAGCAGCTTGTTGAGTGTGCTGTGTGGGGAACTGACGCCGAGTGTGGGGCGGGTCAGTCTGCAGGGGCGCGCCCTGGCCAACTGGGCCGGGCAGGCGCGGGCACGTTGCCTGGCAGTGTTGCCGCAGGTGTCGAGCCTGGGGTTCTCGTTCAGTGTCGAGGAGGTGGTGGCCCTGGGTCGGCTGCCCTTCGATACCGGCGCGCAGCACGATCGCCAGGTTGTCGAAGCCGCCTTGCAAGCTGCCGATGCCTGGCATCTGTGTGGGCGTAGCTACCTGGAGCTGTCTGGCGGCGAGCGGCAGCGGGTGCATCTGGCCCGCGTGCTTGCCCAGCTGTGGCCGGGTGAGGCGGGCACCACCTTGTTGCTCGACGAGCCGACGTCCATGCTCGATCCGTTGCACCAGCACACCATCTTGCAAGCGGTGCGTGAAATGGCCGATCGCGGTGCTGCGGTGATGGTGATCCTGCATGACCTGAACCTCGCCGCGCGCTATTGCGACCGCATCCTGCTGCTGGCGCAGGGGACCTGCCATGCGCTGGATACGCCTGCCCAGGTGCTGACGCCCCAGGCATTGCGTGCAGTGTTCGGGATCGACGTGCTGGTGCAGGCGCACCCCGAGCGTGGGCATCCCTTGATCATCATGCGCTAGGCGCTGTCCGGAAGAAATCGGCGCTCGCCCATACTGCGTTGAAGTGGGGCTGGAAGGCCGGCCGTGGCTGGGCGTTCCTGACCAGTGTCCCTGACTGGGTGTCTCTGACTGGGTGTACCCGGCTGGGCATTCACGACTGGGCGTCCCCGACTAGGCGTCCCCATCGTAAGACTCGTGTACTCCAGTGCATTGTGCTTGCTCGCCCGCGTTTCGCGGGGCGGCCCCGGTCTTGTCTGCCTTTGCGCAGCCATCTCAGACTGACCCAGGGGGTTGATTCAGGAAGGCTGACCCGCGCAGGGACCGCTCTCACACGCAAGCCGTGAACGGCGCATGAGAACGGCCCCTGATCTGGTTGCGGCAGATGATGGACCAGATCATCGGCCACCCTCATCCATGAAAACGTCGGCCAAAAAAAGACCCGGCAAATTGCCGGGTCAAAAACCGTGATTAGCCTGATGAGGAGATAATCTGAGAGTCCGAACCAAGGGCTTTCAGTTTATCCAACCAGTCTCGCGACCAGTTCTGAGAATCATAACGATTCTCATTTCCTAGTCAACCCTATGCGCTTTTTTATTTCACTATTTTTGCGCTTGAGGCTTTGCGTCCAGTTGTACAAGCAGCGCCTGCTTGCGTTCTATCGGCAGGTCGTTCCAGTGAATATCCTGCAGAGCACCCTCGATGGCATACAGCAACACTTTCGAAACACGGAATCCGCGCATTTTCACTGCCCGGTACGCGCCGACCGCGCCCAGGCGACGCAGGTCGGAAAGGCTGTGGATGCCAACGGCGTGAAGCCATTGTGCGGAAGTCTTGCCCAGGTTCTTGAGATGCTGCAACTCAGTGCTCATCAGGCCTCCTTGCGATAGCTGAACAGTGTCGTTTGGGGGGACTTCAGCAGGTCAGCCTTTGAGTGTAGCGGGGCATAGCGATTGCGCTTGCGCGCCGTGCGGGGCCGCGATGCGGCCCCGGCGGAGGTGTTTCAGTAGCGTTACAAGCCTGGCAGGCGCTGACGGATCTGCTCGATCAACTGGTCCATGCCGCTGGCTTGATGGGTGTCGACCCGCTTGCTCTGCAGCAGCTCATCCTGGTCGAGCGGCTCACGGCTCGCCTGCTGCGCCTTGACCACCTCGAGCGTGGCATCGGATGGATCGGCCTGCTCGGCCTGACGCTGCGCCAACCAGCTCATGATCACGGCCTCTGGCGCTTGGCAGTCGAGAATCAGGAACGGCACGCCCGTGTCGCTGGCAATGTGCGCAGCTGCTTGGCGCTGCTGCTGCTTGAGGTAGGTGGCGTCGAGCACCACCGGCAGGCCGGCCTTGAGAATCATTGCCGCCAGTTCATGCAGGCGCTGGTAGGTCGCCGTGCTGGCATCGGCGGCGTAGATGCCGCTGGCCACTGGACCCGCGTCACCCGTTTGCTCACCGAACAGACGCTTGCGCTCGACATCCGAACGCACGCGAACGGCCCCCAGGGCCTCGACCAGACGCATGGCCACATGGCTCTTGCCCACTGCCGAGACGCCATGGGTGATCGCCAGCAAGCGCGAAGGAATGGCGCTGTAGCTCTCCGCCAGGTTGGCATAGTTGCGGTAGGTGCGCAGGGTCGTGGCGCGTTGTACGCCATCGGCGTCCGGCGCCAGGCTGAACAGCGCGACCTTGGCCCGCACCAGCGCGCGGTAGGCCTTGTAGAAGTTCAGCAGTTCGAGGCCCTGGTAATCCCCGGTCAGTTCCAGGTACTGACTGATGAAGCGCCGCGCCAGCCATTTCAGGCCGCGGTCCTCCAGGTCCATGGCCAGGAACCCGATATCGGCATAGACGTCGGTCATGCGGAACGGTTCGTTGAACTCGATGCAGTCGAAGATCACCACCTTGCCGTCGATCAGCGTCGCGTTGCCCAGGTGGATGTCGCCGTGGCACTCGCGCACGAAACCGTTGGCCTTGCGCGACGCCATCAGTGCATGCAGGCGCTCGAAGCTGCTGTGCGCCCAGGCTTGCAGATTGTCGAGTTGTTGCAGATCGGCAGCGTCCTTGAGAAACGGACGGATCTGCTCGAAGTTCTGCTCCACCGGTGCCATGACGCTGTCGGGCGAGCCCAGCGGATTGCTGTCGTCGACCTTCGGTGCAGTGAGGTGGAACTCGGCAATTTGCCGGGCCATCTGGTCGATGTGGCTGGCGGTCAGTTCGCCATCGGCCTGCAAGGCGCTGAGCATCTGGCTTTGCGGGAACTGGCGCATCTTCAGCACGTACTCGATGGCTTCACCTTGCCCATCGATGCAGGGCGCTTCGGCGCTGCCGGTGATCGGCAGCACTTCAAGGTAGAGATCGTCGGTCAGACGCTGGTTGAGGCGCAGCTCTTCCTGGCAAAAATGCCGGCGCTGACCCAGCTCGGTGAAATCGAGGAAACCGAAGTTCATCGGCTTCTTGATCTTGTAGGCGTATTCGCCGGTGAGCAGGACCCAGGAGATGTGGGTCTCGATGAGTTGGAACCCGTCCACAGGGTGAGGGTACAGGGCGCTGTTGTGCAGCGCGTTGATCAGGGCTTGGCTCACGAGCGATCCTTCAAGAGGGCAGGGAATTCAAAGGGCTCATTATGGTCAATGGGGCCTCCCCTGCAAACCGCTGGGATGTCTGCCCAGCCAAAGTAAAGTGCGTATAATCCGCCGCCATGACTCGATCCCGAAAATCCCGTACCGCGAAAAAACCCCTTCCTGGCCGCACTCGTGTCCTGTTGGGCTGGGCCCTGAAGCTCAGCCTGGTCGGCCTGGTGCTGCTTGCAGGCTTTGCCGTTTATCTCGATGCCACCGTGCAAGAGAAATTTTCGGGCAAGCGCTGGACCATTCCGGCCAAGGTGTATGCACGGCCGCTCGAGCTGTTCGTCGGCCAGAAGCTGAGCAAGAACGATTTCCTCACCGAACTCGACGCGCTGGGCTACCGCCGTGAAACCGCTGCCAGCAGCCCGGGTCAGGCCTCGGTCAACGGCAACACGGTTGATCTGAACACGCGCGGTTTCCAGTTCTATGAAGGCATGGAGCCTGCGCAGTTCGTGCGCGTGCGCTTCTCGGGCGACTATGTCGCCGGCCTGGCTGGCGCCAACGGCGGCAAGCTGGATGTGGTGCGGCTCGAACCGCTGATGATCGGCGGCATCTACCCGAAGAATCTCGAAGACCGCATCCTCATCAATATCGATCAGGTGCCGCCGTACCTGCTCGACACCCTGATCGCCACCGAAGACCGGGATTTCTACAGCCACCATGGCGTGTCACCCAAATCCATCGCCCGTGCGATCTGGGTCAATACCTCAGCCGGTACCATGCGCCAGGGCGGCAGTACGCTGACTCAGCAGTTGGTCAAGAACTTCTACCTCACCAGCGAGCGCAGCCTCAGCCGCAAGCTCACCGAGGCCATGATGGCGGTGCTGCTGGAACTGCATTACGACAAGCGCGAGATTCTCGAGGCATACCTCAATGAGGTCTTTGTCGGCCAGGATGGTCAGCGTGCCGTGCACGGGTTCGGCCTGGCCAGCCAGTTCTTCTTCAGCCAGCCGCTGTCGGAGCTCAAGCTGCATCAGATCGCCTTGTTGGTCGGCATGGTCAAGGGGCCGTCCTACTACAATCCGCGTCGTTATCCGGAACGCGCCCTGCAGCGGCGTAACCTGGTGCTCGATCTGGTGGCCCAGCAAGGCGTCGTCAGCCAGGAAGTGGTCGATGCCGCGAAAAAAATGCCACTGGGCGTTACCACCCGCGGCAGCCTGGCCGACAGCTCGTTCCCGGCTTTCCTCGACCTGGTCAAGCGTCAGCTGCGCCAGGATTACCGCGACGAAGACCTGACCGAAGAAGGCCTGCGCATCTTCACCAGCTTCGACCCGATCCTGCAGATGAAGGCCGAAACCTCCATGTCCGAGACCTTCAAACGTCTGGCGGGGCGCAAGGGCTCGGATGCTGTCGAGTCGGCGATGGTGGTCAGCAACCCGGAAACCGGCGAAGTACAGGCCCTGATCGGTAGCCGGCAGTCCGGTTTCGCCGGCTTCAACCGGGCCATCGATGCGGTGCGGCCGATCGGCTCGTTGGTCAAGCCCGCCGTTTACCTCACCGCACTGGAAAAACCGGGCACCTTCACCCTGACCAGCCTGGTGCAGGATGAAGCCTTCTCGGTCAAGGGCGCCGATGGCCAGGTGTGGCGTCCGCAGAATTACGACCGCCGACCCCACGGCACGATCTACCTGTACCAAGGGCTGGCCAACTCCTACAACCTCTCAACGGCCAAGATCGGCCTGCAAGTGGGCGTGCCGAATGTCATCAAGACCATCGGCCGGCTGGGGGTGGATGTGGACTGGAAGCCTTACCCCGCCATGTTGCTGGGCGCCGGGGGCATGTCGCCGATGCAGGTCGCAACCATGTACCAGACCATCGCAAATGGCGGCTTCAACACGCCCATGCGCGGCATCCGCAGCGTGCTGACCGCTGAAGGCGAGCCACTCAAGCGTTATCCGTTCCAGGTTCAGCAAACCTTCGATGGGGGCGCCATCTATCTGGTGCAGAACGCCATGCAGCGGGTGATGCGTGAAGGCACCGGGCGCTCGGTCTACAGTGTCCTGCCAAGCTCCTTGACCCTGGCGGGCAAGACCGGCACCAGTAACGATTCGCGTGACAGCTGGTTCTCGGGGTTCAGCCAGGATCTGCTGGCCGTCGTCTGGCTGGGCCGTGACGACAACGGCACCACGCCGTTCACTGGCGCAACCGGCGCCTTGCAGGTCTGGACCAGCTTCATGCACAAGGCCGACCCGCTGCCGCTGGACATGGCTCAGCCTGACAACGTCGTGCAGGCATGGATCGACCCGAACACCGGGCAGGGCTCGGACCAGAGCTGTCCGGGTGCCGTGCAGATGCCGTATATTCGCGGCAGCGAGCCCCCGGCCGGCGCTGCCTGCGTGAGCGAGCAAGCGCCCGATGATTCGGTGATGGATTGGGTCAAGGGCTGGATCAATTGAGCACTAGAGCATGAGAGGGCATGAATTGAACAAGTGGTGGGTTCCAGTCTTGACGGCCATGGCCGTGCTGCAGGGTTGTGCCAGCGTTCCGCGCGGCAATATCCCGGTGGTTGATTCCAGTTCTCGCGTCTCCAACAGCGAGCGCATCCAGCAGCGGCAGACGGCTGCCGCAACGCCCAGGACCGGGACGTCCCAAGCGCAGTCGCTGCCAGAGGACTCCGGGGTGACGGTGATGATTCCGCAGGGCGCGGGCGCCTCGCCGATTCAATCTTTCCCGGCCGGCAGCGATGCGGCGCCGATCACCACGGCGCCGGTCAACACCGCGCCCATCACCTCCGACCCCAATCCGGTGGCAGATGAGCCGTTCGACATCGCCTCGATGTCCAGTCCGCAAGCCGCGCCGCAGGCCAGCACGCCCTCGGGCATTCCGCAGAACAACCGCTCCACGGGGTTGTCTGCCGACGAGCAACTCGACGGTCCGGTGCTGGCGTTGCTGACAACCGCGCAGCAACAGCAGGGCAGTGGCGATTTCAATGGTGCTTCATCGAGCCTTGAGCGCGCGCAGCGCATCGCACCGCGTGAACCCCAGGTGCTGTTCCGCCTTGCGCAAGTGCGCTTGAACCAGGGCGATGCGCCCCAGGCCGAACAGCTCGCTCGTCGCGCGCTGACGTACGCCAATGGTCGCCCAAGCCTGCAGGCCGAGCTATGGAACACCATCGCCCAAGCCCGGGAAAAGCAAGGCGACAGCGCCGGTGCAGCGCTGGCACGGCAGAAAGCCAAGGTCAGCCTGTGACCGTCGAGCAGCGCGTGCTGGACATCGCCGATCACCTGCTGCTCATCGAGCGGGAGCTGAAGGTGCAGGGCTGGTGGCTGGCAGACGCGCCCAGCGCGCAGGCATTGGCCAGCACCGTGCCGTTCGCCGTCGACACCATGCCCTTCGAGCAGTGGCTGCAATGGATTTTCCTGCCGCGCATGACGCTGATCATCGAAGGGGGGCATGCGCTGCCCAATGCCTCCGGGGTCCTGGTGATGGCCGAAACGGTGTTTGCCAACCGCCCGGAGCAAAGTCGCGAGCTACGCCGACTGCTGGCAGCCTTTGACCGGTTGATCGATCCCTCCGCCTGATTTCTTCGCTTTTTACCCTGAGGGCCGCAGATTGCGGCTCTTTTTCGTTCAATTGTTAGTTTTTCTGCTGCAACCCAAGATAAACGTGGTGGCAACTAATCATCCTGATCGAATATCGGCAATAATTTTTCTTGACTTGAAGCCGCTGAATCAGAAGAATCCAGTTTCCGCTGTAGGGGGACTGCCAGAAGCAGACCCGCCAAGCAGATCATGAGGCGCATACCCGCGCCGCCTGTTACACCCCGCAACGCGTTACCTCGCGCTGGGTGGGCCCCCCCGCAACACTCTGGGGTGATCCCAATACTTGCTCAGTCAGTGCTGACGTTTTCGCTCATGCTCTGCTTGGCAGTAAACCTATTAAGACCCGTCCATCAAGGACGGTATTCTGGCGTTTTAGAGGTGAACATCGTGGAGCTCTTATCCGGCGCTGAAATGGTCGTCCGCTTTTTGCGCGACGAAGGCGTTAAGCATATCTACGGGTACCCTGGTGGTGCTCTCCTTCATGTTTACGACGCCCTGTTCAAGGAACCGGAAGTCGAACATATCCTGGTTCGCCACGAGCAGGCCGCCACTCACATGGCTGACGGCTACGCCCGTGCGACCGGCAAGGCAGGCGTGGTGCTGGTCACCTCCGGCCCCGGCGCAACCAATGCCATCACCGGCATCGCCACCGCTTACATGGACTCGATCCCGATGGTGATCCTGTCCGGCCAGGTGCCTAGCACCATGGTGGGGACCGACGCTTTCCAGGAAACCGACATGATCGGTATCTCGCGTCCGATCGTGAAACACAGCTTCATGATCAAGCATGCCAGCGAGATCCCGGAAATCCTGAAGAAAGCGTTTTACCTGGCCAACTCCGGTCGCCCTGGCCCCGTTGTGGTCGACATTCCCAAAGACATGACCAACCCGGCTGAAAAGTTCGAGTACGTCTATCCGAAGAAGGTCAAGCTGCGCTCTTACAGCCCTGCTGTACGGGGTCATTCCGGGCAGATCCGCAAGGCCGCCGAAATGCTCTTGGCCGCTAAACGCCCGGTGGTCTACGCCGGTGGTGGCGTGATCCTGGGCGGCGGCTCCGAAGCCCTCACGGCCATCGCCAAGTCGCTGAACCTGCCGGTGACCAACACCCTCATGGGGCTGGGTGCGTTCCCAGGCACCGACGATCAGTTCATCGGCATGCTCGGCATGCACGGCAGCTATACCGCCAACATGACCATGCACAATGCCGACGTGATCTTCGCCGTCGGTGCGCGTTTCGATGACCGCGTGGTCAATGGCCCGGCCAAGTTCTGCCCTAACGCCAAGATCATTCATGTCGACATCGACCCTGCCTCGATCTCCAAGCTGATCAAGGCCGACGTGCCGATCGTCGGCCCGGTCGACAGCGTGCTGACGGAAATGCAGGCGATCCTCAAGGAAATCGGCGAGCAGCCCGACAAAGCGGCCGCCGATGCCTGGTGGAAGCAGATCAACGAATGGCGTGGCGACCGCGGGCTGTTCCCCTATGACAAGGGCGACGGCAGCGCCATCAAGCCGCAGACCGTGATCGAAACGCTGTGCGAAGTCACCAACGGCGACGCCTACATCACTTCCGATGTCGGCCAGCACCAGATGTTTGCCGCGCAGTACTACCGCTTCAACAAGCCCAATCGCTGGATCAACTCGGGTGGCCTGGGCACCATGGGCTTCGGTTTCCCTGCGGCCATGGGCGTCAAGCTCAACTTCCCGGACGAGCACGTCGCTTGCGTCACGGGTGAGGGCAGCATCCAGATGAACATTCAGGAGCTCTCCACCTGCATGCAGTACGGCCTGCCGGTGAAGATCGTCAACATGAACAATGGTGTGTTGGGCATGGTCCGTCAATGGCAGGACATGGCGTATAACGGTCGCCACTCGCACTCTTATGTCGAGTCGCTGCCCGATTTCATCAAGCTGGCCGAGGCCTATGGCCACGTCGGTATTCGCATCACCAGCCTCAAAGACCTCAAGCCCAAGCTGGAAGAGGCCTTTGCGATGAAAGACCGACTGGTGTTCATCGACATCGCGATCGATCGTTCCGAGCACGTCTATCCGATGCAGATCAAGGACGGTTCGATGCGTGACATGTGGCTGAGCAAGACGGAGCGTACCTGATATGCGGCACATCATTTCCCTGCTGATGGAAAACGAACCCGGTGCCTTGTCTCGCGTGGTCGGCCTGTTTTCCCAACGCAACTACAACATCGAAAGCCTGACCGTGGCGCCGACCGAAGACCCCAGTCTTTCGCGTCTGACACTCACCACGGTCGGCCAGGACGAAGTGATCGAGCAGATCACCAAGAACCTCAACAAACTGGTCGAGGTGGTCAAGCTGGTCGATCTGTCGGAGAGCGCCCATATCGAGCGCGAACTGATGCTGGTCAAGATCAAGGCGACCGGCGCACAGCGCGCAGAGATCAAGCGCACCACGGATATTTTCCGTGGGCAGATCGTCGACGTCACTGCCAGCGTCTACACCGTGCAATTGAGCGGCACCAGCGACAAACTAGACAGTTTCATCCAGGCCATCGGCACGGCATCGATCATCGAAACGGTGCGTAGCGGTGTGACCGGTATTGCCCGCGGCGACAAAGTCCTGAGCATCTGACTCAATACAATTAGCGATGGCTCCACTGGAGCCGAGATATAACCAGGGGTAAGTGCATGAAAGTTTTCTACGAGAAAGACTGTGACATTTCGATCATCCAAGGTAAGAAAGTTGCCATCATCGGCTACGGTTCGCAGGGCCATGCCCAAGCGTGCAACCTCAAGGATTCCGGTGTCGATGTCACCGTCGGTCTTCGCAAAGGCTCGGCCACTGTCGCAAAAGCTGAAGCCCACGGCCTGAAAGTCGCCGATGTCGCCAGCGCCGTTGCTGCTGCCGACCTGGTCATGATCCTGACCCCGGACGAGTTCCAGGGCGCTCTGTACAAGAACGAGATCGAGCCGAACATCAAGAAGGGCGCCACCCTGGCCTTCTCCCACGGCTTCTCGATCCACTACAACCAAGTCGTTCCACGTGCAGACCTCGACGTGATCATGATCGCGCCCAAGGCTCCGGGCCACACCGTGCGTTCCGAGTTCGTCAAAGGCGGCGGCATCCCTGACCTGATCGCCATCTACCAGGATGCATCGGGCAACGCCAAGAACGTCGCGCTGTCCTACGCCGCAGGCGTGGGTGGCGGTCGTACCGGCATCATCGAAACCACGTTCAAGGACGAGACCGAAACCGACCTGTTCGGCGAGCAGGCTGTTCTGTGCGGCGGTACCGTGGAGCTGGTCAAAGCCGGTTTCGAGACGCTGGTCGAAGCGGGCTACGCGCCTGAGATGGCCTACTTCGAGTGCCTGCACGAACTGAAGCTGATCGTTGACCTCATGTACGAAGGCGGCATCGCCAACATGAACTACTCGATCTCCAACAACGCTGAGTACGGTGAGTACGTCACTGGCCCGGAAGTCATCAACGAAGAATCCCGCAAGGCCATGCGCAATGCTCTCAAGCGCATCCAGGACGGTGAGTACGCGAAGATGTTCATCAGCGAAGGCGCCACCAACTACCCATCGATGACCGCCAAGCGCCGCAACAACGCCGCTCACGGTATCGAAATCATCGGCGAGCAACTGCGCTCGATGATGCCGTGGATTTCGGCGAACAAGATCGTCGACAAGTCCAAGAACTAAGCCGTTCTGGTCAGATAAAAAGCGCGGCTTCGGCCGCGTTTTTTCGTTCCAGGGCCAGCATCTGGTATAAAGCTGACCGTTGGGGTGCGTATCCGAACCTGTTGCGCACGCCCATATCGAACGTTTTCCACCCTGTTGCAAGGTACTTTTCATGAGCGAACGTCCCGAAGAGCCGAACACGCCCTCCGACGCTGAAAGCCTGTTGCCTGTCGATGAACATGTTGAAGAAGGGCATGACGCGCAAGGGCGCAAGGTTCGTCATCGCGGCATCTACCTGCTGCCCAATCTGTTTACTACCGCAAACCTGTTTGCCGGGTTCTACTCGATCGTCTGTTCCATCAGTGCCCATGGCTACATGAGTGCTGGCAACTCGGGCGAAGCGGTCAAGTACTTTGCCTCTGCGGCCATCGCGATCTTTGTCGCCATGGTGCTTGATGGTCTCGATGGGCGTGTTGCGCGCATGACCAACACCCAAAGTGCGTTCGGCGCCGAATACGATTCCCTGTCCGATATGGTGGCGTTTGGTGTCGCGCCTGCGTTGCTGGCCTTTGTCTGGGCACTGGGGGACATGGGCAAGGTCGGCTGGATGGTTGCCTTCATCTATGTGGCCGGTGCTGCACTGCGTCTGGCACGTTTCAACACCCAGGTCGGCACGGCAGACAAGCGCTACTTCATCGGTCTCGCCAGTCCTGCTGCGGCAGGTGTGGTGGCCGGTATCGTGTGGGCGTTCAGCGACTACGGCATCCAAGGGTCCAAGCTGTCATTCCTGGTGGCCTTGATCGTTGCTGCGGCAGGGATGCTGATGGTCAGCAACATCAAGTACAACAGTTTCAAAGAGCTGGACCTCAAAGGCCGCGTGCCTTTTGTAGCAATTTTGGCCGTTGTACTGGTGTTTGCGGTGATTTTCAGCGACCCGCCGCGAATCCTCCTCTTGATTTTCCTTGGGTATGCGGCTTCCGGTCCCGTGCAGTTCCTGCTGCGCAATCGCCGTCTCAAACGCTCATAATCAAGGGCGTGCGGGAATAACCCGCAGGCTCCATAGTCTTACAGGTGTATCCGCTACCTGTGCTATGGAGCCCCCATGCTCATCAAGATTCCCAAGTCCTCGGACTGCGTTTCATCAGACATCACCCCTGAGTCTGTCTATCTCTCGCGCCGCTCGTTGCTGGGTGGCTCTCTGGCCGGGCTGGCCGTTGCCGGCCTGCCTCGGATCAGCGCGGCTGGCGAAGCGCCGCGCTATGCCGATGTCGATCCTGGCAAGGCCCCCGAGTGGTTCACTCGCAAACTGCCTGGCACGCGCTGGGGAGCTGTCACCGTCCAAGACGAGGCAATCACGCCTTATAAAGACGCCACCCACTACAACAACTTCTATGAGTTCGGCCCTGACAAGGGTGATCCGGCTGCCAATGCGGGCAGCCTGAAAACCGAGCCTTGGAGCGTGGTGATAGATGGTGAGGTCGCCAAGCCTGGGCGCTATGCGCTGGAAGACCTGGTCAAGCCCAGCCAGTTCGAGGAGCGGGTGTACCGCCTGCGCTGTGTAGAGGCCTGGTCCATGGTGATCCCGTGGCTTGGCTTTCCACTGGCTGACCTTCTCAAGCGCGTGGAGCCGACGTCGAAGGCTCGCTATGTCCGCTTTGAAACCTTGCAGGACGCACAGAGCATGCCCGGGCAGCGGTCAGGATTCGCCTTGATCGATTGGCCCTATGTTGAAGGCGTGCGCCTGGATGAGGCGATGAATCCATTGGCCATCTTGGCGGTGGGTATGTATGGCCGGGAGCTGCCCAACCAGAATGGCGCGCCCTTGCGCTTGGTCTTGCCTTGGAAGTATGGGTTCAAGAGCATCAAGTCGATCGTGCGCATCAGCCTGGTCGAGCAGCAGCCGGAAACCACTTGGCAAGGGCTTGCACCTACCGAGTACGGCTTCTACGCCAATGTCAATCCGACGGTTGACCATCCACGTTGGAGCCAGGCACGTGAGCGGCGGCTGCCTAGCGGCTTGTTCAGTCCCAACGTGCGTAGCACCGGGATGTTCAATGGCTACGCCGACGAGGTGGCGTCGCTTTATCAAGGCATGGACCTGCGGAAGAACTACTGATGCGCTATCGCGGTTTTCGCCTGGCCATTTTTGTGTGCGCGAGCGTGTTTCCGCTTTGCTGGCTCTATGAGGCGGCGATGAACCTGCTGGGTCCAGACCCTGGAAAGATTCTCGTAGACCGATTGGGGCTGGGGGGGTTGACCCTGTTGCTGATTACCCTGGCCATGACACCTCTGCAGCGGGTCACCGGTTGGGCAGGGTGGATCGTCGCGCGCCGGCAGATCGGTTTGTGGTGCTTTGCTTATATAGGCATGCACATGGCAGCGTACATGGTGTTCATCCTGGGCTTGGATTTCGCACAGCTGGCGGTCGAGTTGCAGAAGCGGCCTTACATCATCGTGGGTGCGCTGGCCTTTGTCGGGCTCCTGGCATTGGCAGTCACGTCCAATCGCTATAGTCAAAAGCACCTCGGGGCACGCTGGAGAAAGCTGCACAGGCTGATCTATCCAATTCTGGGGCTGGGGCTTTTGCATTTCCTCTGGATTGTCCGCTCCGACCTCGCGCAATGGTCGATCTACGCCGCCGTTGCAGCGCTGTTAATGGCTTTGCGCATACCGGCTGTCTCCAGGCGTATCAAGAGGACTCGCAATAAGGCTGCCTGAAGCT